>NZ_JAKFDS010000016.1:0-180202 GCF_036676055.1 Brevundimonas sp. | reverse complement strand
GATGTTCAACGGGTCCGAGAACTACAACACCGACTTCTTCAAGGGCACGGAGCTGCTGGGCGCCACGGACCAGAACGGCACCACCAACACCGACCGCACCAACTATTTCCAGAACGTCCCGACATCGGCGCTGGACTCGATCCTGTGGCTGGAGAGCGACCGGATGGGCCACCTTCTGGGCGCCATCGATCAGGCGCGCCTCGATGAGCAGCGCGGCGTGGTGCAGAACGAGAAGCGCCAGGGCGAGAACCAGCCCTATGGCCGGGTGTGGAATGCGATCACCGCGGCCACCTATCCGGATGACCATCCGTACGGCCATACGGTGATCGGCTCGATGGACGACCTGAACGCGGCCGACCTGCCCACCGTGCAACAATGGTTCCGCGACTACTATGGGCCGGCCAATGCGACGATCGTGCTGGCCGGCGACATCACGCCCGAACAGGCGCGCGAGAAGGTGCAGCGCTATTTCGGCGACATTCCGCCCGGACCCCCGGTCACCCAGCCCGTGCAGATGATCGCGCGGATGACCGGCGAACAGCGCGAGGTCATGTATGACCGCGTCGGTCAGCCCCGTCTCTACAAGGTCTGGAACACCCCGCCGGCGGGGTCGGCCGAGGCCGATCACCTCGGCATGCTGGCCCAGGTGCTGTCGTCGGGGCGCAACTCGCGCCTCTACAAGCGGCTGGTGTTCGACGACCAGATCGCCACCCAGGTCGCCGCCTTCAACTCGGAAAGCGAGATCGGCAGCCAGTTCCTGGTCATGGTCACCGCCAAGCCCGGCCAGGACCTCGAGAGGATCGAGGCCATCGTCGACGAGGAGATGGCGCGGCTGCTGCGTGACGGGCCGACGGCGGCGGAGCTGGAGCGGGCGCGGACCAGCGTCGGCGCCGGCTTCGTGCGCGGACTTGAGCGGATCGGCGGCTTCGGCGGCAAGTCCGACATCCTCGCCGAGAGCCAAGTTTATCACGGCGATCCCGGCGCGTGGCGCGAGTCCTACCAACGCATCGTCTCGGCGCGTCCGGCGGACCTGACCCAGGTCGGTCGCGAGTGGCTGAGCGACGGCAGCTATTCGCTGGAGGTCCTGCCCTTCCCCGACTACGCCGCCCAGGCGACCGGCGTGGATCGCAGCCTCGGCGTCCCGACCCCGGGCGAGGCCCCGCAGGCGGTGTTCCCGACCATCGAGCGGGCCCAGCTGTCCAACGGGCTGAAGGTGATGTTCGTGCGTCGCGAGAGCGTGCCGACGGTCAGCATGAACCTGATCCTCGACGCCGGGGCCGTGGTCGATCCGGACGCCAAGGCGGGCCTGGCCCAGCTGACGCCGTCGGTGATGACCAACGGCACCGACACCCTCGACGCGCTGGAGATCAGCGACCGGCTGCAGCTGCTGGGCGCGACCCTGGGCGCCGGCTCGGGCTCGAACTCGACCAATGTGTCGATGACCGCCCTGTCCTCGCGGCTCGATCCGTCGCTGGACCTCTTCGCCGACGTGATCCTGAACCCGGCCTTCCGGGCCGAGGATTTCGAACGCGCCCGCACCCAGCAGATCGCCGGCATCCAGCAGGCCGGGCGTAACCCGGGCGCGATCGCCCGGCGCGTGCTGAGCCAGGAGATGTACGGCCCCGGCAGCCCCTATGGGCGCCCGACCTCGGGCACCGAGGCCACGGTCGGCTCGCTGAGCCCGGCCGATGCGGAGGCCTGGCACCAGACCTGGTTCCGGCCCGACAACGCCACCCTCGTCGTCGTCGGCGACACCAGCCTGACCGAGCTGACGTCGAAGCTGGAGCGCGCCTTCGCCAACTGGCGCGCGCCGGCCTCGCCGACGCCGGCCAGACCCGGCCCGGCCGACGCGCCCGACGCCGGCGGCCAGCCGCGCATCCTGATCGTGGACCGCGCCGGCCCGCAGTCGACCATCGTGGCGGGCCGCGTGGTTCCGGCCTTCGACCCGACCACCGAGGCGGCGATCGACACGATGAACACCGCCCTCGGCGGAGCCTTCACCAGCCGCATCAACATGAACCTGCGCGAGGACAAGGGCTGGTCCTACGGGGCCGGGGGCGGCGTGCCCTTCGGCCGCGGCGAGCGGGTCTATATGGTCAGTGCCGGGGTGCAGTCGGACAAGACGGCCGAGAGCCTGGCTGAGCTGCGCCGCGAGTTCAGCGACGTGGTCGGCTCGCGGCCGCTGACCGATGCGGAGATCCAGGCGGCGCGCGCCAACATGGTGCAGGGTCTGGCCGGCAACTGGGAGACCAACGGCGCCATCGCCGGCGAGCTCCAGAACATGGTCGTCTGGGGCGTGCCGGAAAATTATTACGACACCTACGCCCAGCAGGTCAGCAGCATGGACGCGCAGCGGGCGACCGAGGCGGCGCGGACCATCGTGGGCGAAGGCCCGACCACCTGGGTGATCGTGGGAGACCGGGCGACGATCGAGCCGAAGATCCGCGCTCTCGGCTACGGCGACGTGCAGGTGGTCGATAGCGAAGGCCGGCCGGTCGAGTAACGGAACGGCGAAGACAGCGAAGGGCGGGGCCGGCGACGGCTCCGCCCTTTTGTTTGTCCGGGTCTTGGCGTCAGAGGCCGTAGAAGTCGCGGTACCAGTCGACGAACCGCCTCACCCCGACCTCGATGGGGGTCGAGGGGGCGTAGCCGAGGGCGGCGCGGGTCTCGGTCACATCGGCCTCGGTGCGGGCGACGTCGCCGTCCTGGACCGGCATCAGGTTGAGCGTGGCCTTCTGGCCCAGCGCCTCTTCCAGCACCGCGATGTAGCGCATCAGCTGCTCGCGTCGCCCCGCGCCGAGGTTGAGGATGCGCCATGGGGCGACGCCGCTGGTGGAGGGGTTCGGCTTCATCGCGTCCCAGTCGCGATCGATGGCGGCGGGACGATCGAGCGCCGCAACCACGCCGTCGACGATGTCGTCGACATAGGTGAAGTCGCGCTCCATTTCGCCGTGGCCGTAGACGTCGATCGGCCGCCCCTCGAGGATCGCCCGGGTGAATTTGAACAGCGCCATGTCCGGCCGGCCCCACGGTCCGTAGACGGTGAAGAAGCGCAGACCGGTCGAGGGAAAGCCGAACAGGTGGGAGTAGCTGTGCGCCATCGCCTCATTGGCGATCTTGGTGGCGGCGTAGACGGTCATCGGGTGCGCCACGCCCTGCCTCACCGAAAAGGGCAGGGCGCCGTTGGCCCCGAAGGCGGAGCTGGTCGAGGCGAACACCAGATGCTTGGCCCGCACGGCGCGGGCGCCCTCGAGGATGGTCAGGAAGCCGACGACGTTGGAGTCGACGTAACTCTCGGGGTGTTCGAGGCTGTAGCGGACCCCGGCCTGGGCCCCGAGGTGGACGATGCGGCGCGGCGAATGGTCGGCGAACAGCGCGGTCATGCCGGGGCGGTCGGCGAGGTCGAGGGTGTGGTGGACGTAGTTCGGCTCAGCCTGCAGCCGCTCCAGCCGGGCGTGTTTGAGCGCCGGGTCATAGTAGCTGTTGAGATTGTCGAGACCGATCACCGTCTCGCCGCGGGCCAGAAGCCGCCGCGCGGTGTGAAAGCCGATGAAACCGGCCGAACCGGTGACGAGGACGGGGCCGTTGGTCATCCGTCCTCGTTACCGCCAGCCGGGCCCGACCGCCAGCGTCAGCGCGCGTACCGATCCTCGACCGGCTGATAGCGGTCCCAGATGGCGCGGTCTGCGAGGGAGCGCAGCAGCTTGATGTATTCGGCGTGGGTCCAGGCCAGCGGCGTGGCGGAGTTGGTGCCCTGGCCGGGCTGGTAGCCGTGGGCCGTGGGGTGGCCGACGCCGTCCCAGGCCTGCTCGGGCAGCAGCAGTCCGCCATTGGCGAAGGACTCCATGCCGCGCACGTATGTCTGGCGGATGCCGGCGAGGCGAGCCTCGGTCCAGCCGGCGTCGGCGGGCGGATTGTTCAGCACGGCCGCCAGTTCGTAGTGGCCGCGCTCGCCGGTGAAGAAGGGCCACAGGCGGCCGCGCTGGCCGGAGTGCATCTCGCCGCCGACGCCGTAGTTTTCGCCCGTGTCGGTCTGTTCGCCATAGCCGTCGTTGCCGTAGCGGCGGAAGGCGGGAACGCCGTTGACGTCGTAGCGGACGCGGAAGCGGTCCTCGCGGGTCTGGTCGTCGTACTCGGGCAGGGTGGCGAGGATCGAGGGGGCGTCGGGGGCGCGGACGCCGTAGCGGACCAGTTCGAGGAAGCCGCCGTCGACGATCCTGTCTTCCGCATGGGCGGGCTGGCCGTTGTTCTCGCCGATCGGGGCCTTGTCGTTGGGGTCTTCGTTGCGGGTGATGCGGACGAAGTACTGACCGTCGCCCCATTCGCCATTGGTGGTGAACATCCTCGCCTCGACCTTCGACGCATAGTCGTCGGCGGCGGTCTGGTAGCGGGCGGCCGAGGCCACGTCGCCCGAAGCGCGGGCGATGTCGGCGGCCGTGGTCAGGCCGGCGATGACGGCGGCGGTGGTGGAGGGGGAATAGCCCTCCTGCTCTTCCCAGCGCTCCTGCTGGGTCCAGGGCGGTGTGATCTGGCGGTCGTTCCACAGCAGGCCGACTTTCCCGCCGTCGACGAGGAAGTCGGCGGCCGGCTTGATCATGCGGCCGTACATGGTCGTCAGCTCGGCGTCGGAGACGAGGCCCGCCTTCCACAGCTTCCAGCCCAGCATGATCGGCATGGCGGTCTGGTCGAGCTGGACCCCGACCCATTCGATCTCGCCGTCGACGTGGGTCTTCTGCAGGAACCAGCCGGTGGCGCCGGTGTTGCCCGGCGTCTCCGCGTCGACCTGGACCTGCGGCAGGTAGCGGAAGGCGGCGAGGGGGGTGTCCTCGTCGCCGAGGGCCAGCAGGGCCATGGCCACCTGATAGAAGTCGCGCGGCCAGACGGCCTTGTAACCGGTCGAGGGGTTGCTCGCGTCGACGGTGTCGCCCCACGGATTCGACAGGGAGGCGATCAGGGCGCCGGCGTGGGTGCGGTCCTCCTGCACCTTCAGCATCAGGGCGGAGGCGTATGCCAGCTTGCCGCCGTCGGTGGACTGTTCGGCGAGGCGGGGGAGCTGGTCGAGGGAGGCGATGTAGTCCTCCCAGCCGATCCGGTCGCCCTCGCCGTTGAAGCGGGCGAGGACCTCGTCGAGGCCGGTCACGAACGGTCGGGTCGCCTCGCGCACCGCGCCGGGCTCGCTGTCGCCAAAGCCGATGACGAAATCGCGGGACAGGGATTCCCCCGTCCGAAGCACCGGCAGGGCGCCGGTCAGCATGATGTTGCCGCCCTCGGGGCCGGTGGAGGCGTAGGCGTGGTCCAGACGGCCGTCGGCGAGATCGGTCAAGCCGTCGGAGACGCCGACGAAGCCGACGCTCTGGGCCTCGAACGCGGCGCTGGCCCACAGCGCGAGGTGAACATCGCCCTCCGCCGCGTGGAGCACGCTGTAGCTGGTCGAGCCGTCCGACGTCGGCTGGGTGAGAGGGGCGGTCGAATGCCAGCCCCGATCGCCAACACCCGTATTGGCCATGTGCGGCTCGAGCAGCAGGTAGGGCGTGATGTCGCCGCGCAGGGCCCGGATGGTGGCGCGCACCACAAGCGCCTGATCGTCCGGACTGACGTAGATGCGTTTCTCGATTTCGTAGCAGCCCTGCTTGTCCGTGGTGATCACCCGGTAAGCCGGCGACAGGGGGCGCCCCTCGGCGTCGACGTGCAGATATTCCGTGCGGTGGGTGGTGTCGGTCCCCTCGACCGACAGGCCGTCTTCGGTCACGACGGCGAAGCGTAGCTGCTTGATCTGGGCCTCGTGGATCAGGCCGTACATGGTCTCGGTCAGGACGCCGTCGGCGATGGAGAACCAGACGCGGGAGACGTCGCCGGTCGGGCCGCCGTCGCGGTACTGGCCGTCGACATAGGCTTCGTAGGAGGCGCCGGCGCCGGTCTTGGCGGCGTTGACCCAGGTGGGCGTCTCGCCGGGCGCGCCGGGAGCGACCTGGGCGAGGGCGGGCGCGGCGGCCGTCAGGGCGAGGGCGGCGACGCCGGACAGCAAGACGGTGGGGAGACGCATGGCGGAACTCACGGACGGGCGACGGAAGGGGAGGCGGGAACCAGCAGGCTGGCGCCGGCGGCGATCAGGAAGCTGGCGGCGCCGAGGGCGAGGGCCCAGATCGGCTGGCCGCCGAAAACGCCCTTGAGCACGGCGCCGAGGATGGTGGCGGCGACCAGCTGGGGCACGACGATGAAGATGTTGAAGACGCCCATGTAGACGCCCATTTTCCGACCCGGCACGGCGTTGGCGAGGATGGCGTAGGGCATCGAGACGATGCTGGCCCAGGCGAAGCCGACGCCGATCATCGGCAGCCACAGCCACTGCGGATCGCGGATCAGGAAGACGCCGAGGATGCCGGCGGCTCCGAGGGTCAGATTGATGGCGTGCGCCCCGCGCAGGCCGGTCCGGTGGGCGATGACCGGGATCAGGAAGGCGGCCAGGGCGGCGACGCCGTTGTAGACGCCCATCAGCACCCCGACCCAGTTGGCCCCCTCGCCGTAGCCGGCCGAGGTCGGATCGGGCGAGGCGAAATGCACGGCGGTGACAGCCGGGGTCATGTAGATCCACATGGCGAACAGGGCGAACCAGCTGAAGAACTGGACCACGGCCAGGCCCTGCATGGTTTTCGGCATGGCGAAGATGTCGCCCATGATGTCGGACAGGGGGTTGGAGCGGCCCGCGGCGGCGAGCGCCCCGACGATCATCTGCATCAGGCCGAAGGCGAGGATGAAGCCGGCGAGGAGGTAGAGTTCCTTCTGCAGATCCAGCGCGCCCACCGCCGCCACGCCGAGAGCGCCGACGAGGGCCCAGAGCACGCCGCCTGTGTACCAGGCCCTCTGCGAGCGGGCGGCGGCGGGGGCGGCGTCGCGACCGGCCTCGAAGGCGTCGATCTGTTCGGGGCTGTATTCGCGGGTGGTGAAGACCGTCCAGAGGACGGCGGCCAGCAGGGCGGCGGCGCCGACGTAGAAGGAGATGCGCACCGCCATCGGCACCACGCCCTCGGGGGCGGTGGCCGCGACCGAGAACCACTCGGTCAGGATCCACGGCAGGCAGGAGGCGAGGACCGCGCCGGCGCCGATGAAGAAGCTCTGCATCGCATAGCCGGTCGTGCGCTGTTCCTCGGGCAGGTTGTCGCCAACGAAGGCCCGGAACGGCTCCATGGTGACATTGATGGAGGCGTCCATGATCCACAGCATGGAGGCCGCCATCCAGAGCCAGGGCGAGTGCGGCATGACCACGAGCGCCAGGGTCGTGAGGATCGCGCCGACCAGGAAATAGGGACGGCGGCGACCGAGCGGCGTCCAGGTGCGGTCGCTGAAATAGCCGATCACCGGCTGGACCAGCAGGCCGGTCAGGGGGGCGGCGATCCACAGGATGGCGAGGCTGTCGACCTCTGCGCCGAGGGTCTGGAAGATGCGGCTGGTGTTGGCGTTCTGCAGGCCGAAGCCGATCTGGATGCCGAAGAAGCCGACGCACATGTTCCAGATGGCCCAGCCGCTGAGACGGGGGCGGTCGGTCAGGGGCGCGGGCGAGCTGGGCGCGGCCCCCTCTGGCGTGATGGTGGTCAACGGCGGGCCCTTCCGAGCGGGACGAAGCGGATGGCTTGGCCGCCGCCGGGGGCGAGACGCAGGGTCAGGACGTCGGCCGAGGTGACCTCGCGCGTCGAGATGTCGATGGCCTCGCGGCGGGTGGTGTAGTTGGCGCCCGGACCGTCGGCGTAGATCTCGGCGCGGTAACGGCGGCCCGCATCGAGGAAGCCGAGGGCGGCGGTCAGGACGCGGGGATTCTCGTCGGTGATCGAGCCGAGGAACCATTGGTCCGACTGGCGGTCCTTGCGGGCGATAGTGACGAAGTCGCCGACCTCGCCGTTCAGCACCCGGGTGTCCTCCCAGTCTACGGCGACGTCCTTGATGAACTGGAAGGGAGCCGGGTTCTTCTCGTAGTTCTCGAGCAGGTCGGCGGCCATCTGGATCGGGCTGTAGATGACCACATACAAGGCCAGCTGCTTGGCCCAGGTGGTGGCCACGCCCTCGGGGACGCGGGTCTGCATGCCGAAGATGCCCGGCGTGTAGTCCATCGGCCCGGCCAGCAGACGGGTGAAGACCAGGTTGGGCTCATGCTCCGGCGGGTTCGAGGGCTGACCCCAGGCCGAATACTCCATGCCGCGCGCGCCCTCGCGGCTGATGGTGTTCGGATACGTCCGGCGCAGGCCGGTGTCCTTGACCGGCTCGTGGGCGTTGACCGCCACCTGATAGCGGGCGGCCGTCTCGACCACCCTCTGGTGGTGACGGACCATGGCCTGACCCTCGTGCCAGGCGAGGGCGGACTGGCCGTCGCCGGTCCCGACCCGGGCGCCGCCGGCGTCGGCGACATAGCCGGTCTTCACCGAATGCCAGCCGAAGCGCTGCATCTGGGCGAAGGCGGCGTCGAGCTGCTGTTCGTAGAAGAAGGCGTTGCCGCCGGTCTCGTGGTGGCCGACGATCTCGACGCCCTTGTCGCGGGCGTAGGCGGCGACCCGTTCGATGTCGAAGTCGGGGTAGGGCCGGGTGAAGCTGTAGTTCCAGCCGGTCCCGAACCACTCGCCGTCCCAGCCGACGTTCCAGCCCTCGACCAGCACCCCGCCGAAGCCGTGCTCGGCCGCGAAGTCGATGTGTTTGAGCGTGTATTCGGTGGTGGCGCCGTGTTTCGGACCCGAGTTCCAGCTGCGGGTGTCGAGGTGCATGTCCCACCAGATGCCGACGTATTTCATCGGCTTGAACCAGCTGACGTCGCCCAGCTTGTTGGGCTCGTTGAGGTTCAGGATGAGGCTGGATTCGACGAGGCCGCCGGCCTGGTCGGCGATCTGGATCGTGCGCCAGGGCGTGTGGAAGGGGGCTTCGCGGACGACCGCGGCGCTGGTCAGGCCGGGGGTCAGCATGGCGCGGAACTTGCCGCCCTCGACATGACGCAGGTTCATGCCGGAATAGTCGACGAGGGCCGCCTCGTGGATCGACAGGTGGGTCCCGTCGTCGAACCGCATGGTGATCGGCGTCTGGCAGACCCCGACGGCGGAGATCGGGGTCCGGTTGTAGAGGTACTCCTCCCGGTTCCACTCGAAGGCTGGAATCCACCAGGCTGTGCCTGGGTCGGCGACCGTGAACTCGGTCAGCTCGGCGCCGATGTTGACGGTCTTCAGGTTGTCCTGCTCCGGGAATTCGTAGCGGAAGCCGAGGCCGTCGTCATAGAGGCGGAAGACCACGTCCATCCGGCGCATGTCGCCCCAGCGCTCCTGCAGCTGGATGCGCAGCTCGTTATAGCGGTTGCGAATGAAGCGGCGCTCGCCCCACGGCTGCTCCCAGGTATCGTCGTGACTGGTCACCGACTGCGAGAGGATGCCGAAGGCGCGCTCCAGCTTGCGGGCGTCGGTCAGCAGGAAGCCCATCCGCGAGGAGGCGATGACCGGGCGGCCGAGGCGGCTGACGGAATACGAGACGAAGCCGTCGTTATTGGCGGTCACCTCGACGGAGATGACCCCTTCCGGCGAGGCCGCGGTCGCGGAGCCGGGTTGGGCGCCGGACGTCGCGGCCGCGTCCTGGGCGGCGGCGCTTGCGGGAACCGCGGCGACCGCGGCGCCGGCGGTGATCAACGAACGGCGGTTCAGCATCGGGACGAACTCCACGCAAAGGGACTTGCCAGACGCCGCTCGCGCGGCGCAGAACAAGCAAGGTTTGCAGCAAATTTTGCAGGCCCGCCATCAGCAGGAAACCAAACGTGAGCCGCCGCAACACCCGCCTGGAGGATCTGGCCAAGCTGGCGGGCGTGTCGATTTCGACGGCCTCGCGCGCGCTCAACGACAGTCCGGCGGTCAACGCCCGGACCAAGCAGCTGATCTGGAAGCTGGCGCGGGAGCACGACTATCCGTTCCGCCGCTACATGCCAGCCGGGCCGATCGGCGCCGACGGGGTCATCGCCCTTGTGACACCGCGGCCGCAGGGGCGCGAGGGACGGTTGAGCGACCCCTTCTTTCTTGAACTGCTGGCGGGCGTCGGCGAGGCGGCGCGCGAGCGCGACTGCGACGTGATCCTCAGCCACTTCGCCCCGACCAGCTACGATGACCTGTCGGCGGCCATGAATACGCGGGCCGACGGCGTGATCTTTCTCGGCCAGAGCTTTCTGCACCAGAGTCTGAACCGGCTGGCCGAGACCGATGGGCGGTTCGTGGTCTGGGGCGCCGAGATGCCGGACCAGCTGTATTGCTCGGTCGGCTCGGACAATCTGGCGGGAGGCCGGCGCGCGACCCTGCATCTGGCCCGCCTGGGCCGCAAAAGGATCGTCTTCCTGGGCGATCTCGATCCGCCCGAGGCGATGCAGCGGCACCGGGGTTATCTGGAGGCGCTGGCGAAGGCGGGCCTTGAGGTCGATCCGGACCTGATCATGGAAGCCCATTTCGAGGTCGAGTCCGCCGAGGCCTCGGTCGACAGCCTGATCCGCCGGGGCGTCGACTTCGACGGCGTGGTCTGCGCCTCGGACCAGATCGCGCTCGGGGCGGTGCGGGCCCTGCTGCACGCCGGACTGAGGGTGCCGGAGGATGTCTCGGTGATCGGCTTCGACAATGTGCCGTTCAGCCGCTACGCCCGCCCCGCCCTGTCGACCATCGCCCAGGACACGATGAAGGCGGGCCGGCTGCTGGTGTCCAAACTGCTCGACAACCCCGGCGACTCCGTCGGCCGGTCGGAACGGATCCCGACCGACCTGATCGTGCGCGAGAGCTGCGGCGGCTGAGGTCATCCGGCGGCCTTGGCGAGGACCAGGCCGGCCATCGGCGGCAGGGCGCCGCCGGACCCGGCTTCCAGATTGACGGCTTCGACCGGGCGCCACCCGGCGGGCGCCGTCCAGGCCACGGACCGTTCCCCCAGATTGAACACGCACAGCAGGCTTTGGCCGGCCAGGACGCGTTCGAAGGCGAGCAGGCCGGGGGCGATGTCGACCATCCGCATGTCGCCGCGGGTCAGGGCCGGATGGGCCTTGCGCAGGGCGACCAGCCGGCGGGTGACGTTGAGCATCGACGACGGATCGGCCTCCTGCCGGTCGACGGCGAGGGCGAAATGGCGCGGGTCGACCGGCAGCCAGGGCTCGGCGATCGAAAAGCCGGCGTGGGGGCGGTCGCCGATCCACGGCATCGGCGTGCGGGCGCCGTCGCGGCCGAGCGTCTGCGGCCAGTTGGCGATGGCCTCGGGATCGACCAGGCGCTCGAACGGCACATCGGCCTGGGGCAGGGCCAGCTCCTCGCCCTGGTAGATGAAGACGTTGCCGCGCAGGCACATCAGCAGCAGCATCGCCATCTCGGCGAAGGCGGCGAGGTCGCGGCTTCCGGCCCAGCGTGAGATGGCGCGCGGGGCGTCGTGGTTGGAGAAGGTCCAGGAGGGCCAGCCCTGGCCGTCGCGGCCGTGCCAGGCCTCGGCCCCCTCGCGGACCAGCTGCTCGTGCAGCTCTGGCGCATAGAGGTAGAGGAAGCCGTAGGCGCTGTTCAGATGGTCGTCGCCGGCGGTGAAGGCCTGCATCTCGCGCTCGGCGTGGTCGCCGCCGACCTCGGCCACGGTGAAGCGGCCGCCATAGCTGTCGGTCAGGGCGCGGACGCGTTTGAGGAAGTCGGCGATCTGGGGCTGGGACTGGTTGTGGACCTTGTCCTGAAAGTCGAACGGCCGGGTCCGCTTGCCGCCGGGCGGCAGGGGCGGATTGTCCCGCAGCAGCGGGTCGTGCATCGAGAAATTGATGGCGTCGAAGCGGAAGCCGTCGACGCCCCGGTCCAGCCAGAAGCGCGCCGCGTCCAGCAGGGCGTCCTGCACCGCCGGCAGATGCAGGTTCAGCTGCGGCTGCTCCGGCAGGAAGTTGTGCATGTAGTACTGGCCGCGCCGGGCGTCCCAGGTCCAGGCGGGACCGCCGAAGACGGACTGCCAGTTCGACGGCGGCGAACCGTCGGCCTTGGCGTCGGCCCAGACGTACCAGTCCGCCTTTGGATTGGTGCGCGACTGACGACTCTCGCGGAACCAGGCGTGCAGATCCGAGGTGTGGGCGAAGACCAGGTCGGTGATGATGCGCAGGCCGAGGCGGTGGGCCTTGTCGATCAGGACGTCGAAGTCCGCGAGCGTGCCGAAGATCGGATCGACGTCGCAGTAGTCCGCGACGTCGTAGCCGAAATCCTTCATCGGCGAGGTGAAGAAGGGCGACAGCCAGACGGCGTCGACCCCCAGGGAGGCGATGTGGTCGAGGTGGTCGGTGATGCCCTTCAGATCGCCGACGCCGTCGCCGTTCGAGTCGGCGAAACTGCGCGGATAGACCTGATAGACGACCGCGCCGCGCCACCATTCGGCGGCGTCGGAGCGGGCCCGGGGAGACTCGATAATCTGGACGGTCACGCTCAACCTTCGGAAACGCAGACAAGATAGCCCAGGGCGGGCACGGAAACGGAGACGGCGCCGGGTGCGGCGGCGCGGGCGGGGCACTGGCCGAGCAGGGCGCGCCATTCGAGGGACCCGGTCTCGACCGGGATGTTGACGTCGCGCGCCTCGGTGGAGGTGTTGAACACCACCAGGGTCTCGCCGTCATCATCGAGGCGGGACAGGGCGAGGATGCCCGGCGTCTGGTCGGCGATCCGGACGGCGACGCGGCCGCGGCGCAGCCGCGCGTCGGCCGCGCGGACCCGGGTCATTTCGGCGATGCGGCGATACATGTCGGCTTCGGCGTCGAAGGGGCCCGAGGCCGAGCCGACGCGCCGGTCGTCGGCATAGGAGGCGACGTCGGTCCCGAACATATCCTGGCGCGAATGGCGATCGTCGCCGTCGCCGGTGAAGCCCTGTTCGTCGCCGTAGTAGATCACCGGCACGCCGCGCCCGAGCAGAACCAGGGCGTGGGCGAGGGCCGAGCGGTCCAGCAACTCGGCGTCGGAGATGTCGGGCATGGCCTTGAGGATCAGGTGGCCGATCCGGCCCATGTCGTGATTGCCGGTGAAGGTCGGCAGGCGCCGTGCCGTCTCGACGCCGCCCGCATAGATAGCGTCCTCCATCAGCAGATAGCCCATGGCGTCCGGATGGCCCGCCCCCGTGACCATGTTCTGGACCACGCGCTGATAGGCGAAGTCGAGCACCGTCGGCAGGCCGTCGACGACCGTGTGCATGGCCGCCGTGCCGCTCTGGAAGTCGTAGGTCTCGCCGAAGATGTGGAAATTCGGGATACCCCGGGCGCGGGCCCGTTCGAGGATGGCGGGGACGAAGGCCTGCCAGAACTCGGGGTTCACATGGCGGGCGGTGTCGATGCGGAAGCCGTCTATGCCGTAGTCGTCGATCCAGCCGCCGTAGACGTCGATGAAGCCCTGGATGACGCGCGGATGCTCGGTGAACAGGTCGTCGAGGCCGGCGAAGTCGCCGTCCATGCGGGCCTCGCTGTACCAGGCGCTGTTGCCCCGGTTGTGATAGAGGCCGACCTCGTTGAGCCAGGCCGGGACCTTGACCGTCTCTTCTCCAGCCGGGACGTACGGCGTGTACGCATAGTCCGGACGGACCAGGGGCGAGAAGTCGCCGCCCGACGCGCCGGTGAAACCGTCGTTGATCGCTTCGCCGTCGAGGCCGCCGCGGCGCTGGTACGGATAGTCGCCCCTCCAGCGATAGCCGCAGTCATTGGCCGGGCACTCCCGGTAGCGGATGACGTCGGCGGTGTGATTGATGACGATGTCCAGATAGACCTTGATCCCGCGCGCGTGGGCGGCGTCGACCAGGGCGCGAAAGTCGTCGTTGGTCCCGAAATGCGGGTCGATGCGGGTGAAGTCGGTGATCCAGTAGCCGTGGTAGGCGGCGCTCTCCTGACCCGGCGGGCCCTGCACCGGCTTGTTGACGAACGGCGGCGCGATCCACAGGGCGGTGACGCCCAGTCCCTGCAGATAGTCGAGGCGGTCCATCAGCCCCCGCAAATCGCCGCCGTGATAGAAGCCGGGGTCGGTCGGATCATAGCCGGTGCGCAGGCGGTCGCCATCGACGCCGCCCCGGTCGTTGGCCCGGTCGCCATTGGCGAAGCGGTCGGGCAGCAGGAAGTAGATCACCTCGTCTTCGGCAGGACGGTCGCGCAGGGCGGAGACGGGGTCGGCGCTGGCCGACGCCGGGGCGGCCCCGAGCATGGCGAGCGCGGCGCACACGGCGGTCACGCGGGCGCGGTTCGGCCGGCTCGGTCTTCCCTGCATAGTCTCCGTCCCTCTGGAGTGTCCGTCGGCGGCGTGGCTGATCGGATCGTTTGCAAGATTTTGCAGCGACAACTGTCGATGTCAACCGGTTCAGGCGTCAGGACTAAATTGCGGCGCCGCAGGGCAAAATCCCTTGTGCGCTGCGGCAGAGCTAAAGCGGTGCGTCACATTTGCGCCACGGATCGGTCACGCTCGGGGAACGGACGCTTGCATCCTTTCCATAAGTTTGCATTACTTTGCGGTAACACCGGACGCTTCGTTAGAAATGCGACGGCCTTAGGGAGAAGATGATGAGAACCCAAGTCACTCGCCGTGCCCGTCTGCTCGGGGGCGCCGCTGTCCTCGCCGTGCTGGCCTTCGCCGGAGCCGCCGCCGCGCAGGATGCGCCGCCGACGGATACGACGCAGGTCGAGGAGGTGGTCGTCACCGGCATCCGCTCCTCGATCGAGAGTTCGATCGCCAGCAAGCGCGAGAACTCCTCGATCGTCGAGGTCGTGACCGCCGAGGATATCGGCAAGCTGCCGGACGTCTCCATCGCCGAATCGCTGGCCCGCCTGCCGGGCCTGACGGCGCAGCGGCTCGACGGCCGCGGCCAGGTGATCTCGATCCGCGGCCTCGCGCCGGACTTCACCACCGCCCTGCTGAACGGCCGCGAACAGGTGTCCGCCGGCGACAACCGCGGCGTGGAGTTCGACCAGTATCCCTCGGAGCTGCTGGGCAGCGTGCTGGTCTACAAGACTCCCGACGCGGCGCTGATCGGTCAGGGCCTGGCCGGCACCGCCGATCTGCGCACCATCCGCCCGCTCGAGTACGGCCGTCAGGCCATCGCTCTGAACGCGCGCTACGAGTGGAACGACTACGGGGCCCTGAACTCGGGCACCGAGGACACCGGCCAGCGCTACAGCATCAGCTACATCGACCAGTTCATGGACGACACCCTGGGCGTGGTGCTGGGCTACGCCCACATGTCGACGCCCTACCAGGCCGAGCGTTTCAACGCCTGGGGCTATCCGACCTTCTCCGACGGAAATCTGCTGATCGGCGGGGCCAAGCCCTATGTCCAGTCCAGCGAACTGGTCCGCGACGGTTATATCGCCACCATCGAGTTCCAGCCGAATGACCGGTGGCATTCGACCTTCGACGCCTTCTATTCCGAGTTCGACAACACCCAGATCCTGCGCGGCATCGAGTTCCCGCTGGCCTGGGGCGGCAGCGCGGGCGCCTGCCCCGGGCCGGTCGCGGTCTGCCGCCCGGCCCCCACGCTGCGGCCCGGCTACACGGTCGAGGACGGCATGATCGTGGCCGGCACCTTCGACAACGTGAAGGGCGTGGTGCGCAACGACGGCAACCGCCGCACCGCCGAGCTGACCTCGGTGGGCTGGAACAACGTGTTCCAGCTGGATGACAACTGGTCGGCCACCGTGGACCTCAGCTACTCGAAGGCCGACCGCACCGACGTGGTGCTGGAGACCAACGCCGGCACCGGCCGCAACGTTGACGGCGCGCTGGACACGCTCAGCTTCGTGACCACGCCGGAAGGCACCACCTTCACCTCGTCGCTGAACTACGCGGACGCCTCCCTGATCCTGCTGACCAGCGCCCAGGGCTGGGGCGGCGGCGTCTATCCGCAGGGGATCGAAGGCGGCCAGGACGGCTTCATCAACAGCCCGACGATCGTCGATGAGCTGTCGTCGATTCGCGCCGACCTCGGCCGCGACTATGAGGAAGGGCCCTTCAGCCGCTTCTCGTTCGGCTTCAACCTGACCAGCCGCGACAAGGAGCTGTCGCTCGAGCGCTACTACCTGTCGCTGGCCGCCAACCGCGCCGACCCGCTGCACAACACCAGCGTGCCCGTGCCGGCGGAGTTCCTGCTCGAGCCGACCGAGCTGACCTATCTCGGTCTCGGACCGATGATCAGCTACGACCCCTTCGCCCTGGTCGAAAGCGGCATCTATGAGCTGCTCGCGCCGCAGGACGACAACCTGCTGGCCTTTGGCTGGTCGGTGTCGGAAGAGGTCTTCACCGGCTACTGGAAAGCTGACATCGACAGCACCCTGTTCGGCCTGCCGGTCACCGGCAACATGGGCTTCCAGGTCGTCCACACCGAGCAGAGCTCGGAGGGCGTGATCGCCTCGGGCAATCCGGCCACCCCGGTGCCCACCACCGGCGGGGACGACTACAGCTACATCCTGCCGAGCGCGAACCTGGCCTTCGAGGTCCGGGAAAATCTGTTCGTGCGTGTCGGCGCCGCCCGGGAGCTGGCCCGTCCGCGGATGGACCAGATGCGGGCCTCCATCAATGTCGATTACAATGGCGGCCTCGCCGCGAGCACCGACATCAATGCGTCGCCGTGGGGCGGCAGCGGAGGCAATCCGAACCTGCGCCCGTGGATCGCCAATGCGCTGGACCTGTCGGTCGAGAAGTATTTCGGCCGTCGGGGCTATGTCTCGCTGGCCGGCTTCTACAAGGACCTCGAGAGCTACATCTACGACCAGCAGCAGCTGACCGACTTCACCGGCTATCCGATCACCGGTCCGCAGCCGGTCCTGCGCCAGGGCTACATCTCCACGCCGCAGAACGGCGAAGGCGGCGTGATCCAGGGCGTGGAGTTCGCGGTGTCGGTGCCGTTCGACCTGATCTGGCAGCCGCTGGAAGGCTTCGGCGCGACCTTCAGCGCCTCGTGGACCGACAGCGACATCACGCCGAACCCGGGCAATCCCTCCCAGCCGCTGCCCGGCCTGTCGGAAAAGGTCAGCAACCTGACGGTCTACTACGAGCGTGACGGCTTCCAGGCCCGGATCTCGAACCGCTACCGGTCCGAGTTCCTGGGCGAGCTGTCCGGCGTCGGCACCGACCGGATCCAGCGGATGGTCGACGCGGAATCGATCGTCGACGCCCAGATCGGCTATGAGTTCCAGTCCGGGCGTCTGGAGGGATTGTCGGTTCTGGCGCAGGTCAACAACCTGACCGACGAGCAGTTCAAGACCTTCGAGAACGACGACCCCCGCCGCGTGATCGACTACCAGCAGTACGGACGGACCTATCTGGTCGGGGTCAACTACCGCTACTGATCGGCCCAACCGATCAGCGAGACTGGGCCGTTCCGGGCGACCGGAGCGGCCTTTTTCGTGTTGAGGGCCATCGCAAGCGGCCACTTTTGGTTACGGCCGGCGTGAAACATCTGGACGGGACCGTTTGCGGATGAAACCGTTTACGCAATCGCCGTGCGCATCGGACGCGCGGCCACCCCGGGGAGAAAGATGACCGAAACCCAAGCACCGGCGCGTCAGGGCACGAGCCTCGCCTTCGCCTATGTGACCACCCTGTTCTTCGCATGGGGCTTCGTCACCTCGCTGATAGGGCCGCTGATCGCCGCCGTCCGGCGGGTGTTCGAGCTCAGCTACGCCGAGGCGACGTTGACGACCTCCGCGTGGTTTATCGCCTATGGCGTCGCCTCGATCCCGGCCGCCGCGATTCTGGGGCGGCTCGGATACAGCAAGGCCATCATCGTGGCGCTGGTGACGATGGTCGCCGGCTGCCTGATCGTGCCGATCGCCACCATTGTGGATTGGTATCCGGGCGTGCTGATCGCCCTGTTCGTGATCGCCTCGGGCGTGACCCTGCTGCAGGTCGGCGCCAACCCCCTGGTGGCGGCGTTGGGCCGTCGCGAGAGCTCGCACGCCCGCCTGAATTTCTCGCAGTTCTTCAACTCGCTCGGGACCACGCTTGGACCCCTGATCGCGGCGCCGATCCTGCTGACCGGGGGCGTGTTCGCCGCCGACGCCATCATCACCGACCCGGCCACGCGGGCCGAGTCGCTCCGCAGCATCGACTTCGCCTTCCTCGCGGTCGGGGCCTTCTTCGCGGTCGTGGCGGCCTTCATCTTCACCGCCCGCAAGACGATCAACGCCGCGGCTCCGGCTCCGACCGCAGAGGACCGGATGTCGCCCCTGGTCGCGCTGAAATCGCCCTGGGCGGTGTTCGGCGCCCTCGCGATCTTCTTCTACGTCGGCTCCGAAGTGACCATCGGCGACCTGCTGACCAACTTCCTGCACAGCCCCGAGATCCTGGACATCCCGCTCGTCGCGGCGGGCAGCATGGTGTCCTGGTACTGGGGTGGGGCCATGACGGGCCGGCTGGTCGGCGGCCTGCTGATGCTGACCAGGGTCCGCGCCACCACCATCCTGATCGTCAACACGATCGTGGCCGCAAGCCTGTGCCTGGTCGTGACCCAGACGTCGGGGTCCACGGCCGCCTATGCGGCGATCGCCGTCGGCTTCTTCAACTCGATCATGTTCCCGACCATCTTCACCCTGACGCTCGAGCGCTCCACCGCCCCGATCCCGGCCACGTCGGGACTGCTGGTGTTCGGCATCATCGGCGGGGCCGTGCTGCCCCTGATCGCGGGCCGTATCGGCGACGTCTCGGCCACGCTCAACCCGGTCTTCTATGTGCCGCTCGTGGGGTATCTGCTGCTGGTCGGCTTCGCCATCGCGGCCTCGCGGGCGAAATCAAGGCATGCGGACGTGTCGGCGGCGCCCGGCGGGCACTGATCCCGACTGGACGAAGAAGAGCAAGGGCCGTCGGGGCATCCCCGGCGGCCCTTGTGCGTTTCGAAGGGTCAGCCATCATCGGGTGGAGCGGCGGGAGCCTGACAGTATGCGTGCATGGGTGTTGGGTGTTCTTCTGGCCCTGATCGCCGGCCAGGCCTGGGCCGAGGTGACGGTGACATTCTACGCTCACCCTGGTGCGCGGATCCGCGGCGGGGACCTGCTGTTCCCCCACGCCTATGTGCATGCGGAAGGGACGGTTGACGCCACGGGGGAGGCGGTCGACTGGTCGGCGGGCTTCACGGCCAAGAGTCCCGGGCCTCACCTGTTGTTCGCCCGCGGCGGCGGCGTGGTGGCCAGCCCGGACGCCCGCTACATCGACGAGGGCAAGCCGTTCCTGAAGCTCACGGTCGACGACGCCACCTGGCATGCGCTGAAGACCCGCGCCGACTGGTGGAATAGCCCCGACGGCTCGGTCTACGATCTGAGACAGCGCAACTGCATCACCTTCGTCGCCGACCTCGCCCGGGTGGCGGGGCTGCGAACCGCGCCCGAACCGTCAATGAAACCCGGGACCTTCCTGGAAGCCACGGCGGCGCTGAATCCCGAGGCGGCCTGGCGGGAGGAGTCCTTGCCGCCGAGCGCGGCGCCGCCGCCTGCGGTGGTGATCGCGCCCTCCGCCGAACCTGGCCGCGTGGGCGTCTCCGGCGGCGGCTTCTGAAACCGGGTCCGGTCCGTGTCCGGCCCCCCAGGCGGACGACGGCGTCGATGGGCGGAGGGTGCACCAGCTGTTAGGATCGCGTCGGCAAGATATGGCGGTTGACCTCCAGCGGGGGCGGGGTGTCAGAAGGCCAGTCGACAGGGGGAGCCATGGCGATCTATCCGGTGATCCTGTGCGGCGGCGCCGGCACGCGGCTGTGGCCGGCGTCGCGGGACCAGAGGCCGAAGCAGTTTCTCAGCCTCGCGGGCGACCTGTCGCTGTTTCAGGAAACCCTGGCGCGCGTGGCGCCGCTGACGGGGGCTGACGGCCGGATCGTCGTGGTCGCGGGTCGCGATCACGCCGCCTCGATCCGGGAACAGCTGGGCGAGGCCGCAGCCGTGCTGCTGGTCGAGCCCGCGGGCCGGGATTCGGCGCCGGCCATGGCGGCTGCGGCGGAGTGGATCGCCCGGCGTGACCCCGAGGGCGTGGCCCTGTTCGTGGCGTCCGACCACCACATCCCCGACGCCGAGGGCTTCCGGGCGTCGGTCATGGAGGGGGCGAAGGCGGCCGAAGGGGGGCGGATCGTCACCTTCGGCGTTCGACCCAGCGACCCGTCGTCCGCCTATGGCTACATCCAGCCTGAGGGGCCCGGCCTGGCCCGGGTCAAACGCTTCGTCGAAAAGCCGGACCGGTCCCGCGCGGAAGCCTATGTCGCCGCCGGCTATCTGTGGAACAGCGGCAATTTCGTGGTCCGCGCGGACGTCCTGCTGGCGGAACTGGAGCGATACGCCCCCGAGGTGGTGGACGCCGCCCGGGCCGCCCTCCCCGGGGAGACGGGAGCCACCATCGCCCTGACCGAGGCCTTCGGCGCGGCGCCCAGGGTTTCGATCGACTATGCGGTGCTTGAGAAGAGCGATCGCGTCTCGGTGCTTCCGGTCGACTTCGGCTGGTCGGATCTGGGGGCTTGGGACGCCGTGGCGGCGACCGGCGGCGCGGGTCGCGGTTTGTGGATCGGCGGCGACGGCGACGGGGCCAATCTTGTCCGCGCGGCTGAAGGGATGGTCATCGCCACCGCCGGGGTGAGCGATCTGGCCATCATCGCCGAACCCGATGCGGTCCTGGTCTGCCACCTCAGCCGCTCCCAGGAGGTCAAGGGCCTGGTCGAACGGCTGCGCAAGCTCTCGCCGGCCCACGTGCGGGGCGGACCCCTGGCGCTGGAGCCGCTCGACGACCTCGCTCGGACCCTTGATCGGTGGATGCGCTTCAACGCCCTGCCGCTGTGGGCGACCGTGGGGGTGGCGGAAGACGGGGGCTTTCACGAGGCCATCGACGGCGACGGCCTTCCGGTCGGCGACTTCCGCCGGGCCCGGGTGCAGGCGCGGCAGGCCTGGGTCTACAGCATCGCCGGACAGGCCGGCTGGGCGGGGCCCTGGCGGCGACTGGTCGAGGACAGTCTTGGACGGTTCGAAGCGACCAATCGCCGTCCGGATGGACTGTACCGCACGCGGGTGTCGGCCGCGGGCGGGGTGTTGGACGACACGGCCTCGCTGTATGACCAGGCCTTCGTTCTGCTGGCCCTCGCGGCCGCCGCGCAGGCGGGGGTGCGGCCGGAGCAGATGAAGGCGCGGGCGCAAGACCTGCGCCGGGCCCTGGCGGGACTGGCCCTTCCGGAGGGCGGCTGGCGCGAGGACGCCGGCCATCCGCATCAGGCCAATGCCCACATGCATCTGCTGGAAGCCTGCCTTGCCTGGGAGGCGCTGGAGCCGGCCGCAGAATGGTCGGAGATGGCCGACGCCATCGTCGGTCTCGCCCGCCGGGCCTTCATCGATCCCGAGGGCGGCTTCCTGCGCGAGTTCTTCGACGCCGACTGGCGGCCGGCCTCCGGGGATGCGGGACGGCTGGTGGAGCCGGGTCACCAGTTCGAATGGGCCTGGCTGCTGACCCGCTGGGCGCGCGCGAGGGGTGACGACTGGGGGGCGGGAGCGGCGCGCCGCCTGTATGAGTCAGGTCTGCGCGGGATCGACGGCCTGCGAGGCGTCGCGATCGATGAACTGGATGACCGGCTGGCGCTTCGTTCCGCCCGGGCCCGGCTCTGGCCGCAGACCGAACGGCTGAAGGCGGCGCTGATCCTCGGAGACGTCGCGCCGCCCGACCACGCCGTGCGGGCGCTGAAGGGCCTGCAGCTCTATCTGGAGCCCACAGGGCTGTGGCGCGACAAGCAGGAGCCGGACGGCGGATTCATCGAGGAGCCGGCGCCGGCGAGTTCGCTGTACCATATCGCGGCGGCGTGGCTTCAGCTGCGGGACAGCACGGGCGGTCGCTAGCCGGTTTCACCGGCGATCCACCGGTCCATCAGGGCAGGAGTTCGCCGCCGGCGCGCCGTCTCGCTTCGATCTCGTGCTGGACCGTCTCCAGGGCCGCGGCCCGTGCGCCCGCCGAGGCGTGGCCGATCTGCGGAAAACGCACCCGCCAGTTCGATGCTCCGAACCGGCGCCAGAAGGGCGCCGCGACGGTCGGATCGTAGCCGGCGCGCGCGGCGAGATAGAGCCCCACCCGGTCCGCCTGCTGCTCCGCGCCGCCGCTTCCGCCTTCGGCCCGCCAGGCGCCGTCATTGGCGCGCCGGGCCACGCCGCCCCGGTCATTCCATGGCCGGTGGCGGAGGACGTGGTGGGCCAGTTCGTGGCCGAGGATCACCGCCAGTTCGTCGTCGCTCTGTGCAAACCCGGCCAGGGCCGTGCTGATGAACAGTCGGCGGCCGTCGGCGCGGGCGTTGAGTTCGTCGGAAGGGTCGAGCTGAACCTCATAGCCGCAGGCGCGGCGGGGCTGGACGGCGAGGTCGAGCCTGTCGTGCCCGCGCTGCACCGTGAATGTCGCCGCGCCCTGCGCCAAGGCTGCGTCGATGGCCCGGATATTGGCCTCCAGCCCTTCCCATTCCGCGGGCCCTGTCGCTTCGCCGGCGGAAAGCGGTGCGCCCGCCACGGCCAGCAGGACGTCTCCGGTGCGGAAGCCGGCCGTATCGGCGGGAGAGCCGGAAGGCGCTGCGATGACGCCCGGCAGATCCCCGCGAAGGCCGAACCGGGCTTCCGCGTGGGGGCGCAGGGCGGGGCTGTACTGTCGCGCCGAATGCAGGGCCCAGCCGGCTGACAGCCGCACTGTCGGGCACAGGGCGGCGTTGGCCTCCGACAGGCTCCACGCCACCCGGGCGACCCGCTGATCGAGGTCGGTCAGGGCCGCAAGCCGAAGGGCCTCATCCGACTCCAGGGGTTCGAGCGTGGAGGGGGCGGGCGTCGGGCTGCAGGCGACGGTCGCCGCGGCGATCGCCAGCGCGACGACCAAGCGGCGAGAGAGCGGACGGCCTGAAGTCATGCGGCCAACAACACCATCTGCCGGCCGAAAACAACGCGATCGCCGCGGATGACTTTCAGCCGCTCCTTTTTTCGGTTCCTTAACGGGCGCTAATCACGCTGCAGGAACGCGGGGCGTGGAACGGATCGATGAAGCTGGACGGCAAGCGCATACTGGTCACCGGCGCCGATGGCTTCATCGGCTCCCACCTGACCGAACGGCTGGTAAGCCGGGGTTGCGAGGTGCGCGCCTTCGTCCAGTACAACAGCCTGGGGTCATGGGGCTGGCTGGATGACAGTCCGCCGGACATCCGCAGGGATCTGGACGTCTTCGCCGGCGACATTCGCGATCCGCACGGCGTGCGCACCGCGATGACGGGGTGCGACGTTGTCCTGCACCTGGCCGCCCTGATCGCCATTCCCTACAGCTACCATTCGCCCCAGACCTATGTTGAGACCAATGTCCTCGGCACGCTGAATGTCGTGCAGGCGGCGCGGGACCTGGGTGTCGAGCGCGTCGTCCACACCTCGACCAGCGAGGTCTATGGCACCGCGCGGTTCGTGCCGATGACCGAAGCGCATCCCCTGCAGGGGCAGTCGCCCTATTCGGCTTCCAAGATCGGCGCCGACCAGATCGCCCTCAGCTTCCACGCCGCCTTCGGCACGCCGGTGACCGTGATTCGGCCGTTCAACACCTACGGCCCGCGCCAGTCCGCCCGGGCGGTGATCCCGACCGTGATCAGCCAGATCGCCGCCGGCGCCCGCGAGATCAAGCTGGGCGCGGTGCATCCGACGCGTGACTTCACCTTCGTGGCCGACACGGTCCGCGCCTTCGAGGCGCTGGCCGAATGTGACGCGGCGGTCGGGCAGACCGTCAACGCCGGCAGCGAGTTCGAGATTTCGATCGGCGACACGGCGCGGACCATCATCGAGTTGACGGGCCGGGACGTGGTCATCACCACCGACGATCAGCGCCTCCGCCCGGAGGCCAGCGAAGTCGAGCGGCTGTGGGCCGACACGGGACTGATGCGGTCGCTCACCGGCTGGACGCCCGGGTACGGCGGCGGCGAGGGCTTCCGCCGCGGGCTTCGGGAGACAATCGACTGGTTCAGCGATCCGGCGAACCTGGGCCGCTACAAGACCGATCGGTACGTTCTGTGAGCCCGGCGAGGCTCACAGCGGTCGGGATCTTTGACCGCCGCGCCGCGACGGCCGCCGCATGACCGCTCGCCGCCGCATCTGCGTGATCACGGGCAGCCGGGCCGAGTACGGCCTGCTGCAGTGGGTGATGCACGAAATCCGCGCCGCATCCGACCTCGAGCTGCAGCTGGTCGTCACGGGGACACATCTCGAACCGCGCTTCGGCCTGACCGTAGAGCAGATCGAAGCCGAGGGCTTCGCGATCGACGCACGGGTCCCGCTCGGTCTCGGCGGCGACTCCCCCGACGATGTCGTCCGGGCGATGGCGGCCTGTCTGGTCGGGGTGTCGGACGCCCTCCGGCGCCTGTCGCCCGACATCGTCCTGGTGCTGGGAGACCGGTATGAAATCCTTGCGGCGGCCGAGGCGGCGCTGATCCAGGGCGTGCCTGTGGCCCACATCGCCGGCGGCGATGTCACCGAAGGCGCGTTCGACGAATCGATCCGGCACGCCCTGACGAAGCTGGCCCACATCCACCTCACCACGAATGCGCCGGCGGCCGCGCGCGTCATACAGATGGGCGAGGATCCGGCCCGGGTGCATGTGGTTGGCAGCCCCGGCCTCGACCACCTGCGTCGCATGCCCTTGCTGAAGGGCGCGGCGCTCGCGGAGGCCCTCGGCGCCCCACCGGGCGCCCGGAACGTGCTGGTCACCTATCATCCCGTGACTCTCGACGCAGACCGCGGCCTGGGCGGGTTCGATGCCCTGCTGGCGGCGCTGGACGCCCTCGGCCCGGAGGTGACCAAATGGATCACTCGGCCGAACGCCGATCCCGGCGGTGTCGCGATCGAGGCCCGACTGGATCGCTGGGCGACCGGGCGAGCGGACGTCCATCTGTTCACCTCTCTCGGGCAGCTGCGCTATCTTTCGCTGATGGCGCAGGTCGATGCGGTGGTCGGAAATTCCTCAAGCGGCCTGTATGAGGCGCCAGCGCTGGGCGTGCCCACGGTCGACATCGGGGACCGGCAGAAGGGCCGGCTCTCCGCCCCGTCGGTGATACGCTGCGCACCCGGGGCGCGCGCCATTGAAGACGCGATCCGGCGAGCCTTCCTGACAGACGACCGCACGCCGTGCAGCCCCTATGGCGATGGCCGCAGCGCCGGGCGGATCGTGGAGGTCCTGCGCGCCGCGCCGCCTCGCGAGAGCCTGCTGATCAAGCATTTCCACGGGCCAGCCTCATGAGTCGACCGGTCTTCATCATCGCCGAGGCCGGGGTCAACCATGACGGCTCCGTGGCCGACGCCTTGCGTATGGTCGACGTCGCCGCGGAGGCCGGGGCGGACGCGGTCAAATTCCAGACCTTCGATTCCACGCTGTTGGCGACCCGGCGGGCCGGAAAGGCGGCCTATCAGGTACGGAACACCGGGGCGGACGACGGCCAGCTGGCGATGTTGAGGTCGCTCGAGCTGGACCGGGACGCGCACCGGGCGCTGGCCGCCCGCGCGGCCGAACGGGGCCTCCGGTTCATGTCGACAGCGTTCGACCTCGACAGTCTGGGCTTTCTCGCCACGCTCGACATGCCGGCGGTCAAGATTCCGTCGGGCGACCTGACGTGGGCCGCGATGTTGCTGCGCGCGGCGCGGATCGGACGCCCGCTGATCGTCTCGACCGGCATGGCGACGCTGGATGAAATCCGTCAGGCCCTGGCGGTGATCGCGTTCGGCCTGACGCGAGAGGGCGTTCCGTCGAGCCCGGCGGAGGTCGAGGCGGCGTTTGACGACGCCCGGGCTCGCGTCCTGCTGCGGGACCGGGTCACCCTCCTGCACTGCACGACCGAATACCCCGCCTCTCTGGCCGCGGTGAATCTGCGGGCCATGGACGTCATGGCCGAGACCTTCGGCCTGCCGGTCGGCTATTCCGATCACACCCTCGGCGCCACCGTGGCGATCGCCGCCGCGGCGCGGGGCGCGGCGGTCATCGAAAAGCATTTCACCCTCGACAGGACACGCCCCGGGCCGGACCACGCCGCCTCCCTCGAGCCGGATGAACTGGGTGCGATGGTCGCGGCCATCCGTGATGTGGAGACGGCGCTGGGCCGCCCGCGCAAGGAACCGGCTCCCGAGGAGATCGGCAACCGCGCGATCGCGCGGCGCAGCCTCGTCGCCGCCCGGCCGATCAGCGCCGGCGAAGCCTTCAGCCTCGAAAACCTCACCGCCAAGAGACCGGCGGACGGTCTCTCTCCGATGGCGATCTGGACGTTGCTCGGGCGAACATCCGCCCGGAACTATGCCGAGGACGAGGCGATCGAACCATGAACGATCGCCCCCCACAGACAGGCGCCGCGCCCGGGCGGCCGGGCGGCGGGTCGCGCTTCAGGTTTCCGGTCATGTTGAGGACAGAGCGATGAAGGATTGGGTGAAAGCCGTCATCCCGCCGGAGGCGACATTCCGCGACGCGCTGGTGTCGATCGATGCGACCGGCGCCGGCATGGCGCTGATCGCTGACGGTGAACGGCGGCTGCTGGGCGTTCTGACCGATGGCGACCTGCGCCGGGCCCTGATCCGCGGCGCCGGGCTGGAGGATGCGGCGCTCACGGGGGCCAATCGGGAGCCCTTCTGCATCGACCAGCACCAGGATCGCGCGGCGACCCTCGCCATGCTGCGCGCCCACGGCCTGCGTCAGCTGCCCGTGCTTGACGCCGGCCGCCGGGTGGTCGGCCTGACCACGGTGTCGGACTTCCTCAACATCCCCGTGCGCCGAAATCCGGTGATCATCATGGCCGGCGGCAAGGGCGAACGGCTGGCCGAGCTGACCCGCGATACGCCCAAGCCCATGCTCAGGGTCGGCCCCCGGCCGATCCTCGACACCATCGTCGGCAATCTGGCGGGGCAGGGGTTCCGCAATTTCTGGCTCGCCGTGAACTACAAGGCCGAGCAGATCGAGCGCCATTTCGGGGATGGCTCCGCTCTGGGCCTGGACATCCGCTACCTGCGCGAGACGAAGCCGCTGGGCACCTGCGGGGCGCTCGCGCTGCTGCCGCCACAGGATGTCCCCGTCGTGGTGACCAATGGCGACGTTCTGGCCAAGGTGGACTACGGCCATGTGCTGGAGTCCCACCTTGAGGTCGAGGCGGACGCGACCGTGGTGGTCCGTGACTACGAGATGCAGGTTCCCTTCGGCGTGGTGAACGCCGAGGCGGGGCAGATCCTCCGGATCGATGAGAAGCCGACCCGGCGCTACACGATCAGCGCCGGAGCCTATGTGCTGTCGCCTGCCGCCCTGCGGTTGGTCCCCGCGGACACATATCACGACATGCCCGCGCTGATCGCCGACATGATCGCGGCTGGAATGAACGTCCGGGAGCAGCCTGCGGAGGGGTATTGGATAGACATCGGGCGCCCGCCGGACTATGCGCAGGCCAACGCCGACTTTGGCGAGATGTTTGAAGGCTGACAGTCGCCTGGCGACCCGGGACCTGTTTGCGGCCTTGGTCTCGCCATATGGCGCATCAATCTCCATTGCCCATGCTCACCAAGCTCTTCGGACGCCCCAGAACGACCCCTGCACCCAGCCGCCCGGAGATTCCCTCGGGAGTACGGGTTTGGGCGATCGGCGACATCCATGGCCGGCTGGACCTGCTTGAGCCGCTGGTGGCCGCCGTCCGTTCCGATCTCGAAGCCTCCGGTGCGACCCGCAAGGTCTGCATCTTCCTCGGCGACTATATCGATCGCGGCCCGGCCTCCTGCGAGGTCATCCGGTTCCTGACCGGTCTCGACCGCGCGGGGCCGATCGAGTGGCGGTTCCTGAAGGGCAACCACGAGGAGACCATGCTGGATTTCCTCGACGACCCGTCGGTCGGACCGGCGTGGTGCACCTATGGCGGGGACACGACGTTGCGGTCGTATGGATTGCGTCCGCCCGCGGTCAAGCATGTGGCCGGCGGATGGGCCAGCCTGTCGCAAGACCTGGCGCACAAGCTCCTGCCGGGAGAACAGGCGTTCCTGGAGGGGCTTGAGCTGAGCGTCGAGATCGGCGGCTACTTCTTCGCCCATGCCGGCGCGCGCCCTGGGGTGCCGTTGCTGAAGCAGAGGCCGCACGACCTGATGTGGATCCGCCGAACGTTTCTGGACAGCGACGTTCCCTTCGAAAGAATCGTGGTTCACGGCCACACGCCGACCAGCGACGTCCACGTCGATGCCCGTCGGGTCGGTATCGACACCAAGGCCTATGAGTCCGGGATGCTGACGGCGCTGGGTCTGTGGAAAGGGGAGCGCCGGCTGCTCAAGGCCGTTGAGACGCCCGAGGGAGTGGCCATCCGCCCGGAAGGCCTGGCCTGATCTAGGCTTCCTGCAGGCGCCGACGCCGTGGCCTGACGCCGATCGGACTTTCGAGGATCGCGCAGCAAATGGCGAACATCACTGCGATGGTTTCCGTGCGCAGCGGGTAGTCGACGAAGGAATGCAGCACCACGACCAGGACGGCGACGCTCGCGGCGCGCTGCAGGCCCGCATCCGCGTTCTCTCCGGCCCGCCAGGCCCGGACTGTCCGCCGGGCGAACCAGACCAGGAAGGCCCCGATCAAAAGCGCGCCCGGCCATCCGGCCTCAAGCCATGTCTCAAGATATTCGTTGTGCGCGTGGTTCAGGAAGGTGGGGTCGACGAATTCCAGAGGCTCGTGGGCGCGATAGACGGCGTCAAACGAACCGAGACCGGATCCCAGCGGCTGATATCCGCCCGCCGTTTCGGCGACCACAGGCCAGGTCTCCAGCCGGCTCTGGGTCGAGGCGGTGGCGCCCTCGAACCGCTGAAGCACGCGCTGGCCTCCGAAATAGGCCGCCCCGCCCAGGATGGCGAGGATGACCGCGCCGGCGACGAACCGCTTCCAGCTCAGACCGCGGCCGGCGGCCAGCCAGGCCCCAACGCCGCCGAGGACGAAGGCCGGGGCCGCCAGAACGATCCCCGCTCTTGACCGGATGGCGATCAGCGCGAAGAGGGCGAGAACCAGGAAGACGCCACAGGTCCAGATGACAAGCCGGTCCGCCGGTCGCCGCCGCCGGGCGGCTGATCCGAGGAAGACTGCGGCGAAGGGCACGGTCATCAGGCACAGGGTGGCCAGGTGGTTCCGGTTTGCGAAGAAGCCGACCACGTCGCCCGCAGCCGTTGTGGCGTAGGGATAGAGCCAGCGCCCTCCGGCCATCTGGGCCGCGCCCAGAACGAGGCTGATCGCCGTCAGGCCGATCGCCAGGCCCATCAAACGGCTGCGGTCCTCCGCCGGCATCAGCGTCAGGCCGAAGAAGGCTGCGGCCGGGGGGATAAGCGCGAGGAACGCCCGCCAGGTAAGCTCTGGTGTGAGCGAGATCGGGGCCCAGGGAACCCCCAGCCCGGCCAGCGAAAGGGCGAGATTGGGGTCTTCCCGTCCAGGCAGGTTGGTCCAGATGCCGGGAGGCAGAGGCGCCAGATGTATCAGCGGAAGGGCCGCCGTCGCCAGGAACAGGCCGAACGCAAATCGGTGTTCCGCCCAAGGACGGCGTTCCAATGCAGTGATCGCGAACATGGCGAGCACCGGAAGAGCAGCAAGCTCAAGCAGGGCGAGGCGAAGAGCGTTCTCCCGGCTGGCGCCGCCCAAAACAATTGAAAGAGCCAGCAAAATGACCATGGCCAAAACCATGACATTCCACTGGCCCAATCCTGACTTGAAATCAGCTTTCACGGCGAACCGTAAAAGGACTATTCGTTCAGATCAGTCGCTTTCCGAGTCGTCATCCGAAGCGACCACAACGGTGGCCACGATGACAGCTGCGCCGATCAGCAGCACGGGGAGCGGAATCCCGGCGAACTCTTCAGCAGCGTCGGCGCGAGCGCCAACACGATCGCCAACACGGTTCACCGCGGTGGCGGAACCAGCGGCAGCCGCTTGGCCGGCCACGAGCAGCAGACCTGCCGTCACAGCGGCGATTGTCTTACGCATGCGTTGTCCCCTTTATTTCAGTGCACTAATTTATGGTCGCAAGCGACCGGTACCGAGACTGCAAATACTCACTAACTGCCCATGATGCAACCCGAAAAGGGTTGCCGGAAGACCGGGCGCCGGAGCGGCGTGGCCTCGCAGATGACCTCCCGGGAGAGGTTCAGTCGGCCCGGGAGAGCCTCAGGTCGTCCGTCCAGGCCACAGCGGTCGTGCGTCTGTCGCCCGGTCTGGTCACGAGGCGCAACCATTGTCCGGTGCAGCGAGCGGCCGGCACCACGACCGTTCTGTCAAACGAGAACCAGGCCCGCTCCTCGTTTTCCGCGGGCGCCACGACGGGGTGATCCATCAGGACTTCGGTCGATTCTACGCAAGCGAGGGTCCAGGCGAGGGGGAGGACGCCTGAGCCCTCCTGCACCCGGATGCGGCCCTGCAGTCTGTAGCGCCCCGGCTCAAGCAGCAGGAGTTGGTAGCCGACCTCGTTTCGGTCCAGGCCGCGAAACTGCACCCGGAGGGCCTGGTTGTTGTTGTCGGTCTCGTCGGCTGTGATGTCTGCGGTCAGGCCGGGCGCCGGGGCCATGACCCACGCAAACGGCGCGGGCGCCGGCGGTCCGGAGAAGCTCCCGTCCTGAATGAGCCTGTCCAGAGGCGGGCGTCCCAGCTGGCTGCGCAGGTATTTCAGGCCGGCGGTTCGGCCTTCGCCCGCCCAGTTCAGATAGAGATGGGCCAGCTCGGTATCGTTGAATCGACCCTCGCCGGAGCGAAGCGAGAGGGCGAGGGAGCCGAGGAGGGTGTCGCCCTCGGGGATCCCATACAGGTGTTCAAGGAAGGTGTCCCGCCACGGGGGCATACGCGCCAGCAGGCCGGCCAGGGCCGTAAGTCCCCGGGGGCTGCTTTCCGCGGCGACCACGAACAGCCGGAAAAGCTGGGGGTTCAGGTCTGGCCGGCGTCGGGCGAGGGTGTCCGCATGGGCGAAGGCGGAAGCGAAATCCCCTTGCCTCAGCCGATACTCAACGAGCCAGGCGTGGGCCGGGTCGTCCCGCAGACTCCAGTTCCCGGCGAGGGTGAGCAACTCATCGGCACGCCGGTTGTCATTGGTCCGGGCGTAGGTAAGGCCGAGGACCCGCAGCGCGCGCGCGCTGAACGGGTCCCGGGCGAGCGAATCGGCGGCGAGGCTTCTGGCGTTTTCTATCCGGCCGGCGGCCAGTTCCTCCTCGGCCGCCCGGCGAAGCACGAGCGGCGAGGTCGGAGACAGGCGGATAGCCATCGCGGCCGGGGCGCGGTCCTCGATCGGGATCCGCACCACTTGCCAGGCCAACACTACGGCGGCGATCACGACGCCGTACCGGGGAAGCTCCCCGACCAGCGACGAGGCCCGCTCCTTCCGGCTACCCTGACTGCGAGTGCGGGCCACTAGACCTTACCGTTCTTGCCCTTGCCGCCCTTCGAGGACCGGCTCGGTCCATATTCGTAGTCATACGCGTAATTGTAGTCGCCGTACTGGGTCGAACGGACGTCGAGCTTGGTCAGAACGGCGCCGAGCAGACGGTTGTCGCCGATCAGGAGCCGCTTGAGAGCGCCGCGCGCCTGACCGCGTCGCGTGGTCTTGGACTCGAGCACGAAGATCACACCCGCGACCATCGAGCCCAGCATCGGGCTGTCGGCCAGACCCAGGACCGGCGGGCCGTCGATAACGATGTGATCGAACTCCGCCCCCGCCTCGGCGAGCAGGCGGCGCATACGGTCGCTGCCCCAAAGTTCCGCGGGGTTGGGCGGCAACGGGCCGCAAGGAATGAACCACAGGTTCTTCTGGCGGGTTTCGCGGGCCACCTCGCCCAACTCGGCGGCGCCCGACAGCAGGTTGCTCATCCCCGCGACGTTCTCAACACCGACGATGCGGTGCATCGAGGGATTGCGCAGGTCGCCATCGGCCAGCAGGACCCGCTTGCCCACGCGGGCGAGGTTGAGCGCCACCGCATAGGCCGTTGTGGACTTGCCTTCGCCCGGGCGCGAACTGGTGATCAGCATGGTCGCGGGCGAACCGTCCGGGGTCGAGAACTGCAGCGCCGTCCGGAGCGAGTAATAGGCCTCGGAGAAGGGCGAGCGGATGTCGGCCAGGGCTTCGCCGGTGGTCGTCCCGCGCGGGAGCAGGGGAATGACACCCAGAACCGGCACGCCCAGCTTGCTCTCGATGTCCTCAGGAGTGGCCAGGGATTCGTCGAGGGCCTCAAGGATCAGTGTGATGCCCAGACCAAGGGTGAGGCCAAGGAAGACGGCGAGCAGCACGTTCACAAACAGGCTGGGCTTGGACGGACCATCAGGCGCTTCGGCGACATCGACGATCGAGACGTTGTTCGTGGTCACGCCGCCCGTGATGCCGACTTCCTTGTAACGCTGCAGGAGGCCGTCATAGAGCTCGCGGTTGGTGTCCACCTCGCGCTGCAGGATGTTGTACTGGATCGTGCGCTCACGCAGGTTCAGGACGTCGCCCTTGAGTCCGTTCACGCGGCCCTGAAGCGCCGCCTCCTGGTTGGCGGCAACCTGAAACTGGTTGCGAATCGAGTTGCGAATGCCGTTCGCGATGCTGGCGATCTGCGCGTCGAGTTCGTCAACGCGCGCTTTCAGTTGCAGCATTTCGGGGAAGTCAGGCTTGTAGATGCTGAGCTTCTGTTCGTACTCGGCCTGAACCCGCGCGCGCTCTTCCGAGAGGCGCTGTATCGTGCCGTTTTCCAGGACTTCGGGAAGATTCATGATCGCCGACGACTGGGCCTGGCGCCACTTCTGCTCGGCGCCGATGCGAGCGGCGGTCGCCTCAGCGAGGGCGGAATTAAGGGCCGACAGATCGCTGGAGACCAGCGACTGGGGCTGGGAGCCGTCTTCACGGACTTCGCCGACGTTGATGATCTGTTGATTGGCCGCGTAGGCCACAAGCTGACGCTCGCTCTCTTCCAGACGGCTCTTGGTCTGGGCGAGGCGCTCCTCGAGGAAGTCCCGCGCATATTGGGACGACTCGAATTTGCGCTCGAGGTTGGCCTGGATGAAATTCTCGGCGAAGGCGTTCGCCAGACGCGCGGACAGGACCGGATCCGGGCTGTCAAAGCTGATCGCCACCAGGCGCGAGCCGCGGACGGGAGAGATGCTCAATCCGCCGGCGGCGAGTCCCACGGCGGCCTCGCGCCGCGCGGCGGCGTGCTGGGCGGCCGTCCCTTTCCGGACCGGAGGGGTCCCGCCCATCTGCTCGATGAACTCGTCCGAGGTCGCCAGACCCAGGGAGTCGACCACCCGCTCGGCCAGCGAAGTGCTGCGCAGCAGGCCGTACTGGGTTTCGAAGAACTCCTGGCTGGGGCCGATGTTGTCGCGCGGTCCCACGTCTTCCGACGCAAGAACCCGCGCAGCTTCGCGGTCGATCTGAATGGTGGTCGACGCGGTGTAGATCGGGGTCATCAGCAGGGTCGCGACCGTCGCCAGGACCACGGCCGCCAGGACCACGCCGATGATGAGGAAGCGGTGCTTGATGGCCATCCGCCAGTAGGCGGTCAGGTCGATGCCGAACTCCCCGCCCACGCCCTGCGCGGCCGGTCGACCGGCCGCGCCATCCCAATCCGAGGATACCGGGAGGCGGCCGCGAGACGCGAAACTATCACCGAGCATGAACGCCTAATCCATTTCTTCTGCGATGCCGTCCGCCACCGAAGGCGGAGACAAAACCTTGATCTTGCACGCCATCCTACCTTTGGACGGCGCGGGGTGCGTGAAAAGTCGGACGTCCAGCCTGGGGCCCCCCGCCCTTGTCGGGGGACATCGGCAGGCGGTCAAGGGGCCGGTGGCGGCGCCCCGCCGACCGACCTTTAGTAGTAGGCGAAGCTGGCCAGAGCCGGCAGGGCGGCAATGACTTCACGCATGGCCGAGTTCAGTCTGGAGGTGTCGACGATGATGGTGTCGTTGCCGATCACCTCAGGATCCGAATCCCGACCGGCGCGGATCGCGCCCAGATCGAAGACGGCGACCATGCGGCGTCCGTCGACCTCACGGAACACGGCGACGCTGTTGAGCGCCGCGACGCGGGTCGGGCCTTCCGCCATGGCCACGGCCTGCAGGAGGGTGGTGCGGCCCTGCATCTTGTAGACGCCGGGTTTCGTCACCGCGCCGTCCACTGTGATCTTCTGGCTGGCCGCCTCGGACACCGAAACGCTCACCTGGGGGTTCTGCAGGTACCTTTCGCCGAGACGGGACTCGATTTCCTGGGCCAGGCCCAGGGGCGTGCGGCCCTGCGCGCGGATCGAGCCGACCAGCGGCATCTGGATATCGCCGGCCGCATCGACGCGGATTTGTTCCGAGGAGAGGTCCGGAACCTGGAACACCATGATCCGGAGCAGGTCCGTCGCGCCGATGACATAGCTGTCATCGCGGTCCGTCGAGACCACCGCCTGCATCTCCCTGCCATCGACTAGGTCAGCAGCGGTCATCGAGCCCGCGTTCCGGTCTTTGCCGGAGCCGGCGCAGGCCATCAGGAACAGCGGAAGGAGCAGTGCGAGGGCAAATCGCATGGATGTCAGTACCTCGAAACCGGACGACGAAGCGGGAGCGCTCAGGCCGAGCCGTAATCATTTTCTGGATGAAGGCAGGGACTGGTTAGCAAGTCGTTTGTCAAGGCGGTGTTTCATCCCCCGCCGTCGGAAATGAGGCGCGAAGCGCATTCCTCAGGACCGTTGCGACCTCGGCCGGCGTATAGGTCGGAGGCACCGCTGACGGCCCCCAACTGGGCACCACATGCAGATGCAAATGAAACACGCTCTGGCCGGCCGCCCGTCCATTGGACTGGAGAAGGCGAACGCCTTCTGCGCCCAGGGCTTCACTCTGCGCCCTTGCGATCAGTCGCGCCGCCTCAAAGACCTCACGCCACGTGTCTGCGTCCACCTGCAGAAGGCCGGGCGCCCGCCGTCGCGGCACGATCAAAGCATGCCCTGGCGCGGTGGGCTGCGCGTCCAGGAAGGCGACGACGGCCCGGGTATCGTAGATTACGAAGGCCGGCTTCCGGCCTTCCATGATGTCGGTGAAGCGCCGATCCCCCGTCATTCGCCGTATCAGGCTGGGCAGGAGACGGATGGCCCTGGCGGCTGAATGGCGGAGATCGGACAAGTGCGCCTCGCGAAGGGAATGCCTGAATGGAGCTTGCGTCTGTCGCGGGACAAAGGTTGCGCTGCTTTTCCAGTTCCCGTAGGCCGACCCGCCGTTCGTCCCATTACGGCGAGGCGCTGAAGACCATGTTTGATCGCATACCTAAAGTCGCAGTCCATGTCGCACTGGCGTTCCTTGGATTCCTGACCGCCTACCAGGCGATCGTCTGGCGCTCGCCGACATGGTGGGTCAACGATCCGGCCGCCGTCCAGGTTCTGCAACTCGCCGTGATCTATGCGGGCATCGCCCTGCTGGTCGAGCTGTTCGTTCGCGTGGAGCGCTCGCCGTGGCGCTTCGTGTCCGTGCGCGATGCGCTGATCCTGTTTCGGAGCACGGCGCTGACGACGGCGATCTTCGTCGTCTTCATGTTCCTCGCCAACCGGGGTCAGGGCCTGCCGCGGTCCACGGTCGTCCTGGCGTGGGGGTTGTACCTGGGCGCGCTGGCCGCGGTCCGGCTGCTGCGCCGCTCGATATATGAAGGGGTCCTGACCACCTCGCTGGTCCCCCTGCTGAAGCGCGGGCGGGAGACCAAGGATTCGAAGACCCTTGTGGTCGTTGGCGAGGTGGAGGGCGCGGACGCTTTCCTGCGGGAGTTCGAGCGGTCGAGCCATCCTGAATTCCTCCCCCTGGGCGTGGTGACACGGTCCAAGCGCGACGCGGGAAAGCATATTCGCGGCGTGCCCGTGCTGGGTTCGGTCGAGGACTGGGAAAAGCTTCGCGAGTCACTGGGCGTGGCGCGCGCGCCGGTCGAGGCGGTGCTCTTCCTCGACGAGCCCACCGACGTGCTCCCGCCCGACGCCCTCGGGCGGCTGACTGCGGAGAACGTGACCCTGCTGCGCCGGCCCCGTATCATGGAGCTTTCCGAAAGCGAGAGCGCCGGAGCCCAAGGGCTGCGCGAGATCACCATCGAGGAGTTGCTGTCGCGACCCTCGGTCGATCTGAACATGTCGGCGGTGAAGTCGCTGGTGGCCGGCAAGCGCATCCTGGTGACCGGGGCCGGAGGCAGCATCGGCTCCGAAATCTGCCGCCAGGCCGCTGCCCTGGGCTGCTCTCACCTGACCCTTCTGGATCATTCCGAGTTCGCCCTGTTCCTGATCGACCGTGAGATCGCGGACTCCTATCCGACGCTCTCGCGCCGTGCGGTGCTCTGCAACATCCGTGACGGGCGCAAGGTGCGGGCGCATTTCGACGCCGAGCGCCCCGACATCGTCTTCCATGCCGCCGCGCTCAAACATGTTCCGCTGGTCGAGGACCATCCCGCCGAAGGCGTGCTGACCAATATCCTCGGCACCTGCAATGTCGCTGAGGCCGCGGCCGCCTGCGGCGCCGCCGACATGGTCCAGATTTCCACCGACAAGGCGGTCAGTCCCTCTAATGTCATGGGGGCGACAAAGCGCCTTGCGGAGGCTGTTGTTCGCAGCGCAGGCCGAAACAAGACCACCCGCTTCAGCGTCGTGCGCTTTGGCAACGTCCTGGCTTCAGCGGGATCGGTCGTTCCCATCTTCAAGGCCCAGATCGATCGGGGAGGGCCGATCACGGTCACCCATCCCGATGTTGAGCGCTATTTCATGACCATCCCCGAGGCCGTGCAGCTGGTGCTGCAGGCGGCCGCCCTGTCCCAGGCGCGCTCACGCGACATCCCCAGCGTGTTCGTGCTCGAGATGGGCAAGCCGGTGAGGATCCACGACCTGGCCAGGCGCATGATCGAACTGTCCGGACGGCGCGAACATGAAATCCGCATCGACATCATCGGGCTCCGGCCCGGCGAGAAGCTGTCGGAGGATCTGGTCGATGAGACCGAGACGATCATGTCCACCCACGCCGGCGTCATGGAGGTGAGCGACGGTCACGCCCACCCGGGGCTCGGCCGTGCTGACATCAGCGATCTGATCGCCGCCGCCGAGGGCGGCGACGGCGAGCGGGTCAAGACGATCGTCTTCGAAATGTTGCATGGCGTGCGCCTCGGCCACGGCAGAGTTCCGGCGGTCTGAGGCCGGGCCGCCTCTGTTTCAGGCGGCGGCGCTCGCCCGGCCGAGAACCTGCTCAAGGGCCGCACAAACGCGGTCCAGGTCCGCCGCGGTCATGCCTGAGCCGGATGGAAGGCACAGGCCTCTCTCGTAGAGGTGTTCCGCCACGCCGCAGTCGGTCCGAAGGGCCCCACGGAAGACCGGTTGCATGTGCATCGGCTTCCAGAGCGGGCGGGTTTCGATGTTGACCGCTTCCAGAGCGACGCGGACCTGTTCGGGGGTTACGCCCGCGACCGTCGGTTCGATCAGCATTACGGTGAGCCAGCGAGAGTGGCGCCGGTCAGCGGCCTCGGGGGCGAACGAGACGCCGGGCAGCCCGCCCAGGCGCGCGACATAGGTGTCGAAGATGCCGCGCCGCAGCGCCACTCGCTGTTCAATGGTCTGCAGCTGCGCCAGTCCGACGGCCGCCGACAGGTTGCTGAGCCGATAGTTGTAGCCGACCTCGGTGTGCTCATAGTGAGGGGTCGGTTGACGGGCGGCTGTCGACAGATAGCGGGCCCGGTCGGCCAGCGCCTTGTCATCCGTGACGAGCATGCCGCCGCCGGCGGAGGTGATGATCTTGTTGCCGTTGAACGAGAAAGCCGAGGCCACCCCGCCACCCGCGTGTCGGCCCTTGTAAAGGGCGCCGACGGCCTCCGCCGAGTCCATCACCAAAGGCGCCCCGCGCGCGTCGCAGATGGACTGCAGGACGTCGATATCGCACGCCTGGCCATATAGATCGGTCGGCACAACGGCCGCGATCCGCTTCCCTGCGCGTTCGGCAAGATCAAAGGCGTCTTCCAGCCCTTTGGGCGACATGCACCAATCGCCTGGATCGGCGTCCACGAAGATCGGCGCCGCACCCTGATAGTCGATGGCGGCCACGCCGCCGATGAAGGTGAGGGTAGGAGCCGCCACGAGATCGTCCCGGCCCACTCCGACAATCCGCAGAGCCAGATGGAGGGCGGCGGTGCCTGAAGACAAGGCCACGCCGTACCGGCCGCCCACATACTCCGCGAAGGCCGCCTCAAACCGCTCGATCATCGGGCCCGCCGGCGCCACATAACCTGAATCGAAGGCCTCCAGCAGCATCTCGCGCTCGCTGCCCAGCATGTGCGGCGGGGACAGGAAGATGCGTTCGTTCGTCATATGACTTGTTCCTTGTCGTTCCCGGCGCCGACAGGCGGCGCCCCCTTGAGATCGTCGACCGGCGCGAACAGCGGCATGGTGGCGTGCCCTTCGGCATTGACGGACTTGAAATGCAGGATCTTCAGGACCGTCATGAACAGTATCCGGATATCCAGCCAGAATGAGACGTTCTGAACGTACCAGATGTCGAGGTCGAACTTCTGCTCCCAACTCAAAGCGTTTCGACCATTCACCTGGGCCCATCCTGTAATGCCCGGTCGAACGTCATGGCGACGCTTCTGGTGGTCCGTATAGTGCGGCATGTATCCATAGATGAGCGGGCGGGGGCCGACGAGGCTCATCTCGCCGCGGATCACGTTGAACAGACCCGGCAACTCATCGAGGGAGAGGGCGCGAAGCTTCAGTCCGATCGGCGGCAGGCGCTGCTCGTCGGGCAACAGGTGGCCCGTTGCATCCCGAGCATTCGTCATGGTGCGGAATTTCATGACGTCGAAGGGCTCGCAACGATAGCCGCCCCGCTTCTGGCGGAAGATCGCCGGCCTCCCGAAATTGGCCAGGACCAACAGCCAGGTCAGGGCGATCACCGGGCAAAGCACGAGGATCGCCAGGCTCCCCAGGAAGAGGTCCAGCAGCCGTTTACCGTAACGCTCATACATTGGGGCGCTCGTCCGCGATGGCGGCCAGGGCCTCGTCCAGATGGCTGGCCGAGGAGACGGAGGCGACCACGGTCCGGACGCCGGGCTGGCGCAGAGCGTAGCGCAGCGCTTCTGCGGCGCTCTGGTCCTGCGACTCGAACACGCGGCCGGCGGCGAACGGACGGATCGCCAGCACGCCAAGGGGCTTGGCGGCGGCCAACGGCAGAACATGCGCCAGCTCTGTCTCGAACCGGTTCACATAGAGCGCCAGTCCGTCGCACCACCCGGCCTCGAGCGCCAGTTCGGCCACCCCCTCGGTGTAGGGGAAGCTGACCAGTCCCCCGATCACGCCGGCCGCCTTCAGATCGGTCGTCGTGGCGGCGATCAATCCGGCATCACGCCGAAAGATGGCCAGGCGTCCCGCCTCGTCCTTGAGATCATGTCGCAGCAGCCACTGGACGACATCCAGCCGCTCCAGGTCCAGGCCGCGCCTGTAAACGTCGATCCGCCGGGCGAAGTCCGCGGGATCGAACGTCGCCTCGCCGAAGTGGGGGCCGGCGACCTTGGCCGTAAATCGCACAGGCGAGACGTCGCGATCCTTGCGTACCGCGTTCCAGGCTTCGACGAAGAATGGCCAGCTCTCGTATTCGCTGGACACGTGGAACGAGGTGACCCCGCCATCCACCGCTCGCCGAATGAGGTCCGCCGCCCGGGCGACGTCTCCCAGACCATGGAGCCTCATGGTGCCGAAGGTCAGTCGGGATGGCGGCGCGGCGGGCTCAACTGAGTTCAATTTGCACCGCTGCCTTCCAGAGGAATCGCTCGGAGGGAGTGGAGGCGTCGAACCCGTCGCGACCGTGCAGGGTCTTGTCGTCCTTCCACAAAACCGCTTCGCCGGGCGAAAGCTTGACGCGTTGAATGCGGTCCTGGACATCCTCGTCGGAGGCGAGGAATTCGAACAGATGCGCCCGCAAAGCCTGCGCTTCGGGGTCGGCGGCTTCATCGACGCAGTAGAAGTTCCAGTTCAGCACGGGTTCGCCGTCCTCGTAACGCACGACGGGCTCGACCCGCCGGTCGCCTGAGCGGGCGTGGGGCATGGGCGTGCGTTCCAGCGCCTCGAGCAGATCCGGAGCCTTGCGACGAAGAATTTCAACAAGGTCCACGCCGTCGATGAAAACCGTGGCGCCGCCCTCGGCCGGCATCGCCTGGCACGCCAGGAAGCCACCGTTCGGGAAGCCCGGGATGTAGGAGCCGTCCGTATGCAGCGGCTGCGGATTGGCGGAGTGGCGGTAGGCGTCCGGCACCTCGGGATCATAGCGGACTTCAAACCAGATCTCGCCGGTGCGCTGGGCGGAACGATCATTGATCCGCGCATCCTCGGCAAGCCGTTCGGCATGGCCGACCTGGTCGAAAAAGGCCCCGTAGAAGGCCCGAAGGTCATCCGCCGGGCGCAGTCCTTTCAGGTGGATCACCTTGTTGTCGGCCCAGGTCGCCCGCACGGCGTCGGCGCAATCCTGTGGCGTGGCGTCGCTCGCCAGATCGATAACCTTGAGCATGACAATCCCCTGGAAGGCTCTTCGGCCCCCCTCTAACGCAAGAACGAGGACGGTTGAAGGAGGGCGCCGCTTATTGGGGCCGGAGCTCGCGGGCGGGTGTTCCCGCCTGGGTCGCGCCCGGGGGAACGTCGCGGACAACCGTCGCCCCTGCGCCGATCACGGCTCCCGCGCCGATGCGCACCCGGGGCAGGATCCGCGCGCCCAGGCCCACGAAAGCGCCGTCCTCAACCACCACGCCGCCGCCCAGGGCGGCGCCGGGTCCGATGTGGACGAAGTCTCCAATACGACAATCGTGCTCGACGATCGAACCCGTGTTGAGGATCACATGGGCTCCGATCCGGGCTTCCACCTGGACCATCGCGCCGAGGGCGACGAGCGTGCCGGGGCCGGGCGGGGCGGCCGCCTCATACAAGGCGCGTGCATGCACGGCGGTGATCCAGCCGGACCCTTCAAACCGACGCGCGAGGCGCTCGCGTGCGGTGTTGGCTCCGACGGCGATGATGAGGGCGAGGCCGCTGGCCGATGCGTCCGCAAGGCCGCCCAGCACCGGAGCGCCACAGACGCTCCGGCCCGAAAGCGCCGGGTCGTCGTCAAAACAGCCGACAACCTCAAACCCTGCTGACTGCAAGGCAGACACAACCACCTTGGCGTGTCCGCCGGCTCCGATCACCCCGCAGCGGCGGGGCCCTGCGGGCTGGACAAAGAAATCAGCGCTTGTCACTCCAACGCTAATAGCATGTGGCCACATTCTTCACTACAAGGTCTGCGCCAAGCGGATGGGCCGAGAGGGGATCGAAATTTATGCTTAGATTTGCGTTGGTTGGCTGCGGTCGCATCGCGAAACGCCACGCCGACCTTCTTAGCTCGGATGTTCCCGGGGCGAGCTTGGCCGCTGTCTGCGACATCGTTCCGGAGCGTGCGCGGGCCTTCGGCGAGAAGTACGGCGTCCCGTATTACACGGATATGCACGAGATGATGCGAGGAACCGAAATCGACGTGGTTTCGGTGCTGACGCCCAGCGGATCACACCCGCAGAACGTGGTCGACCTGGCCCCCTACGGCAAACACATCGTGGTCGAGAAGCCGATGGCGCTCCGCCTGGACGACGCCGACCGCATGATTGCGGCCTGCGACAAGGCCGGCGTGAAGCTGTTCGTGGTCAAGCAGAACCGTTTCAACCTGCCCGTCGTCAAACTCCGCGAGGCGCTGACAGAGGGGCGGTTCGGCAAGCTGATCCTCGGCACGATTCGTGTCCGTTGGTGCCGCGACCAGTCATACTACGACCAGGACGCATGGCGCGGCACCTGGGAGCACGATGGCGGCGTACTGACCAATCAGGCCAGCCATCACGTCGATCTCCTGGAGTGGATGATGGGCGATGTGGTCTCGGTGACGGCCAAGTCGTTGACCGCCATGGTCGACATCGAAACCGAGGACACCGCCGTCGTGATGCTGAAGTTCGCCAATGGCGCGCTCGGGCTCATTGAAGCGACGACCGCGGTGCGGCCCAAGGACCTCGAGGGATCGATCACCATCCTGGGCTCCGGAGGCTCGGTGGAAATCGGCGGCTTCGCCGTCAACCAGCTGAAGCACTGGAATTTCGTCGAGCCGCGCGAAGGGGACGAAACCGTTCAGGAGCACTATTCGGTCAATCCCCCGAACGTCTACGGTTTCGGCCACAAGGCCTACTACGAGGACGTCGTTCGCGCGATCCAGACCAGCACCGCCCACCTCGTTGATGGTCTGGCGGGGCGTCGCAGCCTCGAACTGATCAACGCGATCTATGAATCGATCGAGACCGGCCAGGAAGTCTATCTTCGCTATTCGCCGCGCCACTCGCGCCTCGGGAAGGTGACGGCTTGAGCGGGACGGAACTGCGGGAAGGTTCGCACCAGCCGGCGCTGTTGCAGTCCGGTATCCGGAACTGCACCTTCGGGGCCGGCGTGAAGATCGTCGAGCCAGCCAACGTCTATGGAGCGGATATCGGGGAGGGGACCTTCATCGGCCCCTTCGTCGAGATCCAGAAGGATGTCGTCATCGGCGCCCGCTGCAAGATCCAGTCGCATAGCTTCATCTGCGAACTGGTGACGATCGGCGATGACACGGTGATCGCCCATGGCGTCATGTTCATCAATGACCTGTTCCAGACCGGCGGCCCCGCCAACGGCGACAAGGCGCTGTGGCGCTCGACCCGCATCGGCTCAAGGGTGGCGATCGGCTCGAACGCCACCATCCTGCCGGTCGAGATCGTCGACGGCTGCGTCATCGGCGCCGGCTCCGTCGTGACCCGGGACTGCAAGGTCAAGGGGATCTATGCGGGCAACCCGGCGCGGCTCGTTCGGGCCCTAGACTGACCTCTCTACTCATTTCAGGCGAGACAATGATCCCTCTGGTAAATCTCAAGCGTCAGCACGACGAGCTGGCCTCCGAACTCCAGGCTGCCTACGACGCCGTGCTGGGCGAGACAGCCTTCATCGGCGGCTCCTATGTCGAGGCGTTTGAAAAGGCGTTCGCGACGATGCTCGACGACCCGTCGCCTGAACAGCCGCTGCAGTGCATCGGCGTGAGTTCCGGGACTTCGGCGCTGTCGCTGCTGCTGGAGGCGCTCGGCGTCGGACCGGGCGATGAGGTGATCGTCCCGACCCATACCTTCGCGGCCACGGCGGAGTCGGTCCTGCACGTCGGCGCGACCCCGGTCTTCGCCGATATCGAAACCAGTTCCTACACCCTGAGCGCCGCTTCGGTGCGTGAGCTTGTCACGCCGCGGACCAAGGCGGTCGTGCCGGTTCACATCTACGGCACGGCGGCGGACCTCGACGCCATCGCGGCCGCCCTGCCCACGGACCGCGTGGTGCATATCATCGAAGACACCGCCCAGGGCCACCTGGGCGAGTGGCGGGGCCGCAAACTGGGCGCCCAGTCGTCGGGCGGCACCTTCAGCTTCTATCCCGGGAAGAACCTGGGCGCCTGCGGTGACGCCGGAGCGGTGACGGTCCGCGATCCCAAGGTCGCAAACCTGATCCGCAAGCTGCGCGACCACGGTCGTATGTCGAAATATGAGCACGACATCGTCGGCTACAACCACCGCATGGACGGGCTTCAGGGCGCGTTCCTGTCGGCCAAGCTGCCGCATCTGCGCGCCTGGACCGAGCGCCGCCGGGCCGTGGCGCGTCGCTATGACGATGCGCTGCGTCCCAAGGGCTTCAAGACGGTCGAGCCGCTGGACGGTGCGACCAGCGTCTATCACCTGTTCGTGGTCGAGGTCGCGAACCGGGACGAGGTCCAGAAGGCCCTGCAGGCGGCCGGCGTGGCTTCAGGCGTTCACTATCCGGTGCCCCTGCATCGCCAGCCTGCATTCACCCGCTGGACCACCGCCGCGCTGCCGGAAACGGAGTCCATCGTCGACCGCATCATGAGCCTGCCCATCTGTCCCCACCTGACGGATGACGAACAGGCGCACGTGATCGAGACCTTCCTGGCCGTCGCGCGACCCTGACTTCGACGGTTTACGCCGTCCGGGAGGGCCCGCCCGGAGCATGGTCTCCGCGGCGGGCTTTCTCCAGGACCTCTTCGAGCGCGCCGGTCAGGGTGTCGAAATTGTACCGCGCGGCGACATGAGCGCGCCCGGCGGCTCCGAGGGCGGCGCGTTCCGCCGTCGTCGCAGCCGCCAGCTTCAGAATATTCTGCGCCAGGGCCGCGGCGTCGCCGCCGGGAGACGTGTAGCCTGCCCCGGCGTCCGCGACGGGGTCGTTATAGGCGCTCGATGAGAACAGGATCGGCCGGCCGGCGGCCAGATAGTCGAACAGCTTGTTCAGGGCCACCCCGCCCTCGCGGTAGAGCGGCGCGTCCTTCACGATGGCCATGCAGGCGTCGTATTCAGCCAGCCGGCTGGAGACCTCGGCCTTGGGGATTCGTCCGAAGAAGCTGACCGAACTCAGGCCGCGGGCTTCACAGTCCGCCTTCAGCCGCGCCTCCTCGGTGCCGCCCCCGATGAAGGTCAGGGAGATGTCCCGCGCCTCCGGGCGATCCTTGATCAGCGCCATGGCCTCGATCGCCGTGTCTATGCCGTACCAGAGGCCGACTGTGCCGATGTAGACGATCTGCAGACCGGCCCGATCCGGCTGCGGCCGGGGGGGACCCGCGCGCTCGAGGTCAGCCCCGTTCGAGATCCACGTGATCCGGTCGCGCCGGCCGCCATGGCGAGCGATGTGGTTGGGTGTGCCTGGCAGGAGCGTGATGATCTGCTCGGCGCCGCGATAAAGCGCCCGCTCCATCCAGGCCAGCAGGATAATCAGCGGGTGCCACGGCTTGAGCTTGCCTGTCGTGGTGATCGACGCCGGCCAGACGTCGCGAATTTCGAGCACGAAGGGTACGCGCATCCGCCGGGCCAGCAGCATCGCTCCAAAGGCGCCGAACGGATGGGGCGAACTGCCTACGATCACGTCCGGGCGAGGAAGCGCCGCAAGGTCCCGACCGCTCCAGATCCGGCGCGCCGTATCGAGCATGCCCTGCAGCCGCCGCGCGCCGTTGCCGGCATAGGAAAGACCTGGAAGCCAGAGGAACCGGACGCCGTCAATGACTTCAATCCGCGCCGCCTTCACCTCGCCAAGCGCCTCGTAAGGGGCGCCCAGATGACTGATCGACGACGCCACGAGGGTCACGTCATGATTGCGTGCGGCAAGCCGGCGGGCGAAGTCGAAGTGACGGGTGCCGGCGCCCTCGCGCGGGGGCGCGGCGGCGGGATTGATAATCCAGATGTTCATCCAGGTCCGGGCAGCAGCAGGGGAAGGGGCGATCTCGACCAAGTATCTTGGTCAGGCAGGGATGGCCCCTTATAAACCTCGCAATCTCAATCGGAACTCTTATCAGCATGACCCACCCGAGCCCGGCTCTTTCTCTTGCGAGAGAGCGCCGCCGTCCGAGACTGTCGGAGCAGCGTGTCGTGCTGTCTTTGGTCCAGCTCGCGGGCTACGCCCTGTACTGTGCAATGTGGCCCCTGATCCTCGGGTATCGCTATGATCGGGATTACGTTTTCGCCCCCTGGCCGTTGATCGCCTTCGGCCTGCTGGTGCTCGTCACCAGTCTGTTCATGCCCCGCCGGGCGGACGACCCTCGCGGAGCCTTCCTGTATCTGGCCAGCGCCTTCTATTTCCTGCCCTTCATGGCGATGGGCGCGATGGAAGCACGGCCGCTGTCCGAGGGGGTCATGTTCACCCTGTCCATGGGCGGGATCGCGCTGATCAGCCGAATTCCGATTTCTATCCGGCCCCGCCCCCTGTTCACCCTCGGCCATCTGGTGGCGCTGGCATCGGCGCTCGGCCTGGGACTGGTCCTGACCTTCATCTATTTCGTCGGCCTGTCCGTGTTCAACCTGGACATATCCCGGGTCTATGAGTTTCGGGGCGAGAGCTACGAGAGTATCCCGCTGCTCGCCCGCTATGTGCAGATGTTGTACCTGTACTTCCTGGCGCCGGTCTCATGCCTGATCGCATTCTACCGCCGCTGGTGGATTCCGGCGGGGGTTTCGCTGGTCCTGTTCGTGCTGGTGATGGGCTTCTCGAACGTGAAGTTTCCCTTCGCCCTCCTGCTGTTCCTCTTCATGTTTTACTTCGGCCGGCGAAACGGGGCGGTGTTCGTCTCCATGATGCTGCTGGGACTGACGGCGCTCCTGACGCTTCAGCAGGCCGTGTTTCTCGGACAGGAAGCGCCGTTGTACGACCTGTTGGTCCGACGCGGCGGGATCACGCGGGCGATCAACACATTCGCTCACTTTGACGTATTCACGCAGCTGCCGTTCATGTGGTGGCGCGACAGCCGTCTGACTTTCGGACTGTTCGAAAATACCTACGGGGTCACCATTCCGTACATCGTCGGCGAATATCTGGGCTTCGAAAGCCTGGCCGCCAACGCGGGCTGGGTTGCGTCCGGCTACGCCCAGGGCGGGCTCTGGGGCGTCGGCATCTATACGTTGATCGTGGGACTGGTGTTGGCGGCCGCCCAGAGTCTGCGCTCGACCGCGCCGGTCCTGGCGATCGGCTTCGGCGTCCTCGCGGGCGCCATGTTCAGCGAAGCGGACGTGACCACCGGCCTGCTTACCGGCGGTGTTCTTCCGGCTCTGTTGCTGGCCTGGTTCACAAGTGAAGTGCGCGGACCGGCGGGGGAGGCGGCGCGCATGGCCAAGACGCCTCGTCGTCTGATGCCCTGGGAGCGGCCAGCCTGACGGCTTGCCCCTTCTAGGGCGTCACTGCCCGGGGTTCGCGCGGCTCCAGAGTTCGCCGGAGCCAGCGTGTCAGGGGCCGTTCGACGATCCGCCACGTCAGCCATCCGGCGAGGGCGGTCGCGACCGTCAGAAGAATGACGTTCACGTCGACGGGCGCCCCGGTCAGGATTCCGAGCCGGCCCAGCACCAGGGCGGCTGCCGGCAGGCTGAAGACCTGGACGAGGTAGATGGAATAGGAGGCGTCTCCCAGCGTGACGAAGGCCCGGCCGAACCATCCCTTGGGTTCATACCGCAAACGACAAACGCCGTTGACGATGAGGACGGACGGAAGGCCCCAGAACACGAAGCGGGTCACGTCGTCATCCAGTCGCCCCATGGGGAAGCTGGCGGCGAGCAGAACAAGTCCGACAGCAAGGCCGGCAAGGTGCGCAGTGCGGAACCGGTTCCCGGAGGCGTGCTGAACCAGGGCGATGAAGCCGCCCAGCAGGAATTCGAGCAGAAGCCAGCTGGTCAGCATCTGGGGCCAGGGGTGGGCAAACGGTCTCATCATGCCCACAGCGACCGACCCGACGAAGAGAAGGGTGATGCCAACCACCGCAATCCGTCGGGGCAGGAACAGGAATGCGGCGAGTACGAGGTAGAAGTAGGCCTCGTAGTTCAGCGTCCAGCCGACCTGCAACAGGGGCGTGTTGAGCGACGGCGCGTATTCTACCGGAAAGAACAGGTAGGACCCTGCGATCCACAGAGGGTCGAGCGTACGCGGAACCACGAACATCGACGGGACAAACACGATCACGAGGAGCGCGACGGTGCTGAGGATCCAGTAAATCGGAGCGATCCGGATCAATCGTTTGAGCAGGAAACTCCCCGAGCGCCCCTTGCCGAAGTCATCATGGTGGACGTGGAACATGATGTAGCCGCTGATGACGAAGAACAGGTCGACGCCCGCGTTACCGCTCAGGGCGAACAGGGATGAGATCGACGGTCCGGCATCCGGCTGGGCGGCGAGCGTGCGGGTGTAGGAATGAAGCACCACGACGAACAGGGCGGCGAAGGCCCTGAGCAGCTGGATGGACTGTAGGCGATCTTTCGCCGGCGAGGCGGACAAGGCGGTCTCCTGACCCATAGCGCAGTCAGCAGCGCCCGCACGGACCGTAGAGTCCGTTCCTGCGAGGGTCCAGAGCCGTGACGGGCGGGAGGAGGGCGTCGGGGGCTGACGTCTGGCGATCCATGGGCTATCGCTCCCCAGCCTTCGACGTGAGATTTCATGCCCACCATCGTCCACCCCTTCTTCACCGAGTTTCGCACCGAGACCCGGGCGATGCGCGAGGCCCTGGCGGCGACCGAATCCGGGCGGTTCGACCGGGTCGTTTTCCTGGCCTATGGCGAGGGCGACTTCGTCCGACAGGAGACGCTGGCGCCGGGGGTCGAGGTGCGGCGCATCGCTCTGAAGACGGTCAAGGGACCCCGGATCTTCCAGCGGGCGGTCCAGTTTCTGTTCTGGACCCGCGCGGTCGGCCGATCGTCGAGCGATCTGTCACCGGCCCTGGTCCACGCCCACTCGCTCGCCTCGCTGCCGGCCAGCGTATCCCTGGCGAACCGGGCGCGCGTCCCGCTGGTCTATGACGCCCATGAGCTTGAGACAGAGCGGAACGTCTGGCCCTGGCCCGTCCGGATGATCGCGAAGAGGGTGGAAGCCGCCCTGATGCCGTCCGTCGATGCGGTCCTCAGCGTCGCCGGTCGCATTGTCGACCACTACCGGCAGAGCTACCCGTCCTCCACACGGCGTTATCTGCTCGTGAGAAACTTCCCCATGCGGCGCTGGAGGCCGGTCGATCGGCCCTCGCCCATGCGCGCCGCCCTCGGGATACCTGAGGACGACGTCGTCTTCCTCTATCTCGGCGCCCAGGGACCGAACCGCGGGGTGGAAACCATCCTGGAGGTGTTCCAGTCGGCGCCTCCCGGGCGGCATGCCGTATTCATGGGGCGCGGCCCGCTGGAAGGCCTGATCCGCGAGGCGGCGGCGAAGAGCCCCTCAATCCACCTGTTGCCGCCGGTGAAGGGCGAGGACGTTCTGACCTGGGCCGCCGGGGCGGACGTCGGGCTCGCGCTCTTCCAGGGCGACGCGCTCTCGCACTATTACGCCCTCCCCAACAAGGTGCTTGAGGCGACATCCGCCGGACTGCCGGTGATCACGAGTGACTTCCCGGAGATGCGGGACTTCCTGACCGAACACGGCGCCGGCTGGTTCGTCCAGCCGACGGCCAGCAGTCTCGAGGAACTGCTGGAGGGTCTGAGCGACGACGACATTCGCTCGCGCCGGCTGAAATCCGTTGACTCCGTTCCCTGCTGGGAAACGGAAAGCCAGCAGCTGATCGCCCTCTATGACGAGCTGCTGGCCCGATCCTAGAAGAGGTCGCGCACGGCCTGGATCACCCCGATCTCGCCCTTGCCGTAGCGGCGCATGGCCCGCATTCGCTTGCTGTTCGGATCGAACAGCCAGGCGTTGGTGGGATAGTCCGTCGCCTTGTGCTTCTCGGCCTTCATGACGCCGTCCCATTCCTCCGGGCTGAAACCCAGTTTCTTGGTCACATATTCGACGTCGATGGTGCGCTCGTCCGCCTTGTAGAGCGGCTTGTTCAATTCGGCGAAGGCCTCGTCCCGGGTCATCTGGCCGGAGGCGATCATGCTGGAGAAGTGCGCCTTGCGCTTGTCGTAGCCGAACTTGGTCGGGAGGTAGTGTTCCTGGAAGAAGCGGGTGAAGCGACTCTCGCCGTGCTTCCGCTCATACGGCTTGTAGCCGTACTCAAGCTCCATACGCTTCATGATCTCCCGCTTGTTGTACGGGCCGTAGTTCAGGATCGCCAGCGTGCGGGTCCGCACCACCATCATGTACCAGATGAACTCCAGCGCGCTGGCCATCGGGTAGGTCTTGAGCGGCGTGCCGTCTCCGAACCGCTTGTAGATTTCCTTGATGCTGCGGGCGTCGCGGGAATCGTAGCCCCAGGCCGCGGGCAGAATGGATTCGGTCTCGAGATTGGAGCCGGTGATCATCCAGCGGATCCCGCGGCTCGCCGCCTGCTTGTAGAGCAGCGCATTGATCGCGTGGTCGGTGACCACCTCGACGTTGGCGACCGATGCCTTGAAGAAGGCTCTCTGCAGAGCGCGGATTTCCTTCCAGTCGACAACGTGGGTGTAGAGATCGATGTCCAGCCGCTTGAGCAGCTGTTCGATATTGTAGACGGCGGTTTCGCTGTTCCAGCCGTTGTCCAGGTGAACAGCCAATGGACGCAGACCCAGCTCCTTGGCCAGGACAGCGGCGTAGGTGCTGTCCGCCCCGCCGCTCACCCCCATGACGCAGTCATACGGCTTGCCGCGACCGTCGGCCTTTATGCGCTCGACGATCGTCTTCAGGCGCTCGACGCCTTCGGGGCCACGAAAACACTCTTCGGCCAGACGCTTCCTGGCGCGGAGGTAGTGGTTGGATACGCCGTTCTCGTCAAAAACGATCTCCGGATCGGAGTCGTCCATGACGGTCATGGTGCAGACAGACTGGCTCATACGGACGCGGACTCCGGGACCGGGGGCGTCGCCATCGCCTGGCGAAGCTCCTCAGGGTCTGGGGTGTTGATCAGGACGCCGCGAAGGCGGCCGAAGAAGACGAACATGCTGCCGGCGGCCGCGGCGGCCGCGCCGTGGCGAACCGCGGCTTGCAGGTCGCTGACGTTGCGAGCCCCGCCTGCGGCGACCACGGGCACCTCCACCGCCTTGGCGACAGCCTCGATGAGTTCGAGGTCGTAACCATTCTCCATGCCGTCGCGGTCGATGCTCTGGAGCATGATTTCGCCGGCGCCGGCGGCTTCCGCCTGGCGGGCCCAGGCGACGGGATCGCGGCCGACGGTCTTGCGGCCGGAGTGAGTCTTGACCGCGTAGGCCGCGCCATCATGGCCGACATCCATGCTGACAACCACGCTCTGGCTGCCGTAGCGTCGGGCGGCCTCGGTGATCAGCTCGGGCGTGGAGGCGAAGGCTGAATTGACGGCGACCTTCTCGACCCCGGCCTTCAGGAGCGCCTCGAACTGCTCGATCGTGCGGACCCCGCCGCCATAGCAGAGGGGCACGAACGCCTCGCTGGCGATGTCCCGCACGAGATCCACCGCGGGAGGCCGCCCCTGTTTCGTGGCGTCGATGTCCAGCAGGACCAGTTCGTCCACCATCTTCTCGCTGAAGATCGACACGGCGTTGATGGCGTCGCCGATGTAACGGGCATGGTCGAACTGCCGCGTCTTCACCAGACTGTCGTCCCGCAGGAGCAGGACGGGGATGAAGCGGGCGTTACGCATAGACTTTTGCCTGGGCCGTTTGCATGGCGGCGAAGTTTCGCAGGAGCTGCATGCCGAACTTGTGGCTCTTCTCCGGGTGAAACTGCACGCCCATAACGTTGTTTCTGGAGTAGGCCGATACGAACTCCAGCCCGTACTCTGTGGTGCAGATATCGATCGAGGGATCGTCAGTCTCTGCGTAGTAGCTGTGCACAAAGTAGAAGCGGGACTGAGGCGGCATGTCCGCGAGCAATGGGCTCGATTTCCGCATCGTGAGCGTGTTCCAGCCCATGTGTGGAACGGGCAGCCGTTCGCCCATCCGCTCGAGGTCGAACTTCTTGAAATGGGCCGGCACCAGGCCGAGGCCCTCGGCCTCGCCCTCCTCGCTGGAGATGCCCAACATCTGCATCCCCAGGCAGATGCCGAGGACCGGCTTGCGTTTGACCAGGGCCGCCTCGCGGACGGCGTCCGCGAATCCGGTCTCGCGCATACGACGCATGCCTTCGGAGAAATGTCCCACGCCGGGCAGGATGACAGCATCGCCCTGCGCCAGTTCGGCGGGTCGATCGACGATCTCGGCGAGCACGCCTATCCGCCGCAGCATGTTGCGAACAGAGCCAACGTTACACAAGCCGATGTCTACGATGAGGATCATGCAGTTACTTCGTCAGAAATGGGGGGGGTGCGTCTGCTTCAGCGAATGGCGCGACGATGTAACACGCGGATGACGCGGCGCAACGTCGAATGGAAGGCGGGACCTGAGAATGCACGAAATCCATTGACCCCGCCTGTCTAAGTCCGGACAAGCGGCGCTTCACCAAATCGGGCTATCGAATGGCTTTCCCAGCGCGCTTGAACGCACTTCGCGCGAAGGTATTGACCGTCCTGAAGTCCAGGACGATGGGCGACAGCCTTGCGTTGGTGGGCGGGGCGCTGGCGGCGCAGGGGATGTTCTTCCTCGCCGCGCCGCTGATCACGCGGCTGTTCCGTCCGTCGGATCTCGGCCTTCTTGCGACCACCATGTCCCTGGTCCTGCTGGGCCGTCAGTTGGCGACGCTCAACTATCACCAGGCGATCCCGGTGGTGCCGGGCGATCGAACGGCGCGTCGCCTGGCGACGTTGACCCTGACGACCTCGGTCGGCTTCGCCATCATGGCGGCGCTGTTGCTCGGCGCCGGCGCCGCCCTGCCCCTGCAGGGCCCTTTTGGCGAGTGGCTGGACCTCATGTGGTGGGTGGCGCCCCTCATGCTGCTGGCCATCTGCATCAATGACGTGCTGTCATATTCGGTGACCCGGAGCGGACCGATCCGCTCCCTCGGGGAGGCGCGCCTGGGGCAGGGCGCCGCCTATGTCGGCGGTCAGGTGATCGCCGGCCTTCTCCTGCCCGTGGCCAGCCTGTTGTGTCTGGCCTACGCCGCCGGGTTCGCGGTTTCCAACAGCTGGCTGGTCTTCCGGCGCCACGGCAGGCCCATACTCGCCCGCAGCAGCCCGGGGCGGCTGTGGGCCCTTGCGCGCCGCTTCCACCGGTATCCGCGCTACATCATGCCATCCAATCTTATGGCCCAGGCAGGAACGGAGCTGCCATCGCTCCTGATCGCCAGCCTGTACGGACTGCGCGAAGCCGGGCTGTTCTTCCTGACGGTCCGCATCATCGGCCTGTTCAACCAGATGCTGGGCGAGAGTGCGACCTGGATCACCTATGCCCGGATGGCCGAGTTGGCCCGGTCCGATCCCGGCGCCTTGCGGCGGTTCACCTTCCGCTTCGCCGGGCTTGGCGTCTTTGTGGGCGGGCCCTTGGTCATCGCCCTGGCTGCGGTCGCGGCCTGGCTCGCGCCATATCTGTTGGGGCCGGAGTACCGCGAGGTGCGCTGGATCATCTTGCTGGTCAGCTTCTCGTTGCCTTTCCAGATCTTTCTCCTGCCGTTCGCGGCGCTCAACATTCTGGGCGCCGAGGCCCTGCAGATGAAGACGCTGATCGGACGGTTGGCGCTCATCGGCGCCTGCGTCGCCCTTCCGGCTGTGTTGGGCCTGTCTTTTGTCTGGGTGGTGGCCGGCTACGGCCTGGGCATGTCGCTGGCGTTCATCCTGGTCTTCTATGTTTGGACCAGAGCGTTGCCAAAACCCGACCCGCAAACGGCGGGAGCCGCCGCGGGGCGGTAGTGCGGGGCGGCGGCGCGGCAGGAGTATTGTGATGAGGATTTCTCGGCGGAGTCTTGTTGCAGCGGGCGCTCTGCTGCTGTCGCCCACCGCAGCCCGCTGCGCCCCCGCGCAAGGCAGCGTGATCTTCCCGGTCGAGCTGTTCACCGACCTGCCGCAAACCCGGGTGCCGGCCGGCGTTCCGGGCGTGCGCACCACAGGCCACCATCGGCGCGGTCCGGGGGCGGCCTTCTATCGCCGGGTCGAATCCGGTCCGGCCACGCCGTGGCGCGCCCGCTCTGCGGATGGTCAATGGTTCGAGCTGGATGAACCCGAGATCCTGGCCGGTCATCTCGGCGCCGTGGGCTATCCGGTCGCATCGGCGGTGCGGGCCGGACAGGATTATCGACCCTCCGAGGCGACCGGCGACGCGGCCGAAGAACACGTCGAACTTCAGACATGGCTGGAAGCCGCGGCCGCTCTCGGCCGCCCGGCGCGGCTTGATCCCGGTCGCGCATTTCGGGTGGGCGCGGGCCTGAAAGCCCCCGCGGGCTCCGTCATTCTGGGCGACGGATCCGCTCTCGCCACGACGGCCGCGATCGACGTTCTTGGCCTGGGCGACCGCTGTACGGTGCGGGGACTTCTGATCGTCGGAGCGGGTTCCGCCTTCCGGGCGGGCGGCCGCGGCGTCATCTGCTGGGGTCGTGAGGGGCGACCTGGTTCGGACCCGATCCGACTGGCGGGGCCGGTTCTCGAGGACATCCAGATCCGGGGCGTCGGCCGGGAAGCCGTAAGTTGCCGCTACACCACCGGCGGGCTGCTCGCCCGCTGTCATATCCACGGCGTGGGATACATCGGCAGCGAGGCTCTGAGCGCCGATGATCTTTGGCTCGAGGACTGCCTCATCGAGACCCTCGGCGGGGAAGACGAGTCGGGCGAGGAGAACGCCTATGGGGCGACCTGGACCCGCAACACGCACATCGCCGATCTGAAGGCCGCGCCGCCCTCCCGCGGAGGCGGCGCGAAACGGTGTGTCATTCGCGACATCCCGACCTGGCACGGGCTCGACGCCCACGGAGCCGACGGCGTCCACTGGGCCGGGAACCGGATCGAGAACTGTCGGCGCGCGGCGGTCCTGACGCATGGCGCTCATTGCTCGTCCCGCAACTGTCGCGTCGAAGGCGTCCGGGCCGTCAACCGGTTCCCATTGTCTGACCGCAACAGGAACGGGACCGAGAAACGGGAACTCGCCTTTGCCGATATCGGGCTGTCCAGGCGGAATCCGGCCCGGGGGAATGTCTGGCTCGATAACGAGTGCGTTGGCTACGGTGCGCGCAACATCAACATGCCCGCGATCCTGCTGAGCAACACGGTCGACGTGACCTGGCGCAACAATCGGGAGATCGACAGCGTCCGGCCCGGCATCCGCGTCGAGGAGTCCGTGATTATGCAGGACAGCGACATAGCTGCGGTGTCGACGGGGTGACGTTCCCGGAGGTCATGGATTGCCTAAGGGCGGTCCTGCGGATAGCAGATCGACAAGCCTGCGGTCCGCTTGGGGGAGCCTGGCGGCTGGAGGGTGCTCGCCGATGAGGTTCACGGTTCTCGATTCGTGGCGAGGCATCTGCGCCCTGTGGGTTGCGATCTACCACTTCCGCATCGTCAGCAATCTGCATGCCGTCGACCTGTTTCGCCACGGCAGTCTCGCTGTCGAGTTCTTCTTTGTTCTGAGCGGCTTTGTCCTGACATGCGCTTACGGCGACCGCATAGCCGGCATGCGGGATCGGGTGCGCTTCATGATCCGCAGGTTTGGTCGCCTCTATCCGCTCCACCTGGTGACCCTGCTCGGCGTGATCGCCCTGGAGTGCGGGCGTTGGATGGTCTCTCACCAGCTTGGACGCGAGGTCGGGGGGGCGTTGTTTGTCGGGCCCACGGACCCGGCGGCGCTGCTCCCAAATCTCCTGCTTGTTCATGGAACCGGGATTCTCCCCGATTTCACATGGAATGTTCCCAGCTGGAGCATAAGCGTGGAGTTCGTCCTGTGCGGCGTCTTCCTGTGCGCCCTCGCCCTGCCGGCGCGTACGGCGGCGCTGGCCGGGTTCATGCTCGCGGGTCTGGGGGGCTATCTGTATACCCGCTACGGGATTGCGGATCAGAGCGAGAGCACAACCGCCCTTGCCCGGGGGGTCTATTCGTTCTTCCTCGGCGGGCTTGTGTTCAAGCTTTACAACGGATGGCGGACCAGAGGCCAAACCCCTCCGGGATGGCTTGAGTGGCTGGCCGTGCCGATATTCGTCGTCGTGTCGTGGCTGGACCACACGCCCGCTCCGGCGCTCCTGTTTGCTGTATTGATCTTTGTGTTCGCTTTCGAGAACGGCCCGATATCGAGGGTGATGCGAACGCCCAGACTGATAAAACTGGGGGAGATTTCCTACTCGATCTACCTTGTCCACTACCTGATTGTGCTCGTTTCTTTTGGCCTCGCCTCGGTCGCCGGACGGGTCGTGGATATAGACGGGTCTCCCTGGATGGACCTGGGAACCAGGGTCGGCGGTGATCTTCTGACGGTCGCCTACTGTGGGCTCATCGTCGGCGTTTCCCTGCTGACCTTCCGATGGATCGAGAGCCCGGGCCGTGATTTCTTCAACGGCATATCTCGCAGGATTTGAGCCCGCCTGACCGCGTCGCGTCGTCCTCACTGTATCAATCCAAGGTTGCAGGGGGCGCGTTCACTGCGAGTTGAACCGGCGACGCTTGTCGTTTCGCGAAGCCCCGTTAGGGTGATGGCCTGAAAATTTTGTCGGTTGGGCCCTGGCTATGTTTGATTCCTTCTCGCGGAGCTTTGGCTCGACCTCGTCACGCCTTGTCGAGAGCGATCGCTCCGGCACGGCGGATCCGACCCTTGATCCGTCGTTCGGCGCCATCGCCAGCTATCAGATCTGCGGCTGCTGCGGGGGGTTCCACGCCGTGACCGACGGAACGGACGGCGGCGGCCAGGGGCTGATCCTGAACGCTGACGACCGCGGCGTGTTCGGTCCGAACGGCAAGCCGTCGCTCGATCCGATCGACGCCGGAGCCCAGATCACCCGGTCAAATCTCAGCTGGGCCCCGGGGCTCGGTCAGGCGGCGGTGGTGACCTTCGCCTTCCGCGACACCTTCGTGACCTCGCTCCCCGCGGATACGTCGGGCCACACCAGCTTCAGCGCCGCCCAGATCAGCGCCACGCTGCTGGCGCTGGCCGCCTGGTCCGAGGTCGCCAACATCACCTTCCAGCGCGTCACCGACGGCGGCACCGAATACTCCGAAAACGCCACCATACTGTTCGGCAACTACAGCTCGGGACAGTCCGGAGCGGCGGCCTTCGCCTACCTGCCGGGCTCCACGGCCGCCGGCGCTGTCCAGGGCGATGTCTGGATCAACAACTCGCTGTCCTACAACGCCACTCCGGTGATGCAGGGCTACGGCCAGCAGGTCCTGCTCCACGAGATCGGGCATGCCATCGGGTTGAGCCACCCGGCGGCCTACAACGCCAGCGCCGACGGGGTCATCACCTATGCCGGCAACGCGACCTATTTCGAGGATTCGCGCCAGTACACCGTGATGAGCTACTTCAGCGAGCGGGAGACCGGCGCCGACTTCCGGAGCGGCGGCGCCAACCGCTACTCTGCGGTGCCGCTGCTGGACGACATCGCCGCGGCCCAGCGCCTGTACGGCGCCAATACGACCACCCGCACCGGCGACACGGTCTACGGCTTCAACTCCAACGCCGGGCAGCCCTGGTTCAGCGCCACCAGCAGCTCGAGCGCCCTGATCTTCGCCGTCTGGGACGCGGGCGGGACGGACACCTTCAACTTCTCCGGCTACAGCGTCGCCCAGACCATCGACCTGCGGCAGGGGGCCTTCTCCAGCGTCGGCGGCCTGATCGGAAACGTCGCCATCGCCATCGGCGTGGTGATCGAAAACGTCGTCGGCGGCACGGGAGTCGACAGCATCCGCGGCAACTCGGCGTCCAACGTGATCACCGGCAACGGGGGCAACGACGAGATCGACGGCGGCCTGGGCTCTGACACGGTGGTCTTCTCGGGCGCCCGTTCCAGCTACACCATCACGTGGAACGGCCAGGTCGGCACGGTGACGGGCCTGGGCGCCACGGTCACGGTCAGCAATGTCGAGTTCCTGCAGTTCTCGGACACGACCATCGCGGCGGCTCCGACGGGCGGTCTGCTGGTCGGCGGCGACATCACCAACGAGACCATCAACGGCACCGCATTCGGCGACACCATCGGCGGCCTCGGCGGCAATGACACCATTCACGGCATGGCCGGCGCGGACACCCTCGACGGCGGGTCCGGCGACGACGTGCTCAACGGAGGGGACAACGACGATCTGCTGATCGGCGGGCGGGGCGACGACGCGCTGAACGGCGGGGCCGGCCATGACGTCGCCGACTACGCCGGCGCCGGCGCGGGGGTCACCGTCAATCTTGCGACCGGGCTCGCCAGCGGAGGAGCCGGGACGGACACCCTGTCCGGCATCGAGGAGCTGCGCGGCACCGCCTACGCCGACACCCTCACCGGCGACGGCGCCGCCAATGTCCTCCGCGGCGGCGGCGGCATCGACACCCTGAACGGCGGCGGCGGGGCCGATCAGCTGTTCGCCGGAACGCCTGGAGAAGGCGGCGGCGCGCCGGATATCATCAAGCCGTCGGGCACGGCCAACGACTCGATCGCGAACGCGGTCTCCCTGGCGGGCGGCTTCGACCTCGGCACGCGCGCTGATGTGGCCAATTCCACCACCATCCCCCACGCCACGGTCGTGGCGACCAGCCATGGCGGCATGGAATACTACGCCGTGACCGTGGCCGCCGGTGAGACGGTCGTCTTCGATATCGACAACGCCACCTTCGACAGCGTCCTTCGGATTTACGACGCGGGGAACGTGCTACTGGTCCAGAACGACGATTCCGCCTCCGATGGCGGCCCGGCGACGGATTCCGGTCTCAGCTACACCTTCGCGGCGGCGGGCACCTATTACATCCAGGTTTCGCAGTGGCAGTCGGGGTCTGACGGCACGCTGGTCACGACCGCTCCCCCGGCCGGAGGCACGTACACCCTCCACGTCTCCGTGCCGAGCGCGCCTGTGGTCGCCCTCGACTTCCTCGGTGCGACCATGAACGGAGAGGCCGGGGCGGACATCCTCACCGGCGGGGTTGGCCGCGACGCCCTCAACGGCGGCGCGGATGACGACCTGCTGAACGGCGGGGCCGAGAACGACGCCATCGACGGCGGGGCCGGAGCCGACACGGCGGTCTTCAGCGGCAATCGCGCGGCCTATACGATCAGCACCAATTCGGGCGTCACCACGGTGACCGGTCCCGACGGAGCCGACAGCCTGACCAATGTCGAGCGCCTGCAGTTCGCCGACGGCCTGTACGACATCACCGGCGCCCCGTTGGATACGACCATTGACGGCACGCAGAACGCGGACGACCTGAACGGGACGACCGGCGCCGACACGATCAACGGGTTTGGTGGTGATGACGTCATCAGGGGCGGTCTGGGCAATGACACGCTCGACGGCGGCGCGGGGACGGACACCGCCGTCTTCTCCGGAACCATCGGGGCCTCGACCATCTCGACCGTGGGCGGCGTCACCACTGTGACCGGCCCGGACGGGACCGACAGCGTGTCCAATGTCGAACGTCTCCGCTTCGAGGACGGAACGCTGATCGTCGGCGCCAGCGGAGGGCAATATTACGCCGGCACCGCCAATGCGGATGTGATCACCGGCACTGCGTACAATGACGAGATCTTCGGCAATGGCGGCAACGACATCATCGACGGCGCCGGCGGCGTCGACCAGATGTGGGGCGGCGCGGGCGACGATCGCTACAATGTCGACCATGTGAACGACGTCGTGACCGAAGCCGCGGGCGAAGGCTACGACCGGATCCTGGCCGCGACCAGCTACACCCTGCTGGGCGCGTCCGAGATCGAGTGGCTGTCGACCAGCTTCACGGCCGGGGTCGAGACGATCTCGCTGGGCGGCAACGCCCTCAACAACCTGATCGAGGGCAACGACGGTCAGAACCTGCTGGAAGGCCACGCCGGCAATGACACCCTGGTCGGCAACGGCGGCAACGACTACCTCGACGGCGGCCTCGGCGCTGACCAGATGTCGGGCGGGCTGGGCGACGATTTCTACCGCGTCGACAACATCAACGACTTCGCCGACGAGGGCGCGGGGGAGGGCTACGACCGGATCCTGGCCTCGACCAGCTACACCCTGCTGGGCGCGTCCGAGATCGAGTGGCTGTCGACCAGCTTCACGGCCGGGGTCGAGACGATCTCGCTGGGCGGCAACGCCCTCAACAACCTGATCGAGGGCAACAACGGCCAGAACCTGCTGGAGGGCCACGCCGGCAATGACACCCTGGTCGGCAACGGCGGCAACGACTACCTCGACGGCGGCTTGGGCGTCGACCAGATGTCGGGCGGGCTGGGCGACGATTCCTACCGTGTCGACAACATCAACGACTTCGCCGACGAAGGCGCGGGCGAGGGCTACGACCGGATTCTGGCCTCGACCAGCTACACCCTGCTGGGCGCTTCCGAGATCGAGTGGCTGTCGACCAGCTTCACGGCTGGCGTCGACGCCATCGATCTGACCGGCAACGCGCTGGATAATCTGATCGAAGGCAACAACGGCGTGAACCGTCTCGACGGCGGAGCGGGCGATGACGAGCTGTTGGGCTATGCCGGCGACGACGTTCTGATCGGCGGCGGCGGTAACGACCGGATCGACGGCGGCGACGGGTTTGACACCCTGCAGCTCACCGGTCTCGCGGCGGATTACACAATCGTCGCCCAGAACGGCGGATACCGGATCACCGACAATGTGGCGGGACGGGATGGGGTCATCCTCATGACCACCGTCGAAAGCATCCGCTTCGGGGATGGTTCGACCCTGCCGATGGCGGCGCCGGTCGCACCCGAAAAGGCCGGGGCCGACGCCCTTGTTCTGCCGGGGGCGGGCGGGGACGCCAAGGCCGCGGAGGCCGGCCCGCAGGTCCTGCCGACGGTTGTCGACGACACCCCGCAGATCCTGCCGGTTCTCGGCGACGCCAAGGGTTCGCAGGATGGAACCCCTGTGTCGCCGGGCGAGGGCGACGTTCCCCTGGTGATCCCGGGCCCGGACGACTTCCTGTTCGAGCAATACGACGAGACCCCGCTGGTCTTGCCGGACGAGTCGGACAGCTTCCAGTGGAACCCCGACGGGGACCTCTTTGAGCGGCCGGTCATCGACCTCGCCGTCATGGACGGGGCGCACAGTCTGCACCTGCTCCCGTCCGACGAACCGGCGGACACGGTGCGTCCGCATGATCCCTGGGCCTGATCAGGCGTCCGGGCGTGAGATTGTCGCCGCGCCGGCGGCAGTCTCACGGGGTCATGTTCATCCCGGCGACAGGGGTCGGAGATGGCCGGGGCGCTGATGTCAGGCCCAACGCGGGGCCTGTCAGCTCACCAACCGCCAGAGAATGCCGAAGGGCGCGGTGAGCGCCAGCGCATAGGTCTCCAGCGCCAGACGGGGGTTGGCGAACAGGGTGAAGCTGTGCCCCAACGACACCCAGCCCAGCATCAATCCCATGCCGGTCAGATGGCGCCCCCCTGCTCCGAGACGCTCCAGGAGCGACGCCGGAGCCGGTCTTCCGCCGGCCGGGGTCGGGAACAGCCGTCCCTCCGCGGCCATCGCCAGACTGTGGTGCAGCGCCCACAGGGTCCAGGATACGGTCGGCGCATGCCAGAGCCCGATGGTCAGCATCGAGGCCATCAACGCCAGGGTGGTGGAATGCGAGGCGAGAAAAGCGGGGAAATAGACCCGCCGCATGACCCACTGCGACAAGGTCATGTGCCAGTGGCGCCAGTATTGACGCAGACCGCTTCGCACCAACGGCCAGTCGAAATTCTCCGGAAGGCGACGCCCGCCGGCCCTGGCCGCTCCGATCGCCAGGTCGCAATAGGCCGAGAAGTCCAGGTAGACGTAGAGCAGGTTCGCCACCAACAGGATCAGGACCGAACGCTGCGGATCTCCCGCCCCCGAGAGGTAGTGGTCCATATGGCCGGTCACGAGGGGCAGCAGCAGGCTGTCCGCCAGCAGCTTCTTCGTCACTCCGACGCCCATGCGCGCCGCTCCGGCGGCGAAATCGACGCCTGACCAATTCTCGATCCGGCCGCGCTGGAAGTCGCCGTAAAGCTGGATCGGCCCGGCGGGCAGCGTATGTGGCGAGAGCATGAACGCCAGGTAGTCACGAAGCGTAAGGCCACGCAGCGCCCTGGCGTGGGCGGCCAGGATGAGATCCACCACCCGGATCGCGAGGTAGGAGACGCCGAGGGGCAGGGCGAGCCAAAGGCCTCCCGGATTGGCGAAGCTTGACGCCATCACCGGGGCCGCGAATTTCAGCAGCACGACAATCAAAACGACGCCCGCGAGCGCCGCCGCCAAAGCGCGTGAGCGATGGCTGGTGATGCTGGAAACCCTTCGGATCACGACGTAGCTCGCAAGGACGAAGGCGAGGGCGACGGCGAAGCCTGTCAGACTGGCGTAGGCGATCCAGGCCAGTCCCCCGACCGCAAGGGCGATCTGCTCCGCGCCCGGCCATCGCCGCAACCACACCAGGACCGGCCCGAACAGCAGCAGAAGGCCAAATCCGGCGAAGATCTCCATGCCGGAGGCGGCGCCGTGGCGCTTGGCGGTGGCGGGTTCGAAGGAAAGCCCCGTGAGCTTCACGATCCCGTCGGCGCTGATGATCCGGGCTGTGGCGGGGGCGCCGCCGGCGGCCCGGACGACCACCCGACATTCGGCGGGGCAGGTCTGGCGACGGGCGGTGCGTCCATCACCGACGACAACCTCGAGCGGCGCGCCCTCAGAGAGCACGCGCAGCACACCGACGTGATCCGATCCGTAGCCGGTCACCGACACCGCCACGGCGTCGCCCGCGCCGAGGGTGACGGGCGCACCCAGTGGCACGGCGATCGTCGTCGTAGATGAGCCCGGACGCTGCAGCACGGCATCCACGGCTACCCGCCGGTCCAGCTGGGCGAAGGAGAAGGCTGCCGCGGCGACCATGGCCACGAGCAGGAGTATCGCCAGACGTCTCATGGGCTGCACGCCGGCAGGGCGCTGGTCAGCAGCTCGACGAAGCGGGGCTCGATCTTGCGGCGGCCGGACTCGAGCAGGTGCTGCTGATCGTAGAAATCGGCTTCGGCCAGACCATGGCTCGTCCGCCAGTCGGCGACCCGCCCGCCGTGGCGCTCCAGCACGGCGAGATCGGCGGCGAAGGCGGCGCCGGCGCGGGCGTTGAGAGGGGCCATCGACGCGCTCTCGGGAAGCGCCAGCAACAGGACCTCGGACCCCGGCCGGTCAAACCGGCGCAGAAACGCGAGCCACAGCGCCAGCGCCTCACCGCGTCGGGCGGCGTACAACGGCAGCTGTTCGGCCTGCATCCGGCGGACGATATCGGCCTTCCTCTCCGCATCCAGCGGCGGCGCCCGGTAGACGTTGTCCGGCCCTTGCCAGGGGGAGGCGCCGTCGGACCGGGCGATGAATGCGCGGAAGGACTCGGGGGCGTCCTGGAATGTCACCTCGTCCAGTCGATGCAGCAGCCACGAGCTCTGGGTCAGGCCCGGTCCTGCGCCCATGGGCGACGAACCGCCGACGTCGGCGACCGCCCGCTTGAGCGTGGCGGGTTGGCGAAGCGGGAGCAGCGGCGTCCGCAGGTCGCGCGACACTTCAGCCGCGCCTTCCTCGAACCGGCTGTAATTCATGCCCACCACTACAAGCCGGCGACGGTCGTCCCGCACCGCTTCGGCGATCGCCCAGGACTCCGCAAATGTCTGCGAAGACGTGCCGCCGTTGATGAAGCGTATCGGTCGACCGCAGCGCGCGGACAGCACGCGGGACAGATGGCTGTCGCTGGCGGGGAATTCCCGCGCGCTCGAACCGCCGACCAGAATGACCGTGTCGACCGGCGTGACGTCCGTCAAGGCCAGGGCCGACAGCAGGCGCGTATCAGGCGCGGCGTGAGGGGCTGGCCGGGCCGCGGCCAGCAAACGCCATGGCTGACTCCATTCGAAAGCGACGACCAGGCTAAAGGCCGCGATCGCCGCGACCGCCGCCGCCGCCGCGCGCGTGGGCGTCTCGATCCAGAGCCATGGCGCGCCTCGAACGAGGCGCTGGAAGCGCTCAGAAACCGACATAGCGGAAGGCGTTCGCCCCCTCCTGGCGCGCGGCCACCATCAGAAGGATCAGGACGCAGAGCGCCGCCGGCAGGAGATACAGGGCGACCAGACCCGCGAAGGCCGTGAAGCGCCGGACGGCTGCTGTGAAGCCGTCCTTGAGGGGCCCGGGCTCGCTCATCGCAGGCGGCTGAAGTTGCGGTGTTGCGATTTCAGGGCTTCGCGATCGATCTTGCCATTGGCCAGCCTCGGCAAGGCGCAGTCCAGGCCGTACATCAGGCCGGGTATGTAGCGTGACGGCAGTTTCGACCGGATGTGAGCGACAATCGCAGCCCAGCTCGGGCACGCCGCCGCTCCCGCCAGGTTCGAAACGAACAGGGCGGGGCATTGGCCCAACAGCGGATGCTCGACGCCGAGGACGCAATATTCGCGGTCGGGGAACAGGTCCGAAAGCGCCTGCTCGATGCTCTGCCGGTCGACCTTCTCGCCGCCGACCTTGATCACGTCATCCGCCCGTCCCACGAGGGTCAGGGCGTTGTCCGCGCCCTCGAAGCCGAGATCTCCGGTCGGGAGCCAGCCGGGCGCCTGGGGTTCGAAGACGCCGCCGGGCCGATAGTAGCCCGCCATCAACAACGGACTGAGCGCTTCGACCTCGCCGATTTCGCCGGCGGCGGCCGCGATGCGAACCCGGGCGCCCGGAAGCGGCCAGCCGACCGCCGCCTTGTCGGCCATCAGCTGGTCGTGCGGCATGCAGCAGAATCGACCGGCCAGCTCGGTGAGCCCGTAGAGCTTGTGCAGCCGGCTTTCGGGAAAGGCGGCCCGGATTTCGTCGATCATGGCGGGAGGAAGGAAGTCGCCCGAGCTCACCATCATCGTCGGCCCGTCCGGTGACGCCAGGCGTTCGCGCAGGCGCACCAGCTGGACCGGACTGCCGCCAAAGCCGAGGCGGCCGTCCCTGAACAGGGCGGTCGTGGCCGCCGGCTCGCGGCCCCCCAGGTGGTGCAGGGGCAGGTCGAACTGCCAGGCCATCACCATGTGGCTGAGCGCCGACATCAGAGCCAGATCGATGTCGATCGTCCAGCCGTTGCAGCGCCAGATCTCCATCGCTGCTCCGGCGGAGACGGCGTTGAGCATCACGTGATCCAGACTGAGCGCCACACCCTTGGGCGCGCCGGTCGAGCCGCTGGTCATCATGATCAGATCGCCCACGCGCGGTCCGTCGAACGACGGGCTTCCGGTCGGCTCAACGGCCACTTCGCCATCGGCCAGACGCAAGACGCCGTCCGGGCGGACCACGTCCGCGATCGTCGCCAGCGACTGGCTGGTTTCCCGCCACGGAACCGCCGTCAGGCCGGCGCGCGAGCAGGCCATCAGACCTGTCAGGAACGCGGGCGGATCGGCTGAGGGCAATAGCAGGCAACCGCCCTCGGGAAACATCCCCATCAGACGTCCTGCGGCTTCGTCGGCTGCGGCTTCCGCCTGGCCCACCGTCAGGACGGCGTCCGCGGTCGTCAGCGCGATCGCCCCGGGCGCGCGTCGACGCCAGCCGCCGGTTCGTAGCCGCTGAATCATCGGTCGCTCAAGCCGGGATCCTGTGAGCGAGAGTCTCCGCCAGAAGGCGACAGTCCTGGAAATGGTCGAACGACAGATCCGACGGGCCAATGACGATGCCGAGGCGGGACTCCAGCTCCAGCAGCACATTGACCATGCTGGCGGAGTCGAGGAGGCCGAGGTCCAGCAGGGGAGTATCGGCGTCGATGGTCGTCGCCGGCGGCGCAAAGGCGCGCACGACCTCGATCACAGTATCAAGCACCTTCTGCGGCATGGTCCGGGGTTCGCTTGTTCAGCCGGCCAGACGGCGGCGGGCATTGGTGGAATGGGCTTCGGCGTTGGCCCGAATGGAGCCTTGGGTGCGGCCGAGCGCCTGGTCCTCGGCCGCCTTTCGGGCGCTGATCTCATAGCCCTTGGGCTGGTAGACCACATCCTCGCGCAGGCCGCCAAGATAGCGTCCGATCGTGAGCTCGCGGGCGCGGGCGATGAATGAGGCGGCGCGTTCGCGCAAGCCGTTCTCATCCAGGATCTGGCCCTTGTGCATCAGGCCGATGAGCGGGTGATGCAGCACGGTGTGGTGCCGCACCGCCGATGTCAGCATGCGCAGGTGCAGGTTCTGGCGAGCGGACACCTCGCTGATGACGAACGGCGACATCAGCAGGTCGCTGAAGACGTAGTTGTCGCGGCGCAGATATCGGGTGCGCTCGATGAACTGCTGGTAGGCCGACACCACCTGGCTCCGGTCACTGGGGCTGTAGGCGCACAACAGGACGGCGTCGGCTTCGGTGAGGACCTGATGGTTCTGGACGAAGAAGTCGTCCGAAGCCTTGATGATGCACCGGTAGTCTTCCTTGGGCCCGACCTCGATCGGGCAGATATCGCAGGCGATACAGCGTGTGACCCGGGATTGGGTGACGTCCAGAACTTTCACGTCCAGGCCCGGGTCGGCCGCCATGGCCTCCGACGCCCAACTTTCGAAATACCGACGACCTGCCCCGTCCGTCGTGTCCTGCAGCAGCCAAAGCTGAATTCTCAGCCGGTCCGCCAGCTGTTGGCCGGCCTCGCGGCCCCGCGCCAGCAGGGCTGCGGTCCGCGCCGCGCGCTGGCCGGCGCCGATGCTGGTCTCAATGCCCTCATCGTCGTTGTGAAGGGTGCCGACGTCGCCCGCCACGCCGGTGCCGCCATACTGCGAGGTCGTCTCGCTGCTGTTGCCGACGGCCAGGAAGTCCAGGTTCACCATGTCCAGAAGCTGGTAGATCAGCGTGGTTTCCTGACCTCCGTTTCGTTTCGCGCCGACGGCCAGGCCGGCATAGACCTTCCCGGCGCAGGCCTTTTGCAGGGCCGGATCGGCGGCGATGAACTCGATCAATGACTGGGTCAGCGAGCCCCGGTCACCGAAGTAGACAGGGCTTGAGATGATGATTGCATCGGCTGCGATCAGGGCGGCTCTCAGGGAGTCCAGATCCCGCGGATCTCCGCTCATCGGAAAATGCGAAGCGAGCGAAAGGTATCGGATGTCGGCGCCTTCCTGCCGCGCCGCCCAGAGCGCCGCGGCGGCCAGCGCTTCGGAATTGCTCAGGCCGCGCACGCCTCTCAGGCGCCGGAGGCGCTGGTAGATCACGTCGAACGGCAACTGCTCTTCGCGACCCGCTTCCTTGAAGTCGTTAAGGCGCGCTTGGGTCTGCGCCCGGAGCCAGGTCACCAGCTCCGTGCGGTCCTTGAGGGTTTCCAGCTCCCGCACCAGCGCATCGTTGCCGCGTCCGTAGCGGGCGTTTCGCAGACTTCCCGAGATTGCAAGAACAGTGGTCATGATGGGCCCGACGAGTAGCGACAGGAGGCTGGCGCCCGCTGAGACGCGCATATCATGAAATCAGGCGCAGTGGCGAAATCCTCCACCGGACGCCCGCGACGCTCACCGCCGATGGCGGCAGGCTCGGGCCGCGCGGGCCCGGCCGTTCAGGGCCGCCCGATCGAACTGTACCGGAAGCCCCGGGCCCGCACATCCTCGGACCGGTAGATGTTGCGCAGATCGACCATCACCGGCTCGCGCAACAGCCCCTTGACCCGGTTCAGATCCAGCGCCCGGAACTGATCCCATTCCGTCAGGATGACCACCACGTCGGCGCCCTCGACGGCGTCATAGGGGCCGTCCTTGAACACCACCCCGGGCAGCAGGTGGGCCGCCTCGGTCATGCCCTCGGGGTCGAAGGCCTGCACCGTCGCGCCCATGGCGATCAGGTCCGGAGCGACGTCCAGCGAGGGCGCGTCGCGCATGTCGTCGGTGTTGGGTTTGAAGGTCAGGCCCAGCAGGGCGACGGTCTTGCCCTTCAGATCGCCGCCCATGGCCTCGAGGACGCGACCGGCCATCGCCTTCTTGCGGGCGTCGTTGACCTCGACGGTGGTCTCGATCAGCCGAACCGGCGAGCCGGCGTCCACCGCCGTCCGCACCAGCGCCAGGGTGTCCTTGGGGAAGCATGAGCCGCCGTAGCCCGGACCCGCGTGCAGGAATTTGGAGCCGATCCGGTTGTCCAGGCCGATGCCGCGCGCGACCTGCTGCACGTCGGCGCCGACCTTTTCGCACAGGTCCGCCATCTCGTTGATGAAGGTGATCTTCATCGCCAGGAAGGCGTTGGCCGCATATTTGATCAGTTCGGAGGTGCGCCGCCCGGTAAACAGGATCGGCGTCTCGTTCAGGTTCAGGGGACGATAGAGCTCGCGCATCACCGCTTGGGCGCGCTCGTCCTCGGCGCCGACCACGATCCGGTCGGGCCGCTTGAAGTCCTCGATCGCCGCCCCCTCGCGCAGGAACTCCGGATTGGAGACCACGGCGAAGTCGGCGTCGGGCCGGCGCGCCCGGATGATGGCCTCGATCTCGTCGCCCGTGCCGACCGGCACGGTCGACTTGGTGACGACGACGGTGAAGCCCTCGATCAGGCCGGCGATCTCCTCGGCGGCGGCGTAGACATAGGACAGGTCGGCATGGCCGTCGCCGCGGCGCGACGGGGTGCCCACGGCGATGAAGACCGCATCGGCGGAGCGGATGGCCTCGGCGCCGTCCAGGGCGAAGGACAGGCGCCCGTCGCGCACATTGGCGGCGACCAGATCGTCCAGCCCCGGCTCGAAGATCGGGATTTCGCCCCGCTCGAGGCGCTCGATCTTGGACGCGTCCTTGTCGACGCACGTCACCTCGTGGCCGAAGTCGGCGAAACACGCCCCCGAGACCAGGCCCACATAGCCGGTTCCAATCATCGCCACGCGCATGCGGAGTCGCCCTTTCTCACAATGGCGCGGAGATAGCGGACGGACCTGGCTTTGGCCACCCTGAAGGGATCATGTAGCGGCCACCGTCGAACTTGGGCGGGAAAGTCCCGTTGGCGCGGCCGTGCCAACAAGGCGCCGTCCTCTCGCCGTCGACCATCGCTCCTTCTTCTGTATCTCGAAATCCGTCGCCGCGTTTCGTATCGCGGCATCCGGGCGGTTCGACGGAAACTCCCCGCGCCGCCGGGCGCCGACGCCGGGCGTTTCCGTCAGTCGCCGCCCATCGCCAGCTCACCGAGATCGGCCCAAACGCTCTCTGTTGTCGGCGTCCGTCCCGCGCCCCGGCCCGTCGCTGTGAAACGGCGCCCGTCGGCCGTGGTCGCCCGCAGGGCGTTGCCCTCGTCGGCCAGGTCGGCGAACAGCGGGTCTGCGTTCATCGCCTCGAAGCGCACTGTGGCTTGCGCCCTGGCCAGATCCAGCCTCGCCACCTGCCGGACCGCGCCGGCCGGCAACCCGTCCGCTCCGGAAAGACACTGGCGCTCCACGGCTTCGACCGGCAGGCGCCGGCCATTCGCCTCGTACGCCAGGATCGCCAGCTTGGCGGCGACGTCCAGCCCGCTCAGGTCAGCCGACGGGTCCGCCTCGGCGAACCCGGCTGCCCGGGCTTCCTCGAGAGCGACATCAAACGCGCGACCCTCCGCCAGACGATTGAGGATGAAGTTGCAGGTGCCGTTCAGCACCGCCTCGATGCGGATGACCTCGCCGTGTGAGGCCGCCCGCCGCACCGTCTCGATCAGCGGCGCGCCGCCGCCGACGCTGGCGGAATAGAGCAGCCGTGCGCCGCAGGTTGCGGCGAGGGTCGTAAGGCCGGGCAGGTCGCGGCCGATCGCCTGTTTGTTGGCGCTGACCACATCGACGCCGCGCGCCAGGCCCGCGCGGATCAGCGCCAGTCCCGTTGAGGCTTCGGAGATGGCCTCGACCAGCACATCAGGTTCGCGCGCCAGCAGGGCGGCCGGGTCGGACAGCAGAAGTCCGTCCGGCAAGTCGACGTCGCGCGCCTTCCCCGGATCGCGGACCAGCACGCCGACCAGTTCGAACCGGGGGTCGGCCAGCAGCCGCCCGGCCACCCCGCCGCCGACCACGCCGCAACCGGCCAGGGCGACGCGCAGCGGTCGGGCCAGAGCCGGCCTCGGCCGAACCGGCGCCGTCTCCGGGCCTGCGACGATGGCCACGCCGCGACCCAGCAGGCCTTCGCCCACGGCGGGCAGGGCGGCCTCCACGCCGATGGCGTCGAGGGCGCGGGCGAGGCGGGCGGAAGCCTCGGCCCCGCCGCAGGCGACGGCGACGACGCGCCGTCCTCGCCGTACCTCGCGGTAGACGGCGGAGGCCGCCCCGGCCGGGTCGGCCAGGTCGAGCTGCAGCAGGGCCACCGGTTCGTCGACGACGGGGGAGGAGACGCCGTCGGCGGCCGGGAGGGGATGGGGGCGGGAAAGCGCGGTCATGTCGGCATCCTCCTTCAGGCGGCTTCGGCGGCCAGCGGAACCGGCACGGCGCCCAGCGCCGCGGACAGGTCGGCGAGCAGGTCCTCGGGATGCTCCAACCCGATCGACAGGCGCAGCAGGCCGTCGGTGATCCCGGCCGTGACCCGCGCGTCCGGCGTCATGGCGGCATGGGTCATCAGGGCCGGATGGGCGATCAGACTCTCCACCCCGCCCAGCGACTCGGCGAGGGTGAAGACCTTCAGCCCGTCCACCAGCGCCCGCACCGAGGCGATGTCGGCCAGCTCGAAACTCAGCATGGCGCCGAAGCCCTTCTGCTGGCGCGCCGCGACGGCGTGGCCGGGGTGGTTCTTCAGGCCCGGATAGTGGACCGCCTTCACCGCCGGGTGAGCGGCCAACCAATCGGCGATTCGGCCCGCCGTGGCTTGCTGCCGTTCGATCCGCGCGAACAGGGTGCGGACCCCGCGCAGGGTCAGCCAGGCGTCGAACGGCGCCCCCGTCACGCCCAGGCAGTTGGCCCACCAGGTCAGCTGTTCGAGATCCGCCGCTTCCTTCGCCACCACGCAGCCGCCGACCACGTCGGAATGGCCGTTGATGTATTTGGTCGTCGAATGGATCACCAGGTCGGCGCCGAGAGCGATCGGGTTCTGAAGGGCCGGCGACAGGAAGGTGTTGTCCACCGCCGCCTTGCAGCCGACGGCATGGGCGCGGGCGCACAGATCGGCGACGTCCACCACCCGCATCAGCGGGTTCGACGGGGTCTCGATCAGGATCAGTTTCGGCCCCCGCGCGAAGGCCGCGTCCAGCGCGGCGCGATCGTTCTGGTCGACGAAGACGACCTCGAAATGCCCGCGCCTGGCCCGGGCGCACAGCAGACGGTGGGTGCCGCCATAGAGATCGTGAGGCGCGATCAGCAGGTCGCCGGGTTCCAGCGAGCACAGCGCCAGATCGACCGCCGCCATCCCGGTCGCCGTCACCACGGCGCCGCATCCGCCCTCCAGCTGCGCCAGGGTCCCGGCCAGCACGTCCCGGGTCGGATTGCCCGACCGCGTGTAGTCGTAGCGCCGCTTTCCCTCGAGCCCGTCGAAACTGTAGTTCGACGACAGATAGATCGGCGGCATCACCGCGCCGTGCGTCGGGTCGGTGTTGACGCCGTGACGCGCGGCGGTCGTACAGGGGTGGACGTCGTGGAGGGCGGTCATGCGGCGATCTCGCGTTGGGGGGTGGCGTAGAGGGGGGTGAGGGCGTCGTGCAGGGCGCGGCCGACCTGCTCGCGCTCCTTCAGGAAGGCGTCGTGGCCGAAGATCGACGGGGCCTCGAAGAAGGCCCGCAGGTTCGGCGCGCGCTCGGCCAGTTCACGGCTGTCCTCGATCGGCACGAGGCGGTCCGAGGTGAAGCCGACCACGGTCAGGGGACAGCGGATCGCGCCCGGCGCCACGGCGTGTCGGTCCAGGGAGTCCGACAGGGCGATCCACCGCGCCGCCGAGGTCGCCTCCGCATAGGCCGCGCCGCGGGCGATCAGATAGTCGCAGACCGGGTAGGGCTCGCCGGCCGCGCGAGGCGGCGTCGGGCCGAAGCGCAGGCCGAACTCCTCAGCCGTGCGATAGGAGGTCATGGCCAGTTCGCGGGCCAGGGCCACGCCCTCCGCCTCGCGGCCGCAGTCGCGGGCGAAGGCCAGCAGGCGCCGCTGCACCCCGCGCCATGCGGTGGCGGCGGGATGGCTCCGGTGGGCGGCCGAGATCGCCACGAGCGCGCCGATCCGCTCCGGAAAGGCGGCCGCGAAGGCCAGGCCGATGCAGCCGCCATAGGAGGCGCCGACGAAGGCGTCGACGATCGGCTCTTCGAGCTCGTCGAGCAGCAGGGCCAGCAGCCGGGCCTGATCGGCGGTGGTGATGGTGACGCCTGGATCGTCCCGCCCCGGCAGCAGGTCGAAGCCGAGCGCCCGGGCACGGTTCAGGTCCACCGGACCGCCGGCCCGCACCGCCCACGACCACCAGCGCCCCGCGAACCGGTCGCTGGAGATGCCGCCGGCGATGACGATCAGCGGCCCGTGGTCCGGGCCGTGCAGCCGGCCGATCACCTCGGCGGCGGCCAGCCGCTCGCCGGACTCCAGCCGGAAATCCTCAGGGATGGCGGCGCGGACATCGCGTCCGGGCGCTTCGTCGATGGGCCAGTTTGGGGACGCCACGGTCCGCTCCGCTCTCGCTCAGCGAAACCGGTGGGGCGAACCAATTCGTGCGGTGACAGACCCGTGAAGTCAGCCGGACCCCGGACGTGGAGGGGCCGTCGCTCCACTCATCTCTCGCGGCTTCCGAAGAGGCCTCGCAGGAGTTGGCACCATCTCCAGGATCGGGTGGATCCTGGAAGGTTGCCCCGGCGTCAAAGGGCCTATCCCTCAGCCGGTCTTGATGAGTGCCCTTACGGTGGCGAACAGTTCCCGCGGCGTCAATCCCCTTGTTGCAGGTGCGAAGTCGGCCCCGTCAGCCTTCGCTCCAGCCCCCCGCCAGCGCCTTGAACAGGGCGATCTGGTAGGTGGTGACCAGGGCGTCCGACGCCGCCAGCTGGGCGTCCGCGGCGGCCAGGGTCCGCTCCGCGTCCAGCACGGCCAGGAAGCTGTCGGCGCCGGCGTCGAAGCGCAGGCGCGACAGTCGGGCGGCCGTGGCGGCCTGATCCCGCGCCGACTCCAGCGCCGACCGCCGGTCCAGCTCGTTGGCGTAGTTGGTCAGGGCGGTCTCGGTTTCCTGCAGCGCGACCAGCACCGTCTGGTCGAAGGTCGCGAGGGCGGCGTCCGAGCCGGCGCCGGCCTGTTCGATCCGCGCGCGCGCCGCGAACACGTTCGGGAACGACCAGCTGATCAGCGGCCCGACCGAAAAGCGGAAATTCTCGCTGTCGCCGAGGCCGTCGGTCTCCAGGGCGGTGGCGCCGAGAGAGCCGCCGAGGCTGATGCGCGGATACAGGTCGGCCGTGGCCACGTTCACCCGCGCCGCGGCGGCGGCGAGGTTGCGTTCGGCCTGACGCACGTCGGGGCGGCGGGCCAGCAGGGCCGCGCCGTCGCCCACGGGGATGGGCCGCGACAGCTGCGGCGGACGCTGGCAGGCGCGGGCCGCTGCGCTGGCCTCGGCCGGCGTACGCCCGGTCAGGGTGGCGAGCCGGAACAGGGCGCCGTCGCGCTGGGCCCGCAGCGGCGGCAGGCCGGCGCGGCTGCTTTCCAGCGCCGAGCGGGCGCGGGCGGTGTCCAGCCCGTTGCCCGAGCCGGCGTCCAGCAGGCGCTGGGTCAGATCGACGCTGTTCGACTGCAGTTCGATGGTCCGTTCGGCCACCGCGATCTGCGCATTGGCCGAACAGGCGTCGGCATAGGCGCGGGCGGTCTCGGCGGCGACGGTGACGCGGACGATGTCCAGCGCCGCCTCAGCGGCCGCGGCGTCGGCCCGGGCCGCGCGGATGGTCGACTCCACCCGGCCGAACAGATCGATCTCATAGGCCACGTCCAGACCGGCGTCATAGGTGTCCGTCTCCGGCGCCTCGGTCGCGGGCGGCAGGCCCTGGACCGTGGCGGCCGAGGGCCGGCCCGTGCTGAAGCCGGCCGAGGTCGTCGTGGTCGGGAAGCGGCCGACGCGGGCCTCGCCCAGCGCGGCGCGGACGCGTCGCAGATTGGCGGCGGCGGCCTCCAGCTCGTTGTTCTCGGTCAGGGCCTGGCCGATCAGGCCGTCGAGGATCGGGTCGTCGTACAGCCGCCACCAGTCGTCGCGCGCCGCCTCGGCCGTGACGCCGGGCGCCGCGGCCCCGATGAAGGCGCCCGACGCGAGGGGGGGAAGGGTTGCGTCAGGCGCCTTCGGCCCGACCGCGCACGAGGCCAGCAGAAGGCTGGCGCCGGCGGTTGCGGTCAGGATCCGGGGAAGGGAAAGGGTGATCATCAGGCGTCTCCCGGCCGGGGCGTGGCCGGCGCGGGGTCGGCGTCATGCGGCGGCAGGCCATGGGTGGTGGGAACGGGCGTCGGCTTCTCCGGCCGGCGCGGCATCTTCGAGGCCAGCCAGCGGCTGGCGACGTAGAAGACCGGGGTGAAGATCAGGCCGAACAGGGTCACGCCCAGCATCCCCGAGAACACCGCGGTGCCCAGCGACTGGCGCATCTCGGCGCCCGGCCCGGTCGCCAGCATCAGCGGCACGACGCCGAAGATGAAGGCGAAGGACGTCATCAGGATCGGCCGCAGACGGGTCCGCGCGGCGCGCACGGCGGCGTCCAGGCGGTTCAGTCCTTCTTCCTCGGCCTGTTTGGCGAACTCCACGATCAGGATGGCGTTCTTGGCCGCCAGCGCGATCAGCACCACCAGCCCGATCTGGACCAGGATGTTGTTGTCCAGACCGCGCAGGCCGACCCCGATCATCGCCGCCAGCACGCACATCGGCACGATCAGCACGATGGCCAGCGGCAGGGTGAAGGCCTCGTACTGGGCCGCGAGCACCAGGAAGACGAACACCACGGCCATCAGGAAGACCAGGGTGGTGCCGCCGGACGACAGCTTCTCCTGCAACGCCAGTTCGGTCCACTCGTAGGAGAAGCCGGGCGGCAGGGTGGCCGCGGCCAGCTGTTCCATGGTGTCCAGCGCCTGGCCGGACGACACGCCGGGCGCCGCCTGTCCCTGCAGTTCGGAGGCCGGGAACAGGTTGTAGCGCACGACCCGCGCCGGACCGGAATCGTCCCTCAGCGTCGCCACCGAGCCGATCGGCACCATGGCGCCGGAGGCCGAGCGGGTCTGCAGATTGGCGATGTCGGCGACGTCGTCGCGATAGGCCGGTTCCGCCTGGGCCGTGACCCGGAAGGTGCGGCCCAGGAAGTTGAAGTCGTTGATGTAGGCCGAGCCGAGATAGATGCCGAGCGTGTCGAACACGTCGTCGGGCTGGACGCCCATCATCAGGGCGCGGTCGCGATCCACGTCGGCGGAAATGCGCGGCGAGCCGGTGTTGTAGAGCGAGAACACCTGCTGCACGCGGTCAGCCTGCTGGGCGGCGCCGCCCATCATGGCGAAGGTGGCGCCTTCCAGGGCGCGATAGCCCTGGCCGCCGCGGTCCTGCACCATCATCTTGAAGCCGTTGCCGTTGCCGAGGCCCTGCACCGACGGCGGGGCGATGACGAAGATGTTGGCGTCCTCGATGCCGAAGGTGGCGCCGGTGATGGCGCCCGCCAGCGCCGCGGCGGCCTGCTCCTTGGTCTTGCGCTCGTCGAATTCATCAAGGCGGACGAAGATCGTCGCCGCATTGGATCCGAACGAGAAGCTCGAGCCGTCGAGACCGGCGAAGGCCACTGTGCCATCGACGCCCTCGGTCTTCTCGATGATGTTCCGGGCCTCGGTCATCACCGCCTCGGTGCGTTCCAGCGAGGCGCCCGCAGGCAGCTGGATGACCCCGATCAGATAGCCCTGGTCCTGGTCCGGGATGAAGCCGGTCGGAGTCTCGACCACACGCCATGCGGTGAGGGCCAGCAGGGCGACATAGACGGCCAGCACCACGCCGACGGTTCGCACCAGCCGGGCGGTCAGTCGGCCGTACTTGTCCGACAGCCAGTCGAAGCCCTCGTTGAACCGGCGTCCGGCCCAGCCGCCGTAATAGGCGACGGTGCCCAGCGCTCCGGGCTTGCGGACCGGGGCGTGGCTCAGGTCGTGCGGCCTCAGCAGCACGGAGGCCATGGCCGGCGACAGGGTCAGCGAGACCAGCAGCGAGATCACCGAAGCCGAGGCGATGGTCACCGCGAACTGCTGATAGAAGATGCCGGGAATGCCGGGCACGAAGGCGGTCGGCACGAACACCGCCACCAGCACCAGGCCGATGGCGATCAGCGCCCCCGAGACCTCCCTCATCGATCGGTAGGCCGCCTCCTTGGGCGTCAGGCCCTGACGGATGTAGCGCTCGACGTTCTCGACCACGACGATGGCGTCGTCGACCACGATGCCGATGGCCAGCACGAGGCCGAACAGCGACAGCGAGTTGATCGAATAGCCCAGCCCCAGCAGCACCGCGAAGGTGCCGACCAGCGACACGGGGATGGCCACGATCGGGATGATGGCGGCGCGCCAGGTCTGCAGGAAGACGATGACCACCAGCACCACCAGGATCATCGCCTCGAACACGGTGTGCTGCACCGCCTCGACCGACTCGGCGACGAATTCGGTCGGGTTGTAGGGGACCGAAATGGCCATGCCGGGCGGCAGTTCGGCGCGGGCGGCCTCGATCTCTGCCATGACCCTTTCGGCGGTCTCCAGCGCATTGGCGCCGGGCTGCTGCTGGATGGCGAGGGCGACGCCGGGCTGGCCGTCGAAATAGCCGCGGATGCCGTAGTCCTGGGAGCCCAGCTCGACCCGCGCCACGTCGCGCACCCGCGTCGTCCGGCCCTGGGCGTCGGTCTTGATGACGATATCGCCGAACTCGTCCGGGCTGCTCAGGCGCGACTGCACCTGCACCGGCAGCTGGAAGGCCGCGGCGTTGGTGGGGAAGGGCGGCTGGCCGATGGCGCCCGCGGCGGCCGAGGTGTTCTGTCCGCGCAGGGCGCCGACGATTTCCTGGGCCGTCAGATTGCGGGCGGCGGCCTTGTTCGGGTCGATCCAGACCCGCATCGAATAGTTGCCGCCGCCGAACACCTGCACCGCGCCGACGCCGTCGAGACGCAGGAAGCGGTCGCGCAGGGTCGAGTTGGCGTAGTTGCCGATATAGTCGTTGGCCAGACTGCGGTCGGGCGAGGTCAGGCCGACGATCAGCAGGAAGTCCTGCTGCTGCTTGTTCACCGTGACGCCGATCTGGCGCACCGGTTCGGGCAGGCGCGGCTCGGCCAGGGAGACCCGGTTCTGGACCAGCACCTGCGCGGAATCGAGGTCCGTCCCCGGCTCGAAGGTGACGGTGATCGTGGCCACCCCGTCCGAGGTCGAGGACGACGAGATGTAGAGCATGCGCTCGACGCCGTTGACCTCCTGCTCGATGGGCGCGGCCACGGTCTCGGCCATGGTCTCGGCCGAGGCGCCCGGATAGACGGCCGTGACCGCGATCGTCGGCGGGGCGATCTCCGGATACTGCGACAGCGGCAGCAGCGGATAGGCGAACACGCCGAGCAGCGTGATGAACACCGAGATCACGGCCGCAAAGATCGGCCGGTCGATGAAGAAGCGTGAGATGTTCATGTCCGGCTCAGTCGCCCGAGGACAGGCTGTTGGCGAAGGTGGCGGTCGAGGCCGGCGCCGCCTGGGTCACCGGGACCTGGGCCTCGCGGGCGACGGGGCGGATCTGGCCGTTGCGGGCCTGCACCTTCATGCCGGGCGCCTGGATGCGCTGGACGCCGTTGATGATGACGCGGTCGGTGCGCTGCAGACCCGAGCGGACCACCCGCAGGCCGTCGACCAGCGGTCCCAGCTGCACCGGCTTGGGCGCGACCGAGCCGTCGGCGGCGACGACATAGACGATGCGCCGGGCCTGATCGGTGGCGATCGCGGCGTCGGGCACCAGCATGGCGTTGTAGGTCCCGGCCCCGGCGAGGCGGGCCTGACCGAACATGCCGGGCTTCAGGAAGCCGTCCGCGTTGGGGATCAGCGCCCGCAGCCGGATGACGCCCGAGGCGGTGTCCACCGCGTTGTCAGTGAAGTCGAGCGTGCCAGACCGGCTGAAACCGGTTTCATCCTGCAGCCGCACCTGGATCGGCGCGGCGCCCCGGCGCGCCTGCCGCTGGTACTTCAGCAGCACGGCTTCCGAACCGTCGAAGACGAAATGGATCGGGGCGCTCGAGACCACCGTGGTCAGCACGTCGGCGGCGGACGATCCGCCCGCCACGAGGTTGCCCGCGTCGACCCGGCGATCCGACACCCGTCCCGAAATCGGCGCGGTGACGCGGGTGAATTCGAGATCCAGCTGCCGCGCCCGCACATTGGCGTTGGCGGCGGCGATCGCGGCCTGCGCCGTCTGCAGCGCCCCGCGCCGGGTGTCGACCTCGGCCTGGGAGACGGCCTGCGATTCGAGCAGGGTTTCGGCCCGGGCCAGTTCGCTCTGCGCGAGAGTCAGCTGGGCCTGCGCCTGCGACAGTTGCGCGCGGGCCGAGGCCAGCGCCGCCTGCGCCGGACGCGGGTCGAGGCTGAACAGCAGCTGCCCCCGGCGCACATAGTCGCCGTCGCGGAAATGGACCCCGGAGATGTAGCCGCCGACGCGCGCGCGCACCTCGACCGACTGGGTCGCCTCGAAGCGGCCCGTGAATTCGTCCCAGTCCTGAACCGCCTGCACCAGCGGCGTGGCGACCGTTACGGACGGCGCCGGCGGGGCCTGCGCCTCGCTCTTCGAGGAACAGCCATAGAGCGCGGCCGCCATCAGGGCGGACGCGGCCACGATCTTCACCGTGCGCATGTGTGTTGGTCTCCGTAGGGAGATTATCCCTGTCTCAGTTGACGGCGGCGATCGGGGAGGAGGCCGCTAGTCAACGCCCGGTGACTTAATGGTGATCGACTCATCGCTTGTCAACGGGTGATGACAAAGCCATATACATCGTGGGGCCTTGTTCAGGAGTAACCTGTTGTTTTGTCATGTCGCGCCTCGGCCAAGAAATGCTGAGGCGACCCGCGCCGCCATCCTGGACGCCGCTCGCGAACGGTTCGCGCGCGAGAGCTATGACGACGTCGGCATGCGCGACATCGCCCGCGACGTCGGCGTCGACGCCGCCCTGGTGTCCCGCTATTTCGGCTCCAAGGAAGATCTGTTCACCGCTGTGCTCGACAGCTGCGAGAACGGCGCCGAGCTGATGCAGGGCGACCGCGCCACCTTCGGTCGACGCATCGCCCACGAGGCCATTTTCGAGGGCAAGAGCGAGAGCAAGCTCAAGGGCCTGCTGATCCTGCTGCGCTCGGTCGGCTCCACCAAGGCCATGGAGCTGGTCCAGCGCACCGGCAACGAGCGCTTCTTCAATCCCTTCGCCGAATGGGTCGGAGGCCCCGACGCCGCCGTTCGCGCCCGGCTCGCGGCCGCCTTCGTCATGGGCATGGCCGTCAGCCGCGAGATCACCGGCGGCTTCGGTCTCCAGCCACCCGAATGCGAGCGGATGCGCGACCGCATGGCCGCCATCCTGCAGGACATCATCGACGGCTGAGCCTCAGCCGCGCGGAGTGAATTTCCGGATCACGCCCGAGAAGGTCATCAGGATGCGGGCGCCGGCGTTGATCTGGCCGCGCACGAAGATCAGGCTCTTGCCGGCCCGCACCACCTCGCCGGTGGCCTCGACCAGCTCGCCGACATAGGCCCCGTCGATGAAGGTCGAATCCAGCGACACCGTCACCCCCGACGCCCCCTCCATCTCCTGATAGGCGGTCTGGAACAGGGCGATGTCGGCGAAGGTCATCAGGCAGCCGCCGTGCATCCGGTCGCCCGCGTTCATATGCTTCTGCTCGGCCCGGAAGGCGCAGCGCATGCGCCCGTCCGGATCCGGCTTGAAGTAGAACGGCCCCACCACCTGATCGAAGGTGCCGTGCAGGTCGTACATCTGCCAGCCGGCGAACTCGCCCTCCGACACCGTGACTTTCGCGACCATGGGAAAAACTCCGCCTTCTTTCTGATCCCGCAATGCACCATACAGGCGCGATGAGCGACCCCATCGAAACCGCCATCTTCGAAAAACTGGCGAAGGCCGACCCGAAAGGCGTCGGCGGCAAGAGCATTGAGCCCGCCGACGTGGCCAAGGAACTGCAGCCCGAGCAGTGGCAGCGCATGCTGCCCAAGGTCCGCGCCTGCGCCCTCGGCCTGATGCGTCAGGGCAAGCTGACCATCACCAAGAAGGGCAAGCCGGTCGATCCCAACGCCTTCAAGGGCGTCATCCGCCTGCGCCTGCCGACCGAGGCCGAAACCGCCGCCGCCCTCGCGGCCCGGCCGCCCGCCGTCGAAAGCGATGACGACTTCGGCTGATCCGACCGGACTGGAGACAGTCCTCGCCGACATCCGCGCCTGCCGGGCCTGTCTCGGTCAGCTGCCGCACACGCCGCGCCCGGTGGTGCATGTCTTCCCCGAGACCCGGCTGCTGATCTGCGGCCAGGCTCCGGGCCGGCGCGTCCATGAAAGCGGTCTGCCGTTCACCGACCCGTCCGGAGATCGCCTGCGCGACTGGATGGGCGTCGACTACCAGACCTTCTACGCCGACCGCCGCCTCGGCGTCGCGGCCCAGGCCTTCTGCTATCCGGGCACCGCGCCGAAGGGCGGCGACTATCCGCCCCCGCGCCGCTGCGCCGAACTGTGGCGGCCCCAACTCCTCGCCGAACTGCCCCAGGTCGAGCTGACCCTTCTGGTCGGCGGCTACGCCCAGGTCTGGGCCCTCGGCGAGCGCGCGAAGGCCAACATGACGGAGACGGTGCGGGCGTGGCGCGATTACGCTCCCGCCATCCTGCCCCTGCCGCACCCGTCGTGGCGCAACACCGCCTGGCTGCGGAAGAACCCGTGGTTCGAGGAAGAGGTGCTGCCGTATCTTCGCCAGAGGGTTCGGGGCATTCTGGGGTGATGAACGTCACGCATCACCATTCCTTCTCCCGATGGGAGAAGGTGGCGCGCAGCGCCGGATGAGGGTCGTCCGGTCCAGTCGGCGTAAGCCGTCGCTCGGTGTGTCACGGCTGTCAGCCGACCCTCACCCTTTCGCGCAAGACCGCTCGCTTCGCTCCCGGGCGCTCAAGCCCTCTCCCATCGGGAGAGGGGGCGCCGCCCTGCTCCTCGCCCTCACACTCGCCGCCTGCGCCACGCCCGCCGTCCAGCCGCCCCGGACCCCGCCGCCGGGCTTCGCCGGCCCGGCCGTCGAGGATCGCGCCCTCGTCATGGACGACGGCGCCCGCCTGCCGCTGGCCCGCTGGGCCCCGGTGAGCGGCGAGCCGTGGGCGGTGATCGTCGCCCTGCACGGCATGAACGACAGCCGCGCCTCCTTCCGTCTCGCCGGTCCGTGGTGGGCCGAACAGGGCATCGAGACCTGGGCGATCGACCAGCGCGGCTTCGGCGAGGCCCCCGGCCGCGGCGTCTGGGCCGGCGAGGCCCGTATGGCCGACGACCTGCGCACCGCCGTCGCCCTGGCCCGCGCCCGGCATCCGAACGCCGTCATCGCCGTCGCGGGCGAGAGCATGGGCGGGGCCGTGGCCATCGTCGCCTTCGCCTCGGACCGCCCGCCTGACGCCGACCGCGTCATCCTGCTGGCCCCCGCCGTCTGGGGCTGGTCGGCCCAGGGGCCGCTGAACAGCGCCGGCCTGTGGATCGCCGCCCGCGCCATGGGCGACCGCGCCGTCGAGCCGCCGCAATGGGCGGTCCGCGACCGGCCCGCCTCGGACAACCGGCTGGAGCTGTTCCGCAACTACCGCGACCCCAACAGCCTGATCACCACCCGCTTCGACGCCCTGTATGGCCTCGTCGATCTGATGGACAGCGCCTCGCACCGGCTGGGCGACATCCGCGCCCCGACCCTGCTGCTGTACGGCGCCAACGACAACGTCATCCGCGAGGACGCCATGCGGGCTGCCCTCGAACGGGCTGGCGACCGCCCCGGCCTGCGCACCGCATACTATCCCGAAGGCTGGCACATCCTGAACCGGGACCTGCAGGCGGAGAGGGTCTACCGTGACGTGGCGGCGTGGCTGCGCGACGCGGCGGCGCCGCTGCCGTCCGGGGCGGGGGCGGTGGGGCCGGCTCTGGCGGGACGGTAGGCAGACCCCGAAACAGCCGCCCCGTCCGCTTCCCCACCCGTCATCCTCGGCTTGACCCGAAGATCAGGCCGTCCGGTGCTCCGTCGAACACCCGCGGTCGCGGTCGGGGGCCTTTACGCCGCAGAGCCCGCCGCCTGCCTCTGATCCCCGGCTCAAGCCCGATAACGGCGGGAGAAATAGGAGACAAGGCGCGGGAAGCCGACACTGTGAAGGTCTGATGGGTGGGAAGCGGACCCAACCTGAGCTACCTCTTCATTGTAGATCGACAGGGGGAAATCGTGGAACTGAGAACAACGGGCGGGCGGCTAAAGCCGGGCGGAGCGTTCAAGCTGGTAGCGATGGGCTATTTTCTGGGGGCTGGAGTGATCGTCCTCCCCCTGTTCGCGCTCGTGACCATGATCTCTCTGGCCTCGGGAGTTCCGCCGACTCTGAATGGTGAGCCAGTAGAAGGCAGCGGAGGCATTGTCGTCGCTATCCTGCCGTTGATGATGGTGCCGTTGATCCTTGCCATTCAGGCCGTCATGTTGGGCGGATTGGCCGTCCTTGGGCTATGGCTCTACGGCAAACGGAAGCCGATCCGCATCGTCGAAGGGTAACCGTCCAAGGTCCGCACCGGGTCGGAAGTGCCCTCCACCTCCTCAGCCCCGCGCTCTCCCGGTTTTTTCCCGATGCGGACACCCCGGCCAGCAGCATGGCCGGCGCTTGCCGTCGCTCAGGTTCGAACGCGCCTGCTCCACGTGCTTGAGCCGCGTCTCCGGCCTCTTCACCGACTGGACCCAGCAGATCCATTCATTGCGGGCGAGTGGGGTGATGCTCTCCCACATCGCCAGCGCCGCCGGCTCGGCCGCCAGCATCGCCTCCAGGTCCGCGGGAAGATCATGCACCACGCCGGCGCTGATGGCCTGTCTGGTCATGGGGAAGCGTCTCCGTCCGGGAACCGAACTTGGCGACCCCGCGGCGAAGCCGCAACGGCTCGCACCCGGTCCTTGCCGCCCCCAAACCGCCATGCTTGCCCTGTTGAGCGTCCCGGCGTATCAGCCGCGCAACAAAAAAACACCCCGGGAGACCCAGGTTATGGGCAAGACGCTGTTCGATTCTCCGTCCTTCGCGAACCACGAAGGCGTCCACGCTGTCTTTGACGAAAAGACCGGCCTGCGTGCGATTATCGCTGTTCACTCCACCGCCCGCGGCCCCGCCGTCGGCGGCACACGGATGTGGAACTACGCCTCCAGCGCCGAGGCGCTCGAGGACGTGCTGCGCCTGTCGAAGGGCATGAGCTACAAGAACGCGGTGGCCGATCTCGAGATGGGCGGCGGCAAGTCGGTCATCATCGGCGACAGCCGCACCCAGAAGACCCCCGAGCTGTTCCGCGCCTTCGGCCGCGCCGTCGACACCCTGGGCGGCATCTATTACGCCGCCGAGGACGTCGGCGTGTCGGTCGCCGACATCGCCGAGGCCCGCAAGGTCACCCCCTATGTCCTCGGCCTGAAGGACGGCCCCGAGGCCTCGGGCGACCCCAGCCCGGTCACCGCCGAGGGCGTGTTCCGCTCGACCCTGACCGTGGCCCGCCGCCTGTGGAAGCAGGACGACCTGACCGGCCTGACCATCGCCCTGCAGGGCATCGGCCACGTCGGCGGCTATCTGGCCGACAAGCTGCACGCCGCCGGCGCGAAACTGGTGATGACCGACGTCAACACCGCCTTGCTGTCCGAGGTCGCGGCCCGAACCAATGCCGAGATCGTCGCCCCCGACGCCATCTATGACGTCAAGGCCGACATCTACGCCCCCTGCGCCCTCGGCGCGACGCTGAACCCCGAGACCCTGGACCGCCTGTCCTGCAAGGCCGTCGTCGGCGCCGCCAACAACCAGCTGGCCACCCCCGAGATCGGCCAGATCCTGTTCGAGCGCGGCGTCCTTTACGCCCCCGACTATGTCGTCAACGGCGGCGGCATCATCAACGTCGCCTCCGAGATGACCGCCCGCCAGACCGGCGGCGCCTACGACCCGCAGTGGGTCGAGGGCAAGCTGTCGCGGCTGATGGAAACGCTGGAAGAGATCCTCGAACGCTCCGCCGTCGAGAAGCGCCCGACCCACCAGATCGCCGACGCCATCGCCGAAGCCCGCATCAACGCCGCCCGCGACGCCAAGGCCGAGCAGCGCAAGGCGGCCTGACGCGGCGCACCCGTGATCCTTCTCCCCTTGGGGGAGAAGGAAATCGCCCGTCGCTGTGCCGGCAGTCCGCGAAATTATAGTCGGACTGGGCAGAAAAACGCCCGCCTTTCCAGCCACATCCGCTTTTCTCAAGCCTGTCTTCCCGCCTGAGGAAACGGCGGGTGCACAATGCCGCGTCCTGTCTCCCGGCAGGCTCCGGTCTTTGACAATCACATCCGCACGGTTCGGACGATTCGGACGGTTCGGACGGTGCTTTTGAGTTTTAACCGGGTGAAATCCGGACCCCGGCGCCGCCGGATTCGCGCCCGTCGCGCTTACGGACCACTATCGCCGGAAACGCCCCATTGATTCGGGCCGAGGCGACATGACCGCAACCGACCGCAAGGGCTTCGATCCGCTGCTCATCGTCATGGCGATCGGCTTCGTGGTGGCCGTCGGGGCCCTAGCCTATCCGGCCTTCCGGGCCGACCCGATGAGCGCGCCGGGACTGGTGCTGATCTTCACTGTGGGGGCCGTGGCCCTGATCGGCCTGTTCGCCTTCGCCCGCGGCGAGGCCCGCAAGCCGGTGGGGGATGCGACCGTCGACCTGCTCGACGCCATGGCCGAGCCCGCCGCCCTGGTCTGGGCTTCCGGTCAGGTGCTGGCCTTCAACGCCGCCTGGGCCGAGAGCAACGGCGCGACCAACAGCCTGCCCAAGGGCCGCTCGGCCTCCGCCCTCTACATGGCCTTCGCCCAGGCCCGCGCCGGCCAGCAGGGCCGCGCCATCGTCGTCATCGGCGACCGCGAGCAGGAGGTGCTGATCGGCCAGGCGGGGGAGGGGCGCTTTCTCGTCCGCGCCGCGCCCGACGCCGCCCTTCCGGTCCTCACCGGCGCCGCCCCCGTCGCCGCCTCCAACGCCGCCGAGAGCCGGGCCATGGCCGCCGGCGCGCCGTTCGGCTCGGCCGTCATCGCCGCCGACGATCTGTTCGGCGGCAAGGTCGAGGAGGCCAACGCCGCCCTGTCGGTGCTGACCGGCCCGGCCGCCGCTCGCGACGCCGCTTTCGGCCATCTGTTCGACCCCGCCGGCGTGGCCGAGGCCCGGGGCAAACTGGCCGCCGGCTCCTCCGGTCCGATCGAGCTGGTCGCCCGCGCCTTCCCCGACAAGATGCTGCACCTCTATGTCGCCCCGGAAGGCGACAAGCGCCGCATCTGGCTGTTCGACGTCTCGGCCCAGAAGTCGATGGAACTGCAGCTGGCCCAGGCCCAGAAGATGCAGGCCGTGGGCCAGCTGGCCGGCGGCGTGGCCCACGACTTCAACAACCTGCTGACTGCCATCCAGCTGCAGCTGTCGGGCCTGCTGGAGCGTCACCCGGTCGGCGACCCCTCCTACGAGGGCCTCAACGAGATCCGCCAGACCGCCATCCGCGCCGCCGATCTGGTCCGCAAGCTGCTGGCCTTCTCGCGCAAGTCCACCGTCCGCCGCGAGCGGCTCGATCTCGGCGAACTGGTCGGCGAATTCGCCGTCCTGCTGCGCCGCCTGCTGCGCGAGGACGTCCGGCTCGAAACCGACTACGGCCGCGACCTGCCGGTGGTCCTCGCCGACAAGAGCCAGCTCGAGACGGCCGTCATGAACCTCGCCGTCAACGCCCGCGACGCCATGCGCGGCGTGGTCGAGCCGGGGGCCGGCGTGGTCACCATCCGCACCGCCCGCCTGACGGCCGCAGAGGCCCGCGCCCTCGGCTGGAGCCATCCATCCACCGACGTGGTCGCCCTGATCGAGGTCAGCGACACCGGCCCCGGCGTGCCGCCCGACATCCTCGGCAAGATCTTCGAGCCCTTCTTCACCACCAAGGCGGTGAACGAGGGCACCGGCATGGGCCTGGCCACCGTCTACGGCATCGTCGAACAGGCCGGCGGCCACATCAACGTCTCCAACCTGGAGGGGGCCGGCGCGGCCTTCCGCATCTTCCTGCCCGAGGCGGACGAGGCCGAGCTGGCCGAGACTCCCGTTGTCGAGATCAAGCTGAAGACCCCGCGCGACCTGTCCGGCGCCGGCCGCATCCTGTTCGTCGAGGACGAGGCCGCCGTGCGCGGCATCGCCGCCCGCCTGCTGCGCCAGCGCGGCTACGACGTCATTGAGGCCGAGGACGGCGAACAGGCCCTCGAGCTGGCCGAACAGCATGCCGGCACCATCGACATGATGATCTCCGACGTCATCATGCCCGGCCTCGACGGGCCCGCCCTGCTCAAGAAGGCTCGCCAGTACCTCGGCGACGCCCCGGTCCTGTTCATCTCGGGCTATGCCGAAAGCGACTTCTCGGACCTGCTGCAGGACGAGGTCGGCGTCTCCTTCCTGCCCAAGCCGCTTGACATCAAGACCCTGGCGGAGCGGGTCAAGCAGGAGCTGCGGGCCGCCTAGAGCCTATTTCCGGCGCCTGTGGCCGCGGTCGTCATGCCGGTCCCGGCGATGGTCCCGGGAGCGGTCGCGCCAGTAGGGGGACTCGGGCGGGATCCAGAAGTCCCGGTAGCCGTAGTCGCCGGGGCAGTAGCGCTGGTTGGCCCCGTAGGGCAGGCCCGGCGGCGTCGCCCAATAGCAGTTGGCGTTCTCGTATTGGAGGTCGGCCGCGGCCTGGTCCAGGCCCAGGGCGAGGGCCTCCCACATGGCCGGATCGCTGCTGCAGGCCGTGGTCGCCAGCGCGGCCCCGGCGATCAGGCCCAGCCTCAGTCTCTGTCCCGGTCGCATCATGATCCTGCCTCCCGGACCGACCGTGCGGGCGGGGCGGTCGTCCCGCAACCCACGGAACCTGACGGCCGTCAGCCCGCCGCGACCGCCTCCCGCGTGGCCCGGACGGCGGGATCGGCCGCCGCCGCCGCCAGAATCCAGTCGCGGAAGCGGGCGATCTTGGGCGAGCGCCGGCGACCCTCGGGCCAGACCAGCCAGTAGGCGTAATCCGGGATCAGCCTGACCGACAGGGCAACCGGTTGGACCAGAAGGCCGGCCGCCAGCTCGCGCGCGAACAGCACCGGCGAGGCCAAGGCCACGCCCTGATCGCCCATCGCCGAGGCCACCTCCAGCGCCTGGTAGTCGGCCCGCAGCCGCGAGGGCGTCTGACCGTCCGCCGCGACGCCCGCCGCCGCGAACCAGACCGCCCATTCCTTCTCCAGCCCGATCCGCGGCGCCTTCAGCAGGTCCTCGGCCGTCTGCAGTCCCAGCCGGTCCCGCAGGCGCGGGCTGCACAGCGGCGTGAACACGCTCGGCATGACCTCGACGCTCTCCAGCCCGGGCCAGTCGCCCGTCCCCGACCGGATGCCCACGTCGAAGCCTTCCCGTGACAGGTCGACCAGGTGCGCCGCCGTATCGAGCCGCACCGCCAGCTCCGGGTTCGCCAGCTGGAACTCGCCCAGTCGCGGCGCCAGCCACTGCGTCGCCAGAGTCGCCAGGGTGGTGATCGACAGCACCGCCTGATCCGCCTCGGTCAGGTCCGACACCGCCCGTCGCAGCAAGCTCATCGCCTCTGTGGCCGCTCGCGACAGCCTCTCCCCCGGTTCCGTCGGGACGACCTCGCGCGGCAGACGCCGGAACAGGCTCTGCCCCAGCCGCCCTTCCAGCGCCTTGATCTGCCAGCTCACGGCGGCCTGGGTCATGCCCAGCTCCTCGGCCGCGCGCGTGAAACTGTTCAGGCGAGCCGCGGCCTCGAACACGCGAATGGAGGCGAGGGGAATTCCAGCGAGGGGATCGGACATAAGCTTGCCTTATGCAGCGCGCCGCCAATCTGGTTTGTGGAGCCGTCCTGTCAAGCCCATTCTGTTGTTGCCCTCACAGCAGGATCGTCAGGAGGTCGTCATGGAAGAAATTCACCATACGCATAAGGAGCCCGCATGGGGCTGGATTTCGGTGCTGAACGACTGGCGGCGAAGCCGCGCCCGCGCGCGGCTTCGCAAACCGCAGCGGATCGTGACGCCCTCCAGCCGCTGATCCGCCAGACCATCGATCGCGGAGGCGGGGCCCAATCCCCGCACGCCGCCGCGATCGGGGCCCGCAAGGGCTTCGGCCCGGACCCGTAGGGAGCCTCCTGCTCTCGCGGCTCCGGGCCGCTTGCGTCGGGCTAGCGCACCGTCCAGCCGTCCGCCTCCCGCAGCGCGTTGTGAATGGCGGTCGCCGCAATAGCGGCCTCGGCCCCGGCCACGGCGATCTGGTTCAGCCCCCGCACCACGTCTCCGGCGGCGTAAAAGCCCGGAACGCTGCTTCTCTGATGAGCGTCGACCACCAGACAGCCGTCGTCCCCGACCTTTGCGCCCAAGGCACGCGCCAGGTCCGCATTTGGCGACGTTCCGAGCGCCGAATAAACCAGGTCGAATACCCGGAAGTTTCCGCCCCAGCTCAGCGCAGTCACCCGGTCGCCCTCCAGCCGGACATTGTCGATCGGGGCCCGGATCAGCTCCACCCCCATGCGGCGCAGTTCGTCCTCCCGGGTCAGCGCTTCGGCCGAGCCGGTGTGGATCAGGGTGACGCGGTCGGAATAGGTCCGCAGAAAGGCGGCCTCTCTGACGCCCCGGTCATCCTGGCCGACAATCGCCACCGCCTTGCCGCTAGCCTCATAGCCGTCGCAGATCGGGCAGATGCGGACCAGCGACCGCTCGATGGCCCGGTCGACGCCGGGCAGGTCAGGATGGTGGTCCACGACCCCGGTCGCCAGCAGCACAGCGCGCACCCTGATCTCGCGCCCGTTCAGAGATGCCCTGAAATCATCGCCCTCGGGCTGGAGACGTTCGACGCGGCCCCGCTCTATCACCGCGTCGTACTCAAGCGCCTGTTCGGTCATCCGCCTGAGGATCGCCTCGCCAGTGATGCCCTGCGGAAAGCCGGGCAGGTTGTGACTGACCGGAATCCAGCGGGCACGGGGAGCGCCGCCGTCGGCGACCAGCACCCGCCGCCGAAAGCGCGCCAGATAGGTCGCCGCAACCAGGCCCGCCGGGCCGGCTCCGATGACAAGGACTTCAGGGTCGGACATCGGCGCGCCACGTCGTCGGCCAGTAGTCGGGCGACATGCCTTGGCAGTCACCCATGAAGCGCTCCCGGGTCAGGGCGAAACCCGCGGCCGTCCAGGTCCAGGTCTGGATCGTGCCGCAGTCGCCGAGGCCCCGGCCGCGCGGGAAGACGGTCAAGGTCTGGCCCTCCGGGTCGTACTGCGGGTTGACCAGCCACAGGTCATCCTCGCCGCCCACCGGCTCCCGAGTCGGCAATTCGGCGGGGCGTACGCCCGAGCCGTCCGGCCGCGCCAGATAGAGGACATAGGTGGCGTTGTAGGCCCCGCTGCCGCAGGGAACGCCCCACAGCACGGTCGACCCGTCCAGTCGCGCCGCGAGCACGGCCTTGTCGAGGTATTCGTTGTTCTCCGCCCGGCAAGCCTTCACTTCCGGGCGGGCCTCGATGGCGGCGGGCACGCGCAGTTGGGGCGGCGGATCGTCCCCCATCGGCGCATTGGCCGCCGCGAAAGCGCCCTGGTCGATCGGCGGCGCGGACTGCACCATAGGCAGGGCGGGGGCGGAAGGAACGGTGCTCGCGGGCCGGTCGCCCGGGCGCAGCAGGGCGGTTATCGTCTCCAGCCGTCCCTGCCGCTCGTCGATCCACAGCAGGGCGGCGGAAACCCCGGAGGCGGGCAGTTCAATGGCGCGGTCACCGGTCTCGAGCGTCACGGTCTGCGCGCTGGCCAAAGCGCCGACGACCGACCGATGGCGCGCGTCGCTCCCGGCGCCGCCAGACACGGCGTAATCGCGGCCGTCGATCTTCAGCCGCACGTCGGCGGGCGCGCCGTCATGATCGAACCCTCCGCTCGCCTGCACAGTCGGGCGGGCGTCCGGGCCCGCTTCCATTCCGATGCGGAGCCATCCGCCCTCGTCGGACCCTGTCCATGCGACGCAGGCGTTGCCGTTGTCGCAGATCGCCCGCCAATCGCGGAACTCGCGGATCTCCGGCCGGGCCGTCGGGTCGGCGGCGCTCTGTTCTGTCGCCCCCGCGGCGCCAGGGACGACGGCTGCCCCGGCCCGGTCGGTCGCGGCCCCGTCACCACAGGCGGCAAGCAATATCACCGTCGCCAGACCTGATCGCCACATCATCCTCGCCCCATCTCCATCGTCCAGATCCTGGCGCATCCGGTTCATCGACAGCGGGCCGGACAGCCGTTCGGTTCCGCCCTTTGCGCCCGCGCGCCGCCACCGCTATACCGCCGCCTCAATCCCATTCCCAATCAGAGGCGCGAACCCGCATGACCAGGATCAAGGTCGCCAATCCCATCGTGGACATCGACGGCGACGAGATGACCCGGATCATCTGGCAGATGATCAAGGACAAGCTGGTCTTCCCCTTCCTCGACCTCGAGCTCGACTACTACGACCTGTCGATGGAGAACCGTGACGCCACCGACGACAAGGTCACGGTGGATGCGGCCCACGCCATCCAGAAGCATGGCGTCGGCGTGAAGTGCGCGACCATCACCCCGGACGAGGCCCGGGTGAAGGAGTTCGGCCTCAAGAAGATGTGGAAGTCGCCCAACGGCACCATCCGCAACATCCTCGGCGGCGTGGTCTTCCGCGAGCCGATCATCTGCTCGAACGTGCCGCGTCTGGTGCCCGGCTGGACCCAGCCCATCGTGGTCGGCCGTCACGCCTTCGGCGACCAGTACAAGGCCACCGACTTCCTGGTTCCCGGCCCCGGCAAGCTGACGATCAAGTTCCAGGGTGAGGACGGTCAGGTCATCGAGCATGAGGTGTTCGACTTCCCCTCCGCCGGCGTCGCCATGGGCATGTATAATCTCGACGACTCGATCACCGAGTTCGCCCGCGCCAGCTTCGCCTTCGGCCTGCAGCGCAATTTCCCGGTCTATCTGTCGACCAAGAACACCATCCTCAAAGCCTATGACGGGCGCTTCAAGGACATCTTCCAGAAGGTGTTCGACGAGGAATTCGCGGCGCAGTTCAAGGAAAAGGGCCTGACCTACGAGCACCGGCTGATCGACGACATGGTGGCCGCGGCCATCAAGTGGTCGGGCGGCTTCGTCTGGGCCTGCAAGAACTATGACGGCGACGTGCAATCCGACGTCGTGGCGCAGGGTTTCGGCTCGCTGGGCCTGATGACATCGGTGCTGATGACGCCGGACGGCAAGGTGCTGGAGTCGGAGGCCGCCCACGGCACCGTCACCCGCCACTATCGTCAGCACCAGAAGGGCGAGGCGACCTCGACCAACTCCATCGCCTCGATCTTCGCCTGGACGCGCGGCTTCTCGCACCGGGCCAAGCTGGACGGCAACGACGAACTGGCCAAATTCGCCGCCACCCTCGAGCGGGTCGTGGTCGAGACGGTCGAGTCCGGTCACATGACCAAGGACCTCGCGCTCCTCGTCGGCGACCAGCAGGGCTGGCTGACCACCGAGGGCTTCCTCGACAAGGTCGCCGAGAACCTCACCGCGGCGATGGCGTCCTAAGGGGGCTCTACCGCGGCCCACAAACGGAGGCCCGCCGGATTCGCGTCCGGCGGGCCTTTCGTTTGAGCCGGACCCGCGTTCGTGCATTGATGATCCGAACTCTGGACGCCGTCATGAAGAAGCTGTTCGGCAATCTGCTGTTGCTGGTCGTCATTGGCGCGACGGTGAGCTTCTTCGCCGCGCCGGCTGTGGCCTTCTTCGGCATACGCTCGGCGGCGGACGCGAATGATGTCGCCGGCCTGTCCCGGCTGGTCGACTTCTCCGCCGTCCGCCAGTCCCTGCGGCCGCAACTGTCGGGGAACCCGGCGGCGATGGCCCCGGCCCCGACCTTCCTCGAGGATCCGATCGGCGCCGTTCGTCGCCAGTTCGGGACGACCGACGTAGCCACGGCCGGCGACGCCGACGCCTATCTGACCCCGGCTGCGCTGGGAGGCCTGACGCGCGGCGAGGGCCGCTCCGCCTCGCATCGGTCCACCCTTCCCGTCGGCGCCGCCGCTGAAAACCCTATGCCCGCACCGGTGTTCTGGGGGGTGAACCGGGTCCGCCTGGCCGTCAAGGGCGAGGGCGGTTCGCGCACCATCTTCACGTTCGAGCGCAGGGGCCCGTTCGAATGGAAGCTGGTCCACATTGGCCTTCCTGACGCAGAGCCGTCCGCACCCGTCGCACCCCGCTAGCCAGTCTCCTCGACTCGCGGCAACCGTAGCCGTGGGGAGGCGTTTCGACGCCAGAGGGTATCATGATCAAGAAACTCGTCGTCGGCTTCGCCGTCGCGGCTGTCGCCATATTCGCCATCGCCTGGGCCGCCGCCCCCGTGTTCGCAGCCCAGGCGCTGATCCGGGCCGCAAAGGCCGGCGACGCCGACCGGATCGAACAGCTGGTAGACTTCCCGGCCCTGCGCCAGAGCCTGAAGGACGAGTTGACCGCGGAGCTGGCCGCCCACATGCGGCGCGACCCGCGCGTGGCGGAGAGCAGTCTCGGCGGGCTGGGAATGATGCTCGCCCCGATGCTCCTGTCGGGCGCTGTCGACGCCGCGGTCACGCCCGAGGTGGTGGCCCAGATGGTCACTACGGCCGAGGCTCCTGATCCCACGGTGCGCGACCAGCCGGAGCCGGGCGATGCCCGTGATGACGACGACATCCATCAGGCCTGGGGCTATCGTGACCTGAACGCCTTCGCCGTCACCCTGACCGACCGCGACCATCCGGACCAGCGGCTGGCGCTGATCCTCGAACGCCGAGGCCTGTTCGCGTGGAAGCTGGCCGCCGTCGACATCCAGAGTGGCGAGACGGCCTGATCAGCCGCCCAACGCCGCCCTGACCGCCGACAGGCCGTCCTCGGCCTTCGACCCATCCGGAGCCCCGCCCTGGGCGAAATCGGGCTTGCCGCCCGCCCCCTGGCCGCCCATCGCCAGCACGGCCGCACGGGCGAGGTCCGCCGCATTGACCTTGCCGGCCATGTCCGAGGTCACGGCGACGGTGACCGCCGCCTTGCCCTCAGTGACGCCGATCAGGGCGACGACGCCTGAGCCGACCTGTTTGCGGAAGTCCTCGGCGACGCCGCGCAAGCCCTTGCCGTCGACGCCGTCCAGCACCCGGGCGATCAGCTTGACGCCGTTGACTTCTTCCGGTGCGGCGTTCCCCCCGGAGCCGCCGCCGAGGGCCAACTGCTTCTTCAGGTCAGCGACCTGCTTCTCCAGCGTGCGCACCGAGCCGGTCAGGGCCTCGACCCGCGCGGGGACATCAGCGGGCTGAACCTTGAAGCCTTGGGCCAGCTTTTTCGTCACGCCGGCCTGGGCCAGCAGATACTGGCGCGCGGCCTCGCCGGTCAGGGCCTCGATGCGGCGCACCCCGGCGGCGATGCCGCTCTCGGACACGATCTTGAACAGGGCGATGTCGCCGGTGCGGGCGACGTGGGTGCCGCCGCACAGTTCGACCGAATAGGGCTTGTCCGCCTCAGTCAGCGACCGGCCCAGCGTCAGAACGCGGACCTCATCGCCGTATTTCTCGCCGAACAGGGCCACGGCGCCGGCTTCGATGGCCTCCTGCGGCGCCATCATCTTCGTCTCGGCCGGAAGGTTCTGGCGGATGACGGCATTCACCTCGTCCTCCATCCGGGCCAGCTCGTCCTCGGTGACGGGAGCGTTGTGACTGAAGTCGAAGCGCAGCCGTTCGGCGTCGACCATCTGGCCCTTCTGGGCCACATGGCCGCCCAGCACATTGGCCAGGGCCTTGTGGAGCAGGTGGGCGGCGGAGTGGTTGGCGCGGGTGGTCAGGCGGGCGTCGGCCGTCACGCGCAGCTGTACCCGGGCGCCGATCGCCAGGGTTCCCGAGCTGATCTCGATACGGTGGGCGAACAGGTCGCCGGCGTGCTTCTGGACGTCGAGGACCACGCCCGAGCCCTGCTGGCCGGTGGCGTCGGTCCATTCGATCTCGCCCTTGTCGCCGGCCTGGCCGCCGCCCTCGCCATAGAAGGGAGTCTGGTCGAACAGCACCTCGGCGGTCTCGCCGGCGCCCAGTTGATCGACCGACTGGCCGCTTTCCACGATCGCCAGCACCTCGCCCGAGCCCTCGACGGCGTCATAGCCGGTGAAGACGGTGGGCCCGAGGCGGTCGCGCAGGGCCAGCCATTCGCCGGCCGAGGCGGTCTGGCCCGAACCGGTCCAGTGCTCGCGCGAGCGGCTGCGCTGCTCTTCCATGGCTGCGTCGAAGCCCTCGGTGTCGACGGTGAAGCCGCGCCGGCGGGCCTCGTCCTGGGTGAGGTCCAGCGGGAAGCCGTAGGTGTCGTACAGGGTGAAGGCCGTCTGGCCGGACAGCACGCCGCCCTCGCCGAGGTCGCGCGAGGCGTCCTCCAGCAGGCCCATGCCGCGGCCCAGGGTGGTGCGGAAACGAATCTCTTCCTGCTTCAGCGTGTCCTCGATAAAGGCCTGGGCGCGGCGCAGTTCGGGATAGGCCTCGCCCATTTCCTGCACGAGGGTCGGCACCAGCCGGTGCATCAGCGGGTCGGCGGCGCCCAGCAGGTGGGCGTGGCGCATGGCCCGGCGCATGATCCGACGCAGCACGTAGCCCCGGCCCTCGTTCGAGGGAGTGACGCCGTCGGCGATCAGGAAGGACGACGAGCGCAGGTGGTCGGCGATGACCCGGTGGCTGGGGGCGCGGTCGCCCTCGGCGGCCGTGTTGGTCTCGTGCTCCGAGGCCGCGATCAGGGTGCGGAAGAGGTCGGTCTCATAGTTGGAATGCACGCCCTGCAGCACGGCGGCTACCCGCTCAAGACCCGCGCCGGTGTCGATCGACGGCTTCGGCAGCAGGCTACGGCTGCCGTCGGCGGCCTGGTCGAACTGCATGAAGACGAGGTTCCAGATCTCGACCCAGCGGTCGCCGTCCTCTTCCGGCGTGCCGGGAGGGCCGCCCCAGATGTGGTCGCCGTGGTCGTAGAAGATTTCGGTGCAGGGACCGCAGGGGCCGGTGTCGCCCATCGACCAGAAATTGTCCGAGCCGGCGATGCGGGTGATGCGGCTCTCGGGCAGGCCGGCGATCTTCTTCCACAGGTCGAAGGCCTCGTCGTCGTCTATATAGACGGTGGCCATCAGCCGGTCGGCGGGGATGCCGAACTCTTTCGTGACGAGGTTCCACGCCATCTCGATGGCGTGCTCCTTGAAGTAGTCGCCGAAGGAGAAATTGCCCAGCATCTCGAAGAAGGTGTGGTGGCGCGCGGTATAGCCGACGTTGTCGAGGTCGTTGTGCTTGCCGCCGGCGCGGACGCATTTCTGCGAGCTGGTGGCGCGCTTGATCGCCCGCGTCTCCTGACCGGTGAAGACGTTCTTGAAGGGCACCATGCCGGCGTTGACGAACAGCAGGGTCGGGTCGTTCTGCGGCACGAGCGGAGCCGACTGGACCTTCTCGTGGCCATCGGCCGCGAAATAGTCGAGGAAGGTCGAGCGGATCTGGTTCAGGCTGGACATGGCGCGCGGTCAATCGGGAAGGCGAAAAGGAACGGGCGTCATATAGGGCTTTCGGCCCGAAAGCATCACCCGGCCGTGATCGGCCCCTGACGAAAAAAGGCCGCCCGACCCGGGTGGGGGTCGAGCGGCCGCTCCGTCCGGCCCGGCCCGTCGGGGTCGGTGGCGGGTCGGCGGACCCGGCCGGAGAAGGGGGGATTTCGTCCGGGTAAAACCCGAAAACACCGTCCGAACCGTCCGAACCGTCCGGACCGTCCGCTCGGATGTCCTAACCCTCGAGGTCCTGGCCCTCGTCCGGTTCGGGCGTGCCCAGCAGTTCCTCGGCGATCTTGTTGGTCGAGGCGCGCACGGCCTTTTCGATCGAGTCGGCGACGTCGGGATTGGCCTTGAGGAAGGCGCGCACATTCTCGCGGCCCTGGCCGATGCGCTGGCTGTCGTAGGAGAACCAGCTGCCCGACTTCTCGACGATGCCGGCCTTGACGCCCAGGTCGATGATCTCGCCCAGTTTGGAGATGCCCTCGCCGTACATGATGTCGAAGATGACTTCCCGGAACGGCGGGGCGACCTTGTTCTTGACCACCTTGACCCGGGTGGTGTTGCCGACGACCTCGTCGCGGTCCTTGATCGCGCCGGTGCGGCGGATGTCGAGGCGGACCGAGGCGTAGAATTTCAGCGCATTGCCGCCCGTCGTCGTTTCCGGCGAGCCGTACATGACGCCGATCTTGTGGCGGATCTGGTTGATGAACAGGACGATGCACTGCGACTTGTTGATCGAGGCGGTCAGCTTGCGCAGCGCCTGGCTCATCAGACGGGCCTGCAGGCCGGGCAGGCTGTCGCCCATTTCGCCCTCGATCTCGGCCCGCGGCGTCAGGGCGGCGACGGAGTCGACCACCACGATGTCCACGGCGCCCGAGCGCACCAGGGTGTCGACGATCTCAAGCGCCTGTTCGCCCGTGTCGGGCTGGGACACCAGCAGGTCGTCGAGGTTGACGCCCAGCTTCTGGGCGTAGCCCGGATCCAGCGCGTGCTCGGCGTCGACGAAGGCGGCGGTGCCGCCCGATTTCTGAATCTCGGCCACGGTGTGGAGAGCCAGGGTCGTCTTGCCCGAGCTTTCGGGGCCGAACACCTCGATGACCCGGCCGCGCGGCAGGCCGCCGATGCCGAGCGCCATGTCGAGGCCCAGCGAGCCGGTCGAGACCGACGGAATGGCTTCGGTCAGGCCGTTCTTGCCGAGCTTCATCACCGAGCCCTTGCCGAAGGCGCGGTCGATCTGGGCGATCGCCGCCTCAAGAGCCCGCTGCTTGTCGCCGTCGTCCCTGCTGACCAATTTCAGATTCGCCTGTGCCGCCACCTTGCCACTCTCCCTTGCCATGATTCCCGTTCGGTACCCGGGGGAGAGGCCCGCCTTCGGCCCAATGACCGTGACCCGCTCCCTGTGAGCAGGGATATGTGCATGGTTTGTTCCGGTTGCCAATATGTTCTTTTCGGGAGAGCGTCGGGGTACGTCCGATTTTGACGTAAGCGGCCCGTCTTAGGACTAAGGCGGCGCCCCGAGGCTCCGCATTACAGCCGGGCTTGATCCAGATCACAGGCACTCGCCTCTTTCGCCGCCATGGTGCGAAGACCGCTGCGGATGCCTTCCCTCATGTCAAAGTCGACGAGACAATCACGCGCGTCAGGCGACCGTGGGCGCCGGCCCCGCCGATGACAGGCTCGGGCGAGACGCGTGCGGCATCAGGGGATCCGCCATGCTTCCGCGCGCGCGCCGTGACCCGGGTTTACGGCTCCGGCCCGGCGGCGGTTCACGCCTTGCGCGGCGTTGACCTCGATCTGCCGGACGGGGAAATCGTCGTGGTGCTGGGCGCTTCGGGCAGCGGCAAGTCGACCTTCCTGAACATCCTCGGCGGGCTCGACACGCCGACCAGCGGACAGGTGCTGTTCCGGGGCGACGACATCAGCCGGGCGGACCAGCGGCAGCTGACCGAGTACCGCCGCCGACATGTCGGCTTCGTCTTCCAGTTCTACAACCTGATGCCGAGCCTGACCGCGCGCGAGAACGTCGCCCTCGTCACCGAGATCGCCGAGGCGCCGCTGCGTCCCGAAGAGGCCCTGGCCATGGTCGGGCTGGAGAACCGTCTCGATCACTTCCCCGCCCAGCTGTCCGGCGGCGAGCAGCAGCGCGTCGCGATCGCGCGCGCCGTGGCCAAGCAACCGTCCGTCCTGCTCTGTGACGAGCCGACGGGCGCGCTGGACTCCGCCACCGGAGTGCGGGTGCTGGAGGCGCTGAAGACGGTCAACGACACCCTTGGCGCCACGACCCTGCTGATCACCCACAACGCCGCCATCGCCGGCATCGCCGACCGGGTGGTGATTTTCGCCGACGGGCGGGTGCGCGAGGTCCGGGAGAACGCCGACAAGCGGCCTCCCGGGGAGATTTCCTGGTGAACCGCCTGCCGGCCTGGATGGGCGCGCTGGACCGCAAGCTGGCGCGCGAACTCTGGCGCATGAAGACCCAGGCCCTCGCCATCGCCTTCGTCATCGCCGGAGGCGTCGCCGTCCATCTGCTCGCCGCCGGCATGCTGAGCTCGCTGGAGGAAACCCGCCGCGCCTACTACGAACGCAACCTGTTCGCCGACGTCTGGGCGCCGACGGTGCGGGCGCCGCAGCGACTTATCGAGGACATTCGGGCGATCGAGGGCGTCCAGGCCGCGGCGACCCGGATCCGGGTCCCGGCGCTCTTCGCCATGGAGGGGATGAGCGCGCCCGCTTCGGGCGAAGTTCTATCCCTGCCGGACACCGGCCAGGCTGCGGTCAACCGGCTCCATCTGGTTCGCGGCCGACTTCCGCTCGCGGGACAGAGGGACGAGGCGGTGGTTCTCCAGGCCTTCGCCGACGCCCACCGGCTCGGGATCGGCGACACGGTTCCGGTGACCCTCTACGGCGGTCGTCGGCGCCTGGTGGTGGTCGGGATCGCCCTGTCGCCGGAGCATGTCTACGCCATCGGTCCGGGCCAGTTCGTGCCCGACGACCGGCTGTTCGGCGTTCTGTGGATGCGACGCAGCGCCCTGGCGCAGGCCGTCAACCAGGACGAGGCCTTCAACGAGGCGGTGGTGCGTCTGTCGCGCGACGCGTCGGAGCCGGCGGTGATCGACCGGTTGGACCGGCTGCTGGAGCCCTACGGGGCTCCGGGCGCCTACGGTCGCGCGGACCAGATCTCGGACGCCTTCCTGTCCAGCGAGATCGACCAGCTGGCGACCATGGGACGGGTGCTGCCGCCGGTCTTCCTGCTGGTGGCCGCCTTTCTGGTCAACGTCGTGATCTCGCGGCTGATCGCCGTTCAGCGCTCGGGCATCGGGCTATTGAAAGCCTTCGGCTACCGGGATCGCGACATCATCGGCCACTATCTGAAGCTCGTCGCCGTGATCGCAGCCACTGGGGTTCTGATCGGCGGCGCGGCGGGAATCTGGCTCGGCCAGGCCATGGCCCGGCTATACATGGAATACTACCGCTTCCCCTTTCTGCTCTTCCAGGCGGACCCGGCCGACTACGCCACCGTGGTCGGTGTGGCCATGCTGACGGTGATCGGCGGGGCGGCGCTGGCCGTGAGGCGGGCCGCCGCCCTGAACCCGGCGGAAGCGATGACTCCCGCGCCCCCGCCTGACTATTCCAGGGCCGCCGGGGCGTGGATCACCCGGATGAAGGTGCTGGACCAGCAATCGCGCATGATCCTGCGCCAGATCGCCCGCTGGCCCTGGCGCGCGGCCCTGACCGTGGCGGGGATCGCGGCCTCCGGAGCCCTCCTGATCGGCACCCTGTCGATGATGGACGGGATCAGGGTGATGATCGATTCCAGTTTCACCGTGTCGAACCCCCACGATGTGTCGGTGAGCTTCGTCGAGCCCCGGTCCCGCGCCGCCCTGTTCAGCCTCGCCCGCGAGGGCGGCGTGCTGGCGGCCGAGCCTTTTCGCGTCGTGCCGGTTCGATTTCGCCACGGGGCGCGCGAGGAGCGGGCGGTGATCACCGGCGCGCCGCTGGACGGGACCCTGTCGAGAATGGTCGACACGGAAAACCGGCCGGTCCAGCCGCATCCCGGCGGCCTGGTCCTGTCCGGCGATCTGGCCGCGAAGCTTCAGGTCGAGCCCGGCGACATTGTTGAGGCGCAGGTTACGGAAGGCCGTCGGCCGCTGCTGGTGCTGCCTGTTTCGGCCGTCCCCGCCAGCTATGTCGGCTCCGGGGCGCGGATGCGGATCGAGGACCTGAACAGGGCTCTGGAAGAAGGGGCGCTGGTGTCGGGAGCCTGGCTGACGGTCGACGCCGACCGGACCGGGAGCCTTTACGACCGCCTGAAGGAGACCCCCTCTGTGGTCGGCGTCGGTCTGCAGGCGGACGCCGTCAAACGCCTGGCCGCCATGCTCGACGAAAATCTCGGCCGATCCGTCCTGACCTTCTTCTTCTTCGCCGGCCTGATCGCCTCGGGCGTGGTCTACAACACGGTGCGCATCTCCTTCGCCGAGCGCCAGCGGGAACTGGCCTCGTTGAGGGTGCTCGGCTTCTCGCGGGCCGACGTGTCCTACATACTGCTCGGCGAGGTCGCGTTCCTGACGCTGCTCGCCCTGCCGCTGGGCGCGGCGGCGGGGGCGGCCCTCGCCTGGTATCTGTCCCGCGCCATGAGTTCGGACCTGTTCCGACTGCCCTTCGCCGTCGCGCCCGCGACCTTCGGCATCGCCGGGGCGGTGGTGCTGGCCATCACCGTCGCGGCGAGTCTGATGGTGCGACTTCAGATCGACCGGCTCGACCTGGCCGAAGCCTTGAAGACCGGAGAATAGCGTCGTGAACACAAGCCGGTTCAAACCCAAATTCCGGACGCTGTTCTGGGTTGGCGTCGTATTGGCGCTGGCGGCGCTGCTGGTCGTCGCCTTCCGCCCGCAGCCGGTCCAGGTGGACATCGGCGAGATCACCCGGGGCCCTCTCACGGTCGCGGTTCGCGACGAGGCGCGGACGCGGGCGCGGGACGTCTATGTGGTGTCCGCGCCCGTCTCGGGCCGGCTGCTCCGGATCGGCAACCGCGCGGGGGAGCGGGTCGAGGCCGGGGCGGTGATCGCAGTCCTCCAGCCGGCTCCCGCGGTTTTCGTCGACGAGCGGTCCCGCCAGGAGATTCAGGCCGGGGTGCGCTCGGCGGAAGCCGCCCTTGCGCTGGCGCGGGCCGAGCTGGACGGCGCCGAAGCCCGGCTGTCGTATGCCCGGATCGAGGCTGACCGGGCGGAAACCCTGTTCGCTGCGCAGATCGCGTCGCAGAGCGCCGTTGACCGCGCCCGCCTTGACGTCCGCACCGCCGCGGCGGCCGTCGGGAACGCCCGGGCGGGCGTGGGCGTGCGGCAGGCGGCGCTCGAGGCGGCGCGCGCGCGTCTGGCGGAGCCGGCGGCGACAGGCTCAGGCGCCCGCACCGTGGCCATTAGGGCGCCCGTCTCCGGGCGGGTCCTGAGGGTTCTGCAGGAGAGCGAGAGCGTCGTCGCGCAGGGCGCGCCAGTGATCGAGATCGGCGATCCCGGGGATCTGGAAGTGGTCGCAGAACTGCTGTCGAGCGATGCGGCCCGGATTTCGGCGGGCGCGCCGGCAGTGATCGACGCCTGGGGAGGCGGCCCGGCGCTTCAGGGCGGCGTCCGGCAGGTGGAGCCCTACGGCTTCCTCAAGGTGTCGGCCCTGGGGGTCGAGGAACAGCGGGTCAATGTGGTGATCGATCCCGTCAACCCTCCCGCGGCCTGGGCGGCGGTCGGGCATGGCTATCGGGTCGAGGTGGCGATCACGGTCTGGCAGGCCGAAAGGGTTGTCCGGGTGCCCGTGTCGGCCCTGTTCCGCGACGAGGGCCATTGGGCGGTATTCAGGGTGGAAGGCCGCCGAGCCCGCCTGCGGCGGGTCGAGATCGGTCAGAACAATGGGGAATTCGCCGAGGTCCGCTCAGGACTCGGGCCGGGGGAACGGGTGGTGCTCCATCCGGGGCAGTCGATTTCGGACGGCGCAGCGGTACACGCGCGGTCGTCCCAGGCGGCGCGGAGATGAAGCGCCTCGGCGCCCTTCGGGGTTGATCCCCAACCGTCGCCGTGCGTTCAGGGCCCATGACAAAACCCTCCAAGCCCGCCGTCCTCAACATCCGCAACGCCCGGCTCGGAGACGTGCCGGCGATCGTGGCCCTGGTGGCCAAGGTCTACAAGGACATGCCGGCCTATACGCCGGGCATGCTGCGCGGCCAGATCGCGGCCTATCCGGACGGCCAGTTCGTGGTCGAGTTCGACGACGAGATCGTCGGCTACGCCGCCGGCTTCCGCATCGACGAGAAGACGGCCATGTCGCCGCACACCTGGACCCAGATCACCGGCGGCGGCTATGCGGCGCGGCACGATCCGCTGGGCGACTGGTTCTACGGCATGGAGGTGTGCGTCGATCCCGACCGGCGCCGACTGCGCATCGGCCAGCGCCTGTATGACGCCCGCCGCGACCTGTGCGAGGCCCAGAACCTGCGCGGCATCGTCTTCGGCGGACGGATGCCGGGACTGGCGCGGCGCAAGGCGGCCTACCCGGACGCGCGCGACTATCTGGACGCGGTCACGGCGCGCAAGCTGAACGACCCGGTGATCGGCTTTCACATGCGCTCGGGCTTCGAGCCGATCGGGGTGCTGGAGAACTATCTGACCTCCGACACCGCCTCGATGGGCCATGCGGCGCACATGGTGTGGCGCAATCCCTACTATGCGGAGACGCATGGTCGCGGCGCAGCCTTCGCGGTCAAGGAGACGGTGCGTGTGGCGACGGTCCAGCTGCAGGCCCGCAAGGTCGCCAGCTTCGAGGAGTTCATCTCCAACATCGAATATTTTGTCGATGTGACCTCCGACTACCGCTCGGACTTCGTGGTCTTCCCCGAACTGTTCACCCTGCAGCTGCTGTCGCTGGAGTCGAAGAAGCTGACCCCGGTGGAGTCGATCGAGGCCCTGACCCGCTACACGCCGCGCTTCGTCGAGGCGCTGAGGAAGATGGCGGTCGAGTACAACATCAACATCATCGGCGGCTCGCATCCGACGCAGACCGAGGATGGGGACATCCAGAACGTCGCCTATGTGTTCCTGCGCGACGGCTCGGTGCACGAACAGGAGAAGATTCACCCGACCCCCAACGAGCGGCACTGGTGGAACATCAAGGGCGGCGATCGGGTCCAGGCCATCCCCACCGACTGCGGGCCGATCGGGGTGCTGATCTGCTATGATTCCGAGTTCCCGGAGCTGGCCCGACGTCTGGTCGACGAGGGCGCGCGGCTGCTGTTCGTGCCCTTCTGCACCGACAACCGTCAGGGCTATCTGCGGGTCCGCTACTGCTCGCAGGCGCGGGCCATCGAGAACCAGTGTTACGTCACCCTTTCGGGCAATGTCGGCAATCTGCCGAACGTCGAGAACATGGACATCCAGTACGCCCAGTCCTGCATCCTGACGCCGTGCGACTTCCCCTTCGCGAGAGATGGCGTGGCGGCCGAGGCCAGCGAGAACGTCGAGACGGTGACGGTGGCGGACCTCGACCTGTCGGATCTGGCCTGGGCCAAGTCGCAGGGCACGGTGCGCAACCTGCGCGACCGTCGCTTCGACCTGTACAAGACGGTGTGGACCGACGGCGGCTGACGCCCCGGACTCAGCCTGCGGCAGGGCGGCGCCAGACGACGATGCCGAGGGTGGAGATCTGCACCGGTTCGCCGTTCTGATTGCGGGTCTCGTTGCGGGTGCGGACCATGCCGCGGTCGGGGCGCGACTTCGACGGGGTGATCTCCAGCACCTCGATGTGAACCGTCAGCGTGTCGCCGGGCCGGGTCGGGCGCGGCCAGGTGGTCTCGCCGCCCACCCCGATCAGGCCGCCGGCGATGGGCAGGCCGTCGACCAGCATCCGCATGCTCAGCGCCGCTGTATGCCACCCGCTGGCCGCCAGTCCGCCGAACAGGCTGTCGCGGGCGGCGTCCTCGTCGAGATGGAAGGGCTGGGGGTCGAAGTCGCGGGCGAAGGCCTTGATCGCGTCCGCGGTCACGCTGACGGACCCGGTCGTGAAGGTCTGACCGAGGTGAAGGTCCTCGAAGTAGAGCTTGCCGGTCATCTTCGGGCTCCTTCTGCGGCGGGCGGCTCGACCGACGCAGGTCTGGCGATTTGGGACCAGCCGGAGACGGCGGCGCCGAGGATCAGCACGGCCAGGGCCGCCATCAACCACGGCCTCGCCACGCCGCGCTCCGGCGACAGGGGGCGAAGCAGCATCAGCGCCAGCAGGCCCATCAGCACCAGCACGCCCGGCAGATCGAGGCCGACGCCGAGGAACACAGGGTGCGACAGGCCGATCAGCCAGCCGCCGCCGAGTGTCGCCGCAATCGCGATGGGCGCCAGCGACCTGGCCCGGGTCAGGCCGGGGTCGAGGAAGGCCGTCAGCGCCGCTGCAAACGCCGCGACCAGGCCGGGCCACAGGAACAGGAAGGCGGCCTCGGGCGCGACCGCCTGGGCCGCCAGTCCGACGACCAGCACCAGGGCGATCAGGCCGATCCAGCCGCCCCATGTCGTCCGCGCCGCCAGCCCCGGCGCCAGCGACAGGCCGATGGCGACGAGCGAGGCCCCGATGACGATCGGGTTGTCGAAGCCGCCAAGGGCGAGGGCCGCGACAGCGGCGGCCGCAAGGGCCAAGGCGGTCACGCGCCGGTCGGGACGCGCGCGGCCGCCCAGCACGGCCATGATCAGGGCGAGGACCGTCAGGGCCGCGCCGGCCTCCATCCACGGCAGGCGGGCCAGGAGGGTGTAATAGCCCTCGGCGCCGTCGGCACGGCCGGCCAGCGTCCGCACCGCCTGGGTCAGGACCAGACCGGCCGCCGTGAACCAGAGACCGTCGACCGCGCCCCGGCCGACCTCGGCCAGGGTCAACCCCGCCCGGCTCCGGGCGCGCCACGCCGCCGCCGAGAGCAGTCCGGCCGCCAGCGCCAGCAGGCCCCAGCCCGCGGCCGGCGGATGGCTGAGGATCACCCGTCCGAACAGGTCGGCGTAGACGGTGTTGACGGTCCGGGCCGGCAGGGCCTGCGCCCGCAACAGGGCGTCCGCGCTCTCCAGCGTCTGCGAGCCGATGTGCTGGACGGCGCCGCGATCGAGGGCCTCGGGGGGCGAGTCGCCGTGGTACTGCGCCGGCCGCCCGATGAAGGCCAGGTTCAGGCCCTGGACGCCGCGGTCGCGCGGGATGGTGAAGTCGGTGCCGTTCGGCATCCGCTCATAGACGAAGACCGCCAGCGAGTTGGAGGTGACGCCGCCGTCGGCGCGCACGCCGGCGCGGCCGAACAGGGCGATGGTTTCGGCGTTGCCCCGCCCGGTCTCGAACATCATGGCCCGGCCGCCGCCGCCGCGCGCCTCCAGATTGATCACTGCGCCGATGCGATCGCGAAGGGGATGGCCGCCCCAGAAGACCCGGGCGCCGTCCAGTCCGATCTCCTCGGCGTCGGTGAACAGCACCACCAGCGTCCGGTCCGCCCGGCCGCGCGCCCGGATCGCCCGCACGGTCTCCAGCACCGCCGCCACACCGGTCGAATCGTCCGCCGCCCCGGCCGACGTCGGCACGGTGTCATAGTGGGCCATCAGGGCCACGGCGGGCAGGGCCGGGTCGCGACCCGGCAACACGCCGATCAGATTGGTCGCGGTGAAGTTCGCGGCCTCGGGATCGCCGCCCATGCGCCGCAGATAGCGCGCCGACCCGCGCGAGATCGGCCCTGTCTGGGTCGAGGTCTGGAGCCCCAGATCGGCCATTCTCTGAAGCAGCAGGGCCTGGACCCGGGCGTGGTCGGCGGAACCGACCGGATGCGGCCGGCGGGCCATCTCGCGCACATCGGCCATGGCCCGCCCCGCCGAAAAGGCGGTCGCCGGCGCGTCGCTGCCGATGGGCGCCGGAACCTGCAGCGACACGACCCCGATCAGCAGCGCCAGCGCCAGCGACCCAATCAGCCACAACAGCCGCATGAGACATCCTCCCCGATGACCGGGGAACCCTAGACGGGGGCGGCGGGCCCGTCACCTGCGCAGGGGCGCCGCCCGGTCATCGCCTTGCGCAGGATTTCGTTAAGCCCTGACCGCTATCGGCCCGGGCGGGAGGCGGTCGATGTTCGACACACTGAAGGCGCTGATCAGACAGTGGCGTTGTCGCCGTCATCGCTGGCGACCGGACCGGCGTCGTCCCGGCGGCGAATGGTGCGGCCTGTGCAAGGCCCGCCGTCAGGCGCCGGTCGACCGTTCGCGTGGACGGTAGAGGTCAGGCCGCCCGCTTCAGGGCCGCAGGCGTCTTGACGTAGAGTCCCGGGCGGCCGGCCACCGGGCGGAAGGCCAGGCTGTCGCCGTCGGGACGTTCGTCCGGCGCAAGGAACAGACAGCCGTCGTCGACCAGCCGCCGCTCAAGGTTGTCCAGCGCCTGGCCGCGCCGCGCCGGCTCCATGTCCCCTAGCACGTGGCGGCAGAAGATGACGTCAAAGCGGTGGTCGTCGGCTGGGGGGTCCAGCAGGTTGGCGCGGGCGAAGTGGACCGCGGCGCGCAGCTCGGGCCGGGCGATCCAGCTGTCCTCGTGCTGGTCAAACCAGGCCAGCATGACGCCGGCCTTGAGGCCGCGTTGGATCTCGAAGCCGGTATAGGCGCCGGAGCGGGCCTTCTCGAGCGCCCGCTGCGACAGGTCGGTGCCGATGATCTCGACCGGGAAGCCGGCGTCGAGTGCGCCGATGGCCAGCGACCAGGCCTCCTGGCCGGTCGAACAGCCCGCCGACCACACCTTGACCGGGGCGCCGCTGCGCGCGGCCGACAGGGCGGGCAGCAGCTCGCCGGCGAAGGTGTCGAAGGTGGCGCGGTCGCGGCGGAACCAGGTCTCGGGGTTCAACAGGGCCTCGATCACCGCCCAGCCCAGGGCCGCCACCGGTTTGGCCCACAGCGAGGCCAGCAGGGCGTCGACGGTTTCATACCCCTCACGCCGGGCCAGGGGGCCCAGACGATGCTCGGCCAGCTTCATCCGGTCGCGCGTCAGCCGGAACCCGGCGCGCGACGCCATCAGCGACTGGAGGCGGTCGAAGGCTTCCGGCGACATGGGTTCAGACGGCCCCCACCTCGGCGAATTTCGATGTCAGAATCTCGCCGTCGAACGGCTTCATCACATAATCGTCCGCCCCGGCGGACAGGGCCTCGGCAATGCGTTCTGCGCGTGTCTCGATGGTGCAGAACAGGACCTTGGGTCCGGTCCCGCCCGGCAGGGTCCGCAGACGGCGCAGGAAGGTCAGCCCGTCCATCACCGGCATCGACCAGTCCAGCAGAATGACCTCGGGCATGACGCCGGCGCAGAAGGTCAGGGCCTCGGAGCCGTCGGCGGCCTCGTCGACCTCGAATCCGAGGCCCTCGACGATGCGGCGGGCGACCTTGCGGATGATCCGGCTGTCGTCGACGATCAGGCAGGTTCTGGGGGTCAAGGCCTGGGTTCCGGAACAGACGTACAACGCCCGCGTGTGCGTTGTTCCTATCATCGCCGCGCGCCGGTTAATGAGTCCTTGGGAAAGCGGCTTAAGGCTCAGTTAGGCATGTGGACAGTCAGGGCGACGCGGCCCTCGTCGGTCTCGACAGCCAGCGATCCGCCGGCGTCCCGCGCCGTCAGCCACAGCCAGTAAGGCTGGATCCATTGCCCGGGCAGGCCCTCGGCCAACGGGCGGCCGGCGAGGCCTGCAACGGCTTCCGGCTTGAGCCGGGCCCGCGCGCCCTCGGCCACGCCGCTGATCTCCAGCGTCTCGCTCCGCCGGGTCGAAATCACCGCCGCCCCCCCCGACGGCAGGGCCGCCGCGGTCAGGTAAGCCAGGTTCACCAATGTCCGGGCCTGCGCCTTCGAATAGTCGCCGCTATCGGCCCGCCATTCCAGGGTCGCCCGCCCGCCTTCGGTCAGGCCGGCGACCAGTTCGCCCAGTTCGGCGCCGGAGAATCGCTCCGCCGAGGTCGAGGCTCCGAAGGCGACCCGGGCGAAGGCCACCAGGGCGACCATCTTCCTCGCGCTGGCCTCGATCAGGCCCATGGCGTCGTCGCGCATGTCCTGGGCGGTCGGGTCCTTGAGCAGGTCCAGGCCGGAACTGATGGCTCCGGCCGGGCTGATGAAGTCGTGGCACAGCTTGCCGGCGATCAGCGCCGCCAGGGCCTGGCCGTCGGGAAGGGGGGAGGCGGGGGCGGTGTCGGTCATCGGGCTCGAAAACAACAGGTGATCGGTCGCGCGGACGCTGCCCTGATTTGCCGGTTCTTCAAACCGTCGCGATGGGCTATCGGAGCGCCCATGAGCAAACGATTGACCGCCGACCTGGCCTCGGGCGCCTTGACCGAGGCGCTGGCCGACATCGCCGAGGACGCCGCCCGCGTCATCCTTCCCTACTGGCGCAACGGGGTGACGGTCGAGGCCAAGGCCGACGACAGCCCCGTCACGCGCGCCGACCAGGAGGCCGAGGCCCTGATTCTGGATCGGCTGGAGGCGCTGTATCCCGGCATCCAGACTGTGGCCGAGGAGGCCGTAGCCGCCGACGGCGTCCCGGCCGAGGCGGCCGACTGGTTCTGGCTGATCGATCCGCTGGACGGCACCCGCGGCTTCATCGAGGGCCGCGAGAGCTTCACCGTCAACATCGCCCTGGTGCACAAGGGATCGGTGGTCGCCGGCGTCGTCACCGCGCCGGCGACGGCTACCACCTGGCGCAGCGGCAAGCCCGGCGCGGGCGCCTTCCGCCGTCGCTTCGGCGAGGGCTGGCAGGCGATCAAGGTGCGCAACCGGCCGGCCTCTCCGATGGCCGTGATGAGCCACTCCATGACCGACGTGGAGGCCGAGCGTCTCGCCTCGCGCCACGGCTGCGTTCAGTGGCAGGGCACCGATTCGTCGCTGAAATTCTGCCTCATCGCCGAGGGGCGCTTCGACGCCTATCCGCGTACCGGCCCGACCTCGGAATGGGACACGGCGGCGGGGCAGGCCGTGCTCGAGGCCGCCGGCGGCCGCGTCATGGCCGAGGACGGCCAGCCGCTGCGCTATGGCAAGTCGTGCTTCGCCAACGGCGGCTTTGTGGCGCTCGGGGGCTAGGCGCTCAGGGCCGGGTGATCGGCTCAGGGGTCGCCAGCACCGCCCTCTGCATCAGCGCCGGGGCGCCCCATTCGCGGGCCGTCTCCAGCGCCTCGGCCAGCATCAGTCCGACGGCGCGCGGCTCGGTCCCGGTCAACCGTCCCCGAGCCATGGCCACGCGGGCCATGCCGATCTGGTCGGCGGCCCAATCGAGCGGCTCGGTCCGGACCGCGTTCGCCAGACGGCGGCGAATGGTCGCTTCCAGACCCGTCAGGGCTCTGATGTCGGCCATGGCCTCCGCCAGGCCTGCCTCGGCCGCCAGCCGGCGCTCCCGGGCGAGCGCGCCGACGATCAGGCCGGGCTCGCGGCTCAGCGCCTCGACCTCGGACAATTGCAGCAAGGGGGTGTCGTCGCGCGCCTGGGCGAGCCGCACGGCCACCCAGTCCAGCGGGCTGTGGTCGGGCGTGAATTGGTCGGCGGCGGCGTCGAACAGCTCGCGCCCCTGCATCCGGGCCGCGTCATTCCCGGCCAGCTCCGCCAGCGCCATCAGCCCGGCGCCGGCGAGGGCGAGGGCCCGCGCCCGGGTCAGGGGCCGGTAGTCGGGCGAGGCGCTCTCGACGAGGGCGCGCAGATCCCGGCCGGCCTGGTCCAGCAGCCGTGCGTCGCGCCGGGCCACGCCCGCTTCGAGCGCCAGCGCCGCCCGGTCCAGACGCAGCTCGTCCCCGGCGGCGGGCGGAAGGACCCGGGCGCCGTGCAGGGCCGCATCCAGCAGGGCCGCCGCGTCCAGAAGGTTCGAGGGCTGGCCCGACAACCGGGCCCGCCGGGCGCACAGCCGGGCGTGCAGCGCCGCCGCCGCCGCGCGGGTGGCCGGCCGTTCGGCGGTCAGGGACTGGGCGTCGGACAGCGCCGCCGTCAGGGTCGCCGGGCCGCCGAACAGGTCGAACCGCAGCAGGTGAATTTCACCGGATTCGATGGCCGCCGCGGCGGTCTGGTCCGGGGTGCTGGTGTGTCGGGCCGCATCCGAGGCGCATTTCGCCGCCCGATCGAGACTTTCGCGCCGGCCGGTGCGCCGCGCGTGCTCGCGCCACAGGGCCGAGGCGCGCAGCCAGCTTTCGAACGGACGGAGGCACGACACCCGGCCGGCGTCGATGGCCTCGCGGCGCGCCTCGGCCTCGACCAGATCGGCGCCGATCAGCTCCAGCCAGCCGAGGTCGTCGCTTTCGCGCGCCTTGTCGAACAGCTTCCTCAGGTCCCGGCCGAATTCGAACATGGGGTGACCCGCGCTCCGTCCCGCTTCGGGACTGACAGCCGTCCCTCTCGCTGCCATTGCAAACGCAGCGCCGCGACGGTGGTTCGGCTTGGCGCTGAGGTGTTTTGAACCAGGTCCGCCGGGCGCCCGCGCGCACCGGTTTCAGTTGCAAGCCGCCGGAAATGCCGGATGACTGCCGACGTCCGCACAGGAGCGAACCTGCATGCTCGATCTCGTCGTCTCCGCCGCCTTCGCCGTCCCACTGCTTTCGGCCGGCCCCGTTCCGGCCTCGCCGGAGGATCGCCACTTCTCGGCGGACTCCATCCGGGCGCACCTTGAGTTCCTCGCCGACGATCGGCTCGAGGGGCGGGGAACAGGGACACGGGGCTTCGACCTTGCTGCGCATTACGTCGCCACGCAGTTTCACGCCGCCGGGCTCGTGCCCGCCGCTCCGGCTGGCTGGTATCAGCCGGCGCCGCTGGTCGAGCGCACGCCAAACGTCGCCCCCGAGCCCCGGCTGACCATCGGCGAGCGGCGATTTCCGCTGGGGGAGCACGCCTTGGCGGCGATTTCGGGAGAAGGCGTCCAGACCTGGAGCGGCGGGGCCGTGTTCGTCGGCTATGGCCTGGCCGATCCGGACCTCGGCATCGACGACTATCGGGGCCTCGACGTTCGCGGAAAGGCGGTCCTCTACTATGATGCGGCGCCCGGGAGCCTTACGCCGGATCAGGCCGACCGCCTTTCGCAAGCCCGGGGGGAGGCGGCGCGGGCCCGCGGGGCGGCCGGGCTTGTCCCCATCCGGCCCGGCGATGCGGCGGACGGCATGACTTGGGGGGACTGGCGGTCGGCCTTCGCCCAGCCCTTCTTCAACTGGCTCCAGGACGACGGCGAGCCCTACCGACCGGTCCCGATGCGCTTTTCGGCTATGCTCGACAGCGTGGCCGCCGCCCACGCCCTCGACGGCGCCTTGGTCGATTTCGCCGGAATCGAAGCCCTCGCCGCCCGGGGCGAGCCGTTGCCGGCCTTCCCGCTGGCCTCACGCATGACGATCGAATCCGAAAATCGCTGGCGACGCTTCTCCAGCCCGAACGTCGTCGGCATGGTCAGCGGAACTGATCGGGCCGTGGCGCGCGAATGCATTCTGGTGACCTCCCATCTCGACCATCTCGGCGTCGATGCGTCCGTGGCCGGCGACGACGGGATCTTCAACGGGGCTCTCGACAACGCCTCGGGGGTCGCCGTCATGATCGAGATGGCCCGGGCCATGGCGGCCGTGCGGCCCCGGCGTCCCGTGTTATTCGTGGCCACGACGGGAGAGGAACTCGGGCTGCTCGGCTCGGACTATCTGGCGGCGCAGGGCCTTCCGGTCTGCGACCGCGTCGCGGGAGTCGTGAACATCGACGGCGGAATTCCGCTGCACGACCTTCCCGAGGCCGTCGCCTACGGCGGCTGGCATTCGACGATCGGCCCTGCCTTTGAGGCTGTCGCCGCCGCCAACGGCATCAGGGCCGGTCGGGACGACATGCCGCCGACCCAGATTTTTGACCGGACGGACCATTTCAGCTTCGTCCGGCGCGGCGTCCCCGCGGTCTATCTCGTCATGAGCAGCGGCGGCGACGAGGAGGCCCAGGCGCGCTACCGCGGCCGCTATCACCAGCCCAACGATGACCTGACCCTGCCGTTCAACTGGGAGGCGGGGGCGCGCTTTGCCCGGTTGGCCCACGATCTGGTTCGCGCCCTCGCCGATGGACCCGAGACGCGCTGGTATGCCGACAGTCCGATTGGCCAGCGCTATGCGCCGGACGAGCCGAAGGCGACGCGGCCCTGAAGGCAGGAACGGGCTAGCCCCGCTCCTTCGTCTTCGTGAAGGCCACGTTCGGGAAGCGCTCCATCACATAGCCGGTCTCCCAGCTCGACTTGGCGAGGAAGACCGGGTCGTCGTCGATGTCGCGGGCCATCTGGCCGCGATATTTGCCCATGAAGTCCTCGAGGTCGGCCTTCGAACCGCCGATCCAGCGGGCCTCGGCGAACGGCGAGGGCTCGAACAGAACCTCCAGGCCGTATTCCTCGCCCAGGCGGTCGGCCATGACCTCGAACTGCAGCTGGCCGACGGCGCCGACGATGAAGTCGCTGCCCATCTCGGGGCGGAACAGCTGGGTCACGCCTTCCTCGGCCAGGCCATCCAGCGCCTTCTTCAGGTGCTTGGCCTTGAGCGGGTCCTTGACCCGGACGCGCTGCAGGATCTCGGGGGCGAAGTTGGGCAGGCCGGCGAAGCGGATCAGGCCGCTCTCCGACAGGCTGTCGCCGACGCGCAGGACGCCGTGGTTGGGAATGCCGATGACGTCGCCGGCATAGGCGTCCTCGGCCAGCTCGCGGTCGCTGGCGAAGAACATGATGGGGGCGTTCACCGACAGCTGCTTGCCGGTGTTCTGGACCTTCAGCTTCATGCCGCGCTGGAACCTGCCCGAAGCCATGCGGAACATGGCGATGCGGTCGCGGTGGTTGGGGTCCATATTGGCCTGGACCTTGAAGACGAAGCCGGTGACCTCGGCCTCGCCCGGCGCCACCGTGATCGCCACCGGCTCCGCGGCGTTGCGTGTTCCGGCCGGGGCGGCCTTGTGGGCCTTCATCACCTTGGGCGGCGGAGCCCACTCGCCGATCGCGGCCAGCAGCTCGTCGATGCCGAAATGGCGCAGGGCCGAGCCCCACAGCACCGGGGTCAGATGGCCCTCGAGGAAGGACTGGCGATTGAAGGCCGGATAGCCGCCCTCGACCAATTCCTGCGCCTCCAGCAGGGCGTCGTGCTCGCCTTCCTCGAAATACTGTGCGGCCTCGGCCAGCGGCAGGGCCTCGGGGTGGGGTACGTCCTCGGCCGAACCGGCGGGCTTGCGGGCGTAGGGCTGGAACCGGCCGGTGCCCATCTCGACCATGCCGCGCAGGCGGTTGCCGCTCTGCGCCGGCCACCAGATCGGGGCCGGGTCGAGCTGCAGGCGGCTGGCGATCTCATCCAGCAGGGCCATCGGGTCCTGGGCCTCGCGGTCCAGCTTGTTGATGAAGGTGATGATCGGGATGTCGCGCAGGCGGCAGACCTCGAACAGCTTCAGCGTCTGGGGCTCGATGCCCTTGGCGGCGTCCAGCACCATGATGGCGCAGTCGGCCGCGGTCAGGGTGCGGTAGGTGTCTTCCGAGAAGTCCTCGTGACCGGGCGTGTCCAGCAGGTTGAACATCTTGCCGTCGTGCTCGAACGTCATGACCGACGCCGAGACGGAGATGCCGCGCTCCTTCTCGATCTTCATCCAGTCCGACTGGGTCCGCCGGTTCTCGCCGCGCGCGCGCACGGCGCCGGCCGCGCGGATGGCCCCGCCGGCCAGCAGGATGTGCTCGGTCAGCGTGGTCTTGCCGGCGTCGGGGTGCGCGATGATGGCGAAGGTCCTGCGGCGCAGGGCCTCCTGTTCGAGAGTGAGCTTCGACATGTTCGATCCGTTGGGCGGCGGGAGTTACCGCGGACGCGGCCCGATGTCACCCGATGTGAATACCCCCTCGCCAGACAGGGTTTTTGGAGTCATCGTCCGTTCAGGCGAGACGACCGGTCACGCAATCGGTCGCCGCCGTGGAAACGGAAGGAACGGCCATGGCGCTCAACCATCCCGTCGACCCGCGGCCCGAGGGCGGTCCGCACCCCGCCCTCAGCCTGATCGTCGGCTTCGGCCTGATCGTGCTCGGCGCGACCGTGGTGCACGTGGTCTTCAACGTGCTGGTCTAGGGCGCCGGATCAGTTCGCGCTGTCGGGCCCGCCCTCCGTCGCCGCCTCCTCCGGCGGGGCGTCGAAGGTCTCGACCGTCTGGCCCATGGCCTGGCGAGCAGCGGCGATCATCTCCCGCGCGCGGCGGGTGTAGATGCTGCGGTGCGGGCTGTTGGAGACCGGCAGCAGAAACTCCACGGCCTCGGCGTTTCGCCCGCGCGACATCAGGGCCGTCCCCAGCCGCATCCGCGCCTCGAAGGACTGGGGAGCCAGTCCGACTGCCGCCAGCAGGGTCGCGAGGTCATTGTCGCTCGGATAGGTCTCCAGTCCGCGCCGCACGTCGTTGAGGCCCAGGTAGGTGCGGAAATCCAGCGGCTCCGCGTCCATGGACCGCGCCAGATAGCCGCTGGCCTGACGTTTCAGCGCGAGGGTGGCCTGGGGGTCGGCCTCCTTGCCGGCCTGGTCCAGTAGGGCCCATGCGGCCACTCTCAGGGCGTCGCCGTCGGTCGACTGCGGGCCGATCAGGGGTTCCAGCGCCGTCAGCGCCGCCGCTGGGTCGAACGACAGGCGATGCGCCCGGGCGGCGACGAGGATCGCCATCCGGTCTCCGGGGTGGCGCGCGGCGGCCGCGTGGGCGTCGCGGATCAGCTTCGCGCGTTCCTCCGCCCGCTCCTGCGCCTCGCGCGCCTTCTGCGCCTCCGACTTGCGCGTCTGCCCGTCCTCTTCCTCGGGCAGTTCGATCACGTCGATGTTGTCGAGCCGGATGTCGAGCCAGACCAGGTCCGCTTCGGCGGGAGTCAGGGCGGCGACGGTCACCTCCGGCGTCGGCAGGGTGATCTGCGGCGTCCAGATGTTGATCGCGCCGGACAGATAACGGCGTACATCGGTCTGCAAGGCCTCGAGCGAACGCCCGGACGCGGCCTGCATCGCCGCGGCGGAATCCTCGCCCCGGACGACGGCGGCGAGGTACTGGCGCAGAATCTCCGTCCGCTCCGGCGTGCTCATGAAGTAGTGGGTCATGCCCCAGGCCTGGGCGTAATACAGATAGGCCGGATAACGGCCCGAGGGCGTGTAGCGCCACTTCAGCACGTCCTCCATTTTCGCCCAGCTGTTCGCACCCTGATTGAGCGCCAGGATTCGGCCGGGGTGGTGGCGTCCGAACTGGATGCGGCCGTGCTCGACCTCGGCCGTGGCGTAATATTCCGCGAACCCTTCGACGAACCACGACGGATAGGCGTTCGAACCCATCTGGAACATGAAATGGTGGGCGTATTCGTGGAACAGGACCACGTCGCCGGTCACCACCGTGGTGTTCACCACCGCGTAGATTCGGCCGCTGTTCGAGGAATAGAAGCCGGCGACGCCACCGCCGATGCCGGGATAGACCCGGTTCATGTCGCGCTGGCCCTGCGCCAGGTAGATCTCGAGCTTCGGCGACTGGTAGTCGGTCTTGATCGGATAATAGGTGCGAAGCAGGGCGTCGAAGCGCTCGATCCGTTGGGCGAAGGCGCGGATGTCCCGCTCCGGGGTGTCGCCGTAGACAACGAAGTGTTCGGTCTCGGCCTTGCGCCATTCGGCGTGAACCGGACCGGCGGCGCACGCGACCAGCAGCGCCAGCCCCAACGCCAGCGTCCTGATGAAACCGATGAACATTGGAGCCCCCTCCATCCAGAGGGACAACCTACCGTTGGCTGCGGCCGTCACACAAGCCGCGCGGATCAGGCCGCCAGCCGCATCCACACCGCCTTGTCGGCGGCGACCGCGTCCAGCTTGCCTTTCGAGGCGCGGGTCTTGAGCTGGCGCATCACCGGATCGGGCAGGGCGCAGAACTGCGGCTCGACGAGGTCCGGGTCGCAGCCGGCCGCCGGGGCTGCGAACAGGGCGGCGTTGACGTCCGGCGAACGGTCATGGATCAACCACGCCAGACGGCGGGCCCGCTCGGGATCGTTGTGGTGCAGCAGCGGGTCCTCGGCGAACAGTTCGCAGCCCAGCGAGAGGACATAGTCGAAGTCCAGCTTCTCGAAACGGCGCGCGTCGCCGGGCGTGACCGGGCAGGCCTCGTCCAGGTCGAACACGACGTCGTTCAGAAGAAAGAGCATTCGGCTCACCCACCATCACACCGGGCTCATTCCGACCCGTTACGCATGACCATAGGCGCCCTGGCTTGAGGTTCCGTTCCCGAACGTCGTTAAGGATTTCGCACCAGCCGCCGGGCCGTTAACTCCCGGGTTTGTTCTCGGGCTCCGCCACCTTCTCGGTGATGAAGTGCCGCCCCTCGCGGTCCTCGATCTCCACGATCCAGAGGTCCGGGTCGTAACCGATCTGACGCTGGAGATACTCATCCAGATCGCTCTCGAACTCGCTCTGAACCGGCTGCATCCAAAGCCGCTCGCCGTCCGGCCCGAACGCCTCACTATAAAGTCTGGCCTTCCGGTTCGACGTGTCGAACGCCTTGACGATCACCGTGCCCGCCCGCGCGTCGCCCTTGCGCGCGACCGTGGCGAAGGCGCCGGCCAGCTCGGCGCGGCGGATCAGGGCGGACACCCACAGGTCGGTGGAAAGAAGCAATTCGCTAACCCTGATCGGAAACCGGACCGGAACGCGTGATGCGTAGGGTGCGGGGCATGACGATAGGGCAGAACGCCTCCGCCGCCAAAGCCGTCCTCCTCGCCGCCGCCGTGCTGGCGACGCCGGGGCACGCATGGGCGGGCCCTGCCGAAACCTACTATGAGCGCGCCTTCGTCGTCGCCGCCGATGCCCGCTGCGGCCTGTTCGACGATCCGGTCGGCGCCGCCCTGACCGCGGCCACGGCCCAGGCCCGGGGCGCCGCCCTGCGCTCCGGCGCGGCCGAAGCCGATCTCAACGCCGTCGCCGCCCGGGCCCGTTCGCGCGCCGCCGTCGTGGCGTGCAGGGACCCGCAGCTGGCCGTCGTGCGCGACCGGGTCGACGGCGCCTTTTCCGGCTGGGCGCGCACCCCACGTATGACTTTTCCGGGCGATCGCCGCCCGTGGATCGCCGACCGAAACGCCTGGTCGCGGCCGGGCTGGCGCCTGATGCAGGCTTCGCGGATTGGAGCCACGCCCGTGACCTTCGGCTATGGCGAGGCGGGGGAGGCCGCGGCCTTGACGGCGGTCGTGTCTTTCGTCGGCCGATCGCGCCCGAACGCGGTCCGCCTCGTGTTCCGCGACGAGGCGAAGGCCCCCCGGGCATGGGTGTCCCGCGGCGGCCTGGCGCCGGCGTCGACACGGGCCAGCGTCTGGGCCACCGGCGTCTCCGCCGCCGCCCCCGCCTTGCTGGCCGAGGGCCGCACCGCCGGCGAGGCCTGGCGCTTCCCTGCCTCGGCCTCCGACCGTCTCGCCCGGCTCGATCCGCGCGAGACCTTCCTCGTCGAGTTCCATTTCCGTGACGGCAGCGTGGCCGCCGCTCGCTTCGAAGCCGGCGATTTCGCAGCCGGCCGCGCCTTCATGGACATGGGCGCGCTGTAAGTCTGAACGTCCTTAACGGGTCGTTTACCACGCGCCCGGCATTTTCTGCCTGGCGGGCGTGTTCGGTCTCCCGCGAGTATCGGGGCGGGGACGCGTGGGCGGCTTCACGGCGGCGTTGCAGAGATTCGGGATCGGTCGGCTGACCGTGGTGCTGGGCGTCGCCGCCGGCGTCGCGGCGGTGCTGGTGGCCGTTATGCTGCGCATCGGCCAGGCCCCCGACGCCCTGCTGTATTCCAACCTCGACCTGCGCGAGGCCTCCGAGATCACCACGGCTCTGGACAGCGCCGGCATCAAATATTCCTCGAAGGGCGACGGCTCGACCATCTTCGTCAGCCGCGACCAGGTCGGCGAGGCGCGCCTGCTGGTGGCCGGCAAGGGCCTCGTGACTTCTGGCAGCGTCGGCTACGAGATCTTCGACAACCAGTCGGTGCTGGGGCAGACCGAGTTCCAGCAGAACCTCAACGAGAAGCGCGCCCTCGAGGGCGAGCTGGCGCGCACCATCATGAGCATGCGCGGCATCACCTCGGCCCGGGTGATGATCGCCCTGCCGTCGCGGCAGCTGTTCCAGACCGCCGCCGCCGATCCGACCGCGGCCGTGGTCGTCGGCGTCACCGGCGGGACCCTCAGCGGCGCCCAGGTCCAGTCGATCCGCAACGTCGTCGCCTCCTCGGTGCCCAATCTGAAGCCGGAGAAGGTCACCCTGACCGACACGGCCAACCGCACCCTCGCCGCCGGCTCGGACAGCGCGGGCTTCAGCGCCGCCTCGGCGGAAGAGGCCAAGTCCTCGACCGAGGCCCAGCTGCAGGCGCGCATCAAGGACATCGTCGAGGGTGTCGTCGGCGTCGGCGCGGCCCGCGTCCAGGTCACCGCCGATATCGATCACAGCCGCTCGACCACCCAGGAACAGCGCTTCGATCCCGACGGCCAGGTGGTTCGCTCGACCTCGATGAACGGGTCCGAGAGCGCCGACACCACGGGCGTCGATGACGGCGGCGCCACGGCGACCAACAATATCCCGGGCGGCGAGGCCCCCGGCGCGACCCCGATCGGCTCGCGCGATACGCAGAACACCGAGACCACCAACTACGAGATATCCAACACCACCACGACCACCATCAAGGAGGCCGGCGAGGTCAAGAAGCTGGCGGTGGCGGTGGCCGTCGACGGCAAGTACGGCCCGCCCGCCCAGGGGGGCGGCGAACCCACCTACACCCCGGTGTCGGAAGAGGACCGCGCCAAGATCGAATCCCTGGTCAAGGCGGCCGTGGGCTTCGACGCCGAACGCGGCGACGTCGTCCAGGTCACCGCCCTGCGCTTCAACCGCGACATCGCCGCCGTCGGCGGGGTCGAGGCCGGCTCGTCGCTGTTCAACTTCACCAAGAACGACCTGATGCGCGGCGTCGAATTGCTGGTCCTGCTGATCACCGGCGTGCTGCTGATCTTCTTCGTCCTGCGTCCGCTGCTGAAGACCGCCACGGGCGGCGGGGGGCAACCCCAGCTGGCCGGCCCCGGCGGCATGTCGGTGACGCCGCTGCAGACCACCATGATGGCCACCGGCGGCGGGCAGTTGGCCCAGTTGACCGGCCCGGGCGGCCCGTCCGAAATGGAGCAGCGGCTCGACATCGCCCGCATCGAGGGACAGGTGAAGGCCTCCTCGGTCAAGAAGGTCGCCGACTTCGTCGAGAAGCATCCTGACGAGTCGACCTCCATCCTCCGCAGCTGGGTGCACGAAGGCTGATGGCGGCCCGGATGGTCACCAAGAAGCCGGCGGTGGACGACATCAGGAAACTGACGGGTCCGGAGAAGGCCGCCGTCATCCTGCTGTCACTGGGCGAGGACCACACCCGCCTGTGGCAGAGCCTCGACGAGGACGAGATCAAGGAGATCTCGCAGGCCATGGCCTCGCTGGGCACCGTTTCGGCCACCGTGGTCGAGGAACTGATGGTCGAGTTCGTCTCGGGCATGAGCGGCTCGGGCGCGGTCATGGGCAGCTATGAGCAGACCCAGCGCCTGCTGGCCGCCTTCATGCCGAGCGATCGCGTCGACGCGCTTATGGAGGAGATTCGCGGTCCCGCCGGCCGCACCATGTGGGACAAGCTCGGCAATGTGAACGAGGCGGTCCTCGCCAACTATCTCAAGAACGAATACCCGCAGACGGTCGCCGTGGTCCTGTCGAAGATCAAGGCCGACCACGCCGCCCGCGTGCTGACCAGCCTGCCCGAGGACTTCGCCCTCGAATGCGTCCAGCGGATGCTGCGCATGGAGCCCGTACAGCGCGAAATCCTCGACAAGATCGAGCAGACCCTGCGCACCGAATTCATGTCCAACCTGGCCCGCACCTCGAAGCGCGACAGCCACGAGATGATGGCCGACATCTTCAACAGCTTCGACCGTCAGACCGAGGCCCGCTTCATCGGCGCGCTGGAAGAGCGCAACCGCGAGGCGGCCGAACGCATCCGCGCCCTGATGTTCGTGTTCGAGGACCTGGCCAAGCTGGACCCCGGCGGCATCCAGACCCTGCTGCGCGCGGTCGAGAAGGATTCGCTCGGCCTGGCCCTGAAGGGGGCCTCGGAATCCCTGCGCGAGCTGTTCTTCTCCAACATGTCCGAACGGGCGTCGAAGATCATGCGCGAGGACATGGAATCGATGGGGCCGGTCCGCCTCAAGGACGTCGACCAGGCCCAGATGGCCATGGTCCAGGTCGCCAAGGACCTCGCCGCCAAGGGCGAGATCATGCTGGTCGGCCAGGGCGCAGACGACGAGCTGATCTACTGACATGACCGCTCCCGCCAGCACCCCCTTCGCCTTCGACACCGAGTTCGACGCCGCCGGCGCGGTCGTCCAGGCGTCCGCCTGGCGTCCGACCCGGCGCGCCTTCACGCCGGACGAGGTCAACGTACTGCTGGCCGAGGCCCGTCAGCAGGCCCGCGACGAGGCCCTCGCCGAAAGCGAGAGCCTCCAGGCCAGGGCCCTGTCGGCGATCGGCGACGCCCTCGCCGCCGCCGCGCCCTCCCTCGCCCAGGTCGCCCGCGCCCACCGGGAGCAGTCCGCCGAACTGGCCCTCGCCGCCGCCCGCGTGGTCGCTGCGGCGGCGCTTGACCGCTTTCCCGCCGGGCCGCTGCAGGCCGCGCTGGAGGCCCTCGGCCAGGAAATCGACAGCTCGCCCCGCCTCGTCATCCGCACCGGCGATCTCGACGACGCCAACCGCGCCCGCATCGAGCAGCTGTGCGCCGACGCCGGCTTCTCCGGCGTGGTGGCCTTCCGCGAGGGGGCGGATCTGCCGCCCGCCGCCTTCCAGCTTGAATGGGCCGACGGCCGCGCCGCCTTCGAACCCGAGGCCGCCTTCGCCCGCATGCGCGAGGCGCTCGCCTCCGCCCTCGCCGCCGAGGCTGGTCACGCTGAATCCATCACCCCCGCTGCATCAATGGAAGGGAGGCCGTAATGGCGTCCGACACCATGGCCCTGGAGGAGTTCGCCGACTCCACCGCGATCACCGTCCACGACGACGCGACCGACAAGACCGCCAGCGACCTGGCCCCGGTCTTCGACGTCCCCGTCAACATCTCGGCGGTGCTGGGCAAGGCGCACATGTCGGTGGCCCAGCTGCTGAAGCTGAACCGCGGCTCGGTGCTCGAACTCGACCGCAAGGTCGGCGAGGCCATCGACATCTTCGTCAACAACCGGCTGGTCGCCCGCGGCGAGGTCGTCGTCGTCGAGGACCGGCTGGGCGTGACCATGACGGAAATCATCAAGACGGAAGACAGCGGCGCCTGACCCGGCGACGCGCGTAAAGATTAGAGGAGAAGACCCATGCGGCTTCTGGTGGTTGGCAGGCTCAGCGGACAGCTGGCGACGGCGGTGAAGATGGCCATGGCGCACGGCGCCAAGGTCAGTCACGTCGAGCGTGGCGATCAGGCGACGGAACACCTGCGGCGAGGGCAGGGGGCCGACCTGCTGATGGTCGACTACCGCGTCGACATCGCCGCCCTGATCGCCGCCAACGAGGCCGAACGCATCCATGTGCCGGTGGTGGCCTGCGGCGTCGACGCCGACGCCACCGACGCGGCCAACGCCATCCGCGCGGGGGCCAAGGAGTTCATCCCGCTTCCGCCCGAGGCCGATCTGATCGCCGCTGTCCTGTCGGCCGTCGCCGATGACGAGCGTCCGCTGATCTCGGCCGATCCGTCGATGAAGGCCGTCATCCAGCTGGCCGACCAGGTCGCCCGCTCGGAAGCCTCGATCCTGATCACCGGCGAAAGCGGCGTCGGCAAGGAGGTCATGGCCCGTTACCTGCACGCCGGATCGAAGCGCGCCGACCGCCCCTTCATCAGCGTCAACTGCGCCGCCATCCCCGACAACCTGCTGGAATCCGAGCTGTTCGGCCATGAGAAGGGGGCCTTCACCGGCGCCATGGCCCGCCGCATCGGCAAGTTCGAGGAGGCCGACGGCGGAACCCTGCTGCTGGACGAAATCTCCGAGATGGACGTGCGCCTGCAGGCCAAGCTGCTGCGCGCCATCCAGGAACGGGTCATCGACCGCGTCGGCGGGACGAAGCCGGTGCCGGTCAACATCCGCATCATCGCCACCTCGAACCGCGACCTTGCCAAATCCGTCGCCGAGGGGACCTTCCGCGAGGACCTGCTGTACCGCCTGAACGTCGTCAATCTGCGGCTGCCGGCCCTGCGTGAGCGGCCGGGCGACATCGCCGTGCTGGCCGACCACTTCGTCAAGAAATACGCCGCCGCCAACGGCGTCCCGGTCCGCCCGATCTCGGTCGACGCCCGCCGCGCCCTCGTATCACACCGCTGGAACGGCAACGTCCGCGAGCTTGAAAACGCCATGCACCGCGCCGTCCTGCTGGCGGTCGGGCCCGAGATCGACGTCGACGCCATCCGCCTGCCCGACGGCCAGCCGCTGGCGATGGGCAGCCACGGCGCCGCGTCGGACGCCGGCGTGGCCGGCCGCGCCGCCCATGTCGCCGACGCCGTCACCCGCGCGCATGTCGGACAGACGGTGGCGCAGATGGAGAAGACCCTGATCCTCGACACCCTGTCGCACTGCCTCGGCAACCGCACCCATGCCGCCAACATCCTCGGCATCTCGATCCGCACCCTGCGCAACAAGCTGAACGAATACGCCGACGAGGGAACCAGCATTCCGGCCCCGCAATCGGGCGTCGCCGCGCCCGGCTACGCGGTCGCCTGATCATGACCGGAGCCATGGACCGCAGAAGCGTCCTGACCGGGTCCGGCGAGCCGGCTAGCGCATGACCGACATCCCCGCTTCGACCATGATGAAGGACGGCATGGCCCGTCCGACCGGTCGCGACATCATGGGCTGGGTCGCACGCGGCGAGGTCGGTATGGCCGTCGGCGTGATCGGCGTCATCCTGCTGCTGATCCTGCCGATCCCGGCATTCCTGATGGACATGCTGCTGGCGCTGTCGCTCGTCTCCAGCGTGCTGATCCTGATGACCGCGGTGATGATGAAGAAGCCGCTGGACTTCGCCATCTTCCCGACGGTCCTGCTGGTCTCGACCCTGTTCCGCCTCGGTCTCAACCTCGCCTCGACCCGGCTGGTGCTCAGCCATGGCCACGAGGGCTCCGGCGGGGCCGGTCAGGTGATCGAGGCCTTCGGCGCCCTGATGATGGGCGGCAGCTTCATCATCGGCATCATCATCTTCGCCATCATCCTGGTGGTGAATTTCGTGGTCATCACCAAGGGCTCGACCCGCATCGCCGAGGTCAGCGCCCGCTTCACCCTGGACTCCATGCCGGGCAAGCAGATGGCGATCGACGCCGACCTGTCCTCCGGCCTGATCACCGAGGACCAGGCCAAGCTGCGCCGCAAGGAGCTGGAGCAGGAATCCACCTTCTTCGGGGCCATGGACGGCGCCTCGAAATTCGTCCGCGGCGACGCCGTGGCCGGCCTGATCATCGTCTTCATCAACGTCATCGGCGGCATTTTGATCGGCGTGATCCAGCATCAGCTGCCGATCGGCGAGGCCGCCAACTCCTATGTGACCCTGACAATCGGCGACGGTCTGGTGACCCAGGTCCCGGCCATCATCATCTCCATCGCCGCCGGCTTCCTGGTGTCCAAGGCCGGCGTCGAGGGCACGGCCGACAAGGCCCTGGTCGCCCAGCTGGCCACCAACCCGGTCAGCCTCGGCGTCGTCTCCGGCGCCGCCGGCCTGATCGGCCTCATCCCCGGCATGCCGCTTCTGCCCTTCGCCGCCCTCGCCATCGGTACGGGCTTCATGGCCTGGCGCCTGGGCCGTCAACGGCTCAAGCCCAAGCCGAGCGAGGCCGAAATGGCCGCCACCGCCACGGGCCCCAAGGAGGATGTCGAAGAGCCGATCGGCACGGCCCTGACCATCGACGAGGTCAAGATCGAGCTGGGCTATTCCCTGCTGTCGCTGATCAACGATCTGGAGGGCCGCCGCCTGACCGATCAGGTCCGCGCCCTGCGCCGGTCGCTGGCCCAGGAGTACGGCTTCGTCATGCCGTCGGTGCGCATCCTCGACAACATGCGCCTCGGCACCCAGGGCTACGCCATCCGCATCAAGGAGATGGAGGCCGGCGCCGGCGAGGTCCGCCTCGGCTCACTGATGGCCATGGACCCGGCCGGCCGCCAGGTCGAGCTGCCCGGCGAGCACACCCGCGAGCCCGCCTTCGGCCTGCCCGCCACCTGGATCGACGAGAGCCTGCGCGAGGAGGCCACCTTCCGCGGCTACACCATCGTCGATCCTTCCACGGTGCTGACCACCCACCTGACCGAAATCCTCAAGGAGAACATGGCCGAGCTGCTCTCCTACGCCGAGGTGCAGAAGCTGCTGCGCGAGCTGGGCCCGGAAGAGAAGAAGCTGGTCGACGAGCTGATCCCCTCGGTGGTCACCGTCACCACCCTGCAGCGGGTCCTGCAGTCGCTTCTGCGGGAGAAGGTTTCGATCCGCGATCTGGGCGCCATTCTCGAGGGCCTCGCCGAGGCGGCGCCGCACACCTCGTCGGTCACCATCCTCGTCGAGCACGTCCGCGCTCGCCTGGCGCGTCAGCTGTGCTGGCAGCACAAGGGCGACGACGGCGCCCTGCCGATCGTCACCCTGTCGCCCGACTGGGAGCAGGCCTTCGCCGAGGCCCTGGTCGGCTCGGGCGAGGACAAGCAGCTGGCCATGGCGCCGTCCAAGCTGCAGGACTTCATCCGCGCCGTCCGCGACGTGTTCGAACGGGCCGCCATGGCCGGCGAGACCGCCGTCCTGCTGACTGGCCCCCAGGTCCGGCCCTATGTTCGCTCGATCATCGAACGCTTCCGCGGCCAGACCGTCGTCATGAGCCAGAACGAGGTCCATCCCAAGGCGCGGCTCAGGACGATCGGGACGGTCTAGCTGACCTCCGCCCAGCCCCCCGCCGAGGCGGCGCGCGCCGCCTCGTTGGTTGGCCGCGCCACCAGCCCGGACTGGGTGATCCACACTTCGTAGCGCGCCCCGTCGGCCATCGGCATATAGGCCCCGCCGCCGTACAGGGTGTCGACCGCATCGACGTAGCGGCGATACCTCCGCGCCGTATCCCAGGCGCTGACTTTCCAGGGAACCCACTTTGGCCCCACTTCGTCCGCCGCCAGCGGATGCACGCTGCGGGTGGCGTTGATTTCCTGGTCGATCGAGCGGTAGCGGCCGGACAGCCGGTCAAGCCGGTATTGCGTGTCCAGCCCCAGCACATTTGCCCACGGCTTCCACTTCAGCACCTGGGCCTCGATCCGCCACTCGTCGCCGTGCAGCGGATACAGGTTGCTGGTTCCCGGCGCGTTCTCGCCGCGTCCGGGCTGCATAACGGTCGCCTCGAAATACTGCGGTCCCAGCTGGCGGGTCTCCACCGTCGCCACGGGGCGCTCCCAGGTCAGGCGCGTATAGGACTGCACGTTCAGGCCCAGCAGGGCCGCCATCAAGGCGGCGGCGATGAAGCCGGCGCCGCCGACGCCCCCGACCAGGCCGCCGAAGAAGCGTCCCTTGAACATCGCTCCGACGCCGCGGGCCAGCAGCGCCAGCCCCAGCGCTCCCACCACCGCTGGCGCGGTCCACCACCACCAAACCATGCGAATTTCCCCTTCGATCCCATAGTTTGTAACCAATATTGGGTATGACGTCGCGGTTTCCCTTCCCGCGCGACTGGACAGGTGAAAACGCGCCGCTAATGCTCGCGCCTGATGTTTTCGGCCCTCAGCCCGTCCCTGCCCGCCCTACTCCGGTTCGCGCGGACGCCGAGCATCGGCCGTTCGATCGTCGCCCTGCTGGCGGGGGCCATCGTGCTGCTGCTGGCGGCGAATTTGACGACCTTCGTCATGATCCAGCGGACCGCGGCCTTCAACGACCAGGTCGAACGGTCCCAACAGGTCCGCCGCGCCGCCGGCGCCCTGATGCTGTCGCTCGTCGACGCCGAGACCGGTCAGCGCGGTTTCCTGCTGTCCGGCCAGCCCGGGTTCCTTGCACCCTACAGCCGCGCCGAGATCGCGGTCCCGGAGCAGATGGAGGACCTTGAGCAGCTGACCGCCGGCGATCCGCTGCTCAAGGAGGAGGTCGCCGTCCTGCTCGAGGCCGCCCGCGAGAAATTCGCCGAGCTTGAGCGCACCGTCGCCCTGTCGCGCAGCGGCCGGACGGCCGAGGCCCTCCTGCTGGTGCGTTCGGGCGAGGGACAGGCGCGGATGGCCACGATCCGCGCGCAGATGGCCGCCATCGACGAGATCGAGAACGAGCGGCTCGCGTCCCGCACCCTGCAGTCCGAGCATGGTTCGACCCTGACGCTGTGGGCCAACGCCCTCGCGGGGCTGCTGGTGGTCGTCCTGGCCGCGATCATGATCTGGCTGGTCCGCCGCTACGTCGGCGAGATCGAGGCCGCGCGCGACACGCTGGATCGGATGAACGCCGGTCTCGAAAACCAGGTCCGGGACCGCACCGCCGAGTTGACCCGCTCCCGCGACCGGGCCGAGGCGATGCTGCGCGAGGTCAATCACCGCGTCGGCAATTCGCTGCAGCTGGTGTCCAGCTTCATGTCGCTGCAGCTGCGCCATCTCGCCGATGAGGGCGCCCGCGCCGCGCTGAGGGAGTCGCAGGCCCGGATCGAGGCCGTGGCGCACGTCCACCGCCGGCTCTACACCTCCGACGACATGACCTCGGTGGCCATGGACGAATACCTCGAGGGACTGGTCACGGAGCTGGCCAACTCCCTTGCCCCGGACGCCGGCTCCCCGACCCTGACCCTCAGGGCCCATCCGCTGAACGTCTCCACCGACCAGGCGGTGTCGATCGGCGTGATCGTCACGGAGCTGGTCACCAACGCCGTCAAATACGCCTATGGCCCCGGCCGGACCGGCGAGATCCGCGTCACCCTCGCACTCGAAACCGGCAACGGCCGCGCCGTGCTGACGGTCGAGGATGACGGCCCCGGCCTCGGCGACGGCCAGCCCAAGGGCACGGGCCTGGGCGGCAGGATCGTTTCGGCCATGGCTTCGGGCCTGCGCTCGAAGGTCGAGTACGATCCGACGCACAAGGGCGTGCGCGCCCGGCTCGCCTTCGACCTCTGACGGTCGTCGCGCTAGAGTCGCTCCATGCTCCAATTCGGCGAACCCGATCCCTCCCTCGACTACGCGCCCCGGCCGACGGCTTTCGGCCTTGTCTTCCACGAGGGCCGGCTGGCCTGCGTCCGCGTCGATCGCGGCGACGCCAGCTATTACGACCTGCCCGGCGGCGCCATCGACGGCGACGAGACCGGCGAACAGGCCCTGATCCGCGAGTTCGTCGAGGAGACCGGCATGGCGGTTCGCCCCGTCGCGCGCATCGCCGAGGCCGCCCAGTATTTCCGCAAGTCGGACGGGTCGGCGATCAACAATATCGGCGGCTTCTGGGTCGCGGAGCAGCTGTCGCTCGATCCCGCGGCCAAGGTCGAGACCGATCATGAACTGGTCTGGCTGCACCCGCACACGGCGCTGAACGAGCTGCGCCACGACGCCCACGCCTGGGCCGTCGCGGTCTGGCTTCGACGCGGACGTCGATCCGGCCCCGGTTGCGTCCCGGCGCCGGAATCGTGACGAACCCATTGACGCAGCAACGGAACGTCCCGCCCGTCTGATGGTTGATTCTGCACACGCGGCGCCCCTGCCGCGAGCTGCAAGGAGTTCAGACATGCCCGATCATGATCGAGTCGAAGGCGCCGCCAAGAACATGGGCGGCAAGGCCAAGGAAGCGGTCGGCAACGTCACCGGCGACGAAAAGCTGAAGGCCGAGGGCCGGGCCGACCAGGTCGAGGGCAAGGTCCAGAACGCCGTCGGCGGCGTCAAAGACGCCCTGCGCGACGACAAGCGCCACTAGCCTGCACTGAACCTTCCAACGCCGCGTTCCCGTCGGGGGCGCGGCGTTTGCGTGTCCGTCAGTCGTCGTCGCCGCCCAGCCGGATGCGCAGGCCCTCGTCGCGGGCCTCCTCGCCGCCGACGGTGCAGGTTTCCTCGAACGTCATCCTGCCCTCGGCGGTGGCCCTTGGCCGCGTCGTGCAGTCGCGGGCCCGCAGGTCCGGGCCGGACGGCGCGCTGCGGCCGGGCGCCGCGCACTGCAGGGCGTAGCGGTCGCCCGCCGCCTCTTGCCGACACTGGTCCGCTGCCGACCCGCCGGCCAAGCCGGGGGGCAGGTCGTCGCCCAGATCCGTCGCCAGGGCGGCGCGGACCCGGGCCTGACAGGCCTCGAGGCCTTCATTCGCCTTGCGCATCAGCGGGCTGCACTCCGACCGCTCGTAGCCATAGGGATCGGCTCGCGCCCAGTCGGGGATGGCCGGCGCGGCGACCGGAGCCGCGACGACGGCCGGCTCGGGCGACGCGGGGGTTTGCCAGACGACCTGGCCGGTCGCGGCCTGTTGCAGGATGACGGCGGCGACGGCGGCGGCGGCGGCGAGCATGGCGGACCTCCGGAAAGCGACCCGGCCAGACTAGCCTATTTGGCGAGCACCCGCATGGCCTTCTCCAGCCCCTGCAGCGTCAGCGGATACATCCGCTCGTCGACCAGCTCCCGGATCATCCCCACCGAGGCCGAATAGCTCCAGTACCGCTCCGGAGACGGGTTCAGCCAGGCGACCTTGTCCCACTGCTGCGTGGCCCGCTTCATCCAGACGGCGCCGGCCTCCTCGTTCCAGTGCTCGACCGAACCGCCGGGCATGGTGACCTCATAGGGGCTCATGGTGGCGTCGCCGACGAAGATGGCGCGCCAGTCGGCGGGGTATTTGTGCAGCAGATCCCAGGTCGGGATCTTCTCCGAATGCCGACGCCGGTTGTCCTTCCACACCCCCTCGTAGAGGCAGTTGTGGAAGTAGAAGAATTCCAGATGCTTGAACTCGGTCTTCGCGGCCGAGAACAGCTCCTCGCACATCTTCACATGGGCATCCATCGAGCCGCCGATGTCGAGGAACAGCAGCACCTTGATCGTATTGCGCCGCTCGGGCCGCATGTGGATGTCCAGCCAGCCCTGACGCGCCGTGCCGTCGATGGTGGCGTCCATGTCCAGCTCATCCAGGGCCCCCTGCCGCGCGAACCGGCGCAGGCGGCGCAGGGCCACCTTGATGTTGCGGGTGCCCAGCTCGACCTGGTCGTCGAGGTTCCGGTACTCGCGCTTTTCCCAGACCTTGACCGCGCGCCCGTGCTTGCCCGGCCCGCCGACGCGCACCCCCTCGGGATTGTAGCCGCCGTGGCCGAACGGGCTGGTCCCGCCCGTGCCGATCCATTTGCTGCCGCCCTCGTGCCGGCCCTTCTGCTCCTCCAGACGCTGCTTCAGCGTCTCCATCAGCTTTTCGAACCCGCCCAGCGCCTCGATCTGCGCCTTCTCCTCGTCGGTCAGATATTTCTCGTTGAGCAGCTTCAGCCAGTCCTCGGGCACGTCCAGCGAGGGTTCGTCGCCCGCGCCGACGGTCTCGATCCCGGCGAACACCTTGCCGAACGCCTGGTCGAACCGGTCGTAGTGTTTCTCGTCCTTGACCAGCACCGCCCGCGACAGGTGGTAGAAGTCGTCGACCTTCCGCCCGGCCACGTCCTTGTCCATGGCCTCCATCAGATGGAGCCATTCCTTCATCGACACGGGCACTTTCGCGTCGCGCAGGGCGGTGAAGAAGGGCAGGAGCATCCCGTCAGACTGGGCCCGGCTCACCCCCGCCGCAAGATGAACTCGTCATCCAGCCAGCGCCCGACCGGATACTGATACTCCCCGGCTTTCGCGAACCCGTACGCGGCGTACAGCTTCTGCGCCTTCAGATTGCCGCTCCACACGCCGATCCACAGGGGCCCGTCGGAATGCGCCTCCATCCATTCCAGCGCCACGGCGAGGAGCTTCGTTCCCAGCCCCAGCCCCTGTGCCGCCTTCGACACATACAGCCGCCTCAGCTCGGCGTGGCTCGGCCTCGCGTCCGGATGGGGCAGGGTGTTCGGCCCGGTGTTGGCGAAGGCCAGCAACGCGCCCTCGCGCTCGGCCACCCACCAGGCCGCGCCCGGCTCCTTCAGCTTCGAGCGGATCGTCTCCGGGCTGAAGCTGGCGTCGAGGAAGGCCTTCAGATCGTCCGCCGGATAGGGGATGGCGAACCCGTCGACGAAGGTGTCGATGAAGGTCTGGCGTCCCAGCACGCCCAGGGCGGCGGCGTCGGCGTCCAGGGCGGGGCGGATCACGGGCTCGGTCATGATCCGCCCCTTAGCGTCAGAAACCCGTTAGGGCGAGCTTGCCGATGGTGGTCCCGCTCTCCAGCCGCCGATGCCCCTCGCGCAAGGTTGCCGCCGACATCGGCCCCAACACTTCGGTGAGGGTGGTGCGGATGCGGCCGGCGTCGACCAGGGCCGCCACTTCCGCGAGGATTTCGTGCTGGCGGATCATGTCAGGCGTGCCCTGCCCGGAGCGGGTGAACATGCTTTCGAGGGCCAGGCCGACGGACTTCGATTTCAGGCTGTCAAAGGGGCCGGGCGGAAGATCGTCGATCATGCCGATCACGCCCTGCGGTGCGACGGCGCGGACCAGCGCCTCGAAATGCCGGGGCGTCTGGGTCAGGGAGGCGATGTATTTCGGGGCGCGCTCGCCGGCGGCGGTCAGCGCCTCGTCGAGCGGCCCCGAGTGGTCGATGACGGCGTGGGCGCCGAGGTCGAGACACCACTCCCGCGTCTCCGGCCGCGAGGCGGTGGCGACGATGCGCAGCCGGGTCTTCGCCCGGGCGATCTGGATCAGGGCCGAGCCGACACCGCCGGCGCCGCCGACGACCAGCAGCGTCTCTTCCTCGTCCGGATCCGCCCTCATCCGGTCGAACAGCAGCTCCCACGCGGTCAGCGAGGTCAGCGGCAGGGCGGCCGCCTGGGCGAAGTTCAGCGTCCGCGGCTTCGGCCCCACGATCCGCTCGTCCACCGCCTGCCGTTCGGCGTTCGACCCGGGCCGGTTGATCTGCCCGGCGTGGAAGACCTCGTCCCCGGCCTTGAACAGGATGACCTCCGGGCCGACCGCCGTCACGACCCCGGCGGCGTCGTAGCCGAGGATGTCGGGGGCGGTTTCGCCGGGCTCGCGAATCCGCCGCACCTTGAAGTCGATGGGGTTCAGGCCGACCGCCCTGATTTCGACCAGCAGGTCGCGGGGGCCGAGGACAGGCTCCGGGGCGTCGATATCCAGAAGGGCGGACGGGTCGGTGACGGGGCGCGGACCGGGGGTTACGATGGCTTTCATGCGGTGACTCCATTGCGGGTCCCGCTCAGCTGATGCATCGTTGCGCGACCCACAAGTACGCCATTTTTGTGCAGGTAGTACCCAAATGGATACTGCATCCAGCCTCCATCAGAACCCGATCCGGCGGCGTGTCCGGGGCGGCGAATGCGTCGTGGACGCGGCCCTCGACGTCATCGGCGGCAAATGGAAGGGCATGATCGTCTACCAGCTGCTCGACGCCGGGCCGTTGCGCTTCAACGCCCTGCGCCGCGAGGTCGGCGACATCACCCAGCGCATGCTGACCAAGCAGCTGCGCGAACTCGAGGACGACGGGCTGGTGTCGCGCACCGTCTACGCCGAGGTGCCGCCACGCGTGGAATACCGGCTGACCGCCGGCGGCGTGGCCCTGGCGCCGGTGATTGCGGCGCTCAAGACGTGGGGCGAGGACCATCTGCGCGTCCGTGCGACCCGGGAAGCGGCGTGAGCGTCGCCCTCTTCACCCACCCGGACATGATCGGGCATCGGCCCGGCGCCGGGCACCCCGAACGGCCCGAGCGGCTTCAGGCCGTGCTCGACGCGCTCGACGACGCCGGCCTGTCGCGCGACCGCCGCGCCGCCGGCGAGGCCGCCATCGCCGATCTCGAACGCCTGCATCCGGTCGACTATGTCGCCCGCATTCTGAACGCCGCCCCGGCCGAGGGGCTGAATGCGCTCGACGCCGACACCCTGCTGTCGCCCGGCAGCGTCCGCGCCGCCCGTCTCGCCGCAGGCGCTGTGATCGACGCGGTGCGCGCCGTGGCCCGGGGCGAGACCGCCCGCGCCTTCGCCGCCGTCCGCCCGCCCGGCCACCACGCCGAACCCGACCGGGCCATGGGCTTCTGCCTGTTCTCGAACGTCGCCGTCGCCGCCCGGGTTGCGCAGTCTGAAGGCCTCGCCCGCGTCGCCGTGATCGACTTCGACGTCCACCATGGCAACGGCACCCAGGCGGCTTTCGAGGCCGACGACAGTCTGTTCCTGGGCTCGATCCACCAGATGCCGCTCTATCCCGGCACGGGCGCGGCCTCCGAGACCGGTCTTGGCAACATCGTCAACGTGCCGGTGCCGCCCCACGCCGCCCGCGAGGCCTGGCGCGCGGCCTTTTCCGGCGACCTGATACCGGCGCTCGAATCCTTTGGGCCGGACCTGATCCTGATCTCCGCCGGCTTCGACGCCCACCGGCGCGATCCGCTCGCCCACCAGAGCCTGGAGGCCGAAGATTTCGCCTGGGCCACCCGGGCCGTGGCCGAGGTCGCGCGATCGTGCTGCGCCGGCAAGGTTGTTTCCTCGCTCGAGGGCGGTTACGACCTAGAGGGGCTCGGTCGCTCGGCGGCCGCCCACGTTCAGGCCTTGGGGGAGGAATAAGGACGGTTCGCCAACGGCTTATCCTCCGCAAATCATGCCCGCCCCCGCCCGAGACTCAGTAATGGCAGACCCGCCGCTTCCCGTGACGTCGACGCCGCCCCGCGCGGCCCTGGTCTCCGTCCGTCCCGGCGCCATCATCCTCGCACGCCACGGCGAGCCGGCCCTGTCGCGCAAATGCCTGCTGTCGTCCGATCAGTACCGCGACTGGTGGGCCAAATACGAAGTCGGCGGCCTGCGCGCGGGGCAAACCCCGCCGCCCGAACTGCTGGCCACGGCCGAGGGAGCCGGCGCCATCTACGCCTCGACCCGTCCCCGCGCCCAGGAAACCGCCGCCGCCATCGCCGCCGGCCGCGAGGTCATGTCGGACGCCCTGTTCATCGAGGCGCCCTTGCCGCCGCCGCACTTCCCCTCGTGGTTCAAGTTGCCGCCGAAATACTGGGGCGCCGTGGCCCGCTTCTGGTGGCACGCCTTCAACCATCACGAAGGGCAGGAAACCCGGCGCGAGGCCGAGGTCCGTTCCGAGAAGGCCGCCCAGGCCCTGATCGCCCGCGCCGAGACCGGCCAGGACGTGCTGGTGCTGGCCCACGGCTACTTCAATCACATGGTCGGCCGCCGCCTGCGCGCGGACGGCTGGAAACTGGTCCACAACCAAGGCTTCAAATACTGGTCGCAACGCCGATACGAACGCGCAGACTGACAGGGGCGCCATGAAGCTTCCCGAGCTCCCTTTCACAGTGACCGATTGGGACGGGGTGGCGAAGTCCACCCATGGGGGCGAAATCGGAAACGCGGTCTGGCGGACATTCTCCGCCGGTGACCTGAGGGTCAGAATGGTCGAATATGTCCCGGGCTATCTGGCCGATCACTGGTGCGATCGCGGCCATGTCCTGCTGGTGCTGGAAGGCGAACTGGACACCGAACTCAGGGACGGGAGAACCTTCAGGCTCACCGCCGGCATGAGCTATCAGGTCTCCGACTCCGGCGACGCGCCGCACCGCTCCTCGACCCGAACGGGCTGCAAGCTTTTCATCGTCGATTAGGGGCAGGGAACGCTTCATCGTTGAAGCGGGCATTCGTCCCCTCTAGGGTCGCCGCCGATGACCGACGTCCCCAGCACCCAAACCGGCATTCCCGCCGACCTCAGCTTCGAGGACGCCCTGCAGCGTCTCGAACAGATCGTCTCCCGCCTCGAGTCCGGCCAGGCCCCGCTGGAGGAATCGATCGCCCTCTATGAGGAGGGCGCGCGCCTCAAGGCCCATTGCGAGACCCGGCTCAAGGCCGCCCAGCTGCGCGTCGAGAAGATCGTCGTCGGCCCCGACGGTCAGGCCAGGGGCGTCGAACCGGCCGGGTTCGACTGATGTCCGCCTCCGCGCCCGGGCGGATCACGTTCGACGACTTCCTCAAGGTCGATATCCGCGTCGGTCAGGTGGTCTCCGCCGATCCCTTCCCTGAGGCGCGCAAACCCGCGTTCAAACTGGCCATCGACTTCGGCCCCGACATCGGAGTGAAGAAGTCCTCGGCCCAGATCACCGCTCACTACACGCCGGACCAGCTGGTCGGCCGCAAGGTCGCCGCCGTGGTCAACTTTCCGCCGCGCCAGATCGGCCCCTTCATGTCCGAGGTCCTGACCCTGGGCTTCCCCGATGCGGCGGGCGAGGTCGTCCTCGTCGGCGTGGACCGCGAGGTTCCGGTGGGCGGGAGGCTGTTCTGACCCTTCTCGCCGCCAATTCGCCGGAACAGGGCGTCATCGACCGCGTGGCCGAGACCGCCGACCTTGTCACTGTCGCGCTCGACGAACTGCTGCCCCGCGCCGACGGCCCGGAGTCCCGTCTGACCGAAGCCATGCGCTACGCCGCCCTCGGTCCCGGCAAGCGGCTGCGGCCCTTCTTCGCCCTCGAGGCGGCCGCACTGTTCGACATCGAGGAGCGGCCGGTGCTGCGCGCCGCCTGCGCCCTCGAATGCGTCCACGCCTACAGCCTCGTTCATGACGACCTGCCCTGCATGGACGACGACGACATGCGCCGCGGCCGCCCCACCGTGCACCGCGCCTACGACGAGGCCACCGCCGTCCTCGCCGGCGACGCCCTGCAGACCGCCGCTTTCGACATTCTGCTGCACGAGGACACCCACGAGAATCCGGCCGTGCGCTGCGAGCTGGCCGCCCGCCTGTCCATGGCCTCCGGCGCGCGCGGCATGGCCGGCGGGCAGATGATCGACCTGCTGGGCGTACGCGACGACCTCGGCGGCGTCGCCCGCATGCAGCGGCTCAAGACCGGGGCCCTGTTCACCTACGCCTTCGAGATTCCCTTGATCATCGCCGACGCCCGCGAGGTGCATCGCCAGGCCCTGATCAGCTTCGCCCACGACATCGGCCTCGCCTACCAGATCGTCGACGACCTGCTCGACGTCGAGGGCGACGAGGACATCCTCGGCAAGGCCGCCAACAAGGACGCGGCCCAGGGCAAGACCAATTTCGTCACCCTGCTGGGCATCGAGGCGGCGCGACATCGCGTCGCTCATCTCGCCGACCAGGCCCGGGCCCATCTCGATCCCTTCGGCTCAGACGCCGAGATGCTGAGGGCCAGCGTGGACTTTGTGCTGAAGCGCCGGTCCTGATAGGCAACGTCCGGCCCGCCGCCGGATTATAAGTCGACACCAGGTTTATTTGCTCCATGCCCGACACCCCGCTGCTCGACCAGGTCAAGTTCCCCGCCGACACGCGCGGCCTCGACATCCCGCAGCTGAAGCAGTTGGCGGACGAGTTGCGGACCGAGACCATCGACGCCGTCTCCGTGACCGGCGGTCACCTCGGCGCCGGCCTCGGCGTGGTCGAGCTGACCGTCGCGCTGCACCATGTGTTCGAGACGCCGAAGGACATCCTGATCTGGGACGTCGGCCACCAGTGCTATCCGCACAAGATCCTGACCGGGCGCCGCGACCGCATCCGCACCCTGCGCCAGCCGGGCGGCCTCAGCGGCTTCACCAAACGCTCCGAGAGCGAATACGACCCGTTCGGCGCGGCCCACGCCTCGACCTCGATCAGCGCCGCCCTAGGCTTCTGCGCCGCCCGCGACCAGAAGGGCGAGACCAACAAGGTCGTGGCCGTTATCGGCGACGGCTCCATGTCCGCCGGCATGGCCTATGAGGCCATGAACAACGCCGCGGAGACGACCAAACAGCTGGTCGTCATCCTCAACGACAACGACATGTCGATCGCTCCGCCGGTCGGCGGCATGAGCGCCTATCTGGCCAAACAGGTCTCGGGCGGCGCCTATCGCAATTTCCGCCGCTTCGGGAAATCGGTCGCCGAACACCTGCCGCGCCCGTTCCGCAACGCCGCCCGCAAGGCCGAGGAGTACGCCCGGGGCATGATCGTCGGCGGCACCTTCTTCGAGGAGCTCGGCTTCTACTACATCGGCCCGGTCGACGGGCACGACATGGACAACCTCGTCCCCATCCTGAAGAACGCCGCCGCCATCACCGACCGTCCGGTGATCGTCCACGTCGTGACGCAGAAGGGCAAGGGCTACGCGCCGGCGGAGTCCAGCGCCGACAAGCTGCACGCGGTGGTCAAGTTCGACGTCGTTTCCGGCAAACAGTCCAAGAGCGTCTCCAACGCTCCCAGCTACACCAAGGTGTTCGGAACCGAGCTGATCAAGCGCGCCGCGCTCGACCCCTCGATCGTCGCCATCACCGCGGCCATGCCCTCGGGCACCGGGCTGGACCTGTTCGGCCAGGCCTTCCCCGAGCGGACCTATGACGTCGGCATCGCCGAACAGCACGCCGTCACCTTCGCCGCCGGCCTCGCCGCCGACGGCATGAAGCCGGTCTGCGCCATCTATTCGACCTTCCTCCAGCGCGGCTACGACCAGGTCGTCCACGACGTCGCCATCCAGTCCCTGCCGGTCCGCTTCGCCATGGACCGGGCCGGACTGGTCGGGGCCGACGGGGCCACCCATGCTGGCAGCTTCGACATCGGCTTCATGGGTGCGCTTCCCGGCATGGTGCTGATGGCCGCGGCCGACGAAGCCGATCTGGCCGCCATGATCGCCACCAGCCTCGAGATCGACGACCGCCCCTCGGCCTTCCGCTATCCGCGCGGCGACGGCGTCGGCGTCGAGATCCCGGAACTCGCCGCCCCGCTGGAGATCGGCAAGGGCCGCATCGTCCGCGAGGGGACCACCGTCGCCATCCTGTCGCTCGGCACCCGCCTGCAGGAATCGCTTAAGGCCGCCGACGCCCTGGCTGCCCGCGGCGTCTCGGCCACGGTCGCCGACGCCCGCTTCGCCAAGCCGCTGGACGCCGACCTGATCCTGCGTCTGGCCCGCGAGCACGAATGTCTGATCACGGTGGAGGAGGGGGCCATGGGCGGTTTCGGCGCCTTCGTGCTGCAGATGCTGGCCGAAAAGGGCGCCCTCGACGCCGGCCTCAAGGTCCGCACCCTGCACCTGCCCGACGTGTTCCAGGACCAGGACAACCCGGTCGCCATGTACGCCACGGCGGGCCTGAACGCCGAACACATCGCCGCCGCCGCCCTGCAGGCGCTGGGCGTCGAGGCGAGCCGCGCCGTCCGGGCCTGATCATCTCCGCAGGCAACCTCGGTCCTCCACCCCCGTTCTGTCGGGGAACAAGTGGAGTAGCCGATCGTGAAAGCTCATTTCCTCATATCCGTCGCCCTGATCTGCGGCGGCTGCGCCACCCAGCAGCCGGCCGGCGCGGGCGCTGACGGAACCGCCGGCTCCGGGACGGTGGTCCAGGCCGGCGACGCCAATCTCAGCTGCACCCAGATCGCTGATGAGGCGGCGGGGCTCAGCGAACGGATGGGCGAGAACACGCCTGGCCGCCTCGGCGCCGCCGTGGATGTGGCCAAGGCCGGCGCCGCCATGCTGATCCCGGGCGCGGGCCTTGTGATCGCGGGCGCCAATGCGGTGACCGAGCCCGAACGCCAGCGTCGCGAAGCTGAAGCCCAGGCGCTGCGGGATCGCTGGAACTACCTCAACGGCCTCTACATCGCCGGCGATTGCATGCAGAACGCCGGCGGCTGATCCGTCCTGCGCTTCCCCGACGGGCCGCATCCCGGTTTCGGGCTGATCGCCACACGCCGCCACCTCCCCGACCCTTCCGGGCGCAGGCCCGGAAGGCGCAGACTCATGCCCGGAATCCGCCCCGGGGCCAGCGACCGTTCGCCACGCCTCGACTAGAGCGAAACAAACGTGCGGGAAATCAAGCAACTAATGCCGTTCCGCACCGCCTTGACCTGCGGGGGGTGCGCCTATAGGTTCCGCGCCGAATTCAGACCCCCTCCGGCGTTCGCCCACAGGCGGACAAAGGAGCGCTGAGGCCGCCCATGTCAACTCAACCGGAATCGCGCGAAGAGGCGATCAAACGCCTCACTGAAAGCGCATCCGCGATGGAGGCGCGCAACGCGCGCGAGCTCTCTCACGAGGCGGCGGGGCAGGCGGCGGCGGGGCAGGCGTGGCGTATCCTCGCCGACCTGTTCGGCGGGGTGTTCGTCGGACTGGCGCTCGGGTTCATCGTGGACCGGTTCGCCGGGACGGGACCCTGGGGTTTGATCGGCGGCGTCCTTCTGGGCTTCGCCGTTTCGGTATTCATGGCCTGGCGGACGGCGCAACGCCTGATGGCCCAGGCGAAGGCAAGCGGGGTGGAGCCGAAGTCGGCTCCCTTCGATGACGACGAAGAAGACTAGGGACCCAGGGCTCGATGGCCGATCCGCTACACCAGTTCCAGATCCAGCCGCTGACCCCCGAGGTCGTGGTGAACCTGCCGCTCATCGGGCAGCAGACGATCTCGTTCACCAATTCGCACCTGGCCATGACCGTGGCCTTCGGCATGGTCGTTCTGTTCCTGACGCTGGTCACCGCCAGCGCCAAGGTCGTTCCGGGCCGGATGCAGGCCGCGGGCGAGACCCTGTTCGGCATGATCGACGGCCTCGTCGACTCGATCATCGGTCATGACGGCCGCAAGCTGTTCCCGTTCGTCTTCACCATCTTCCTCTTCATCCTGGCGATGAATTTCCTGGGGCTGTTCCTCAGCTTCACCGCCACCTCGCAGATCGCCGTCACCGCCACCTTCGGCGTCATCACCATCCTGATGGTGCTGGCCATCGGCTTCGTGAAGCACGGCCTGAAATTCTTCACCCTGTTCGTGCCGTCGGGCGTGCCGTGGCTGGTCCTGCCGTTCGTGGTGATTATCGAGTTCGTCTCCTTCCTGCTGCGGCCGGTCACCCTGACGCTTCGTCTGTTCGGCAACATGATGGGCGGCCACGTGGCCCTCAAGGTCTTCGCCGGCTTCGTCGTCGTCGCCGTCAGCGGCGCCATCGGCTGGCTCGGCGTGCCGGTGTTCATCCTGTCGCTCGGAATGACGGTCGGCCTGACCGCGCTCGAGTTCCTCGTGGCCTTCCTGCAGGCCTTCGTCTTCGCTGTTCTGACCACGATCTATCTCAACGACGTGGTCAACCTGGGCCACGGCCACTAGGCCGGGACCAGTTTCGTCTACAACCAACCAACCCCAGACTAGGACTAGAGAACCATGGAAGCAGAAGCCGCCAAGCTCATCGGCGCCGGCCTCGCGATGACCGGCATGATCGGCGCCGGCATCGGCGTCGGCAACATCTTCGGCTCGTTCCTGACGGGCGCCCTGCGCAACCCGTCGGCCGCCGGCTCGCAGATCGGCAACCTGTTCGTGGGCGCGGCTCTGGCCGAAGCCCTGGGCATTCTGTCGTTCGTGCTCGGCATCCTGCTGTACTCGGCCTGATTTCGTCCTTCCGGCTGCGGCGCGGCCCGCCTCGCGCGGACCGCGCCGTCGTCGGTTGACGGACCGGCCGCAGCTCCAGACCATTTCCGCCTCCGGTCCCGCGACCGGGCTCCAGGAAATGGGCCAGCGTTTTAGACCAGGCGACAGATGACCACGACAGCCCATCCCGTTCTGCCCGCAGACGCGGCCCACCCGGTCGCGATCGAGGACACGCACGCCACGACCGAAGCCGCCCACGGCGGCGAACACGAGTCCGGCGGCCTGCCGCAGTTCGAGTTCCAGCACTGGTTCGGGCAGATCGTCTATCTGATCTTCCTGTTCGCCATCCTGTATTTCCTGATCGCGAAGGTCTTCGCCCCGCGCCTGCGCCGGGTGTTCGACGAGCGTGAGCAGACCATCGCCACCGCGATCGCCACCGCCCGCCAGGTGCAGTCCGAAGCCGCCGGCCAGGCCGAGGCGGCCAAGGCCGAGGTCGAGGCCGCCCGCGCCTCCTCGCGCGCCACCGCCGCCGCCGCCAAGGCCCGCGTCGCCGACGAGGCCAACGCCCGCGCCGCCGCCGAGGAAGCCGTGGTCAACGCCCGCATCGCCGAGGCCGAGACCGCCATCGGCAAGACGCGTGACGCCGCCATGACCAATGTCGCCGCCATCGCCTCCGACACGGCCGCCGCCATCGTCGAGCGCCTGACCGGCAAGTCCCCGACGGCCGCCGAGGCCGCCGCCGCCGTCAAGGGAGCCGCCTGACATGAACATGTTCTTCGAGCCGGGCTTCTTCGCCCTCGAAAGCGCCGAACTGTGGGTCGGCGTCGGCCTGGTGCTGTTCCTGGCCATCTGCCTGTTCACCGGCGCCTTCAAGCTGGTCGGCGGGGCGCTCGACGCCAAGGCCGCCAAGATCCAGTCCGAGCTCGACGAGGCCGCCCGTCTGCGCGCTGAGGCCGAGGCCCTGCTGGCCCAGATCCGCGCCGAGAAGGCCGAGGCTGAAGCCCAGGCCGCCGCCATGCTGAAGGCCGCCGAGGCCGACGCCCGCGTCATGGAGGCCGAAGCCAAGGTCAAGCTGGAAGAGTCCCTGGCCCGCCGTCAGGCCCTGGCCGAGCGTCGCATCGCCCAGGCCGAGGTCCAGGCCACGGCCGAGGTCAAGGCCGCCGCGGCCGACCTCGCCGCCCGCGCCGCTGAACAGATCCTCGCCGCCCGTCTGGCCGGCCAGACGACCGATCCGCTGCTCGACGCCGCCATCGCCCAGATCGGCGCGCGCCTGAACTGACCGGGCTGCATCGCCGAAACGCACAAGGGCCCCGCTGTCGCCAGCGGGGCCCTTTCGTTTTCGTCCCGTCTTCTAGGCGTGATAGGGGCCGTGACGGTGGATGTGATTGCCGTGGATCATGTGCTGGGCTTCCCGGCCGCGACCCACCAGCCGTCCATAGACATTGCCCAGCACGATGCCGAAGATCGCATGGCTGGCGATCATCCACGCCAGGGTGCCGAAGCCGGCCCGCATGAAGAACAGGCCCGCACCGCCGATCGGCGCGATAACCAGGCCCATCAGGATGAAGGCCCCGACGGCGAACACTATGCCTTTGGACTCGGCCGTGTCCGTCGGCAGCCGGGGGCACAGGACGCCGAACGCCGCGCCGAGGCCCAGCCCGGCGACAAGGTGGGCGACCCAGCCGACGGCGGGGACGTCCGGCGTCTGCAGGATGACGGCCAGCAGCTGCGGGAATGCGACCGCCCAGTGGCCGACCGTGACATTGATGGCCTCGATCACCGAGACCACGACCGTGGCCGCCAAACCCGCGACCAGGCCCTTCTGTACGCGTGACATCATGACCTTAGCGCCTCCCAAACGCTTGCTGTGGCTCAGATTACGCAAGGGAGAGCATACGCCTGTTCCAACAGGCGGGGTTCACATTGCCGTGCTTCGCGGTTGCGAAGGGGAGCCGCCTATTCGGCGGCGATGTTCGAGCCTTCCGGGGCGGTCCAGCGCAGCACCGGCTGACGCGCGGCCCGGGTCTCGTCGAGGCGTTTCAGCGGCGCGTGGAAGGGCGCGCCCTTGAAGCGGTCGACGTCGCCGGCCTTCGCCGCCGTGGCCAGGGCCCGCATCGCCTCGATGAAGCGATCCAGCTCCTGCTTCGACTCCGTCTCGGTCGGTTCGATCAGCATGGCGCCGTGGACGACCAGCGGGAAATACATGGTCATCGGGTGGAAGCCCTCGTCGATCATCGCCTTGGCGAAGTCGAGCGTGGTGACGTCCGTGCCCTTCAGCCATTCGTCGTCGAACAGGGCCTCGTGCATGCACGGCCCCTCCGGGAAGGCGGGGCTCATCAGGTCCTGCAGCCGCGCCTTGATGTAGTTGGCGTTCAGCACCGCATCCTCGGCCACCTGCCGCAGGCCGTCCGAACCGTGGCTCATCATGTAGCTGAGGGCCCGGGTGTACATCCCCATCTGGCCCTGGAAGGCGCACAGCCGGCCGAAGGCCTGCGCGGCCTCATCTTCCTGCCGCTCGATCAGCTTGAAGCCGTCGCCGTCCGAGACGACCCACGGGGCCGGGGCGAACGGGGCGAGGGCCTCCGACAGCACCACCGGACCCGCGCCCGGCCCGCCGCCGCCGTGCGGCGTCGAGAAGGTCTTGTGCAGGTTGATGTGCATCGCATCGACGCCGAGGTCGCCCGGCCGCACCCGCCCGACGATGGCGTTGAAGTTGGCCCCGTCGCAGTAGAAATACGCCCCGGCCTCGTGCGTCAGCCGGCTGATCTCGAGGATGTCGCGCTCGAACAGGCCGCAGGTGTTGGGATTGGTCACCATGATGGCGGCGACGTCGTCGCCCAGCTTGGCGGCCAGATCGGCGACATCGACGCGGCCGTCTTCGGTCTGGGCGACCTCGACGACGGTGTAGCCGACGAAGGCGGCGGTGGCCGGGTTGGTGCCGTGGGCCGAGGTCGGCACCAGCACCTTGCGGCGCTTCAGGTGCTCGCCCGACGCTTCGTGGGCCGCGCGGATGGCCATCAGGCCGCACAGCTCGCCATGGGCGCCCGCCTTGGGGCTCATCGCCACCGCGGGCATGCCGGTCAGGGTCTTCAGCCAGTGCGCCAGCGTATCCATCAGCTCCAGCGCGCCCTGCACCGTCGAGGTGGGCTGCAGCGGGTGGATGTCGGCGAAGCCCGGCAGGCGCGCCATCTTCTCGTTCAGGCGCGGATTGTGCTTCATCGTGCACGAGCCCAGCGGATAGATGGCCAGGTCGATGGCGTGGTTCTTCTGGCTCAGCCGCACATAGTGGCGCATGGCCTCGGGCTCGCTCAGCCCCGGCAGGCCGATCGGATCCTTGCGGACCAGATCGCCCAGAGCGGAGCCCGTGGTCTTCGGCTCCGGCAAGTCGACGCCGGTCTTGCCCCAGCCATCGCTCTCGAAAATCAGGTGCTCGTCCTGCAGCAGGCCGCGCCCGCCGGTCAGGGTGGCGGGCTTGCTCTCGACGGCGTTCGGGGTGGTCGGGCGGCCGACTGTGTTCATGGTGCTCATCGTTCCGCTCCTCAGTTCGCCAGAACCTTGGCGAGCGAACCCGCCAGGATCTTGATGTCGGCCTCCAGCGTGGTCTCCGTCGCCGCGACCAGCAGCACATCGTCCATGCCCGCCTCGGGGGCCAGTCGGCTGTAGGGCACGCCCGCGAGGATGCGATGGGCGGCCAGGGCCTCGACCACTTCGGCGGCGGGCTTCGGCAGGCGAACGGCGAACTCGTTGAAGAAGCGCGGCGTCAGCACCTCCACGCCGGGAATGGCGGCCAGCGCATCGCGGGTTGCCAGCGCCTTCTCGTGGTTCAGCAGGGCCAGCTTGCGCAGCCCCGTCTCGCCCAGCAGGCTCAGATGGATCGTGAAGGCCAGGGTGCACAGGCCCGAGTTGGTGCAGATGTTCGACGTCGCCTTGTCGCGGCGGATGTGCTGCTCGCGCGTCGACAGGGTCAGGACGAAGCCGCGCGTTCCGTCGGCGTCGACGGTCTCGCCGGTCAGGCGGCCCGGCATCTGGCGGACCAGCTTTTCGCGGCAGGCGAACAGGCCGACGTAAGGGCCGCCGTAGTTCAGCGCATTGCCAATCGACTGGCCCTCGGCGGCGACGATGTCGGCCCCCATCTCGCCGGGCGACTTCAGCAGACCCATCGACACTGCCTCGGTCACCACGACGATGAGCAGGGCGCCGGCGGCGTGGGCCGCCTCGGCGATCTTCGTCACGTCCGTGGCCGTACCGAACACGTTCGGGGTCTGGACGACGACGCAGGCCGTGTCCGGCCCGATCTGCGCGATGACGTCCGCCTCGGCGTCCACCGCGGCGGCCAGCACCTGGGTCTCGACGCCGACGGCGTGGACCACGGTCTCGGTCGCGGCGACATAGTGCGGATGCACCCCGCCCGAGATCACCGCCTTGTTGCGGCGGGTCACGCGGGTGGCCATCAGCACGCCCTCGGCCATGGCGGTCGAGCCGTCATAGAGCGAGGCGTTGGCCACCGGCATGCCGGTCAGGTTCGCGACCTGGGTCTGGAACTCGTACAGATACTGCAGCGTGCCCTGGGCGATCTCGGGCTGGTAGGGCGTGTAGCTGGTCAGGAACTCCGACCGCTGGATCACATGGTCCACCGTCGCCGGGACGTGGTGCTTGTAGGCCCCGGCGCCGCAGAAGAAGGGGACCGTTCCCGCCGAGGCGTTCTTCGCCGCCATGGCGCCGAGCGCCCGCTCGACCTCAAGCTCGCCGGCCACGCGCGGCAGGTCGACGAAGCCCTCGCGGCGCGCCGCCTGCGGCACGTCCACGAACAGATCGTCGATCGACTTGGCCCCGATGGCGGCCAGCATGGCCGACCGGTCGTCGGGCGTCAGGGGGAGGTAGCGCATGGCGGGGAGATCCGTGCGGGAGGGAAGGGCTTAGAGCGTGGAGAGGAAGGCGTCGTAGGCGGCGCGGTCCATCAGGGCGTCCAACTGCGAGGCGTCGGACACCTTGATCTTGGCGAACCAGCCTTCGCCTTCGGGATCGGCGTTGACCGTCTCGGGGGCCGAGGCGAGGGCGGCGTTGCCCTCGATCACTTCGCCCGACACCGGGGCGTAGACGTCCGAGGCCGCCTTGACGCTCTCGACGACGGCGAAGCTGTCGCCCTTGGAGACGGCCTTGCCGGCTTCCGGCGTCTCGACGAACACCACGTCGCCGAGGGCTTCCGCGGCGTGCTTGCTGATGCCGACGGTGGCGACGTCGCCGTCGAGGCGAACCCACTCGTGATCCTTGGTGAAATGCATCGGTTTCTCTCCGAAAGGCTCAGACGGCCTTGGGTTTGCGATAGTAGCGTTGGGCGACGAAGGGCGTGGCGACGACCTCGGCGGCGGCGGGCTTGCCGCGCACGAGGACCTTCAGCTCCGTACCCAGTTCGGAAAACTTCGGCGGCACATAGCCCATGGCGATGTTGCGGCCCAGCGTCGGCGACGGGCCGCCCGAGGTGACCTTGCCGATGACGGTCCCGTCCATGTCAGCGATTTCCGCGCCTTCACGGGCCGGGGCGCCTTCCTTGACGCTGAGGCCGACGCGCACCCGTGACGGGCCTTCCGCCAGTTCCTTCAGGACGCGGTCGGCGCCGTTGAAGTCGGCGCGTTCCTTGCGCGACTTCGACAGGGCGAAGGTCAGGGCGCCCTCGACCGGGCTGGTCGTGGCGTCGATGTCGTGGCCGTGCAGCGGCAGGCCGGCCTCCAGCCGCAGGCTGTCGCGGGCCCCGAGGCCGATCGGCTTGACCCGGGCGTCTTTCAGAATCTCGTTCCAGATGCGCTCCGCGTCGGTGGCGGGAACCGAGATCTCGTAGCCGTCCTCGCCCGTGTAGCCTGAGCGCGACACAAAGCAGTCGACCCCGAACAGCACCAGCCGGGCGCAGTCCATGAAGCCGAACTCGGCCAGCACCGGCTCGTGCTTCGCCATCACCTCGGCCGCCTCCGGCCCCTGGATCGCGATCAGGGCGCGGTCGTCCAGCACGGTCAGTTTGGCGTCGCCCTGAAGGTTGGCTTCCAGGAAGGCGAAGTCGGCGTCCTTGTTGCCGGCGTTGACCACGACATAGAGGCCGTCGTGGTCGGGACGACCCGCCATCAGGTCGTCCATGATCCCGCCCTCGGCGTTCAGCAGCAGGCTGTATTTCTGCCGCCCGGCCTTCAGGACCGCATAGTCGCCGGGCACGAAGCGTTCGAACTGGGCGGTGGCGTCCGCGCCGGTGATCTTGCACTGGCCCATGTGCGACACGTCGAACAGGCCGGCGTGCTCGCGGGTCCAGCGGTGCTCGGCCAGCACGCCCTCGTACTGCACGGGCATGTCATAGCCGCCGAAGCCAACCATGCGGGCGCTCAGGGCGCGATGCGCGGCGTTGAGAGGGGTGGTCTTCAAAGCTTCGTCGGTCATGTCGGCCTTCAGAGTCGCGTTCCGGGGCGGAAAGCTCCGCCGTCCTCGCGCCCCCGCTGTCCTGAAGCCTGAGAGATTCCGGCGCCGATAGTGCGGCGTCTTGCTCCGTCGGCGCGCTCGCAAGGAGCGACTTTCCAGCGTCCGTATGCCTTCGCGGTCCGTTTGCCTGAGCGTTTCCGGGGCGGTTGCGCCTTCGGCTCCGGGGTGCGTTTCAGATTTGGCGAAACGGCCCCGATCTCTCCCGCGAGAGCGCCGCGACCTAGGCCCCGACTCAGCGCCCAAGTCAAGCGCGGGCGGCGTAGGCCTCCACTTCCGCGATCCGCGCCGCCTTCTCCGCCTCGCCGAGGAACGACCCCTCGAAGCTGTTCCGCGCAATCTGCGTCACCTGTTCGCGCGTAAGGCCCACCGCTGCGGCGAGCCGGCGGTAGTTGTCGTTCACATAGCCGCCGAAATAGGCCGGGTCGTCCGAGTTCAGCGTCACGTGCAGGCCCCGGCGCAGCATTTCCGGCACGGGATGGTCCTTCAGGTCCTTCACCACGCAGAGCTTCAGGTTCGACAGTGGGCACACCGTCAGCGTCATCTGCGACGCCGCCAGCCGTTCGATCAGCGCCTCGTCCTCCATCGAGCGGTTGCCGTGGTCCATCCGGTCGATATGCAGCAGGTCCAGCGCCTCGCGGACATACTCCGGAGGGCCCTCCTCGCCGGCATGGGCGCACAGCTTCAGGCCCAGCTCGCCGGCGGCGGCGAACACGCGCACGAATTTCGAAGGCGGATGGCCGACCTCGGACGAGTCGAGGCCAACGCCGATGAAATGATGCAGGTACGGCTTCGCCATCTCCAGTGTGGCGAAGGCCGCCTCTTCCGACAGGTGGCGCAGGAAGCTCAGGATCAGGCCCGAGGTCACGCCCAGTTCGGCCCTGGCCCGGTCCATGCCGGCGATCAGCCCCTCCACCACCACGGCGAAAGGCACGCCCCGATCGGTATGGGTCTGCGGATCGAAGAAGATTTCGGCGTGGCGCACATTGTCCGCCGCCGCCCGCTGGAAATAGGCGAAGGCCAGATCCTCGAAATCGCGGCGCGTCAGCAGGACGTTGGCGCCGGCGTAATAGATGTCGAGGAAGTCTTGCAGGTTCGAAAAATCATAGGCCGCCCGCACCGCCTCGACGCTGTCGAACGGAATGGCCACGCCGTTGCGCTGCGCCAGTTCGAACATCAACTCAGGCTCAAGCGAGCCCTCGATGTGCAGGTGCAGTTCGGCCTTTGGCAGGCCGGCGATATAGGCGTCGAGCGACATGGACGGGCTCCCTCCTGAGGCCCGCCAGTCTAGCCTACATCCGCTCCGGCGTGTCGATGCCCAGAAGGTCCAGGGCCCGCTCCAGCTGGTCCAGCACCGCCTTCGACAGCGTCAGCCGCGAACCCTTGGTCGCCTCGTCCGGCGCGACCAGCACCGGGCAGGCGGCGTAGAATTTCGAGAACGACTGGGCCAGCCGGTAGGCGTGCTCCGAGATCAGGTGCGGCATCCGCTTGTCGTAGGCCTCGGCCACGGCCTGGGAGAAGGCGTCCAGCGTCAGGGCCAGATCGCGCTCGGCCGGCTCGGCGATGGCCACCGGCCCCGCCGCCGCGCCCTGGTCCGCCGCCTTGCGCAGCAGGGATTTGATCCGCACCGCCTGGTACAGCAGATACGGCCCGGTCTTGCCCTCGAAGCTCATGAAGCGGTCGAGGTCGAAGATGTAGCTGGTCGTCCGGCTGTTCGACAGGTCGGCGAATTTCAGCGCCGCCACGGCCACCTTGCGGGCGATGTCGTCGAACTCGGCCTCGGGCAGGTCGGCCCCCAGCTTCGCCTCGCGCAGCCGCTCACGCGCCTTGTCGACCGCCATGGTGATCAGGTCGTGCAACTTCAGCACCCCGCCGGCGCGGGTCTTGAAGGGCTTGCCGTCCGGCCCGTTCATGGTGCCGAAGCCGAGATGCTCCAGCGACCCCTCGGCGGCGTATCCAGCCAGGACGGCCGCCCGGAACACCTGTTCGAAATGCTCGGCCTGCCGCTCGTCCACGACGTACAGGATCAGATCGGGGTCGATAGCCTTGCGCCGGTCGAGAATGGTCGCCAGGTCGGTCGTGCCGTACATGGCCGAGCCTTCCGACGAGATCACCAGCAGCGGCGGCGGGCTCGGCGCCTCGATGACGGTGCCGTCGGCCAGTTTCCGCTTCCGCGTCTCGCCGGGCCGGGCCACGTGGACCACCCGGGCGCCATCGTCCTCGACCAGCAGGCCGGTCTGTTCGAGATGGGCGATCATCTCGGGCATCAGGGGATCGGCGTCGCTCTCGCCGTTCCACAGGTCGAAGGTCACGCCCAGGGCCCCGAACTCGCGCTGCAGCCCGCTCATCGAGACGTCATGCATGTGACGCCACAGGGCGCGGTAGCCGGCGCGCCCGGCCTGCAGCTCCGCCGTCGCCCTGCGGGCGCGGTCGCGGAAGTCCGCGTCTTCCTTGGCCCGGGCGGCGGCCGCCGGGTACAGCCGCTCGAGATCCTCGAGGGTCACCGGGCTTTCCGGAGGAAACGGCCCGTCGCCGCCGGCCATGAAGGCGTCAGCCCCGCCCTCCTCGGCCACGGCCACGATCAGCAGCCCCATCTGGAAGCCCCAGTCGCCGAAATGGGCGTCGCCCCACACCTGATCGCCCCGGAACCGGAACAGCCGCTTCAGGCTCTCGCCGATGATCGAGCTGCGCAGGTGGCCGACGTGCATCGGCTTGGCCACGTTCGGCCCGGCGTAGTCGATCACCACCTTGCGCGGCGCGGCGACTGTCGAGGCTCCCGCGTGCTCCGCGTCGCCCGCGACTTCGGCCGCCCGGACCGCCAATGCATCGTCGGCGACCTTGAGATTGATGAACCCCGGTCCGGCCACCTCGACCGACGCCAGCCGGTCATCGCCCTTCAGCCGCTCGGCCACCCGGGTCGCGAGGTCGCGCGGATTGGCCTTCAGCGCCTTGGCCGCCGCCAGGGCGCCGTTCGACTGGAAGTCGGCCAGGTCGGGCCGGTCGGACGGGGTCACGCGGGCGAGGGCGGGGTCCACGCCTTCGGCGGCGAAGGCGGCCCCGACCGCTTCGCCCAGGACAGTTCTGAGATCGGTCATTTACTGGTTGGTCGTCGGAGCCGCGGTCCCCGCATTGACGCGGAACCGGCTGCCCGTGCGGTTGAACTCGGCCATCTGCGGGGTCACGTCGAAGCCGACGAGAATCTCGAAATTGTCGCCGCTGGTCGTTGCATCGGCGCGGGGAATGACGACGACCTGATCCTGGCTCACCGACGCGGTCGACGCGCCGTCGAAATCGACCGGAAGGTCGAAATACTCCTTGGCCAGCACCGCCTTGTTCCGCTCTGTGACCGCGATCCAGTAGCGATAGGTGCGAGCGTCGCCCTGGGCCTGCGGCCCGCGGCCCAGGTTGAACAGAACCCGGGTGTGCACGGTGATCGGCTCGTCGGACTGATAGGCGCAGTCCGAAGTCAGGCCCTCGATCTCGCCGGTGTAGCCGACATTGGAGGCCGCGACCCGGTCGCCGGTCAGTTCGACGTAGCGGGCGGCGTCATAGAGGATCTTCACATAGGGGCACGGACCCGCTGCTGCGCTGCGGCGCAGCGGCGCGATGCGGGGCGCACGGGCACGCTCATTCTGCTGCGAACCGTCGGCGTTCTCGCCGCGCTCGGAGCCTCCCGGCTGCTGCTGGCCCGGACGCACCTGCGCCTGGGCCGCGAGCGGTACAAGCAGGGCCGAAAGCGCGGCGGCCGCGGCGGCCGAGGCCAGAGAAATCTTGAAGACGCGACGCATCGAAAGCTCTTCCACAAACGAGGAGGCGCGCCATATCCCGACGCCGGGCGCACGCTCGTTGCTGATAGCGGCTAAAGCGAGGCGCGGCAAACGCGCGCTGGGGCAAAGCGAGGTGGCGGCGCGGGGGTTGAACGACTAGGTTCCGCGCATGACCCTGCACGCGCCGATCCCGGCTCCCGAAAAGCGTCCGCTAACCGTGCGTCTGGCCACGCCCCGCGGCTTCTGCGCCGGGGTCGACCGGGCCATCCAGATCGTCGAACGCGCGATCGGCAAATACGGCGCGCCCGTCTATGTGCGCCACGAGATCGTTCACAACCGCCACGTGGTCGACCGGCTCAAGGCCATGGGCGCGGTCTTCGTCAGGGAATTAGACGAATGCCCTGACGACCGGCCGGTGGTCTTCTCCGCCCATGGCGTGCCCAAGTCGGTGCCCGAAGGCGCCCGGGCGCGCGAGATGCTGTATCTCGACGCCACCTGCCCGCTGGTCTCCAAGGTCCATGTCGAGGCCGAGCGCCACCACGCCGCCGGCCGCCACATCATCCTGATCGGCCACGCCGGCCACCCCGAGGTGGTCGGCACCATGGGCCAGCTGCCGCCGGGCGCGATCAGTCTGGTCGAGACGGTCGAGGACGCCGAGGTCTTCCAGCGGCCGGGCGACGCGCCGCTGGCCTATGCGACGCAAACGACGCTGTCGGTCGACGACACCAGTGAGATTCTGTCGGTCCTCAAGCGGCGCTTCCCCGAACTGCCCGACCCGCACAAGGAAGACATCTGCTACGCGACCACCAACCGCCAGGAGGCGGTCAAACGATTGGGCGAGGGGTGCGACCTCGTCCTCGTGGTGGGCTCGAAGAATTCCTCCAACTCGGTGCGGCTGGTCGAGGTGGCGCTGCGGGCCGGGGCCCGCGACGCCCGGTTGGTCGATGACGCGACCCAGGTTGACTGGTCGTGGCTCGATGGCGTGTCCACGCTGGGGATCACCGCGGGGGCCTCGGCGCCGGAACCGTTGATCGAGGCCCTGGTCGACGCCGTTCGCGCCCGTTTCGACGCCGAGGTGATCGAGGACGCCGGCGAACGCGAGACCGTCACCTTCAAGCTGCCGCGCGTGCTGACGACCTGACGGCCGGTTCCCGTCCTTGCGCCGGGGGAGCCTTTGCCGTTGGCTGACGTTGATGGTGCCGTGTGTCAGGGGGACGTCCATGCGTCGGAATCAGATTGTCGGCCTCGGCCTCGCGGCCCTCGCCCTGGCGGCATCCGCCGGCTGCGGCCAGCCCGAAGAACCTGTGACGCCGCCGCCCGAACCGACGGCGCCGATCGCGGAGCCCGCTCCCGTCTCCGCCACCTGGGTCTGCGACAGCGGCCTGACCGTGGCCGTGGCCTACCCTGATCCACAGTCGGCGCAGGTCAGCTACCGGGACAGAACCTGGGTCCTGCGCAGCGCCCCGGCCGCCTCGGGGGCCCGTTTCGTCAACGCCGAGGTCGAGTGGCGGTCGCTGACGCGCGACGGGGTCGAGCACGCCACGCTCAGCCGTCTGGTGGCTGAAGACGCGCCGGTCGTTCTTGAGCAATGCAGCCGACCTGCGCCCGCCGTCGCGCCGGCGCCGGGCGCAGCGGCGCCGGCGGCTCCCGCTCCGGCGGCCTCCGCAGCACCGCCCTGCAAGGGGCCGCAGCTGAAGCTGTCGAGCGAAGGCGCTGACGCTGGGGCCGGCAACCGCGTCGCCAATATCGGGGTCCAGAACATCGGGGCCCAGGCCTGCAGTCTGACCGGCTATCCCGGCGTGACGGTTCAGGATCGGCAGGGCCGCGCCCTGACCGGCGTCCGCGCCGAGCAGAGCACGGCGAGCTATTTCACCCAAGGCGAGGCTCCCGCGCCGGTCACCCTGAAACCGCGCGAAAAGGCGGCGTTCGAACTGGCGTGGAACGTGATGCCGCACGAGGGAGAAGGCGAAACCACCTGTCCGTCGGCGGCCCGCATCCGTGTCACGGCGCCTGGCGACACCTCGCCGGTCTCGCTGGATATGCCCCTCACCCCCTGCGGCGGCCGGGTCCGGGTCAGCCCGATCCGCTCTTTGACGGCGTCTTCCAGCCAGCCGACCAACTAGGGGTTCAAACCGCCTTCAAAACGGCGTAGCGGAGCGCGCATGACAGCGACCTTCTATGACCGCGTACGCGCGGAACTCGCCGACATCGACGCTCAAGGGCTGACCAAGCCCGAGCGGGTCATCGCCTCCCGGCAGGGCCCGGTGATCAAGGTCGGCGACCGCGATGTGCTGAACTTCTGCGCCAACAACTATCTCGGCCTCGCCGGCGACGAGCGGGTGACCCAGGCCGGAATCCGGGCGCAGGAAAAGTGGGGAGCCGGGACGGCTTCCGTCCGCTTCATCTGCGGCACGCTGGAGATCCACAAGGAGCTGGAGCGCTCGGTCGCCGACTATCTCGGCTTCGAGGACACGATTCTGTTCGCCGCCGCCTTCGACGCCAACGGCGGCATCTTCGAACCCCTGTTCGGAGCCGAGGACGCCATCGTCTCGGACAGCCTGAACCATGCCTCCATCATCGACGGCGTCCGGCTGTGCAAGGCCAAACGATACCGCTTCGCCAACTCCGACATGGACGACCTCGAGACCCAGCTGAAACAGGCTCGGGCCGATGGTGCGCGCGAGATCGTCATCGCCACCGACGGCGCCTTCTCGATGGACGGCTATATCGCCAAGCTGAAGGACATCCGGGCCCTGGCCGACAAATACTCGGCCCTGATCATGGTCGACGACTGCCACGCGACCGGCTTCCTTGGTCCGCAGGGGCGGGGCTCCTACGCTCACCATGGCGTCGAGATCGACTTCCTGACCGGCACTTTCGGCAAGGCCTTGGGCGGGGCCATGGGCGGCTTCATCTGCGCCACCTCCGGGGTCGTGGCCCTGCTGAAGCAGCGCGCCCGGCCCTATCTGTTTTCCAACGCCCTCGCGCCCGCCGTCTGCGGCTCCAGCCTCGAGGCCATCCGCATCGCCGCCGGCGACGAGGGCGACGCCCTGCGCAAACAGCTGTTCGCCAACGCCGTCCGCTATCGCGCCGCCATGACCGAGGCGGGCTTCACCCTGCTGCCGGGCGAGCATCCGATCATCCCGGTCATGCTCGGCGACGCCAAACTGGCCCAGGACTTCGCGGCCCGGGCGCTGGAACTCGGCGTCTATGTCATCGGCTTTTCGTTCCCCGTCGTGCCGCGCGGCCAGGCCCGCATCCGCACCCAGATGTCGGCGGCCCACACCTTCGAACAAATCGATCAAACGGTTGCGGCGTTCACGACGGCCGGCAAGGAATTGGGAGTTATCTGATGGCGGACACCATGAAGGCCCTGGCCAAGACGAAGCCCGGCGTCGGCCTCGAACTGATCGACGCTCCCATCCCCGTCGCGGGCGACGAGGATGTGCTGATCAAGGTTCACCGCACCGCCGTCTGCGGCACCGACATCCACATCTGGAACTGGGACGAGTGGAGCCAGAAGAACGTCCCCGTCCCGATGATCACCGGCCATGAGTTTTCGGGCGAGATCGTCGCCATCGGCAAGGACGTCGACCGCCGTCTCAAGGTCGGCCAGCGCGTCTCGGCCGAGGGCCATGTCATCGACCTGAACTCCGAAGCGGCCCGGGCCGGCCATTTCCATCTCGACCCCGACACCCGCGGCATCGGCGTGAACCGTCAGGGCGCCTTCGCCGAATTCGTCGTGGCCCCGGCCTTCAACGTCATCGAGCTGCCGGACGACGTGCCCTATGAGATCGGGGCCATCCTCGATCCGTTCGGCAACGCCGTGCATACGGCCCAGCAGTTCGACCTGCTCGGCGAGGATGTGCTGGTTACCGGCGCGGGGCCGATCGGCATGATGGCCGCCGCCGTCGCCCGCCAGGCGGGCGCCCGGACCGTGGTCCTGACCGACATCAACGACTTCCGGCTCGAGCTGGCGCAGAAGGTCGCGCCGGGCGTGCGGACGGTGAACACCACGAAGGAAGACCTCCACGACGTCATCCACGAACTCGGCATGAAGGTCGGCTTCGACGTGGCGCTGGAGATGTCCGGCTCGCCGATCGCCTTCAAACAGTGCGTCGACACCCTGATCATGGGCGGCGGCATGGCCATGCTCGGCATTCCGTCGAAGCCGATGGAGACCGACTGGGGCGCCATCATCCTCAAGGCTCTGACCATCAAGGGCGTCTACGGCCGCGAGATGTTCACCACCTGGCGCAAGATGCTGGGCCTGCTCAAGGCCGGTCTCGACCTGCGGCCGCTGATCACCCACCAGATGGGTTACGAACGCTTCGAGGAAGGCTTCGAGGCCATGCGCTCCGGCCAGTCCGGCAAGGTGGTGCTGGACTGGGACAAGGCGGCCTAGGAGCGGACCATGACGGTCGGCCCGGTCGTGGCCTTTCTGCAGGGCGAGGGGCCGGACGCGGCGGGTCGGACCCTGTTCGACGTCCTGGCGATGAACAACGACGCCCTCGAACGGTCGCACGATTTCATCCAGTGGCTGTTCCCCCTGCGGGAGCCGTCGCGCGCCGTGCCGGACGCCCCGGTGCTGACGGACGCCGACGTGGACGCGATCCACGCTTCGGCCATGGCCCAGATCGCCCTCGCCGCCGCGACCGACCGGATGGGGGCCTTCTACCGGATGACCCACGACTGGCTGATGCCCAACGACCACAACCACCTGCGGATCACGCGGATCATCCGGTCGTTGCGGTTGCTGGCCGGCGACGCTCCGGCCGACGCCTTCAAGGCCGCCATCCTGTCCCGGGTCGAGGCGACGCGGGCGCCGGTCAGCGCCCGCAGTCGCGGCTACTGGGCGACCGCCTGATCCTTCTTCATCGTCGCCATGAAGACGATGATGACGAACAGCAGCATCGACAGCACCAGCATGATTTCCGAAGCGATCATCGCCGGCAGGAACAGCGGCTTCTGCAAGAGCATCAGCGTCAGCGACGGCATCAGGATCAGGAAGCCCAGCACCGACAGGGCGAAATGCGCCATCGGCAGCCAGCCGCGGCCGGCCGCCGGAAAGACCCGGTAGAACAGGCCGAACAGCATCATCGAGGCGAAGCCCAGCAGATTGATGTGGGCGTGCACCGGCCTCAGCACGAAGTCCTGATTCGCGCCCATCCAGACGCCCAGGGTCATGCCGACCAGGGCCGACAACACGCCTAGGCGCAGAAAATTGTTCGCTACGAACATTGGAAAGTCCCTCCGACTTGAAATGGTCGGCTCGTAAACCGCCGTTCCACAAGGGGTGCAAGTTACATCGCAGTCAGCTTGCGGGCGCAATGGGGGCCGGCGCCCGGCGGCGGTCGAACCAGCGTCGTTCTCAGCCCGCGAGCGCCTTCGCCAGGGCGCGTTCGAAGCTCGCCGCCTCGGGGCCCGGCAGCGCCTCGCCGAGGCGGCCGGCCTCGAAGAGTTCGAACACCCGCGGATGGACGTAGGAGGTCCGGCACACCGTCGGCGTATTGCCCAGCAGGCCGGCCACCGCCTTGACGCAGACGGTGATCCGGCGCTTCGCCTCGGTCGGGGAGGCGGGCGGCTCCCCGTCGCGCAGCGCCCGCGCCGCCGACACCGTCCCGGCCCAGGTCCGGAAGTCCTTGGCCGAGAACTGCTCGCCCATGGCCTCGCGGATATAGGCGTTCACATCGTCCGAACTGAGGACGCACAGGTCGCCGTTGGCATCGCGGTATTTGAACAGCTGCTGGCCCGGCAGTTCGCGCAGGTTTCGCACCATGGCGGCCAGCCGGCGGTCGCGGACCCGCACCTCGTGCTCGACCCCGCTCTTGCCCTTGAAGGCGAAGGTCAGGGCCGCGCCGTCGACGTCGAGATGCCGTTTGTGCAGGGTGGTCAGGCCGTAGGAGCGGTTCTGCTTCGCATACTGGGCGTTGCCGACCCGGATCAGGGTGATCTCGAGCAGGCGCACCGCCGTGGCCAGAACCTTCTCGCGCGACACGCCGCGACGATTGAGGTCCGCCTCGACCCGGCGGCGCAGCTTCGGCAGGGCGCGGGCGAAGTCGGGCAGGCGCTCGAACTTGGTCTCGGCCGCGTGGGCGTGCCAGTCGGCGTGATAGCGGTACTGCTTCCGTCCCTTCACGTCCCGGCCGGTGGCCTGGATGTGGCCCGATGCGCGGGGGCAGATCCAGACGTCCGTCCACGCGGGCGGGATCGCCAGCATGCGGATGCGCTCAAGCACCGCCTCGTCGGTGATCCGCCGCCCCTTCTGGTCGTGATAGCGGAAGCCGTCGCCCGCGGGACTGCGGCGGAATCCCGGACGGTCGTCGCTGCACCAGGTCAGGCCTTGGGGAATGGCGGAGTCCGCGGCGGGGGCGTCGGAGCCGTTCGGCATCGGGTCGGGCTCCAAGGGCAGGGCCGTGATCGGCCTCTCGGGGGCCGGGGAGGGGCAACGCCGCCGCCCGGACACGGTTCCTCTTGACCCCGGGGGCGGGGAGGGGGATGCCCGGGCATGAACTACCGCCACAGCTTCCACGCCGGAAATTTCGCCGATCTCGTCAAGCACGCCCTGGTGCTGTGGCTGCTGGAGCGGCGCCAGGCCTCGGGGCCGGTGACGGTGATCGACACCCACGCGGGAGCGGGCGTCTACGACCTGAGCGGCGAGGGCGCCCGGTCGAAGGAGGCCGAGGCGGGCGTCGCCCGGCTGATGGCCGCCGCCGACCGGCCTCCGACGATCGAGGCCCTGGCGAGAGAGGTCGCGCGGCTCAATCCGCACGGCGGCGCCAATCTGTACCCGGGCTCGCCGCTGCTGATCGCCGACCGTCTGGGCGCGGCCGATCGCTATCTCGGGTTCGAGCTGAACCCCCCGGTGCTCGAGCTGCTGCAGCAGGCGCTGGAACCCTTTGCCCACGCAACCGCCCGCGGCGGAGACGGCTATGACCAGGCCCGGGCCGAGGCGGCGCATGTCCAGGGGGCGTTCGTCCTGATCGACCCGCCGTTCGAGCGTCCGGACGACTATCTGCGCGCCGCCGATACGGGGGCGGCGATCGTCCGCGCCGATCCGCGCGCCATGGTCGTCATCTGGACCCCGCTGAAGGACATGGAGACCTTCGACGGCTTCCTGCGCCGGCTCGATCAGGCGGGGGTCAAGCGGGTGCTCGTGGCCGAGGCGCGGCTGCGGCCCCTGACCAATCCGATGAAGATGAACGGTTGCGCCGTGGTGGTGCTGAACCCGCCGGCGGGGGCGGAGACCGCCGCCGCCGAGGTCTGCGGCTGGGTGGCGGACCGGCTCGGCGAGGCCGGGGCGCGGGCCGAGGTGTGGATGACCGGCGCGGGTCCCGCCTGACGCCGATCCCGGATCCGCGGGTTCCCATGCGGGGGGCTTCATCGCCGGGGGCCGCTAAACCTTGCGCAACATATGTGTGCGATGACCGGGGACCCACGTCGGAAAGCTCATGTCGCTTCTTCGCATCTTCGCGGCGAGTCTCGTTCTGCTCGTCGCCTCCGCAGCGGCGACCAGCGGAGTCGCCCGGATGACGCCTGCCGCCGCGGGGCCTGCGGATTCTCGCGCCCTCGCCCGGTTCGTGGAGCGGCGGGCGGCGTCGACCAATTTCGCAGCCCTTGAAGCCTTCGGCGAGGCCGCGCTCCAGCGCCGCGACCGCGAAGGCCTGAACCGGCTCTACCATGTCACCTGGACGATCCTGAACCAGGGCGAGTTCGAGCGCGCGGTCGTGTGGAACCGTCGCCTGGCCGAGGCCGCGCGGCGCCGGAACGACGCGCGCTATGTCGACATCGCCCATCTGAACGACCTCACCGTCCGCTACGACCAAGGGGACACGAGCGTCGCCGTCGAGATGGACCGCTTCGCGCGCGAGGGCCGCGACTGGTTCGTGCGGGCCCACGCCGCCCGGCTCACCGCGCTGGCCCGCGTCGACGAAGGCCGGGTCGGCGAGGGCCTCGAACTGCTGGCGCGGGCCCAGGCCGACATCCCCGAAGGCGACCCCTTCGCCGCGACGGCCCAGGGCGGCATCTGGGAGGTGGCGGGGATGGGGCTGAAGGAGCTGAACGACGTCCGGGGCGCCGCCGCCGCCTTCCGCAAATTCGAGATCGACTATTCCAATCCGGCCTATCCCCGGCCCGACTTCGACAGCCTCTACAACCTGGCCATGATGGCGGTGAAGGTCGGCGACCAGGCCCGGGCCGCCGAATATTACGCCGCCCACCACCGGCTCGCGGCGCGCTCGGACCTGCCGACGCTGGCGATCTACGACGCCAGTCTGTGCGCCACCGTGGCCAACGCCCGGGGCGCCCCGCGTGAAGTTCTGGCGTGCATGGAGCCGTATGGCGAAGAGCTCGGAGCCGCGGCCTTCCTCGCTCGTGACGTGTTGCCGCTGCGGGCCATCGCCCGCGCTCGCACCGGCCAGGCCGCCGCCGCGCGTCGCGATCTTGAGGTTCTTCGGCGCCTTGAGGCCGGCGGCGTCGATCTCGAGGTCGACCATGTCGAGGCCGAAGTCCTGTTCGCCGAGGGCCGGTCGGAAGATGCCTTCCGCGCGCTCCGGGCGCACCTGGCCGAGGGCGAGATCGCCTCGGCCCAGAGCTTCAGCGCCGGCATCCACCAGGTGACGGGCGACATGCAGCAGCAACTGGCGGAGCGCCGTCGGCAGCTGGAGACGGCGCGGGCCAACACCACCCTGCAGCGCGCGATCATCGCCATTGGCGTGATCTTCCTGCTGTTCTCCATCGCGATGGTTTTTTGGCAATCGCGCCAGGCCGACCGGCTGCGGATGGCGCAGCGGAGGGCGGAGGATGCGAACCGGGCCAAGAGCGAATTCCTCGCCAATATGAGCCACGAAATCCGCACGCCTCTGAACGGGGTCGTGTCGATGGCGGATTCCCTGACCCGGCGGCCGCTCGGCCAGCAGGAAAAGGAGATGGTCGAACTGATCCGCTCCTCCGGCGTGACGCTGGAGCGGCTGCTGTCGGACATCCTCGACAGCGCCCGGATCGAGTCGGGTCAGGTCGCGATAGAGCCGGCCCCCTTCGACCTGGAGCAGACGGTCAGCGACATCGGCGCCCTGTGGCGCGTCAAGGCCGAGGACAAGGGCGTGGCGCTGGAGGTGGCGTTCGACCCGGCATTGTCCGGCCTGGTCGAGGGCGACGCCGTGCGTCTCCGTCAGGTGCTGACGAACCTGGTCAACAATGCGCTGAAATTCACCAGTGCGGGCGCGGTCCGGCTGGCCGTGACGGCGGCGGATGATGACCGCGTGACGTTCCGCGTCAGCGACACCGGGGTGGGCTTCGACCGGGAGCAGCGAAGCCGCATCTTCCGGCGCTTCCAGCAGGCCGACGGATCGATCACGCGCCGGTACGGCGGCACCGGCCTCGGCCTCGCCATCTCCACCGCCCTGGTCGACCTGATGGGCGGCGCCCTGGATTGCGAAAGCACGCCGGGCGAGGGCTCAAGCTTCTGGTTCGAGATCCCGCTGCCGCGCGTCGAACAGACCGCTGGCGAGGCCGCGGCGGCGGCCCAGCCGGCGCGCGATGTCGAAGGCGCCGCACTCCGGATCCTGCTGGCCGACGACCACCCCGCCAACCGCAAGGTCGTCGAGATCATGCTGGGCGCGACCGAGATGGAGCTGGTCGCCGTCGAGGACGGGCAGAAGGCGGTCGAGGCCTTCGTCGGGGGCGGCTTCGACCTCGTGCTGATGGACATGCAGATGCCGGTCATGGACGGCCTGACGGCGACGGCCGAGATCCGGCGACACGAGGCCGGGCACGGCCTGAAACGTACCCCGGTGCTGATGCTGACAGCCAACGCCATGTCCGAGCATATCGAGGCCGGACGGGCCGCGGGCGCCGACGGTCACCTGACCAAGCCGGTGACCATGACCAGCCTGCTGGAAGCCATCGGCGCGGCGTTGGAGCCGGAACAGCCGCTGGAAGCCGAGTTCGCCTGACCCGCGGCCCTCAGGGCCACTTCACCACGGGCGGCATCGAGCTCAGGATCGACTCGACATTGCCGCCGGTCTTGAGCCCGAACATGGTGCCGCGGTCGTAGAGCAGGTTGAACTCGACATAGCGCCCCCGCCGGACCAGCTGCTCCTCGCGCTCCTCCGCCGTCCACGCCTCGGCCATCCGTCCCGCGACGATCCGCGGATAGACGTCCAGAAAGGCCTTGCCGACGTCCCGGGTGAAGGCGAAGTCGCGGGCGCGGTCGCCGCTGTCGAGGTGGTCGTAGAAGATGCCGCCGGTGCCGCGCGGCTCGTTGCGGTGGGGCAGGAAGAAATATTCGTCGCACCAGGCCTTGAACTGCGCATGCCAGGCCGGATCGTGGGCGTCGCAGGCGGCTTTCATGGCGGCGTGGAAGGCGAGGGTGTCCGGGTGGTCCTGGCGTCGGTCGGCCTCCAGCACCGGCGTCAGGTCGCCGCCGCCGCCGAACCAGCCCTTGGTGGTGGCGATGAAGCGGGTGTTCATGTGCACGGCCGGGACACGGGGGCTGGCCGGATGGGCGATCAGGCTGATTCCGGTGGCGAAGAAGCGCGGGTCCTCCGCCGCGCCCGGCACGCCCTTGGCGTAGTCGGCCGGGAAGGTCCCGTGCACGGTCGAGACATGGACCCCGACCTTCTCGAACAGCCGGCCGTGCATCATGCCCATGACGCCGCCGCCGCCTTCGGGGCGATCCCAAGGGGTGCGCACGAAGCGGCCGGGCTCGCCGGGAAACAGCTCGGCGGGGGCCTGATCCTCCAGCGCCTCGAACGCCGCTTGGATGCGGTCGCGCAGGGCCTCGAACCAGGCGCGGGCTTCGGTCTTCTGTTGGGCGAGCGGGTCGGCGGCGTCGGTCATGGGGCGCTTCCTATCCCGTCCCCTGCGAAGGGAGAAGGACGCTGCGCGTGACGCTGTGGTGGCAATCCCGGAAATTATAGTCTGCTTCAGCCGACAATCTGTAGTGGAATCAGACCTGTAGGTTTTTCCCGAGGCTATCTTCCCGCCTGAGGAGACAAGGGGCGCATGCTGCTTTGCGTCCCCGTCGCGGGATCGCCGCCGGTCTTTGACAACTGAATCACGGCCGCGGGATGCTGAGGACTGTTTGGACTGTTTGGACTGTCTTTTTGGTTTTACCCGGGTAAAACCGCCTTCCGGCGATTCTCCCGCAGCGTCCTGTCACCGTCGGTTGACGCCCCGCCATCCTCTGCCACTGTCCCGGCAGCTTCGAGGGAGTCTGTAATGATCCGCGCCGTCCTGCTGTCCACCGCCGCCCTGCTGACCGCCGCCGCTCCGGCCATGGCCCAGGACGAGGCGGCCGCCCGGCGGATCCTCGAGCGGACGCCGCTGATCGACGGGCACAATGACCTTCCCTGGGCCCTTCGGCAGCAGCACGGCAACGACCCGCACGCGGTCGATCTGACGGCCAATCTCGACGCCTCGACAGAGCTCCACACCGACATCCCGCGCCTGCGCGCCGGCGGCGTGGGCGGCCAGTTCTGGTCTGTCTATGTCCCCGCCAGTCTGACCCCGGTGGAGGCGGCCAAGGCCACCTTCGAGCAGATCGACACGGTCAAGCGCCTCGTCGCCGCCCATCCCGATGTGTTCGAGCTGGCGACCACCTCCGACGACATCGAGCGCATCCACCGCCGCGGCCGGATCGCCTCGCTGATCGGCATGGAGGGCGGCTATTCGATCGCCGACTCCCTGGGCCTGCTGCGCGAATTCCACGACGCCGGGGCGCGCTACATGACCCTGACCCACTCGGCGACCACCAGCTGGGCCGACAGCGCCACTGACGCCCCGAAGTGGGGCGGGCTGAATCCGTTCGGCGAGGCGGTGGTGCGCGAGATGAACCGTCTCGGCATGATGGTCGACCTGAGCCATGTCTCCGAGGAGACGATGATGGACGCCATGCGAGTCAGCGAGGCGCCGGTGATCTTCTCCCACTCCTCGGCGCGGGCCGTGACGGCGCATCCGCGCAACGTGCCGGACAGCGTGCTGCGGCTGCTGCCCGAGGACGGCGGGGTGGTGATGGTCACCTTCGTGCCGGGCTTCATCAACGAGGCGGTGCGGGCCTGGGGCGCGGCGCGCTCGGCCGAGGACGCCCGGCTCAAGTCCCTGAACCCGGGCGACCCGGGGGCCGTGACGGCCGGGATGCAGGCATGGATGGCGGCCAACCCCGCCCCCCGCGCCGGGGTCGCCGATGTCGTGGCCCACATCCGGCATGTCCGGGACGTGGCCGGCATTGATCATGTCGGCCTCGGCGGCGACTTCGACGGCGTCGGCAGCCTGCCCGACGGGGTCGAGGGCGTGGACGCCTATCCGCGCATCCTCGCCGCCCTGATGGCCGAGGGCTGGAGCGAGGCCGACATCCGCAAGCTGGCCGGCGGGAATGTGCTGCGGGTCATGCGGGCGGTCGAGGCGGTCGCCGCCGGCAAGCGCGGCGAGCGCCCGAGCCTCGCGGCCCTGCCCGCCGACGGCGCACCGGAGTAGGCGATCAGAATCGAACCTGCCTCAGCCCTTCCCACAAGGCGATGCCGGCGCTGACCGAGAGGTTCAGGGATCGCGCCCCGGGCTGGAGGGGAATCACCACCCGGGCGTCCGCCGCTTCATGCACGAAGTCCGGGGCGCCCGAGGGCTCGCTGCCGAAAAGCAGGATGTCGTCCGGTCGAAACGCGAATTCGTCGAGCGGCGTCGCGCCCTTTGTGGTGAACAGAACCAGCCGGCCGGGACCGCGATCACGCTGGAAAGCCTCCCAGCCGGAATGGCGGATCATGTGGCCCAAAGGCCCGTAATCCAATGCGGCGCGCTTCATCGCCCGGTCGTCGAAACGAAAACCGGTGGGCTCGATGATATGCAGTTCCACTCCGAAACAGGCGCTCAGACGGATGCAGGCGCCGACGTTCTGCGGAATGGCCGGTTGAAAAAGGGCGAGACGCATTCTAGAGCCCTCATACGCGTGGCCCGGGGGCTTGTCGCGGCTCGAATTGCGACCGTTTCTCAAGAGGCGGCAGCGACTTGCGGCGATGGGCCGCAAAGCCGGGCCGGGCCAGCCATCCGGGATTTCGCTAAAGGAACGACAGCGTTGCAGCGGCGCGCCCCAAGGCGACGCCGCCAACGGCTCAGGAGACGAATCGGTGGCTGCAGACCAGGGCGACCTGACCTATCAGGATCCCAATCGTAGAGACTTCATCCACATCGCGGCCGGGGCCGCGGCGGTGGGCGCCGGAGTCATGGCGGCATGGCCGCTGGTCAATTCGATGAACCCGGCGGCCGACACCCTGGCGCTGTCGACCATCGAGTTCGACCTGACCAAGGTTCAGGAAGGCCAGCAGGTCGTCATCAAATGGCAGGGCAAGCCGGTGTTCGTGCGCTATCGCACCCCGGCGGAGATCGAGCAGGCTCGCGCCGACGACCGCGCCAGCCTGAAGGATCCCCAGACCGACGCCGACCGGGTCAAGCCGGGCCACCAGCAATATCTGGTCGTCATCGGCTCCTGCACACACCTGGGCTGCGTGCCGACGTTCGGTTCGGGCGACTTCGGCGGCTGGTTCTGCCCCTGCCACGGCTCGCACTACGACACCTCGGGCCGCATCCGCAAAGGACCGGCGCCGAAGAATCTGGTCGTGCCGACCTATGACTATGTGTCCGACACCCGCGTGAAAATCGGCTGAGGACGGGCGAGAAAACGATGAGCGATCACGAATCCACCTACGTCCCCAAGACCGGCGTCGAGAAATGGCTCGACACCCGTCTCCCGATCGTCCGCTTCGGCGCCGACTACATGTCGCTGCCGACTCCGAAGAACCTCAACTATTGGTGGACCTTCGGCGGCATCCTGGCCCTCTGCCTGGTGATCCAGATCGCCACAGGCGTGATCCTGGCCATGCACTATGTGCCGAACACCGAACTGGCCTTCGCCTCGGTCGAGCGCATCATGCGTGACGTCAACGGCGGCGACATCATCCGCTACACCCACGCCAACGGGGCCTCGATGTTCTTCATCGCGGTCTACCTGCACATGCTGCGCGGGCTGTACTACGGCTCGTACAAGGCGCCGCGCGAGATGATCTGGATCGTCGGCTGCGTGATCTTCTTCCTGATGATCGCCACCGCCTTCCTCGGCTACGTCCTGCCGTGGGGCCAGATGTCCTTCTGGGGCGCCGAGGTGATCACCAATCTGATCGGGGCCATCCCGGTCGTCGGCGAGCCGGTCCTGATCTGGCTGCGCGGCGGCCCGGCCATCGACAACGCCACGCTGAACCGCTTCTTCTCGCTGCACTATCTGCTGCCGTTCGTGATCGCCGGCTGCGTGGTCCTGCACCTGTGGGCCCTGCACCACGCCGGTCAGAACAACCCGGTCGGCATCCTGATCCCGAAGGATCGGACCGCCAAGGACACCGTGCCGTTCCATCCGTATTTCACGGTCAAGGACGGCTTCGCGATCGTGCTGTTCCTGATCCTGTTCGCGCTGTTCGTCTTCTTCATGCCGAACGCGCTGGGCCACGCCGACAACTACATCCCGGCCAACGCCCTGCAGACCCCGGCGCACATCGTGCCCGAGTGGTACATGCTGCCGTTCTACGCGATCCTGCGCGCCATCCCCGACAAGTTCGGCGGCGTGCTGGCGATGTTCGGCGCCATCGGCGTGCTGTTCGTCCTGCCGTGGCTGGATACGTCCAAGGTGCGCTCGATGCGCTACCGCCCGGCGATGCGGACCTTCTTCATCATCTTCGTGCTCGTCGGCATGGGCCTGGGGTGGTGCGGCGCCCAGCTGCCCGACGCGGCGGTGGTGCCGGGGATGCCCAGCTTCACCCTCTTCGACGGCCAGCTGAACAGCTACCTGTGGCTGACCCGGCTGCTGACGGCCTACTACTTCCTGTTCTTCCTCGTGCTGATGCCGCTGGTCGGCCTGCGCGAGACCCCCCGGCCGATCCCGGCGACCATTTCCGAGCCGGTGCTTTCGGGCGGGGACGCCATGACCGAAGCCGCTCCGGCCTCGCCCGAGAAGAAGGGCTGAGATCGACCATGACCCTCAAGACGAACATCCAGTCGATGAAAAAGACCCTGGTCCTGATCGCCCTCGCGGCCGGCCTGTCGATGGCGGCGCAGCCGACCCTGGCGGCCGGGGGCGCCGAGCACCCGCGCAAGGGCGGCTTCAGCTTCGAGGGCCCGTTCGGGACCTTCGATCAGGGCCAGCTGCAGCGGGGCTACAAGGTCTACCGCGAGGTCTGCGCGTCCTGCCACAGCATGAGCCTGATGCATTTCCGCACCCTGGCTGAGCCGGGCGGTCCCTTCTACGACGCCCATCAGGTCAACCCGGCCGAGAATCGCTTCGTGAAGGTGCTGGCCGCCGAGGTGCAGGTGCCGGACATCGACACCGAGACCGGCGAGCCGGTGATGCGGGACGCTGTTCCGGCTGACCGTTTCCCGAGCCCCTATCTCAACGCCACGGCCGCCGCCGGGGCCAACGGCGGGGCCGCCCCGCCGGACCTGTCGGTCATGGCCAAGGCCCGCCACGACGGCGCCAACTACATCTACTCCCTGCTGTCGGGCTATCGCGCCGCGCCGGCCGGGCTGAAGATCGGTCCGACCCAGTACTACAACCCGTACATGGCGGGCGACCTGACCTCCTACTGGAGCGGCGAGGGCCACGTGCCTCCCGGCGGTTTCATCGCCATGCCGCCGCCCCTGATGGACGGCCAGGTGACCTATGACGACGGCTCCGCCGAGACGGTCGATCAGTATTCCAAGGACGTCGCCGCCTTCATCGCCTGGGCGTCCGATCCCAAGCAGGTCCAGCGCAAGCGGTCGGGCCTCGGGGTTCTGATCTTCCTGTTCCTGTTCGCCGGCGTGACCTACGTCAGCTACCGCCGCATCTGGAAGGGCGTCGCCCACTAGGCTTCCAACAGTCTGTTCGAGACCGATCCACCCGCCGGCGCCCAGCGCTGGCGGGTTTTTCGTGGCGCGGCGATGCATCGACAGGGGCGAATTGACTCCCTAACGTCCGCCCGGGTCTGTTTCTTTCCGGCTGAGGGTGTTTCCGTTCATGCGTCTCCTGTCGACTGTCGCCGCGCTCGCCGCCGGCGCCCTGATCTCCGCCTGCGCCACGGTGCAGGGCGAGGCTCCGGCGCCCGCCCCCGCCTTTGACGCCGCCCGGTTGTCCGAACATGCGCGGGTGCTGTCGGACGACAGCTTCCAGGGGCGCGGCATCGGCACGCCGGCCGAAGAGATGACCGTCCGCTATCTGAGCGAGCAGTACGCCGCGGCGGGCTTCCAGCCGGGCGGCGAGAACGGGAGCTGGACCCAGGCCGTGACGCTGAATCGTTTCACCGCCGCGAACGTGCAGGCCAGCTTCAAGGTCAGCGGCGACGCCCTTCCGCTGGCCCAGGGCCAGCAGATCGTGGTCTCGACCCGGCTGCCGGGCGACCATGTGATGCTTGCCGACGCGCCGCTGGTCTTCGCCGGCTACGGCATCACGGCGCCGGAGCGGAACTGGGATGACTTCAAGGACGTCGACGTGCGCGGCAAGGTCATCGTCGTGCTGGTCAATGACGCCGACTTCGAACAGCCCGAGTTGAACACCTTCAACGGCCGGGCCATGACCTATTACGGCCGCTGGACCTACAAATACGAGGAAGCTGCGCGCCGAGGGGCGGCGGGCGTCATCATCGTCCACGAGACCGCCCCGGCTTCCTATGGCTGGCCCACTGTGACCAACAGCTGGTCGGGACCGCAGTTCGACATCGTGCGTCAGAACGCGGCGGCCGAGCGGGTCAAGATGGAGAGCTGGATCCAGCGCGACGTGGCCGTTGATCTGTTCCGCAGGGCCGGCCTCGACTTCGAGGCCCTGAAGATCCAGGCGCGCAGCCGCGACTTCCGCCCGGTCGAATTGCCGGGCGCGACGTTCAGCGGGTCGTTTGACGTGGCCACCAGCCAGATCACAACCAGGAACGTCCTCGCCCGCCTGCCGGGGACGACCCATCCGGACGAGACCATCCTCTACACCGCCCACTGGGACCACATCGGCGTGGGCGAGCCCGACGCCAACGGCGACGCCATCTTCAACGGCGCGGTCGACAACGCCACCGGCACCGCCGGCCTGCTGGAGCTGGCCCGCCTCTGGGGCGCCGGTCCGCGGCCGGAACGGTCGATCGTGATGATCAGCTTCACCGCCGAGGAGAGCGGCCTGCTGGGCTCGGAATACTACGCCGCCAATCCGGTGTGGCCGCTGGAGACGACGGTGGCCGGCTTCAACATGGACGCCATGAACGTCTATGGCCGCGTCGCCGACCTGGGCGTGATCGGTTACGGCCAGTCGGAGCTGGACGAGCGCCTGGCCGCCGCCGCCGCCCGTCAGGGGCGGACCGTGGCTCCCGACGCCAATCCGGCCGCCGGCAGCTATTTCCGCAGCGACCACTTCCCGCTGGCCAAGCGCGGCGTTCCCATGGCCTACGCCGAGGGCGGCGGCGCGTTCCGCGATGCGCCGGTCGCGCCGCGCGAGGCCGCCCGCGACGAATACGGCTCGAAACGCTACCACCAGGCGGACGACGAATGGTCGGCGGATTGGGACCTGACCGGTCAGATCGAGGACCTCGAGGTCGCCCTGTGGATCGGCCGCGACCTAGCCAACAGCCGCGACTGGCCCGGCTGGAAGCCCGGCTCGGAGTTCGGCCCGGCCCGGGCGCCAAGCGCGAGCGCGCGGCGCTAGCCAGATGACGAAAACTTAATGGGCGGTCTTTCGGGGCCGCCCTAGACTGCGCCCAAAATCGGGATGGAGCGTTCCTCTATGTTTCGTGCATTCACCAGCGGCGTCGCCGCCGCGGCGCTGCTGTTCGCCGCCGGGTCGGCCCTGTCGCAGGACTTTTCGGCTGAGCGGATCAGCAACGACATCCGCACCATCAGCGCCGATGAATTTCAGGGCCGCTATCCCGGAACCGAGGGCGAGCGGATGACCCTGGCCTGGTTGCAGGCGCAGTACGAGGCGATGGGACTGGAGCCGGGCGGGCCTGACGGCCAGTGGCTGCAGCCGGTGCATCTGAAGCGGTTCACGCCCGTCGCCGGCGCCGCCAGCGCCAGCTGGACCGGACCGGACGGGGTCAGCCACCCCTTGGCCGTCGGGACCGACGTCACCCTCCGGGCCGCCACCAATGACGGCCGCGCCTCGATCGGCAACGCGCCGCTGGTGTTCGCCGGCTACGGCATCACCGCGCCCGAGCGGAACTGGGACGACTACGGCGACATCGACGTGCGCGGCAAGGTCGTGATCGTGATGGGGGGCGAGCCCGAGGGCGCGCTGTTCAACGGCGAATACAGCACCAACTACGAGTCCGGCGCCTACAAGGCGGATGAGGCCTTCCGGCGCGGGGCGGTCGGCCTCGTCACCCTGATTCCGCAGCCTGCGTCCTCGCCGATGTGGACCCGCGCGACCCAGTCTTCGACGCGGACGCGCACTCTGACGCCCGGCGCCGCAGATCTCGAATTCGCCATGGCCGTCAACCACGATGTGGCGCTGCAGTGGGCGACCGCGGCCGGGCTCGACATCGAAAAGCTGGGCAGCATCGGCTCCGGGGCCTTCAAGGCCGTGGCGCTGAACGGCGTGACCCTGACGGCCGAGGCGCAGGAGACCAGCGAGACCCTGGTCACCCACAACCTGCTTGCCCGCCTGCCCGGGACCGAGCGACCGGACGAGACGATCATCTATTCGGCCCACTGGGACCATGTCGGCGGCGAGGCTCAGCATCCGGAGACGCCCGGCGACGACAAGATCTTCAACGGGGCCTGGGACAACGCATCGGGCACGATTGGCGTGCTCGAGATGGCGCGCCAGATCAGCCAGGCGCCACGACCCGAGCGCACCATCGTCTTCGCCCATATGGCGGCCGAGGAGATGGGGCTGATGGGCGCCTACGGCTATGCGGCCGACCCGGTCTATCCGCTGGAGACCACCGTAGCGGACATCAACATCGACATGCTGCCGCTGTCCGGGCCGACCCGGGACGTGCCGATCTTCGGCAAGGGCCAGAACGACCTTGAGGATCGCCTGCAGGCCCTCGCCGAGCCGCTGGGCCGCTACGTCTCGGACGACGGCATGCCGGAACAGGGCTTCTACTACCGCTCGGACCATTTCCCGTTCGCCCGGGCGGGCGTGCCGGCCATCATGCCATGGCACGGCTGGGACTGGGTCGAGGGCGGTCGGGAGGCGGGCGAGGCCGCCTGGCGCGCCAAGTTCGGGGCCGACTATCACAAGCCGTCGGACGAATGGTCGGCGGACTGGGACCTGACCTCGGCGACCGAGAACCTGACCCTGCTGTACCATCTGGGTCTGGGCCTCGCGAACAGCGAGGACTGGCCCGGCTGGAAGCCGACCTCGGAGTTCGCTCAAGTGCGCGCCCGCTCGGACGCCGCCCGCCAGTGAGCGTCGGCATACGGCCCCTGACCGGCGACGCCTCGCCGCCGGTCGAGGGCGCGTATCCGCAGGCGGTCGAGGTCACGGAACCGACCCGCTGGCTCTATTTGTCCGGTCAGATCCCGGTCGCGCCGGACGGCTCGCTGGCGCCTGACTTCAAGGGCCAGTGCGAGCAGGTCTGGGACAATATCGAGACCCAGCTGGCTGCGGCCGGGATGACCCTGGACAATCTGGTCAAGGTGACGACCTTCCTGTCCGACCGGGCCCATGCGCTGGAGAACCGGGAGGTCCGGGTGCGGCGGCTGGCCGGGCGGCAGCCGGCCCTGACCGTGATCGTCACCAGAATCTTCGACGAGTCCTGGCTGGTCGAGATCGAGGCGGTCGCGGCGGCCTGAGGCCGTCGATCAGGCGCGCTTCCTCACGAACACCGTCCCGGCCGAATAGCCTGCGCCGAAGCTGCAGATCAGGCCGGTGTCGCCGGGCTGGAAGCCGTCGTGGTGCAGGTGGAAGGCGATGATCGAGCCGGCCGAGGAGGTGTTGGCGTAGTCGTCGAGGATGATGACGTTCTCTTCGGGCGTCGGTTCGCGGCCCAGCACCTTGCGGCCGATGAACTGGTTCATGTTGATGTTGGCCTGATGCAGCCACAGCCGCTTCAGTTCGTGCGGGTCGAGGCCCAGTTCGGCGGCATGGTCCACGATCATGTCGGAGACCATCGGCACCACGTCCTTGAAGACCTTGCGTCCCTGCTGGTTGAACAGCTTGTCGGTCTGGCCGGTCTGGGAGGCCTGTTCGGACCCACCCGTGGGCAGGGCGGCCTTGTTGAGGAAGCCGAAATTGTTGCGGATGTTGTTGGACAGGACGGTCTTCAGCCGGGTCCCGACGATCTCCCAGCCGTCGACGGCCTCGTCCTCGGCCTCGATGATCACCGCAGTGGCGACGTCGCCGAAGATGAAGTGGCTGTCGCGATCCTTGAAGTTGAGATGGGCCGAGCAGATCTCGGGATTGACCATCAGCACCGCCTTGACCGAGCCGGAGGTGATGAAGTCCGCCGCGGTCTTGAGGCCGAAGGTGGCCGAGCTGCAGGCCACGTTCATGTCGAAGGCGAAGCCCTCGATGCCCAGCGCCTGCTGCACCTCGATGGCCATGGCGGGGTAGGGGCGCTGCATGTTCGAGGCGGCGCAGATGACGGCGCCGATCTCGCTGGCCGGCCTGCCCCACGCCGCGATGGCGTCGCGAGCGGCGTGGACCGCCATCTCGGCCAGCACCGACAACTCCTCATTGGCGCGTTCCGGGATATTGGGGGCCATGCGGTCAGGATCGAGCACGCCGGCCTTGTCGATCACGAAGCGGGACTTGATGCCCGACGCCTTCTCGATGAATTCCACCGAGGAGGGGGTCAGGGCCTCGAGGTCGCCGGCCGCGATGCCCGCTGCGTGCTGTTCGTTGAAGCGCTGGGCCCAGGTGTTGTAGGCGGCGACCAGTTCCTCGTTGGAGATGGATTGTTCCGGCGTGAACAGTCCCGTGGCGGCGATGACGGCTTTGGTCACTCTGGCTTTTCCCTATCGCGCGGCGTCGCTGCTGGAGGGCGCCCGTCTTGTTTCTGGACGCACTAGATAGGCCCGTCTTGCGGCGAGGTCGAGACGGCGGCGTGGCGGGCCAGCAGCCGATGGGCGGCCTCGAGGTGCAGGCGCTCGACCATGCGATAACCGACCCGGATCGCCCCCTTGCCTTCGGCTTCGGCGGCGGCGAAGGCGGCGACGATCTCGCGGGCTTTCGCCACCTCCCCGGCTGAGGGAGAGAAGGCGGCGTTGGCGGCCGCGATCTGGTTCGGGTGGATCAGGCTCTTGCCGTCGAATCCGAAGGCGCGGCCCTGAAGACATTCGGCGCGGAGGCGGTCGGCGTCGTCGACAGCGTTGACCACGCCATCGATGGCCAGAAGGCCGTGCCCCCGTGCGGCGGCGACAACGGCGGCCAGCCATGGCTTCAGTGGCTCGCGGTCGGCGTCGAGCACCAGGTTCATCCGCTCGCCGAAATCATTGATCCCCAGCATAAGGGCCGCGAGCGGGGCGCCAGCCCCGGCGATGCTGTCGAGGCGCAGAACTGAGAGCGGGGTCTCGACCATGATCCACAGGGCGACGCCGTCGGGCAGGCGCGCGGCGACCTCGCGCACGGCCTCGGGGCTCTCGATCTTGGGGGCGACGACGAAGTCGGGCCTGTGAACGCAGAGGGCGGTCAGGTCATCCGCGCCCCAAGGCGTGTCGAGGCCGTTGACGCGGACGCCCACGCGGGGGCCGAAGCCACCGGCAATCAGGGCCTCGACCGCCGCCTGACGGGCTTCCGCCTTGGCGTCCGGGGCGACGGCGTCCTCGAGGTCGAGGATCACCGCGTCGCAGTCGAGGCCGCGCGCCTTCTCGATGGCGCGCGGATTGCTGGCTGGCAGGTAGAGGACGGAGCGGAACAGATCCATCAGACCCGCCCGACCACCGGAATCAGCGCCCCTGTGATCGCCCGGCTGGCCGGCGAGGCGAGGAACAGCATGACCCGGGCGAGGTCGGCGGGCCGGACCCACGTCGCCGGATCGGCGTCGGGCATGTCCTTGCGGTTCTGTTCGGTGTCCAGAATGGAGGGCAGGACGGCGTTGACCGTCACCGAGGTCGATTTCAGTTCTTCGGCGAGGCTTTCGGTCAGGCGGTGGACGCCCGATTTCGAAGCGGCGTAGGCGCCCATGCCGGCCGCGCTCTTCAAGGCGCCGTTGGCCCCGACATTGACGATGCGGCCCTCATCAGAGCGCTTCAGATGGGGCAGGGCGGCCCGGCTGGCGTGCAGCGCGGTCTTCAGGTTCAGGGCGAACATCCGGTCCCACGCGGGCTCGGCGTCATCGACGGTCTGCCAGACGAAGCCGCCGGCGATGTTCAGCAGGGCGTCCAACTGGCCGAAATGCGCGACGACCGCGTTGATGGCGCGGGTCGCAGAGTCGGGATCGGTCAAATCCACGCCGGCCAGCTCCAGCACGCCCTCGGACGCGATCTGGCCGGCGGCGTGATCAATGACGGCGACCTTGAGCCCATCGGCCAGCGCCGCCTCGACCACGGCCCGGCCCAGGGCGCCATGGCCGCCCGTAATCGCGATCACCCGTTCCGACATCGATGCTTCTCCTGTTCGGCGGACGGCTTAGCAGACCCGGCTCAGGCCGCGAACACCCGGGCCATCAGCCGCTCCAGAGCCTCTGCGTCGGCTGCGTCGAACGCTGCGGTTTCAGTAGCGTCGACGTCGAAAACGGCGATCAGGGCGCCCGAGGCGTCGAACACCGGTACGACGATCTCGCTCGCCGAGCGGCTGTCGCAGGCGATGTGGCCGGGGAAGGCGTGGACGTCGTCGACGATCTGGGTCGCCCGGTCGCGGGCCGCCGCGCCGCAGACACCGCGGCCGAAGGGGATGCGCAGGCAGCCGAGGGTGCCCTGATACGGCCCGACCACCAGTTCCCCGGGCTTGTCAGGATCGACGACGTAGAAGCCGGTCCAGAAGAAGACGGGGAAGGCGTCGGCCAGCATGGAGGCGACGGTCGCCATCCGCGCCGTCAGGTTCGCCTCTCCATCCAGAACAGCCAGAATTTCTTCCTCGACCTCGGCATAGCGGGCGGCCTTGTCGGCGGGGCGGTCGTCGCGGGCGACGTAGGACATCGGGCAGGCTCCAGAGCAACGGGAGCCATATAGGCGCCTTGGCCCCCGGAGGCGAGGCGAAGAGTTTTCGCCTCTCAGGGGAATACCAAACTGCTGATTCTGGTGGACAACTTCCGGCCCGACATAAAATGGCCGTGCTGCGGCAACGCTTTGTCGCAAACCAGCGTTAACCTTGACAGACAGTTAACTGGACCGGACTGTCCCTGTAACGCAAAGCTTAACGGGCGAGCCGGGGGGACGCCCGCTCCAGTGGTGCGAGGACTCATGGGCGAGGGCGAGGCGAAGAAGACCGGGCGCGGCCGGTTCGAACGGTCGCGGGGTCCCGTCGCCATCGCGGCGGTCGCCGGGGTTCTCGCCGTGGCTGCCTTCGGCATGGCCTCGTGCGGCGATCGCGTCAGCGGCGTCCGTTTCTGGCAAAGCGCCGACGTCAGCTCCAACGCCTGCCCACGCCCGGCTTCGCTGACGGGCGCGGAGTTCAACGCCCAGGAGGCTGGCCTGCGCGCGCTGCGCCGCGCCGCCTTCCGTGGGGATTTCTTCGCCCAGCTGGAGCTGGGGTCGCGCTACGCGGCGGTCCGGGCCACGGACAAGAATATCGAGGACCCGATCGAGAGCGCCACCTGGTACGCCATGGCGCTGTCAAACGACGAGGGTTACGCCCCGATCAACCGCGTCGACCGCGGCGGGTTCGGGGGCTGGCGGCCGCTGTCGAAATACGACGATTGCCGGGCCTTCGAACGGCACATGGCCTATCAGCGGCTGGACCGTCAGCTGGGCCAGATGACGCGGGAAGAGCAGGAGTCGGTGCGCGACCGGGTCGTCTACATCCTGTCGACCCAGGACGCCGAGGGCTTCCGCACCCTGGCGCGGCTGCACGACGGTCTGTACGGCCCGTTCGGCGAGCCCGAGGACAATCGCGAGGCCCGCGAAGCCTGGGGCCGAAACAACGGCAGCGGTCCGGCGGCCGAGCGCGACCGGCGCCGGCGGGGCTATCGGGCCGCGACCAGCCTGTTCCCCCGGAACGACGTCGACGCCTATCTGTACAACTACCTGGCGGTGCAGACCGGCGACGTCGGCGCCTATGTGCTGATGAAGGATTTTGAGAGGTCCGCCCCCAGTCGCGACCAATACAGCCGCTTCGTCGAGGCCAAGGCGCGTCAGTGGACGCCGCCGTTCGAATTCTATCCCAATGAGGCGCCGGCCTCGGGCGTGCCCTTCTCGGACGAGAGCCGCCCGCGCGGCGACGCCTGGGAATACGCGCTGACCCGGATGGGAACGGAGCTGCCGTTCATCCATGTCGGCCGCGCCCTGCGCTACCTCGGCATCACCGAGACCGCCGTCATGCGGCCCGAGGACCTGTCCAAGCGCCAGATCGAGACCCTTGAGGCCATGCTTGGCCATCCCATGGAGAGCCGGCTGTCGCACCTCGAGCGGGTCCGGGCCATCCAGCTGGCCGCCGTCAACGGATCGTCCGAGGCGCAGCTGGTGCTGGCGGTGATGTACGCCGAGGGCATCGGCCTGCCGGCCGACTACGCCCGCGCCTTCAAATGGTTCGACGAGGCGGCGCGGCAGGGCAGCCCTGAGGCCAAGTTCGCGATGTCGAGCTATTTCGCGCTCGGCGTTGCGGGCGTGGCCGATCAGGACAAGGCCCAGGCGGTCGCCCTACGCATCGATTCGGCCCTGTCCGGCTTCGGCCCCTCGGCCGCCCGCCTACAGGCCGTGCTGGCCCAGGTCTCCCGTTCGCAGCAGCGCCGCTAAGGAGGGCGTGGACCCATGTCGACCCGTTTCCCCTTTGGCCGGATGTGCGGAACGCTCGCCGGCATAGCCATCATCGCCGCCGCCGTGGTCGGCGTCTCCCTGTCGCCGGGGCACGCCGCCCACGCCCAGGTCGCCGCCAAGGTCGAGAGCCAGACGCGGCCGAATTTCGGCGTCCTGCTGGACCCGCCGACGCGCAGCTATCGCAACCGGGGTTCGAACCAGCGGCGCTATGACTATCGCCGTCATCGCCCCGACTGGCGGCCGGACCATTACCGGCCCGGCGGCGAGGAGATCGTGCTGGTCGACTGCGGCGGCAATCCGGGCAGCGGCGCGGTCGAGGACGCCGTGCGCCGCGTCCGTCCCGGCGGGACCCTGGTCATCCGCGCACGCGCCGGCGCCTGCGTCGGCTGGCTGAACATCGACAAGCCGATGACCCTGATCGGCGAGAACGGCTTCGATCCGCGCGACTGGGCCAGAACCGGCACTCCGACGCTGCAGGCGCCCGACGGCCTGCCATGCATCACCGTAGCTCCGGGCGTGCGGGTTGAGATCCGGGACATGGTCTTCGCCTCGCCGCGCGCCGGCGACGCGGCCTGCATTGTCGGCTACGGGGCCGAGATCATCATGAACCGCGTCGGCTTCCGCCATGCCGGCGACGAGGCGGCGATCTATGTCGACGGCGGCCTGCTGGATGTGCGTAACGCCGTGATTGAGGCCCAGACCATCGCCCCTGCGATCGTCGCCGACGGCGCCGTGCTGAACGCCTGGGAGATGGTCGTGACCGGGGCCCAGTCGGGCCTCGAGCTGATCCCCGGAGCCGGCCAGACCTCGCGCATCGCCTCGACCACCCTGAAGGGCACCGGCGCGCCGAACGCCTTTGGCCCGCGCTCGATCGGAATCATCGTCCGCTCCGGCCGGGACTATGGCCGGGTCGAGATCCAGAACACCGCCATCGTCGGCTATGTCGAGGGGGTGGCCATCGAGGGCGCGTCGGTCGACATCTCCGGCAGCCGGGTCGGCCGCTCCGACAAGGGGGTGGTGCTGTACAATGGCGAACTGCGGCTGACTGACAGCCGCATCCGCGCCGCCACGGTCGGCGTCGCCGCCGCCTCGGGCAGCGCGGTGGTGATCAACAATGTGTTCGCCGGGGTGCGCGAGGTGATCTACGCCGAGGACCGCGCCAATGTTCAAGCGCGCGGCAACCGGGTCTATTCGCAGCACGTCTGCCGGCCGCAGTTCCGCGATCGCTACCGTGGCCGCTATGAGCCCTACTGGCGCCCTGGCCAAGGCTGGGAGTGCGCCTTCGGTTCCTATCCGCGCGACTGGTGGGACAGCGAGGACGGCCTGCTGGGCCTTGAATACCAGGACGACGGCTATTCGCTGGACGGCTATGACCGGTACCAAGGCGGGGTCGGCTGGTACGACCGCGACGGCCGCTACATCGAGGACGGCCGCTATCGGGGCGAGGACCGCTGGAGCCGCGGCGGGGGCTGGCGGCGGTAGGCGCGGAGGGACTCGAACCCCCAACCAGACCGTTATGAGCGGTCGGCTCTAACCATTGAGCTACGCGCCCGCCGTGGGCACGGCCTAGCAGGCGGCGCGACGGCTTGCCAAGTCATGCGGCCGGCGTCGCCTGTCGTCGATTTCACGTCGATGAACGGTTTCTGCCAATGCAGCCCCCTCGTCCGTTCAGGCGTTAAAGGCCAAGGTTCGGCCACGGACGCCCGACACGATCGGCGCCGCATGGATCGTCCTTCGCACCACGGAGACTACTGACATGAACCGCCCCGCCGCCATCGCCCGCGCCGCCGCCCTGCCGGCCGTGCCGAACCGCATCCTGCTGATGGGTGGAGCCGTCATGGCCGCTGTCGCCCTCCTGGCCGCCGCGCCGGCCGCCTTCGCCCAGAGCCAGCCCGCCGGCGGCGCGCCGCTGACCATCCAGGCGGTGACCGAGCGCCCGTCGCTGAATCTGTCGGCCTATGGCGAGGTCAAGACCGCGCCGGACATGGCCACGATCAGTTTCGGCGTCGTCACAGAGGCCGCCACCGCCGCCGAAGCCATGAGCCAGAACGCCGCGCGGATGAATCAGGTCATGGCCGCCCTGCGCCGCGCCGGCATCGAGGCGCGAGACGTCCAGACCTCGGGTCTGAACCTGTCAGCCCTGTACGACTACGTCCAGAACGAGCCGCCCCGGCTGCGCGGCTACCAGGCGAACAACCGGGTCACGGTGATCATCAACGATCTGACGAAGGTTGGATCGACGGCCGACGCCGTGGTCGCGGCCGGGGTCAACCAGATCGACGGCATCGGCTTCGGCCTCAAGGACCCCACGGCGGCCGAGAACCAGGCCCGCCAGATCGCGGTGCGCAACTTGCAGGCCAAGGCGGCGCTGTATTCCCAAGCCCTCGGCGTGCCGCTGGGCGGCATCCGCTCGCTGACCGAGGGCGGCGGCTACTCGCCCCAGCCGCCCCAGCCGATGTACGCCCGTGCTGAAATGGCTATGGACGCCGGCTCGACGCCGGTCGCCGCCGGGCAACTGACGGTGCGGATCGACATCACCGGCGTGTATGATCTGAACCGATAGATCCACGAAGAAAGGCCCGCCGGCGACGGCGGGCCTTTTTCAAATCGTGGCGGGGGAGGGTCAAGCCGCGCGCTTGATCTCGTTGTTATCGTCCAGCAGCACGACGGTCGGCGACCACTGGCGCGCTTCTTCCTGCGGCAGCTGGCCGTAGGTGACGACGATGACCTTGTCGTTCTTCTGCACCAGGCGGGCGGCGGCGCCGTTGACGCCGATGACCTTCGAGCCGCGCGGGGCCTCAATGGCGTAGGTGGTGAAACGCGCGCCGTTGGTGATGTTCAGCACATCGACCTGCTCGTGCGGAAAGATGCCCGCGGCGTCCAGCAGGTCGGCATCGATCGCGATCGAGCCTTCGTAGTCGAGGTCGGCCTGGGTCACCGTCGCGCGGTGCAGCTTGGCCTTCATCAGGGTGACCAGCATGGGGAGTGCGGTCCGGGATGACGCGGGGCGATCGGCCCCCGCTCGCAGGCTGTTGATATAGGGGCAGGCGCGCTTGTCATCAATCGTCTCTGTTGCGGCGCACCATGCGGCGCATTCGCCCGTTACGCGACGTTCATTTGACGGCAAATCCCGTCGCCCTATGGTCGGACGCGGCCACGCCCGGCCCCGCGCGGACCTCGACCCTCTCCATGAAGCAGTTCTTCCTGACCATGCTCGGCGTGTTCGCCGGCTTGCTGGTGTTCTTCGTCATCGTGCCGGTCGTGCTGATCACCATCGCGGTCAGCTCGGCTTCGTCGAAGGAGCCGACGCCGTCCCACACCGTGCTGGAGCTGGACCTGCGCGAGGGCGTGTCCGACCAGGCCCCGACAAATCCGTTCGCCATGTTCGGCGGCGGCGGCCTGTCCACCATGCAGATCGTCGACACCCTGGCCCAGGCCGAGGACGACGGCCGGATCAAGGCGCTGTTGATCCGGCTGCCGGAAGCCGGGATCACCCCCGCCGCCGCCGACGAGATCCGTCAGGCCGTGCGACGCTTCCGTCGCTCGGGCAAGGTGGTCATCGCCCACGCCCAGGGCTTCCAGCCTGTCGGGACCGCCGCCTCCAGCTATATGATCGGGGCCTCGGCGTCGGAGCTGTGGATGCAGAACACCTCCAGCTTCCAGCTGGCGGGCTTCTCGGCCGATTCCATCTTCCTCGGCCGCGCCTTCGAGAAATACGGCGTCAACGCCCAGTTCGAGCAGCGCTACGAATACAAGAACGCCGTCAACGAATTCACCGAGAGCGACTTCACCCCCGCCCACCGGGAGGCGATGTCAGCCTGGATGACATCGATCTACACCTCGGCCCTGGCCAACGCGGCGCAGGATCGCCGGGTGACGCCGCAGGCCCTGCGCGCGACCATTGAGGCGGGACCGTATTCCTCGGCGCAAGCGCTGCAGCGCCGTCTGATCGACAAGGTTGGTCAGGTCGAGGAGGCCGAGGCCGAGGCGAAGCGCCGCGCGGGCCGCGGGGCCGAAATCCTCGAGTTCGGCGACTATGCGTCCTCGGCCGGCGAACGCCGCGGCTCGGGGCGCAACGCCATCGCCATCGTTGGCGGCGAAGGGGCCATCATGACCGGAACCGGCGGGAACGCCGATCCCTTCGGCGGCGGCTCCTCGATCATGTCCGATGACCTCGCCGAGGCGATCTACGACGCCATCGACGACGACTCGGTCAAGGCCATCGTGTTCCGCGTTTCGTCGCCGGGCGGCTCGCCTGACGCCTCGGAGCAGATTCTGGCGGCGGTGCGCGCGGCCAGGGCGGCCGGCAAGCCGGTGGTGGTTTCGATGGGCGATTACGCCGCATCCGGCGGCTACTGGGTCAGTTCGGAAGCGGACTGGATCGTGGCCCAGCCCTCGACCCTGACCGGCTCGATCGGCGTGTTCGGCGGCAAGCTGGTGCTGGCCGAGGCGCTAGGCCGGTTCGGCGTCGACATGCGCAACCTGACCGTCGGCGGCGACTATGCTGACGCCTTCTCGCCGTCCGAGCCGTTCGAGGCCGCCGACCGCAGTGCCTTCGCGGCCTCTATCGACCGCACCTACGAAGAGTTCATCGCCCGGGTCGCCCGCGGCCGGAAGCTGCCCGTCGCCCGGGTGCGCGAGATCGCCCGCGGCCGCGTCTGGACCGGCGCCCAGGCCAAGTCGCTCGGCCTCGTCGACCAGCTCGGCGGCCTCGAAGAGGCGATCGCCAAGGCGCGTCAGCTGGCCCGCATCCCGACGGACGAGTCGGTCCGCTTCAAACGCTACCCGGAATCCAAGTCCCCGTTCGCGGCCCTGTCCGAACTGTTCGGGGTCTCGGGCGAGGCGGCGCGGGTGCTCGTCGGCATCGGCGCGATCATGAACGATCCCCAGGCCGAGGCCGCCGTGCGTCAGCTCCAGGCCGAGCGGGCCCGGGCGTCAGGCGCCACGGTGCTGGCCGATCAGCCCTGGTGATCAGCGACAATCAGACACTCGCCTGTGAAGCGGCGGGTCATTGACCGTTCATGCCGATGGACCGACATTCCGGGTTCGGCGTTGTTCGCAGCGCCACAGAGGTAAAGCCATGACCCAGTCCGACCGCCTCATCTTCGGCCCCGGCCCCTCCGCCCGACGACCCGCCAACGGGCTCGTCGCGTCCGTGATGTGGCTGGGCGGGCTGATCGCCACCCTGGCCGCCATGGCGGTGGGCGCTGTGCTGGCCGTATTCACCGCCGCCGCTGTGGCGGTGATCGCCCTGTTCGCCGGCGCGCTGGTCTTCCTCGCCGGCCTCGCCCTGCGCGCGCGCCGCACCCTGTCCGTTCGCCGCCGGCGCGGCGACGACGTCATCGAGGCCCACAAGGTCGACGGGACCTGGGTGGCTTACGGCTGGGAGCGGCCGGGCCGCTAGGATGCTGGTCGTTCGGGACGCGCCGTCGCCCAATTTCGACAAACGACGGGCTCCGCCCGACATGCTGGTGTTGCACTACACGGGCATGCCGACGGTTGAGGAGGCCGTCGCCCGGCTGCTCGATCCCGGAGCCAAGGTCTCGGCCCACTATGTCGTCGAGGAAGACGGCGCGATCCTGCGGTTGGTGGCCGAGGAGCATCGCGCCTGGCATGCGGGCAGGGGCGTCTGGCAGGGCGAGACCGACTGCAACGCCGCCTCCATCGGCATAGAGATCGTCAATCCGGGGCACGAGTTCGGCTATCGCGACTTCCCCGACGCACAGATCGACGCGGTGATCAGCCTGATCAGCGACATCCGCACCCGCTGGACCATCCCCGACGCACGCATCATCGGCCATTCCGACCTCGCGCCCGAGCGGAAGCAGGATCCCGGCGAGCGCTTCCCGTGGAAGCGGCTGGCCTCGGTGGGCCATGGCCTGTGGTTCGAGCCGGCGCCGGAGCGGACGGCGGCGCTGGGCGTGCCACTGGGCGTCGGCGACGAGGGGTTGGGCGTGGTGGTGCTGCGCGCCGGCCTGCACCGGCTGGGCTATGGCCTGACGCCGGGTGGGGACTATGACGAGGCGACGAAGCTGACGGTCGAGGCGTTCCAGAGGCACTGGCGGCCGTCGAAGGTGGACGGGATCGCCGACGGCGAGACCCGGGCCACCCTCATGGGGGTGCTGCAACTGGCGACGGCGGAAAGCGTGACGGGCGTCCTGCAGTGACCGCAAAACGGCAGATACAGGCCGAGCTGGATCGCCGTGGGCTCGCGTCGTTCATGAATCGCACGCGATGGGACGCGCTGCGCAAGGCCGTGGCCGAGGAACTGCCGTTTCCGCCTCCCTACCAGCTCCAGGACGTGACGGCCCCCCGTCAGGCCCTGTGGGAGAGCGACGAAGTCGATTTCCACGGCGACTGGAGCGACGAGAGCCTCGAACCTGTACTTGGCATCGAATGGCTCCGCGTTGTCCCGCGTTGGCGCAAGCATGTCGGAATGCGGGTCGCCCCCGAGATCGTCGATTGCAGTGATCAGTTCCGCGACCTGCTGGTCCGCCTGCGCCTGCCGTGGCGCGAGGACGGGCGAGGGTTCTGGATCTACGGCTATGCCCCGGCGGATCCCGCGACGTTGACGTGGGACGGCGAAAAGCCCACCTAGCGCCCGTCAGACGGCCGGGCGGTCGCGGCTGGGGTTATGCCCTCGTCGAGGAAAGTCCGGGCTCCACGGTGAAAAGGCGGCGGGTAACTCCCGCCCGGGGCGACCCGAGGGATAGCGCCACAGAAAGCAAACCGCCTGCCCCTCGGGGCAGGGAAGGGTGAAAGGG
>NZ_JAKFDS010000015.1:0-2328 GCF_036676055.1 Brevundimonas sp. | reverse complement strand
GGCTTCATCGCTCGACCACAGCCCGCCGTCATCGAGAACGTGGATCCGACGCCCTCCCCGTCGACGGGATGGGAGGAGTCTAGACCGGGGTCTTCCTATGGCGCGCTCAGGACGCTGACCCGGAAGCGATGTCATGGGGAAACAGTCGGTTGGCCGAAAACAATAGGACGGCGGCGCATTAACTTGCAGCGCAACAATTGCCGCTTTCGTCATCCTCCGGCGAGGCGAAGCCGAGACCGGGGGACCCAGCGGCGCGCGAGAGCGCGAAACTGCCGGGAGCTCCGCGGAATACCGCAGCCTGCCTGAACAGATCGCCTTCGGCGCCGCTGGGTCCCCCGGTCTGCGCGGCTGCGCCGCTTGCCGGAGGATGACGAAAGCAAGGGAAAGCTATCCGTCCCTCCCCATTCGCTACGCGAACGGGGAGGAGAGGCGCCCGTCAGTTCTGCGGCGTCGTCGGCGTCACCACCGCGGTCCCGCTCGGCGCCGGGACCTGAACCTCGCGTTCGATCACCACCGGGCTGACGGCGCGAGCCTCGGCGGCGCGGGCCTCGCTGGCGGCGCGGGCGGCCTCGGCCTGCGAACGGGCGGCGTCGGCGCGGGCGATGTCGACGCTGGCCTGGGCGCCGGCCACCTGGCCCTGCACGAGGGCGGCGTCGGCCTGGGCCTGGGCTTCCACGGCGTCGAGCTGGGCGTCGAGCAGGGCTTCGTCGGTCTGGGGCGCGCCGCCGCGGGCGAACAGGATCCACAGCACGGCCAACAGGACGAGGGCGCCGAGGATGCCGGCGATCCACCAGCCGGTGTTGGACTCGCGCACCACGACCGTCTCGACGGTCTCGGTATAGCCGGGCTCGACCGTACGGATGACCTCGACGGTTTCAGTGTTCGGGTTGTTCGGATCGTACTGGGTCACGGGCAAGTCTCCATTGAACTGCCGCAACGGCTCCGGTTGGCGTCCGTTCCGCCGTTAACCCACCCGTCTCAGAACCAGGGCGCTCCAGGCGTCGCGGCGGATGCGGCGCTCCAGCACGAAGCCGCGCGACAGATAGGCCGCCGTGACGCGGCGTTCCTGGGTCCGCAGCAGGCCCGACAGGATGGCGACGCCGCCGAGGGCCAGGGCCTCCTTGATGTCCTGGGACAGGCTGACCAGCGGCGGGGCGAGGATGTTGGCGAAGACGAGGTCGTAGGGCCCCTGCCCCCGCACCTTGCGGTCGTTGAGGCCGAAGGCGTGGACGAAGCGGGCGTTGGCGAGGTTCAGTTTTGCGTTCTCGTTGGCGATCCGGACCGAGGGCTCGTCGATGTCCGTGCCGACGGCGACCTTCGACCCCGTTTTCGCCGCGGCGATGGCGAGGATGCCGGTGCCGCAGCCGACGTCCAGCACCCGCTCGAACCGCTCGCGCTTCAGCAGCTCGTCGAAGGCCAGCAGGCAACCGACCGTGGTGCCGTGGTGGCCGGTGCCGAAGGCGGCGCCGGCGTCGATCTTCAGATTGACGGTGTTTTTCGGCACCACGCCCTGATCGTGGGCGCCGTAGATGAAGAAGCGGCCGGCGCGCACCGGCGGCAGGCCGGACAGGGACATGGCCAGCCAGTCGGCGTCGGCCAGTTTCTCGACGATGACGGTCAGACCCTCGTGCGCCTTCAGGCGCGCCTCGATGCCGCGCACGTCATCTTCATCATTGGGAAAGGCGTCGATCCGCCATATGCCCCGGTCCTCGTCTTCCTCGAGGATCGAATAGGTGGCGCCCTCCAGCAGCGGGTCGGAATCCAGGGACACAGCGGCGGCCTCCGCGATCGCTCGCGGACCCCTCGCGATTATTTGAACTGCGGACTCGGACATTTCTCAAACACCGCTATCATTGCGAATCGAGACACGCGCTGGCGTGCTCTCCTGCGCCAGCATCAACCAACTGAACCGAGGGGTCGGGGAAACCATGGCTAAAGCACCGTCCAAGTCGAGCGCCGCCAAGCCGAAGGCGGCGACCGCCGCTTCCAAGCCGAAACCGGCGGCAAAGTCGAGCGCCGCGAAGCCGGCGGCCGCGAAAGCGCCCGCAAAAACCGCCGCCGCGCCGAAGCCGGCCGCGGTGAAGACGCCCGTCGCCAAGGCGGCGCCGAAGGCCGCGCCCAAGGCTGCTGCGAAGGCCGCTCCGAAAGCCGCTCCGAAAGCCGCCGCCAAGCCGGCCGCCAAGGCCGCTGCTCCGATCAAGGCCGCCGCTGTGAAGCCGGCCGCCGCGAAGGCCTCCGCCGCCAAGGCCGCGCCGAAAGCCGCGCCCAAGGCCGCTCCGAAGGCTGCTGCGAAGACGACGGCCCCGAAGGCCGCCGCCGCGCCGAAAG
>NZ_JAKFDS010000014.1:0-3830 GCF_036676055.1 Brevundimonas sp. | reverse complement strand
ACTGTACCGTCTGGACGGTATAGTTAAGAAAATGCCCGTTAAGACCCGCCCCCGCCGCGGGGCATGATTGGAACCATGGCCAGAAAACCCGTCGCTCGCGAAGCCGTCCTTGACGCCTTCGAATCCCTGCTGATCGGAGAGGGTGAACGTGCCGCGACGCTGGATGCCGTCGCCCGGCTCGCCGGCGTCTCCAAGGGCGGGCTGCTCTACCACTTCCCCAACAAGGAGGCGATGATTTCCGTCCTGCTGGAACGGCTGGACCGGCTGCTCACCGAGGACCTCGCAGCCATGGCCGCCGCGCCGGAAGGCGCCGCGGCGTTCTTCATCAAGTCCTCGGTCTGGGCGGACACGCCGCTGGACCGGGTCTTCGTGGCCGCCACCCGCTTGGCTGAAGTGGCCCACCAGGAAACCCTGCGCCGGATCGCCGCGGTCCAGGCGAGCTGGCTGGAACTGCTGGCGGCCGACGTCGGCCCCGCCATGGCCAAACCGGTCCTCTACATGGGGGACGGGCTGTACTTCAACGCCATGCTGGCACGCGGCCCGGGCGGTCCGCTCCCGGAGGTCGGCCCCGACGTCGAAAGCCTGCTCACTGCCCTCGAGCGGCTCCGCCGGTAAGCCGGCTGAACCCGCGACGCTCCCGACGGCGGTACCGGCGCGTCACTAGTTTGCGGACGCGGGCCGGGCGTAGGACAATAGGGGCTGTGACTGTTGTCACGCAAATTTAATATGCCTTTGATCTGCGGCGGGAGAGTTCTGCAAGTAGGTACAAGCAGGCGCCGTAGGAGCAAACCCTCCCCAGGAATCTCTCAGGCCCACGTACCGCCGCGGCAAGGCAACTCTGGAAAGTAGCAGGCTGTCTTTTGACATGCTGTGCTCACCGACGGTGCAAGCGGAGCCATGCGAGAGCACGGCTGCGCGGAAACTCTCAGGTCCAATACAGAGCGGGGAGGAACCCGAATCAATGTGGCGTACCCTGCGCCGCCTTAGTTATGGAGTTCCTTGTGACTGTTACCTCAGCCTCCACGTCCTTCGTTGACCGGCACATCGGCGCCCGCCGCCAGGCCGACGTCGACGCCATGCTGAAGGCTGTCGGCTACGACACCGTCGATGCGCTCGTAGACACGGCCGTCCCGAAGGTCATCCGGCAGGACTCCGCACTGGCCCTCGGCCAGGCGCTCAGCGAAGTCGAGGTCCTCGCCGAGCTGCGCAAGCTCGCCGCGAAGAACAAAACCGCCGTCCAGATGATCGGGCAGGGCTACTACGACACCCTCACCCCGCCCGTCATCCGCCGCAACATCCTCGAAGCCCCGGCCTGGTACACGGCCTACACCCCGTACCAGCCGGAAATCTCCCAGGGCCGGCTCGAGGCGCTGCTGAACTTCCAGACGATGGTCCAGGACCTCGTGGGCCTGCCCATTGCCAACGCCTCGCTGCTGGACGAAGCCACCGCCGTCGCCGAGGCCGTGCTGATGATGCGCCGGGCCAACAAGAACAAGACGGCGCACGACGGCAAGACCGTCCTCGACGCCGACTGCCTGCCGCAGACCATCGCGATCGTCAGGGGCCGCGCCGAGGCGCTCGGCTTCGAGGTCGAGGTCGCCGATCTCTCCAAGGGACTGCCCGAGGGCGTCATCAACGGCGTTGTCCTGCAGCAGCCCGGCGCCTCCGGCCGCGTGTTTGACCACACCGCCGTGATCGCCGACGCCAAGGAACGCGGCGCCCTCGTCACGGTCGCCGCGGACCTCCTGTCCCTGACCCTCATCACCCCTCCCGGTGAGCAGGGCGCCGACATCGCCGTCGGCTCCGCGCAGCGTTTCGGCGTCCCGCTGTTCTTCGGCGGCCCGCACGCCGCCTACATGGCGGTCCAGAAGGGCCTCGAGCGGTCCATGCCCGGCCGTCTCGTCGGCGTCTCCAAGGACAACGCCGGCGTCCCGGCCTACCGCCTGGCCCTCCAGACCCGCGAGCAGCACATCCGCCGCGAGAAGGCCACCTCCAACATCTGCACCGCGCAGGCCCTGCTGGCGATCGTGTCCTCCTTCTACGCCGTTTACCACGGCCCGGACGGCCTGAAGGCCATCGCCGAGACCACCCACGGCCACGCCAGGACCATCGCCGCCTCGCTGAAGGCCGCCGGCCTGGACGTGCTGCACACCAGTTTCTTCGACACCGTGACCGTCTCGGTCCCCGGCAAAGCCGCGCAGATCATCGCCGCCGCCGAGGCCAAGGGCATCAACCTGCGCGGCATCGACGCGGACACCGTCGGCATCTCCGCCGATGAGGCGACGACGGCGGCCATCGTCGCCGACGTCGTCGCAGCCTTCGGCGCCGCTGTGGTCGAATCCGCAGATGCCTTCGCACTGGATGCCGCCGTCGAGCGCACTTCGGACTACCTGCAGCACCCGGTCTTCAACACGCACCGCTCCGAGACCCAGCTGCTGCGCTACATCCGCCGCCTCTCGGACCGCGACCTGGCCCTGGACCGCACCATGATCCCGCTGGGTTCGTGCACCATGAAGCTGAACGCCACGGCCGAAATGGAAGCCATCTCCTGGCCGGAGTTCGCCTCCATCCACCCCTTCGCCCCGGAATCCCAGACCGCCGGCTGGCGCGAACTGATTGAGGACCTCGAGTCCCAGCTGACCGAGATCACCGGCTACGACCAGGTCTCCATCCAGCCCAACGCCGGGTCGCAGGGCGAGCTCGCCGGCCTGCTGGCCATCCGCGGCTACCACCGCTCCCGCGGTGATGCCCAGCGCAATGTCTGCCTGATCCCGGCCTCCGCGCACGGCACCAACGCCGCCTCGGCGGTGCTGGCCGGGATGAAGGTTGTCGTTGTGGCCACCGCCGCCAACGGCACGATCGACCACGCCGACCTGCAGGCCAAGATCGAGATGCACAAGGACGCGCTGTCCGCGATCATGATCACCTACCCCTCCACCCACGGGGTGTTCGACGCCGACGTCCGCGAGGTCTGCGACGCCATCCACGCCGCCGGCGGCCAGGTCTACATCGACGGCGCCAACCTCAACGCCCTCGTCGGGCTGGCCCAGCCGGGCCTGTTCGGCGGCGACGTCTCGCACCTGAACCTGCACAAGACCTTCTGCATCCCGCACGGCGGCGGCGGCCCCGGCGTCGGCCCGGTCGCGGCCAAGGCCCACCTGGCGCCGTTCATGCCGGGGAACGCCGCCGATCCGGCCAACGGCGAAAGCGGGACCCCGATCTCCGCATCGCGCTACGGCTCGGCCGGCGTGCTGCCGATCTCCTGGGCCTACGTGAAGCTGATGGGCGGCCAGGGCCTGACCGAGGCCACCAAGTCGGCCCTGCTCGCCGCCAACTACATCGCGGCCCGCCTGAACGACTTCTTCCCGGTGCTCTACACCGGCGAAGGCGGACTCGTGGCCCACGAGTGCATCCTGGACCTGCGCGAACTCACGGCCAAGACCGGCGTGACCGCCGAGGACGTCGCCAAGCGCCTGATCGACTACGGCTTCCACGCCCCCACCCTGGCGTTCCCGGTGGCCGGCACCCTGATGGTCGAGCCCACCGAGTCCGAGGACATCGGCGAGATCGACCGCTTCATCACGGCCATGATCTCCATCCGCGCCGAGATCGACCAGGTGGCGCACGGCGACTTCACCGTCGAGCACAGCCCGCTGCGCAACTCCCCGCACACCGCCGCAGCCGTCATCAGCAGCGACTGGGCCCGCGAGTACCCGCGTGAGCAGGCCGTTTTTCCGGTCCACACGCTCAAGCAGGACAAGTACTTCCCGCCGGTCGGCCGGATCGACGGCGCCGCCGGGGACCGCAACCTGATCTGTTCCTGCCCACCC
>NZ_JAKFDS010000013.1:0-5485 GCF_036676055.1 Brevundimonas sp. | reverse complement strand
CGGCGCCGCGCCGTGCGTCGGCGCGAGCCTCGCAGCCGACCCCGACGCCCGCCGAGATCGTCGCCCCGCCGCTCGTGGTCCCGCCGCCGGAGACCGCGCCGCCGCCTGTCATCGCCGCGCCGCCGGCCGCCCCCGTGGTGGTCGCCCCGCCGCCCGATCCGGAAGCAGCCATGGCCACCCGCACCCCGAACGACCGGTAGAGCTTGTTCCGTAAGGCCTGAGTGACATTCCAGAGGCGATGGGAGCCTCCCGCGGCGGTATGTCCCGCGCGACACGCTCCTCCGCCGACGGCCCGCGAGTCGGCGAACGCGGGTTGACTCGGACCCCTCCGGCTCCCATTTGCCCGCCAAGGCCGGGACGCGACCGAAATTCGGGCGCCCTGCCGAAAAATCGGATCGCGAGCCGGGTTATTTCGAGACCGGCGTTCCGCCAGCTATGCTGCGGCGCAATATATATTTTCAGCTATAAGTAGAAAATCGCGCAAGATTACTTATGCAGCACATTGTGCACTGCAGCAATGCTGCGGGTCGCGAAGCATGCCCTGGGTCGGCCCTCGGAGTAACACCCCTTGACGCCCGTAATAGGGGTTGCCAAAGGACCCCTGCCGCACGTCTAACATGGCGGTTAAGACTTCAGCTTCCCTTCGGGGAAACCGAGGTCGCTCCCGCCTTCGGAACGTTGCGCTTCACGAGTTCGTTGAAGCGTTGGCGTAACGGGTCGGGCGCAGCGAAAGCGGCTCTGGCGTTTTGTCCGGCGGTTACCGGACGAGCGGCGGGCTTTAACTAGGGTGGAGACGCTCTCGCGCGACGACCCTCGGTCCAAACGTGCTAGACCAATCAGGAACTGGCGACAGATGCTCGACAACAAACGACTGACCCCTTTCATCGCTCTCATCGGCGCGGTTGCGCTGATGGCGAGCGTGCCGGCGTTCGCGCAGGAAGCCGCCGCTCCGGCCGCTCCCGCCGCCGCCGACGCCGCCGCGGCTCCGGCCGCTGATGCCGCCGCGGCCCCAGCCGCGGATGCTGCGGCTCCCGCCGCCGACGTCGCCCCCCCGACCATCGAGCATGCCGGTTCGCTTACCGTCGTGCAGATGTTCCTCGACGCTCAACCCGTCGTGAAGGTCGTGATGATCGGCCTGATCCTGGCCTCCATCCTCTCCTGGACCCTGCTGGTCACGAAGATGATCGAGTTCAGCTCGCTGAACAAAGCCTCGGACCGCTTCGTCGAGGCCTTCCGCGGCGCCAAGTCGATCAACGACATGGGCCGTATCGCGATGTCCGAAGAATTCGAAGGCAATCCGCTGGCCGACATGGCCGCCGCGGCGGCCCAAGAAGTCGAACTCTCGCGGCAAGCGGGTCTCGCCGTCACCGGCGCGCACCGTGAAACCACCATCCACCGGGCGGAAGCCGCGGTTGGCGCGGTTCAATCCAACCTCGCCAAGCGCCTGTCCAGCGGCATGCAGTTCCTGGCCTCCGTCGGTTCGTCCGGTCCGTTCATCGGTCTGTTCGGCACCGTCTACGGGATCATGAACTCGTTCATCGGCATCGCGAACACCAACACGACCAACCTGGCCGTCGTCGCCCCCGGCATCGCCGAAGCGCTTCTCGCCACCGGCATCGGTCTGTTCGCCGCCATCCCGGCGGTTATCTTCTACAACTACTTCCAAACCCGGATTTCCGCTTACGGCTCGCGGACTGACGGATTTGTCGCCGAACTGATGAACGCCATTTCCCGGCAGCTCGACAAGGGAGCCTAACCGCCATGGGAGCCAAACTCTCAGGTTCTGGGGGTGGGCAAGGCTCGGTAGAGGCGATGAGCGAAATCAACGTGACGCCCTTCGTGGACGTTATGTTGGTGCTCCTGATTATCTTCATGGTCGCGGCGCCCATGGCCGCCGTGACCGTGGAGGTGGCCCTTCCACCGGCTACCGCCAAGCCTTCGACCAACCCGCCAAAGCCGGTCTATATCAGCATCCAGGCGGGTGGCAGCATCTACCTCGGGGACAGCAAGACTGACCTTGCCGATCTGGGCGACGACCTGCGGACCAATATCGGAAAGCGCAACCCGGAGAAGGAACGCATCTTCATCCGCGCCGACAAGAATGTTCTCTACGGAGACTTCATGGGCGTGATGAACATGCTTCAGGACAACGGGTTCTACAGCGTGGCCCTTATTGGCCTCGAAGAGTGAGGGGGGTGACGAATGGCTGAAACCACCGACACGACCCATCACCGCAGCGTCTTCGATGAGCCGGTCAAGAAACGGAACACGGGCGTCACCGTCGCCATCGTGCTTTCGGTGATCGTCCACGCGGGCCTTATCGCCTACCTCTACAAGTCGAAGTTCGAACCGAAGTACAAGGAGTACTCGGATGATGTGACGGACGTGGCGATCATCAAGCCCGCTCCGCCGCCGCCTCCGCCGCCTCCGCCTCCGCCTCCGAACACGCCGCCGCCTCCGCCGCCGAAGCTGCAACCGCGGCCTCCGGTGAACGTGCCGGCCGACATCCCGACGATCCCGCCGCTGCCGGTTCCGCCGGTCGAAAAGCGGATCGAGGTTCCGGAGCCCCCGCGGGCTGCGCCCCCGACCCCGCCGCGTCCGTCGGTCATCACGAACCCCGACTGGTCGCGTCGTCCCGATGCCGAAGCTCTGTCCCGGTACTACCCGGAACGGGCTCAGCGGATGGGCGTCGAAGGCCGGGCGACGATCAGCTGCACGGTCACTTCGAAGGGAACGCTGGAGGGTTGCTCCATCGTTTCCGAAGATCCGGCCGATCAGGACTTCGGTACTGCGACCCTTCGGGCGAGCAAGCTGTTCAAGATGCGGCCGAAGACCCAGGACGGCGCCCCTGTCGAAGGGGGAACGGTGCGGATTCCGCTCCGTTGGACGCTGCCCAAGGGCTGACCGCGACCAAAGACCAACGATCAAACCCCGGCGGCGCGAGCTTCCGGGGTTTTTTCTTGGCCCGGTCCGCCGCCGGGGTGGGTGGGTGCTTGATCGAACCGTCCGGCGCGACTAGAAGAACGCCTCGCGATGCGCCGCCTTAGCTCAGTTGGTTAGAGCGCTAGATTGTGGATCTAGAGGTCCTCGGTTCGAGCCCGAGAGGTGGTACCATCGCGCCGTTCCCGGAATGCCGGGTTCCCAACATCCCTAGAGGCTCAGGTTGAGCAGGGCCGGATCGCCGCCCTGGGCGGTGATGTTGACGCTGACGGCGCGCTCAATGGCGTAGCGGGTGAGCGAGTTGGGGCCGCCGGCCTTAGGCCCGGTCCCCGACAGGCCCTCGCCGCCGAAGGGCTGGACGCCGACCACGGCTCCGATGATGGAGCGGTTCACATAGGCGTTGCCGGCCGGGACCAGGTCGCGGACCTGGACGGCGAAGGCGTCGATCCGCGAGTGGACACCCAGGGTGAGGCCGTAGCGCGACGCCGCTAGTTCGCCGGCCACCTTGGCGAGGTCGGCCGGGCGATAGCGGACCACGTGCAGCACCGGGCCGAACACCTCGCGCTCCAGGAAGCTCGCCGACGGGATCTCCGCCAGGACCGGCCCGAAGAAGGTCCCACCCTGCGGCGCCTCCAACTGGTGCAGGACCTTGGCCTCTCGCTGCAGGCGCGCCAGGTGCGTGGTGAGCAAGCCATGGGCCTCGGCGTCGATCACCGGGCCGACATCGGTGGCGGCGTCGGCCGGGTCGCCTAGGACCAGGGCGTCCATCGCCCCCTTGATCCCTTCGATCAGCATGTCGGCGGTGTCGGTGGGCAGGAACAGGATGCGCAGGGCCGAGCACCGCTGGCCGGCCGAGCCGAAGGCCGAGAGCACAACGTCGTCGACGACCTGTTCTTTCAGCGCCGTGGTGTCGACGAACATGCCGTTCAGTCCCCCGGTCTCGGCGATGAATGGCACGATCGGGCCGTCGCAGCCGGCCAGGGTCTGGTTGATCCGCCGCGCGGTGTCGGAGCCGCCGGTGAAGGCCACCCCGTCGCAGCCTGGATGGGCGGTCAAGGCCGCGCCGACGGTCTCGCCTCGGCCGGGTGTCAGGGCCAGCAGGCCAGGCGGCAGGCCGGCCTCGTGGAACAGCGCTACCGCCGCCGCGGCGATCAGCGGGGTCTGCTCGGCGGGCTTGGCCACCACGGCGTTGCCGGCGGCCAGGGCCGCGGCGATCTGGCCGGTGAAGATGGCCAGCGGGAAGTTCCAGGGGCTGATGCAGACGAAGACTCCACGGCCGTGCAACTCCAGGGTGTTGGTTTCGCCGACCGGCCCCTTCAGGGTCTCCGGACCCCCGAACTTGGTCAGGGCCAGGTGGGCGTAGTAGCGGCAGAAGTCCGCGGCCTCGCGCACCTCGGCTACGCCATCGGCCAGGGTCTTGCCGGCCTCGCGGGCGCAGATGGCGATCAGCCGGTCGCGATGGGTCTCGAGGATGTCGCCCATGGCCCGCAGGATCTCGGCGCGGCGGAATCCACCGAGCTTGTCCCAGGCCGGCTGGGCGGCCCTGGCGGCGGCGAAGGCCGCGTCGATGTCGGCGGCCGAGGCCTCGCTGGCCTTGCCCACCACCAGGGCGTTGGCGGATGGGCTGAGCACCGGCTGGGACTCGACGCCGGCGCGGGGCTTGCCGCCGATCAGCGGGCCGGACGACAGGGGTTCCAGGGCGCGGGCGGCGGCCGTCAGGCGCGCGGCCTCGTCGGGGATGGAGAGGTCGACGCCCAGCGAATTCTTCCGCTCGGCCCCATAGATGTCGACGGGGCGGGGAATTTTCGGGTGCGGCCCGATCCCGGCCTTCTCCACCGCGGCGACCGGATCGACCACCACGTCCTGGGCCGGCACCCGCTCGTCCAGCAGGGCGTGCACGAAGGAGGTGTTGGCGCCGTTCTCCAGCAGGCGGCGCACCAGATAGGGCAACAGGTCCTCATGTCCGCCAACGGGGGCGTAGGTGCGCACCACGGCGCCGGCGTGCAGGTCGTCGGCGGCCTTGTAGAGCGCCTCGCCCATGCCGTGCAGGCGCTGGAATTCGATCTTCACTCCGGCCTCGGCGGCCATGGTCTGGACGGCGGCCAGGGTATGGGCGTTGTGGGTGGCGAACTGGGCGTAGAGGTTCGGCGCGGCGGCGATCAGCGCCCGCGCGCAGACCAGATAGGAGAGGTCGGTGGCGGCCTTGGTGGTGAACACCGGATAGTCGGGCCGGCCGCCCACCTGGGCGCGCTTGATCTCGCTGTCCCAATAGGCGCCCTTGACCAGCCGCACCATCAAACGCCGGCCGCTGGACCGCGCGATCTCGGCCACCCGGTCGACGGCGAGACGGGCGCGCTTCTGATAGGCCTGGACGGCCAGGCCCAGGCCTTGCCATTCGCCCAGCTCGGGCTCGCGGGACAGCCGGTCCAGCAGCTTCAGCGACAGGGTCAGCCGGTCGGCTTCCTCGGCGTCGATGGTGAAGTTGATGTCGTGCCGGGCGGCGATCAGGGCCAGGCGCTTGGTGCGCGGGTAGAGCTCGCTCCAG
>NZ_JAKFDS010000012.1:0-37828 GCF_036676055.1 Brevundimonas sp. | reverse complement strand
CGGCGGGTCCTGCTGCGGCCCTCGTCGAAGGCAACATTTCCTCGCGACCTTAATTCACTCGAAGGGAGCTGTCCCTGATCAGGCCCGTGGGCCTGGGCACACGGCGCCCACCTGGCTACCCAGGTCGAGAGGATTTAAACGTCCTTCACGGTTCTTGCGGCGCCGCCAACCTCTTCCCCTCCTTGTGCGCAATCGCTCGCGACGCGGTCGCTCGCTGCTTGAGCGCGGGCCGGGCGCGCGCTACCGCTGGATCGCGTGTTTGACGCGGCCGGGCGGCTTTCCATGATCGACAAGCACGAACTCCGGGCGGCCATGCGGGCGACGCGCAAGCGGCTGACCGGCCTCGACCCCGAAGCGTCGCTGCGTGCGGCAGAGCATGTTGCAGACCTCCCACCGGGTGAAACCGTCGCCGTCTATCGCGCCATCGGCTCCGAACTGGACGCCGGGGCCCTGTCGCTGGCGCTGGCGCGCGCCGGCCGGTCGCTCTGCCTGCCGGTGGTGGTCGAGCGCGACGCCCCCATGATTTTCCGCCGCTGGTCGCCCGGCGAGCCGCTGGAACTCGACGAAGCCGGCGTGCCCGCGCCCTTCCCGCTGGCCGCGTCCGTCACGCCGGACCTCATCATCACCCCCCTGCTGGCCTTTGACGCCAGTGGCGGGCGGCTGGGGCAGGGGGGCGGCTATTACGACCGGACCTTCGCCGCCTTGCCGGACGTGATCCGCGTCGGCTTCGCCTACGCCGGGCAGGAGCAGGATAATCTGCCGCTCGAACCGCACGATATCCGCCTGCATGGCGTTCTGACCGAGAGGGGCTATAGAGCCGTCCCATGAGGCAGACCGTATGAGACTGGCGTTTTTCGGCGATGTGGTGGGCAAGTCCGGACGGGACGGCCTGAGTGATCACCTGCCGGCGCTGAAGCGCGACCTGAAGCTCGACTTCGTGGTGGTCAACGCCGAGAACGCCGCCGGCGGTTTCGGCATCACCGAGAACACCGCCCGCGAGCTGTTCATGGCCGGGGCCGACTGCCTGACCCTCGGCAACCATAGCTGGGACCAGCGCGAGGCGCTGACCTATATCGTGCGCGAGCCGCGCCTGATCCGGCCGCTCAACTACCCCCGTCTGATGGACGCGCCCGGCGCCGGGGCCAATCTGTTCGAGACCCATTCCGGCAAGACCGTTCTGGTCATGAACGTCCTTGGCCGCATCCACATGGACCCGATGGACTGTCCGTTCAGCGCGGTCGAGAAGGAGCTGGCGGCCTGTCCGATGGGCGCCGTGGCCGACGCCATCATCGTCGACATGCACTGCGAGGCCACGTCCGAGAAGATGGCCATGGGTCATTTCTGCGACGGCCGCGCCTCTCTCGTCGTCGGCACCCACACTCACGTCCCCACTGCCGACTGCCAGATCCTGACCGGCGGCACGGCCTACCAGACCGACGCCGGCGGCTGCTGCGACTACGACAGCGTCATCGGCAACGAGAAGGAAGAGCCCCTGCGGCGCTTCACCACCCGCCTGTCCGGCGGCCGTTACGTCCCGGCCCACGGACCCGCGACCGTCTGCGGCGTCTACGTCGAGACGGACGACAAGACAGGGCTCGCGACCCGCGTCGAGCCCATCCGGGTCGGCGGACGGCTGAGCCAGACCATCCCGGCGGTCTGAACCTGTCCAAAACTTAACCCCCGAACGCGCATCCGCCGAACCGGACTGCGCCCTCATGGCTCCGACAAACCGGAGCTGTTTCGATGCTTAAGATCCTCGCCGCCGTCGCGGCCCTCGTCCTGCCGACCGCGGCCCTCGCGCAGACGCCGGAGCCGGAGCCCGTCGAGGTGATGATCCTCGGCGCCTATCACATGGGAAATCCGGGCCAGGACCTCCACAACGCCCGGGTCGACCCGGTCACCACGCCCGAGAAGCAGGCCCAGCTTGAGGCGGTGGCGGAGGGACTGGTCCGGTTCCGTCCGACCGCCGTGGCCGTTGAGCGCATCGCTCGCGACCAGGCGACGATGCTGGACCACCGCTATCCGGACTTCACTCAGGCCGATCTGCTCACCAACCCCGACGAGCGGGTCCAGCTGGGGTACCGGCTGGCGCACCGACTGGACCTCGAGCGCGTCTACGCCATCGACGAGCAGGACCGCGAGGGCCAGCCGTCCTACTTCCCGTTCGAGGACGTTCAGCGCTGGGCTGAGGCCAACGGCGGCGCGGAGCGGCTCGGCGCCATGCACGGCGAGATCGCCGCCATGATCGCCGACCTCGAGCAACGGCAGGCGAGGGAGACGGTCGGTCAGCTGCTGAGGCGCATCAACACGCCCGAGCGCGTGCTGTGGGATCAGGGCTTCTACACCCGGCTGATGAGCTTCGGCGCCGCCGACGATCAGCCGGGGGCCGTGCTCAACGCGCGCTGGTACGCCCGCAACGCCCAGATCTTCGCCCGCCTGCTGCAGGTCGCCCGGCCGGGGGATCGCATCGTGGTGATCTACGGCTCGGGCCACAACTACTGGCTCCGCCAGATGGTCGAGACGACCCCCGGCTTCCGCCTCGTCGAACCGGCCGACTATCTGCCCGCGGAGTGAGTCACGCCGCGACCACCCGCCCGTCCCCGCTGGCCACCGCGAAGGTCGCCCGGGTGGTCAGCGTCCCGCCCCTTTCCGACACCTTGTCCAGCACCTTGAACTCGGTCCGCCAACGCTCCGGGGTCACGTCGCACACGGCATAGCCGCGCTGGGCGTTGTTGAACTTGAGGAACGGATTGTCGGCCAGATAGCGCCGGCCATCCGCCCGCTGATCCACCCCGTCCCCGGACGAGCTGATCGAGGTGGTGACGAACTCCGCCGCCACAGGCGCGCCCTCGAGGTTGCGGCTGTCGACAAACAGCTCGCCCGCATAGTTCTGGTGCTCGTCCCCGGTCAGCACGATCGTATTGGCGACGCGGCGGTCCCGCAGTCGGTCCAGCAGCCGCTGGCGAGGAATGCGGTATCCCGCCCAGGAATCCAGATTGTAGCCCGGCTCCGGCCCTTCCTTGCGGTCCAGATCCATCACCATGATCTGCTGCGCCAGCACCTTCCAGTGGGCGCGGCTGTGCTCCAGATTCCGGTACAGCCAGGCCTCCTGTGCCTCGCCCAGCACCTGCGCCCGCGGGTCCGAGACCCCGTCGCAGGTCGTCGCCCAGCTGTCGCCGCAGGGCTGGTCCGTGCGGTGCTGGCGGGTGTCGAGCAGGTTCAGGTCCAGCAGATTTCCCCACGACGCATGGCGGTACAGCTGGATGTCCGATCCGCGCGGGAAGGCCGACCGGCGCAGCGGCATATGTTCGTAGAAGGCCTGGGCCGCCGCCTGCCGCCGCAGCAGGAACACCTCCGGCGGCACGCCGTCGTCGCGGTCCGAGACCCAGTTGTTGGCCACCTCGTGGTCGTCCCAGGTCACATACCACGCCGCCGCCGCATGGCTGGCCTGCAGGTCCGTATCCAGCTTGTACTGGGCGTAGCGCCGCCGGTAGTCGTCCAGCGAATAGGTCTCGCCGCCGACATGCTGGCGCGGGTTCTCGATCGTCCCGCCCGAGCCCGTATAGGTCCGGTTGCCCCGCCCCTCATAAATGTAGTCGCCGTAGCAGTAGACGAAGTCGAAATCCTCGGCCGCCGCCTTGCGGTGGGCGGTGTAGAATCCCTGCTCATAGGCCTGGCAGCCCAGCACGCCGAAGCGGAGCCGCCCGACCGCTGCGCCCGCCGCCGGCGCGGTCTTCGCCCGCCCCCACGGCGTCCGCTCGGCGCCGGCGGTGAAGCGGTAGAAATACTCCCGGCCCGGCTCCAGCCCCTCGACCTCGACGTGCACCGCATGCCCCATCTCCGGCCGCGCCACCGCCTCGCCGTTGCGCGCCACATTGGAGAAGCTGCGATCCGTCGCCACCTCCCACTTCACCGGCACGGGCGCCGACGGCATGCCGTGGCCGATCTCCAGCGGACGGGGCGCCAGCCGGGTCCAGATCACGAACCCGTCCGGGGCCGGATCGCCGGAGGCTATGCCCAACTGGAACGGATATTCGGCGAACACCGGATCGGCGAGCGCCCGACGCCCGGCGCCCAGCGCCACCCCTCCCGCCCCGAGCGCCAACATCAGGCCCCGACGGGAGACGGAGGAGGGAAGGGTCATCGGGGAAGCTCCGCGGTTCGCACGCCGCAGATCTGGCATGGAAATGTGACGGACGTCACTCGTCCGCTGCGGCGGTCGGCTTCCACGCCTGCAGCGCGGCGATCTCGGCCCTGCGCGTCTCGATGGTCGATTGGGCCAGCTGGCGAAGGGCGGGGTCGGACGACTCGCGCAGTGACGCCTCCGCCCGGGCGATGGCGGCGCGGTGTTCCTCGATGGCGGCCTCGACATAGGCCTGGTCGCCGCCCGACGCAGGGCGCGCCGCCTCAATCTCGGCCGTGGTCCGCGTCGCCGCCGCCTGCCGCGCAGCGGCCGCGTCGCGCAACGCCTGTTCGACCGGATCGCCGCCGCCCTCGCAGGCCGCCAGCCCGAGGCCCGCCGCCAGCGCCACCGCCCTCAGGCCGCGCCTCATGCCCGGCCTTCGATCCAGTTCGGCAGCCAGCTCTCGTGCATCTCGCGCAGATGGTCCAGCGGCAGGCGGAACAGGTCGCCGTCCGGTCCGCCCGAGGCGAAGTCGCGCCCCTTGGCCCGGCCCACGATGCTGGCGTGAATGCCCGCGGCCTGCGCCGCCGCAAGGAGGTCCGTCGCATCCGGCACGGCGACCAGATAGCGCGCCTGATCCTCGCCGAAGAGCAGGATGTGGGCGTGCGCCGCCGAGGTCGCGTCCAGATCGACGCCGACGTCGGACGCCAGCGCGAGGTCCGCCGCCGCTCCGATCAGGCCGCCGTCCGACAGGTCGTGCACCACGGTCAGTGCGCCGGCCTCGATCTGGCCGCGCACGAAGTCGCCGGTCTTCCTCTCGAGCGCCAGATCGACCGGCGGCGGGGCTCCGTCCTCGCGTCCCAGCACCTCGCGCAGATAGAGCGAAGAGCCCAGCTCGCCGACCGTGTCGCCGATCAGCACCAGCACATCGCCCTCGTTCATGCCCGAGAAGCCGGTGACGATGTCGTAGTTGGTCAGCAGACCGACCGCCCCGACCGTCGGGGTCGGCGGAATGGCCGCCCCGTTTGTCTCGTTGTACAGGCTGACGTTGCCGCTCACGACAGGGAAGTCCAGCACCCGGCAGGCCTCGGCCATGCCGTCGATGGCGCGGACGATCTGGCCCATGATTTCGGGCCGCTGCGGATTGCCGAAATTGAGGTTGTCGGTGATGGCGATGGGCCGCGCGCCGACGGCGGTCAGGTTGCGCCACGCCTCGGCCACCGCCTGTTTGCCGCCCTCATAGGGGTCGGCCTGGACATAGCGCGGCGTGCAGTCCGAGGTCATGGCCAGACCCTTGTCCGTGCCGTGCACCCGCACCACGCCCGCATCCGCTCCGGTCGCCGAGTCCTGCAGGGTGTCGGCCATGACGTGGCGGTCGTACTGCTCCCAGATCCACCGTTTGGAGGCCATGTCCGGGCAGCACAGCACCTTGATCACCGCATCGACCCAGCTGTCCGGGGCCGGGATGGTCTTGGCGTCCAGCCGCGGCTGCAGCTCGGGCTGGACCCAGGGCCGGTCATACAGGGGCGCGTCGTCGAACAGCGGGGCCAGCGGCACGTCGCAGACCGTCTCGCCGTGATGCTTCAGCACCAGCCGGCCAGTGTCGGTGGTGACGCCGATCACCGCGGCGTCGAGGCCCCACTTCCTGAAGATGCGATAGCCGTCTTCTTCGCGGCCCGGCTTCAGGACCGCCAGCATCCGCTCCTGGCTTTCCGACAGCATCATCTCATAGGCCGTCATGCCCTCTTCGCGCTGGGGCACGGCGTCCATGTTCAGCTCGATGCCGACCTCGCCCTTGCCGGCCATTTCGACGGAAGAAGAGGTCAGGCCCGCCGCGCCCATGTCCTGGATCGCCGCCACGGCGCCCGAGGCCATCAGCTCCAGCGTGGCCTCGATCAGCAGCTTCTCGGCGAACGGATCGCCGACCTGCACGGTCGGGCGTTTCTCGTCGGAGTCCTCGTCGAACTCGGCCGAGGCCATGGTCGCGCCGTGGATGCCGTCCCGGCCGGTCTTTGAACCGAAATAGACCACCGACAGGCCCGGTGCGGGGGCGGCCGAGTAGAACAGGGCGTCCGCCTTGGCCACGCCCACGCACATGGCGTTGACCAGAATGTTGCCGTTGTATCCGGCGTGGAAATTGGTCTCGCCGCCCACCGTCGGCACGCCGACGCAGTTGCCGTAACCGCCGATGCCCGAGACCACGCCCTTGACCAGCCGCTTCGACTTCTCGTGCGACGGGTCGCCGAAACGCAGGGCGTTCAGCAGGGCCACCGGCCGTGCGCCCATGGTGAAGACGTCGCGCATGATGCCGCCCACGCCCGTCGCCGCGCCCTGATAGGGCTCGATGTAGGACGGGTGGTTGTGGCTCTCCATCTTGAAGATGCAGGCGTCGCCGTCGTCGATGTCGATGACCCCGGCGTTCTCGCCCGGCCCGCAGATCACCCGCGGCCCCTTGGTCGGGAATTTGCCGAGGTGGATCTTCGACGACTTGTACGAGCAGTGCTCGGACCACATCACCGAGAAGACGCCCAGTTCGACCTGGTTGGGCTCTCGCCCCAGCCGGTCGAGGACGACCTGATACTCATTGGGGGCCAGGCCGTATTCGGCGGCCAGTTCGGCCATGGTCTTTTGCGGAGCGCTCATGGCCGCGCCTTCTAGCCGCAGACGGGGCCCCTGTCAGCCGTCCTCGACGGGAACATCGGCGCTGGCCCGCCATTGAGTCCGGCGAAGCCAATGGAGGCCGCCATGACCGACCAGCCCATCGACCCCGCCGCCACGCCCGAGGATCCGGACGCCCCCGAGATCGCCGCCGACGACGCGGGCGCCAGCGCCGCCGCCGAACGGATGGCCAAACACGCCGCCAATGACGATGAAGGCGTCGAGGGGGAGGGCGTCTGATGGCCCGCACCCCAGCCGAGACCGCTCCGACTCACCCCGACCATCAGCAGATGGATCGCTCCAACGATCCGGAGGTCACCCGGGCGATGAACGAGGCGGCGCCCGCCGTCGCCATGGCCAGCCGCCGTCAGCGCCTGACCGGCTCGGCCGTCGGGGTCGGCAGCGTCGGCTTCGATGATAGCGGCGCCTTCGACGTCGGCGACCCCGATCACGACCCGCGGCCCGATCCCGAAGCAGACTAGTCCGCGGCGCGTTCGATCCCCGGCCGCAGCCGGAAGGTCAGGATGACCGCCCCGACCAGCACGGCGACCGCCGCCGCCAGAGCGACATAGGCCAGCGGCGGGTTCCGCTCCTGCTCGGCCACGAAGGCCCCCAGCAGTCCCCATGCGATCGGCATGGCATAGGCCAGGGTGCGGAGCCGCAGACTCACGACCAGCGCCACGAGCGCCACGACCACGATCGCCAGCATCGCCCAGCCGGTCGGCCTCAGCACGGCCGGCAGCGCGTCGTTCCCCGTCAGCACTGTCAGCAGGTTCAACGGCGCCGCCACCGTCAGCCAACCCGCCAGAAGCGCCAGCGGCCAGACCACCAGCCAGCGATCCCGGTCCCGGCCATCCAGCGCCCGGATGCTTCCGGCGTTGTACAGCAGTGGAACCAGCAGTACGGCCAGCGAGGCGAAGATCAGCACCACCGTCGCCGCTTCCCAGTCGAAGGCGGCTGCGACGACCCACCACCCGATGCCGAGAAGGGCCGCGACCGACGGCCAGCCGAACCGGTGGATCAGCAGGCTCTCGCCAGTCTGCGGCAGCGCCTGCCGCACCGCGTAGGCGAGGAGACCCAGATAGATCAGCCCCCAGATCGCAAAGGCGTAGCCCGCCACTCTGAGCGTCTCGTCGCTGTCCGCGGAGAATTCGGCCGGGGTCTGGCCCCAGCCCATCAGGACCTGGGACTGGCCGACCACGACAGCGAACACCGCGGCGGCCAGCACGATCAGCCGCCGGGTGGTCTGGGCGGGCGTCGGTCGAATGATCGAGGACATGTTGGCTCCTGCAAGCGCGGCGGTTGAGGACTCTACGCACCTGCGGCGCGATTGGTTCATCTCCGCCCGGAACCCCGACATCGACGCGGGGTTGAGTCGCAAAGGAGATCGCCATGGCCGACCAGACCGACCGCCCCGAAGAAGCCCCCCATTTCGAGACCGACACGGTTCAGGCCGACCGGGCCCGCGAGCAGGGCCTCGGCCTTGGCGAACGTGAGTTGAAGGCCCAGCGCGACCCCGGCGGGGTCCGCACCGCCGACGAGGATCCGACGATGGAAGGCGGGGCGTCGCTGAACGCCGATGACGACGATGCGCTCGATCAGTCGATCGGCGTCCAGGGTTCGGAGCCCGCCTAGCGGCGCAGCGGCCGTCTCGGGTCTGCGGGGTCAGGCCGCCGCGAAGATGCTGCGGAACAGGGTGGCTCCGTCGGCCGAACCGAGCTCATCCTCGAAGGCCCGGTCGGGGTGGGGCATCATGCCCAGCACATTGCCGCGCGCGTTCTGGATGCCGGCGATGTCGTCGACCGAACCGTTCGGATTGTCGACATAGCGGAACACCACCTGGCCCTCGCCCTCGATCCTTTTCAGGGTTTCTGCGTCGGCGAAATAATTCCCGTCGCCATTGCCTTGGGTCATGATCACTTCGCGCTGGCCCTGATAACCCGCGGTGAAGCGGGTCTGACCGTTGGCGACGGTCAGGCTGACCGGCTTGCAGACGTATTTCAGCCCGGCGTTCCTCAGCAGGGCGCCCGGCAGCATTCCGGCCTCGCACAGGATTTGGAAGCCGTTGCAGATGCCGACCACGGCCACGCCGTCATCGGCGGCCTTCTTGACCGCCTGCATCACCGGCGCCTGCGCCGCCATGGCCCCGCAGCGCAGATAGTCGCCATAGGAGAACCCGCCGGGCAGGACGATCAGGTCCAGCCCCTTGGGCAGTTCCGTTTCCTGATGCCAGACCATGTCGACGGACTCGCCCGTCGAGCGTTCGATCGCGACCTTGCAGTCGCGGTCGCAGTTGGACCCCGGGAAGACGATAACGGCTGCGCTCATGGGCGCGCCTCTAGCATCGTTCGACGGCCTTGTCAGGGCGCAGATCAGCCTTGGCCGGTGTTCTCGTACGACGCAGTGATCGACGCCTTCGCCAGCGTATGGAAATGCAGATTAAATCCGAACACCGCGCCGGAGTTGTCCCGCGTCACGTCGAGCCTGTCCGTATCGACGGCGAAGACGGTGAAGATGTAGCGGTGCGGCCCATGCCTTGGGGGCGGGGCTGCGCCGCCGAAGCCGGGCTCGCCGAAATCGGTCCGCCCCTCGATCGCCCCGGCTGGAACCGGTCCGCCGGCAGGCAGCTCGGTCACATCGGCGGGGATATTGGCCACCGTCCAGTGCCAGAACCCCGAGCCCGTCGGCGCGTCCGGATCGTAGCAGGTGACGGCGTAGCTTTTCGTCCCCTCAGGCGCCCCGGACCATTTCAGATGCGGGGAGACGTTCCCCTTCGCATGGACCTGCGCGTCCGGCAGCACGCCGCCGTCGGTGAGGTTGTTGGAGCTGAGGGTGAAGGTCATGGCGAAGTCCTCGTCGGTGGTCCAGGGACCCTAACGCACGAGCACCGCCGTCGTCCCGGTCAGTGCGCCGCCTGTTTGGCTTCAGGCGTAAAGGCCCGATCGTCCATCAGTCCGCCCGCCAGCGCCGCCGCGAACACCACGCAGGCGGCGGCGACGAACAGAATGATCAGCAGCTTGACGAGGCGGCTCACGCCACCTCGACGCGATAGCTTTCGATGACCGTGTTGGCGAGCAACTGCTCGCACATCTTCTTCGCCTCGGCGGCGGGATCGCCCACGCCGTCCAGGTCGAACTCGATCAGCTTGCCGACCCGGGCGTTGGCGACGCCGGCCCAGCCCAGTCCGTGCAGGGCGCCTTCGACGGCCTTGCCCTGAACGTCCAGCACGCCCGGTTTCAGGAACACGTGAACCTTGACCCTCGCCATCAGTGCAGTCCCCCCTGAATCACGGTCGGCATGTCCTTCATGATGCCGAGGCGGCGGGCCACCTCGGTGTAGCTTTCGATGACATTGCCGAGATCGCGGCGGAAGCGGTCCTTGTCCAGCTTCTCACCCGTGGCGCTGTCCCACAGCCGGCACGAATCGGGGCTGATCTCGTCGGCCAGGATGACCCGGCTGAAATCATTCTCCCATACCCGGCCGAACTCGATCTTGAAGTCCACCAGGGTGATGCCGACGGCGCCGAACATGCCCGACAGATAGTCGTTCACCCGCACCGTCATCGCCAGGATGTCATCAAGCTCCTGGGTCGAGGCCCAGTTGAAGGCGGTGATATGCTCTTCCGTGACCATCGGATCGTTGAGCTCGTCCTTCTTGAGATAGAACTCGATGATCGAGCGGGGCAGGGGCGTGCCCTCCTCGATGCCCAGCCGCTGGCTCATCGAGCCCGCCACGATGTTGCGGCACACCACTTCCAGCGGAATGATCTCGACCTCGCGGATCAGCTGCTCGCGCAGGTTCAGCCGCTTGATGAAGTGGTTGGTCACGCCGATGCCGTTCAGCCGCGACATGATGAATTCGCTGATGCGGTTGTTGATGACGCCCTTGCCTTCCAGCTGGGCCTTCTTCTCGCCGTTGAAGGCCGTGGCGTCGTCCTTGAAATACTGGATCAGGGTGCCGGGCTCGGGCCCCTCATACAGAATCTTGGCCTTGCCCTCGTAGAGCTTCTTGCGCTTGACGTTCATCATCGTGGGTCCGGGCGGGCCTCGCCAGAAACGAAAATCGCGCGGCCAGCACGGTGGTCTGGGCGGCGCGATCCGGAATCGGGCGGGCGGGAGAATTCGACGGGCCCTCCCTTACCGGAAGCCGGGCTGCGACACAAACGCAGCCCTCGAATGAACCGTCAGGGTTTCCGTTGCGTTCGGCTCTGGTGAGGCTATAGACCACCTCGACCGCGGTCCCGTTCCGGGCCGCCTGACGGAGCCTGCAGACGCCCATGACGACCTTCGACGATCGGGAAAAGGGCTTCGAGTCCAAGTACGCCCTCGATCAGGAACAGGAATTCAAGGCTGTCGCGCGGCGCAACAAGCTGCTCGGCCTGTGGGCGGCCGAGAAGATGGGCCTCTCCGCCGAGAGCGCCGAGGAATATGGCCGCGCCATCGTTCGCGCCGACTTCGAACAGCCGGGCGAGGAAGACGTCTATCGCAAGATCGCACAGGACCTCGAAGGCGCCGGCCTGACCGTCTCGGAAGGCGAAATCCGTCGCAAGATGGACGAACTGGCTTCGGTGGCTCGCGAGCAGATTCGCGCCGGCGAATAAGTCTTCCCCACATCCAACGACGAAAGACCGCGGCCTTTCGGCGGCGGCCTTTCCGGACGGATCGATTGGGCGATCCGCCGCCGGCGCCGAATGGGGAAGGCGCCGGTATGACTGGGCGCCCCGTCAGCCGGGCGCCGCGACCGTATCGACCGCGTGAATCACGCCGTTTGACGTCACTACATCCGCCTCCATCACGCGCAGGACACCGCCCGCCGCATCGGTCAGCAGAATCGAGCCGTTCGCGTCGACGCGGGCGGTCAGCGCGCCTCCCTGCATCGTGGTGAGGGCCAGCGAGCCGCCGCCTGTCTGGATGCGCTGCACCAGGCTGGCGGCGTCCAGCCGGGCGGGGATCACGTGATAGGTCAGCAGCCGCCGCAACTCTGCCTGGCCCTCGGGTTGGGTCAGGGCGTCCCGTTCCTCCGCCGGAATCTTCTCGAACGCCGCATTGGTCGGGGCGAAGACGGTGAAGGGGCCCGCGCCGTCTAGCGTCTCGTCCAGACCGGCGGTCTGGATGGCGCTGACCAGGGTGGTGAAGTCGGGATCGCGCTCCGCCGCCGCCAGCAGGGTCTCCGTCGCCGCCGGGCTCGCGGCGGGCGCGTTCGCGGGGGGCGGGCTTCCCTCCGTTTGCGACTCCGTCTTGCGGTCGCAGGCTGTGAGCGCCAGCGCCACGGCCGCCAGCACGGTCAGCGCGATACGGGTCGACCTCATCGCGAATGCCCTCTGCGGCGCCGCCCTCCCGGCGGCTCCTGCAACGGATATGGCTGAGGCGCGAAAAGGATGCGTGGCCGCTGCGTTTTTCCTCAGCCGGCCTGTCCGGTGCGGCGCTGGTCGAGGGCGCCGGCCAGCGCGGCCCAGGCCTCCGCCTTCTGATCGAACGGCCGCGCATGAGCCGGGCTGGAGGACGGCAGGTCGATCAGCGTCACCCCCGCCGGCGGCGCCGCCAGAACCGCCCGCCCCAGTCGCGCGGCCGTCCCGCCGTTGAACGCCACGGCGCGGAGCGCCGGCAGACTCTCCACCAGCCCCCGCAGGTCGGCCGCCTCGGGACGGCGAATGGCGGCGTCCAGGCTTCCCGGACGCTCGGCGCTGGCGATGACGTCCCACAGCCCGATCCCGGCCGCCCGCAGCCGCGCCAGCCTGTCGTCATAGGGCAGACCGGCCAGGTCCTGGTCGATGACGCCGCCGATCAGCCGCCAGAAGGCGTTGCGCGGATGGCCGTAATACTGCGCCGCCCTCAGTGAGGCGTCCCCGGGCAGGCTGCCCAGAATCAGCAGGCGCGTCTTCGCATCGACGACCGGGTCGAATCCGGCCTTGCGGGTCACGCGGCCCCGAACACCCGGGCGAACACCGTGTCGATGTGCTTGGTGTGATAGCCGATGTCGAACAGCGCCTCGAGCTGGGCCTCCGGCAGGGTCACCCGCGCGTCGGCCTTCAGGAAGTCGAGGAAGGCCCCTTCGCCGCGCCACACCTTCATGGCGTTCTCCTGCACCGCGGCATAGGCGTCCTCGCGCGAGACGCCGGCCTGCGTCAGCGCCAGCATGACGCGCTGAGAATGCACCAGCCCGCCCAGCAGGTTCAGATTCTTCGCCATGTTCTCGGGATAGACGTTGAGCCGCTCGACCACGTTCGCCAGCCGGTGCAGGGCGAAGTCCAGGTGGATGGTCGCGTCCGGCCCGATGCCGCGCTCAACCGAGGAATGGCTGATGTCGCGCTCGTGCCACAGGGCGACGTTCTCCATCGCCGGCGTCACCGCCGAGCGCACCAGCCGGGCCAGGCCGGTCAGGTTCTCGGTCAGAATGGGATTGCGCTTGTGCGGCATGGCCGACGAGCCCTTCTGGCCCTTGTCGAAAAACTCTTCCGCCTCCAGCACCTCGGTGCGCTGCAGGTGGCGGATTTCGATCGCCAGCCGCTCGACCGACGAGGCCACCACGCCCAGCGCCGCGAAGAAGGCCGCGTGCCGGTCGCGCGGGATCACCTGGGTCGAGACCGGCTCGATCTGCAGACCCATCTTCTCCGCGACATAGGCCTCCACCGCCGGATCGACGTTGGCGAAGGTGCCCACGGCCCCGGAGATGGCGCAGGTGGCGATCTCTTCCTTCGCCGTCAGCAGCCGCCGCTTCGCCCGCTGGAACTCGGCGTGATAGCCGGCCAGTTTCAGGCCGAAGGTCACCGGCTCGGCGTGGATGCCGTGGCTGCGACCGACGCACGGCGTCAGCTTGTGCTCTTTCGCCCGGGTCTCCAGCGCCGCCAGCACCCGGTCCACGCCCTCGATCAGCAGATCCGACGCCCGCGCCAGCTGCACGGCGAAACAGGTGTCCAGCACATCCGACGAGGTCATCCCCTGGTGCAGGAACCGCGCCTCCTCGCCGACGATCTCGGCCACATGGGTCAGGAAGGCGATGACGTCGTGTTTGGTGGTGCGCTCGATCTCATCGATGCGGTCGGCGTCGAACACTGCGTCCTTGCCCTTGGCCCAGATCGCCTCGGCGGCGCTGGCCGGGATCGTGCCCAGCTCGGCCATCTTCGTGGCGGCGTGCGCCTCGATCTCGAACCAGATCCGGTATTTGGTCTCCTGCGACCAGATGGCGACGGCGGCGGGGCGGGAATAGCGCGTGATCATGGGCGCGGGGTGTCGGTCCGGGGCCCGCGGGAGTCAAGCGCAGCTTGTGGCGACCTGGCTCAAACTCATTGGCGCGACCGGCCGAAGCCCCTTATGGCCAGGGTCGTCGTCAGCGAGGAGCCCGCCCATGGAACTGATCATCGGACCGCGTCTGTACTCGACCTGGTCGCTGCGCCCCTGGCTGGTGCTGAAGCGCTGCAAGGCCGACTTCACCGTCCGCGAGATCGACATCTATTCGCCCGAGGGCCAGGTCGAGCTGGAGCGCGTCTCGCCCTCCCGCCTCGTGCCCCTGCTCAAGGTCGAGGGCGAGACCATCTGGGACTCCATGGCCATCGCCGTCTGGTGCGCCGAGCGGTATCCTGAAGCGAAGCTGTGGCCCGCTGACGCCCACGCCCGCTGGCTGGCCCGCTCCGCCGCCTGCGAGATGCATGGCGGCTTCATGGGCCTGCGCACCGACTGCGGCATGGGGCCGGATCACAGCATGGTCGGCCCCGACCGCGCTCCGCCGCCGAAGGGCGAGGCTGCGGAGCGCGACATCCGCCGCATCGTCTCGCTGTGGATGGAGATGCGCCGCCGCTTCGGCGAGGGCGGCCCGTATCTGTTCGGCGAGTGGTCGATTCCGGACGCCTTCTTCACGCCGGTCGCCACCCGTTTCCGCCACTACCAGATCGACCTCGCGGCCCATGGCGACGACGGTTCGGCCGCAGCCTATCGCGACGCCCTGCTGGCCCAGCCCGACTTCCTCGAGTGGTCGGCGGAAGCCTTGCGTTAACCGGGCTCCGGAACCCGGCCTTAAGACAACATTGGTATTCGGGGAGCCTCGCCAACGCCCCGTGCGTTCAGGGTCGGCCATGACGATGCCTGTCGAACAGCCCCAGCCTCGCCGCCCCAGCCTGATGGTCTATGGGCTGTTGATCGTGATCGCCTGCTGTCTGCCGGCGCTGCTGCTCGCGGGCCTCTAGCTAGCGCGCGCCGCCGACGTTGGCCACCGAGGCGACTTCCAGCGTCTGGACCGGTGCAGGCGGCACATAGTCGAGCGCCAGCGGCACCCGGGTCGCGCCCGACGCCACGGCATCCAGCGTATTCAGCGGCAGCCCGTTCAGACGCTGATAGATCCAGTAGGCCGCCACGACCTTTTCGACGTAGTCCCGCGCCTGCGGCACATCGATCGTCTCGATCAGCAGCAGCGGATCGGCGTCGTGGCCCAGCTTGCGCACCGCCCCGACCATCGGCCCGGGCCCGGCGTTGTACGACGCCGCGACCCGCAACAGGTCGCCGTTGATGGCCGGCATGGCCAGCACCCTGTTGACATAGGCCTGGCCGAGGCGAGCGTTCACGGCCGGGTCGTACAGGCGGTCGGGGTTGCTGACGAAGTCCCGGTCGTTGGCCAGCTCCGCCGCCGTGGTCGGCATCACCTGCATCAGTCCATAGGCGCCCACCGCCGAGCGCGCACGGGCGTTGAAGTCGGTCTCCTTGCGGGCGATGGCGTAGACCAGCGAGCGTTCGATGGTGAAGCCGCCCTCGGGTTCGATGACCGGTTGCGGATAGCGGTCGGCGTCGATGCGGCGCCCGTCGTCGCCGACCCCGGTCACCCGCGGTCCGAGCGCCCGGCCCAGCGCCGCCCACAGCTGCCGACCCCGGTCTGTCACCGACGAGCGCAGGCCGGTGCGCAGTTCGTCGCGCGCGTCCGTGCCCCGTCCGACCTCATAATAGGCCACCATGCGGCGGGCCCGGTCGTCGGAGCGGATGAAGGCGTTCAGTTCGTCGGCGTCCACGGCCGGCTCGTCCGGCTGCCAGCTCGCGCGCTGCAACGTCGCCGCCGAGTAGGGTGTCGGCCCGAGGTTCTCGATCGTCGGCTCTTCGCCCAGCTGGCGCAGGGCGATCTGGCCATAGAAGGTCGCGGGCCAGGCCCCGGCCTGGCGCAGCAGCGGCTGCACCCGGTCCTGCTGCCCCGAGCGCGCGGCGCTGCGGGCGGCCCAGAAGGCGGCCCCCGAACGCACCCAGCCGTCCTCGGTCGGATCGTCCAGCACCCGTTCGAAGGCGGTTGCGGCCTTCCCGAACTCGCCGAGCCGGTACTGGGCCAGCCCGACCACCCACCAGTCGCCGATCTGCTCGCCCAGCGTGACCGCGCCGGTCAGATCGTCACGGTTCAGCGCGATCCGCGCCGCCTTGGTCGGATCGTCCGGCGAGGCTCCGCCGCCGGCCTGGACCACGGTCGACCAGGTGCGGCCGCTGACGCTCGAGGGCCGCTTCGGCTCGGGCGCGCCGTCCGGACGGCGGCGCAGGGCCAGATTGTAGGCACGGGGCGCGCCGGGCAGGTCGGAATACTCCTCCAGCCACGCCGCCAGTTCTTCATAGGTGGCCGAATAGTCGGCGTGGAACAGCCGCTCGAATTCGACCTGGCCCAGCAGCACGCGGTCATTGGCCTGACGGGCCGAGGCGCGGGCGGCTTCCAGATCCCCGCGGCGCAGGGCGTCGAACGCGGTGGTGTAGCTGAGGCGGTCGGCCGGGCTCAGGGCCGAGATGACGCTGCGGCGTCCGTCTTCCTCGGCCTGCGCGGGCAGGGCGGCCCCGAGAATGAGCGCAAACGCCACGGCGGTCGGCGCGAACATCGCGCGGCGGAAAGTCTTCGGCACTGAGGCGGCCCCCCTTGAAGCGTCATGCGGATCGTCTCGACTCGATCCGCGCGGCGCTGTTCGTTCGGTCGTCAGGCCAGAAAGGCGCCACAGCCCCGGCCCGTGTCAAGGTTCCACCCCTTTTGGGGCAGTTTTGAGTCGGACGGGTTAACGGGCGGCGTCTTTGTCCAGCCGGGCGACCAGCGACAGCATGTCGGCCCATGCCTGCCGCTTGGCCATCGGCTGGCGCAGCAGGAAGGCCGGATGCAGCGTCGGCAGCGCCGGGGCCGAGACCCCGCCCTCAGCCAGCCGCCATTCGCGCCACTGGCCCCGCAGCTTCATGATTCCTTCGTCCGCGCCCAGCACCGACTTCGACGCCGCCGCCCCGACCAGCAGCACCGCCTTCGGTTTCAGCAGGGCGAAGGCCCGCTCCACGAAAGGGGCGCACACGGCCTGCTCGGCCGGCGTCGGCGTGCGATTCCCCGGCGGCCGCCAGAACACGGTGTTGGTGATGAAAACCCGCCCCTCCAGTCCCGCCTCGGCCAGCATCCGGTCCAGCAGCTGGCCCGCCTTGCCGACGAACGGCTGGCCGCGCTCGTCCTCCTCGCCCCCGGGCCCTTCGCCGATGACCAGCACCTCGGCCTCGGGATTGCCCCGCGCGAACACCGCCTGACGGGCCCCCAGGCCTTTCAGGGGACAGCCCTCGAACGCGGCGATCGCCTGCCCCAGCGCCTCCAGCGTCTCCGCCCCCGCCGCCAGCCGCCGCGCTTCGGCGGTGGCGTCGGAGGCGTCGATCACGGGGGTGACGGCCGCCGTCGCCCTGGCCACCGCCTTCACCGCCGGCGGCGGCTCGACATGCGTCCGGTCGACCGGCGCGTCCCCGAAACAGGCGTCGACCCCCGCATCCCGCCAGAAGGCGAGCAGGCTTTCGGTCGCGGCGGCGTCGAGGGTGTGCGGTGTCATGGGCGGGTCGCGACAGGGATAGTCCTTGACCACCCTTGCGTCACCTTCCGATAAGCGGAAAACCACAAGACCCTGCTTATGACGAGGATTCAGCCATGGCCGAGGACGCTATCGAGGGCGGCGCGACGAACGCCTGGCAGGAAGCCGTAATCGACAAACTGCCGCCCGCCGAGGCGCTCGCAGGCGTCGAGCGCGAGGTCATGGAATACGACGTCGTCATCGTCGGAGGCGGTCCCGCCGGTCTCGCCTCGGCCATCCGCCTCAAGCAGCGCGCGGAAAAGGACGGCAAGGAGATCTCGGTCGCGGTGCTGGAGAAGTCGGCCGAAATCGGTGGCCACATCCTGTCCGGCGCCGTCATCGATCCGCGCGCCCTGTCCGAACTGTTCCCCGACTGGAAGGAACGCGGCGCCCCGCTCGAAACCCCGGTGACGAAGGACCGCTTCCTCGTCCTCGGTCCGCAGGGCGAGGCCTCCCTGCCGATGTTCCTGCTGCCGCCCATGATGCACAACGACGGGTGCTACATCGCCTCCCTCGGCAACCTCTGCCGTTGGCTGGGCGAGCAGGCCGAGGCCCTGGGGGTCGAGGTCTATCCCGGCATGGCCGCCAGCCACGTGGTCTGGGACGAACCCACCGGCCGGGTGAAGGGCGTCGTCGCAGGCGTCTTCGGCATCGACCGCCACGGCAAGCCGACCGGCGACTTCCAGCCCGGTATCGAACTGCACGGCAAATACGTCTTCATCGCCGAGGGCGTGCGGGGTTCGCTGGCCAAGACCATCATGGCCCGCCACAACCTCTGCGACACGGCCGAGCCGCAGAAATTCGGCATCGGGATCAAGGAACTTTGGCAGGTCCCCGCCGAGCGGCACCAGCCCGGCCTGGCCCAGCACAGCACCGGCTGGCCGCTCGACGAGTTCACTGGCGGCGGCAGCTTCATGTACCATTTCGGCGACCGCTACGTGGCCGTCGGCTATGTCGTCCACCTCAACTACAAGAACCCCTTCCTGTCGCCGTTCGACGAGTTCCAGCGCTTCAAGCACCACCCGTCGATCGCCGAACATCTGGAGGGCGGCACGCGCATCTCCTACGGCGCCCGCGCCATCACCGAGGGTGGCTTCCAGTCGGTGCCGAAGCTCAGCTTCCCCGGCGGCGCCCTGATCGGCTGCTCGGCCGGCTTCGTGAACGTGCCGCGCATCAAGGGCAGCCACAACGCCATGAAGACCGGCATGCTGGCTGCCGACTGCGCCTATGAGGCCGTGGTCGCGGGTCGGGCAGGGGACCAGCTGGTCGAATACCAGAGCGCCTACGAGAACAGCTGGGTGTTCCAGGAGCTGAAGCGTGTCCGCAACGCCAAGCCGCTTCTGACCCGGTTCGGCACCTCCCTCGGCGGCGCGCTGGGCCTGTTCGACATGTGGTTCCAGACCCTGTTCGGCGGCCTCTCGGTGTTCGGAACGCTGAAGCACAAGAAGACCGACGCCGCCTCGACCGAAAAGGCCGCGAAACACAAGCCGATCGCCTATCCGAAGCCGGACGGAAAGCTGTCGTTCGACAAGCTGTCCTCAGTGTTCATCTCCAACACCAACCACGCCGAGGACCAGCCGGCCCATCTGAAGCTGCTGGACCCCTCCGTCCCGATCCGCGTCAACCTGCCGGAGTACGGCGAACCGGCCCGCCTCTACTGCCCCGCAGGGGTCTATGAGGTGGTCTATGGCGACGAGGCGGCGAAGACCGACCCGCGCTTCGTCATCAACGCCCAGAACTGCGTCCACTGCAAAACTTGCGACATCAAGGACCCGTCGCAGAACATCGTCTGGACCACGCCAGAGGGCGGCGGCGGGCCCAACTACCCCAATATGTGACGCCGCCGTAAGCGAGAGGCCTTGCCGCCGCCGCATAATCCGGGGAGGGTTCCGGTCATGCGTCCGACATCCCTCCGCCTGCTCCTTTCCGGCTGCGCCCTGTTGGCCTTCGCCTCGCCCGTCGTGGCGCAGGAATCGCCGCCGGGGGAATCGCCGCTCCCGTCCGCCGAACCCCGTCCCGCGGGCGCCCCGGCGATCATCGTGGAGCCGGAAACCGACGCCGAGGTGCCGGCGACCCTTCCGGTCGAACCGGAGACGCCGCCCATCCCGGCCATCTGGTCGCCCGCGCCCTTCACCGCCGACGGCCAGTCCGCCTACGGTCTCTACCTGTCCGGCCGCCTCGCCAGCCTCAGGGGCCAGCAGGCCGCCGGCGCAGAACTCCTGGCCCGCAGCCAGTCCCTGACCCCGGAACAGCCGCAACTGGGCGGCGAGGCCTTCCTCGCCAGCCTGTTCTCCGGCGACATCGACGCCGTCGTGCGCCTCGCTCCCTTCGTCCAGGACACGCCCCTGTTCGCCGGGGCTGGACGGCTGGCCCGGGTGGTCCAGACTCTGCGAGACGGTGACGGCGCCACGGCCCTGACGTTGATGCGAGGCCAGCCTTTCTCTGACCCCTACGGTCCTGTCTCGACCTATCTGTTGCCGGCGATCGCCGGCGCCGGGGGCGACTGGGACGCGGCGCTGCGCCCGGTCGAGGCTTCCACCAGCGAGACGGCCGGTCTCGTCCTGCGGGACCAGCGGGCCCAGCTTCTGGAAAGCCGCCGCCGGTTCGACGAGGCCGAGGCCGAGTACAAGACCCTGCTCGCGGTCCCCGACGGTGCGCGCCTTTTCCGCGTCCACTACGGCGCCTTCCTCGAGCGTCAGGGACGTCGGGACGAGGCGCTGGCCGTCTATGCGGCGGCCCTGTCCGGCGATGCGCCGGACCCCCGGGCCCTTGTCGCGGGTCGCCGCATGCGCACTGGAGGCCGGCCCCCCGCCGCCCCGACCCCGCGCCAGATCGCCTCGGACGCCCTGGCCTTCGCGGCCATGGAGACCAGCCAGGTCAACATCCACGAACTCTCGGCCATCTATCTGCACCTCGCCTCGGCTCTCCACCCCGACGACACCCTTACCCTGCGACTGGCCGAAAGCTTGGCCGAGGCGCATCAGGATGCGGCCGCCCGCGCCGCCTTCGCCCGGGTCGGCGTCTCCAATCCGATCGTCTACGCCAGCGCCCAGCTCGGCCTCGGCGTCAGCCTCGCCGAAGCCGATCGTCCCGACGAGGCGCTCGAGGCCCTGATCCGCGCTGACGCCGCCGCGCCCGACCAGATCGTGGTCTCGCGCATGCTGGCCAACCAGTATTTCAATCTCGGCCGCTACGAAGAGGCGCTGGCCATCCTCAATCGCCCGACTGTGAACACCGCCGAACAGTCCGCAGATGTCCGCTATGACCGCGGCCGCACGCTCGAACGGCTAGGCCGCATCGAGGAGGCCGAGGCCGAACTCTGGACCGCCCTGCAGATGGTCCCCGACAGCCCGGTGCTTTTGAATCACCTGGGCTATCTCTGGGTCGACAGCGGCCGACGCGTCGAACAGGGGGCGGAGATGATCGCCCGCGCCTTCGCCGCCGATCCGCGCAACGCCAATGTCCAGGACTCGCTCGGCTGGGCCCAGTACCAGCGTGGCCAGTACGAAACCGCGGTCCAGACCCTCGAGGCGGCGGTGGCCAAGCAGCCCGCGAACGCCGAGATCAACGATCACCTCGGCGACGCCTACTGGCAGGTCGGCCGTCGCCGCGAGGCGGGCTGGCAGTGGAACCGGGTGCTGACGCTCGAGCCCGAACCCGAACGCCGGGCCGAGGTCGAACAGAAGCTGCTCCAGGGCCTGCCGACTCCGCCCGTCACCGGCAGCCAGCCCTGAGGCATGACGACGCGAACTGCGCTCGCTCCGGCCAAGGTCAACCTGTTCCTCCATGTCGGCCCGGTTGACGCCGACGGCTATCATCCGCTGTCCAGTCTGGTCGCCTTCGCCGACGTCGGCGACCGGGTGACGGTCGCGCCCGCCGAGCGCCTGTCCCTGAGCGTCGAGGGGCCGTTCGCGGCGGGCCTGGCCGGGCCGGGCGACAATCTGATCCTTCGGGCCCTGCGCGCCCTCGGCGACGCGGCGGGGATCGGCGAGCCGCCGCTGGCGGTGACCCTCGAAAAGCGGCTGCCGATCGCGGCCGGTCTGGGGGGCGGCTCGTCCGACGCCGGCGCGGCGCTGAAGCTGGCCCGCGACGCGCTCGGCCTCGATCAGACAGACGACGCCCTCGCCGACATCGCGGCGACGATCGGCGCCGACGGCCCCATGTGCCTGCACGCCCGCACCGCCTGGGCCGAGGGCAGGGGAGAGCGGTTGACGCCCGAGCCGCGCCTGCCCTCGCTGCCGGCCGTGCTCATCAATCCGCGCGTCGCCTCCCCGACCGGCGAGGTCTATCGCGCCTATGACGCGGGCCCGCCCGCCGCCGCGGACCGTCCCGCCCCGCCTCCGGCCTGGGATGTCGCCGCGGTCCTCGACTGGCTGGCGCAGCAGAGAAACGATCTGGAACCGGCCGCGGTGGCGCGCGCGCCCGCCATCGCCGCCGTCCTCGCCGCCGCCGAAGCGTTGCCGGACGTCCGTCTGGTCCGCATGTCCGGCTCCGGCGCCACCGTCTTCGCCCTGTTCGACGCGCCCGCGAACGCCGCCGTGGCCGCCCGCCGCCTGTCGGAAAGCCGCGCCGACTGGTGGATCGCACCAACCAGACTGGGTTAGCCGCGCGCCGTCGGCCTTTATGGCGGCATATCGTCGGTATTGTGCAGTCCATCCCGGAATCGCCTTGAGATGACCTCGGGATGCGGGATGTTTCGCCGCAACTGACGTCCAATATGGAACTCAGAAGGTCGTCCCGGTCTTTCCGGGAGGCATTTCATCATCGCAGCCGCGCTTCCATTCGCCATGCGGTTTCTTGACGAACAAGAGGGATACTGATGCTTCGCACTTCACTGCTTGCCGCCACCGCTGCGACCCTGCTGGCCGCCCCGGCCGCCATCGCCCAGACCGCTGACCAGACCGCCGCCGCGGCCGCCCAGGCCGCCGCCTCGGCCCAGACGCCCGCCGCCGCCGAGAACGTGATCGACGTGCTGAAGATGCACGGCCGGTTCACCACCCTGCTGCAGGCGCTCGATCAGGCCCAGTTGACCGAGACCCTCGCGACCCGCCCCGCCATCACCCTGTTCGCGCCGACGGACGAGGCCTTCGCCGCTCTGCCCGAGGCCGAACGCACCCGCCTGCTCGATCCGGCCAACGCCCAGGAGCTGCGCAATCTGCTCCTCTACCACGTGCTCGTGACCGACCTGACCACCAGCCAGATCACCGGAGCGCGCGGCCCCGTCTCCACCGCGGGCGGCGTGGACATCACCATTGACGGCACGGGCGAGGCCATCGCGATCGCCGACGCCACCGTGTCCGAGGCCGAGATCGACGCGGCCAACGGCGGCATCTTCGTGCTCGACAAGGTGCTCAGCCCGGACGCCGCCGCCCAGGGCGACGCTGAGGCCGAGGCTGAGGCCGCGCCCGCCACGCCGGCCCCCACGACGGGCGTCAACGCGCCCAACGGCCAGCCCGCCGCGGCCGTGACCACCACGGCCTCGCCCCCGGTCCAGAACCCGACCGACGGTCAGGTCGACGAGGTCGAGGACCCGGCCAACCCGGCCCCGACCCCGAACTGATCGGCCTCGGCTGAAACGACTGAGGCGGCGGGCTCAGGTCCGCCGCCTTTTTCGCGCGCGGCCTTAACGGTCGGCCAACCGGCGTTGTGTAGGGTCGCGGCATGGACACCCTGACCCCCGCTCACATCGCCGCCTTCGAGGCCGTGCTGGCCCGGGTCTCGCCCGACGACCGGATCCGCCTCCACGCGCTCAAGGACGCCGCCGCAGACGCGGCCGCCGCCTCCGCTCCGCACTGGGATTTCGACCAGCCCGGCCATCGCGCCGAAGAGGCCCTGAGCGCCGCCTTCGGGGAGGCCCTGACCGACGACCACCGCCGCGCCCTCGTGGCCATCTGGGCGCTGGAGATGCCGGCCCGCGTCCCCGCCGCCGACCTCCCGGCCGCCGTGCTGGCGCTCTATCCCGAATGGATCGGCCGCCTCGCCGACTTCCTGACCGCCGCCGCCGACCCCTACGACCGCGACTTCTGGGCCAAGGACGTGCGCATCTCGCTCGTTCTCAGCGTCCCCGGCGCCCGCACCCAGATGATCGACCTCAGTTCGCCCATGGGGCCGGGCCAGATCCTGCGCCACGCCCGCGAGGGCTGGGGCTGGTGGGTGATCCCCGCCTACGCCGCCGCCCAGGCCTGGAAGCCGTGGCTGGAGGTCCATACCGAGAGCCGCGAACTGTCCGATTTCAACGAGGCCGGCTGGGACCGCGCCTGGGCCACGGCCGCCGAAATCCTCAAGCGCCGCCCCGACATGGCCGGCATGCTCGGCTCGTCGTGGTTCTACGATCCGCCGCTGGAGCAGATCAGCCCGCGCCTCGCCTATCTGCGCCTCAACCCGCTCAAGCACGGCGCCTTCATGATCCATCAGGGCCCCGGCGACATCCACACCCAGCGCGCCGCGACCAGCTCCCCAACCCGCGCCGCCCTGATCGAAAAGGGCGAATACACCGCCCGCTCGTGGATCGTCGCCTGGCCGAGGGCGGCGCTGATCCGGTGGGCCGACGGGCGCAAGGCGCAGGGGATGGCCCAAGCCGCGTGACCGACCCTTCTCCCCTTGCGGGAGAAGGTGGCAGCCGAAGGCTGACGGATGAAGGGTCGCGTCGCTGTCGCCGATTGGCGTGGTGGCTCCGGATGCGGTGATCGCCTGTGCGACCCCTCGTCCGACCTCGCTCCGCTCGGCCACCTTCTCCCGCAAGGGGAGAAGGACGCTAACCCCGCACCACGCCCCACGCCGACCCTACCGGCAGCACCTCCAGCCCCGCCGCCTTCGCCAGCCGCAGCACCCGGTCCAGATCCTCCGGCGTGCAGCCATAGTCCGTCGGCCGGTCGCTGACATCGTGACCATAGGCCGTCAGCCAGCCGCGCCGCTCCGCCGCCTCGGCCATCAGCGCCTCTAGGTCGTATCCCGGCAACCGCCGGCTCTCCAGCCCGATGCTCTTGATCAGCGCCCGGTCCTCGCGCCCGGCGTTGACCCCGTCGCGCACCCCGCGCGCCATGGCGAACCGCCCGCGCACCTCCCGCTTGGCCCCGACGGTCGCGTCCCCGAACGGCCAGGCGAAGGTGGTCATCCGATGCCCGTCCAGCCGCTCCGCCACCCAGGCCGCATTGGCCTCGAGGCTCAGCCGCAGCGCCTCGCCGTCCATCTTCAGCGCGCTGGTGTGCCCGAACGTATGGCACCCGACCTCATGCCCCGCCGCGTGCAGCGCCTGCAGGTGCTCGACCCGGTACTGGTCGCGGTCCATGTTCACGCCGTCGCAGAGGCCGCCGCACACATAGTAGGTCGCCTTGACCCCATGCTGCGCCAGCACCGGCCCCGCCTCCGTCCAGGCGCTCGCCGGAAAGTCGTCGAAGCTCAGCGAGAACACCCCCCTCGCCGGGGCGATCTCCACCGTCTCCACCGCGAGATAGCGCGCGGCCCGCCGGCGCATCTGGTCGATCTGCTTCATGGCGGGGACGCTAGCGGCCTTGCCTTAAGACTCCCCTTCCCCTCGAGGGGGAAGGGGTCGGGGGATGGGGTGGAGGCAGGCTGTGGCCGGCTATGGCGCATGAGGCGTCGTCGAACGCTCGCCCGAAACCCATCCGCGCCCTCTGACAACCACCCTGCCACCACCCCACCCAACCCTCCCCATCGAGGGGAGGGCTTTTCCGTGGGACCTTCGCCGTCTAGGGTCCGCCGCCTTCTTCCCCGGACGAAACAAGCGCCTGTGACCACCGAACCGCTCGCCTTCCAGGACCTGATCCTGACGCTCCACAAATACTGGGGCGATCAGGGCTGCGCCATTCTCCAGCCCTATGACATCGAGGTCGGCGCCGGCACCCTGCACCCGGCCACCGTCCTGCGCGCCCTCGGTCCGCGCCCGTGGAAGGCCGCCTATGTCCAGCCCAGCCGCCGCCCCGGCGACGGCCGCTACGGCGAAAATCCTAATAGATTACAACACTATTACCAATATCAAGTAATCCTGAAGCCGAATCCTGATGACCTCCAGGCGCTGTATCTGGGCTCGCTGGCGGCGATCGGGATCGACCCGAAGCTGCACGACATCCGCTTCGTCGAGGACGACTGGGAGAACCCCACGGTCGGCGCCTGGGGTCTCGGCTGGGAGGTCTGGTGCGACGGCATGGAGGTGACCCAGTTCACCTATTTCCAGGGCGTCGGCGGCATCGAGGTCGACGTCGTCTCGGGCGAGCTGACCTATGGCCTCGAGCGTCTGGCCATGTACGTCCAGGGCGTCGACAACGTCTACGACCTCAAGTTCACCAAGGAGGGTCTGACCTACGGCGAGGTCTTCCTCGAGAACGAGCGCCAGCAGTCGGAAGCGAACTTCCACGGCTATGACGTCGACGGCCTCAAGCGCCGCTTCGAGGACATGGTCGCCGAGGTCACCCGCTTCCTCGCCATGAAGGGCCCGCAGGGCCAGGCCCTCGTCCTGCCGGCCTACGACCAGGTCCTCAAGGCCTCGCACCTGTTCAACCTGATGGACGCCCGCGGCGCCATCGCGGTGGCCGAGCGCCAGAGCTACATCGGCCGCATCCGCGATCTCTGTAAGGCCTGCGCCCTGGCCTATGTGGAACAAGAACGGGCAAGCCTGTGACCACCGACGACCACCACAGCGCCCCCTTCCCCTCGAGGGGGAAGGGTCGGGGATGGGGTGGTGGCACGCTGCGTCCGGATATGACGCATGAGGCGTCGTCGGGTGACCGTTGGAGCCACTCGGCGCCCTCCCACAACCACCCTGCCTCCACCCCACCCAACCCTCCCCCTCGAGGGGAGGGCTTTGACCGGTTTGCCGGGCCCGAGCGGATCAAACCGGGCGGCGTCCGGCGCGGTCGCCGCCTGCGCACGACGCCGACCTTTACCGAGGAAAAGCTCTGGAAGAGTCTCCGGCTGCTTGCTGTCCGATTCCGCCGGCAAGCGCCCATCGGCCCCTATGTGGTTGACTTCGCCTGTCACCGCGCTCGGCTGGTGATCGAGGTCGATGGTGGAGTGCACAGCCTTCCGGAGGTCGCCATCCGCGACCTTGGACGGGACGAGTGGCTGGCCGCGCAAGGCTATCGTGTCCTGCGCTTCACCACGAGGCAGGTCGAGGACGATATCGAGTCCGTTCTGGCGAGTATCCGCGCCGCTTCTCCGCTTTCCCTCGACGACGAAAACTGATGCCCCAACTCCTCCTCGAACTCTTCTCCGAAGAAATCCCCGCCCGGATGCAGCCCGGCGCCGCGCGCGATCTCGAGCGCATGGCCGCCGAGCGTCTGAAGGCCGCCGGCCTGGCCTGGGACGCCCTGACCACCTACGCCGGCCCGCGCCGTCTGACCCTCGTGGTCGAGGGCCTGCCCGCCGCCACGCCGGACCGCGAGGAAGAGCTCAAGGGCCCGAAGACCTCCGCCCCCGAACAGGCGCTGGACGGCTTCCTGCGCAAGACCGGCCTGACCCGCGACCAGCTGGTCGAGCGCGACGGCGTGCTGTTCGCCGTGATCAGCCAGAAGGGCCGGGCGACCGCCGAGCTGATCCCGGAGATGGTCGACCACATCGTCCGAAACTTCCCGTGGCCCAAGTCGATGCGCTGGGGCTCCGGAACCCTGCGCTGGGTCCGTCCGCTGAAGCGGATCGTCGCCCTGTTCGACGGCCATGTGGTCCCGTTCGAGATCGACGGCGTTACCAGCGGCGACGTCACCGAGGGCCATCGCTTCATGGGCTCCGGCCAGCCGTTCGCGGTCAAGGACTTCGCCGACTACCGCAAGAAGCTTGAGGACCACCACGTCCTCCTCGACGTCGCCGACCGCAAGCTGCGCATCCTTGAGGCGGCGCAGAAGGTGTGCAGCGACCGCGGCCTCGCCCTCGTCGACGACGACGGCCTGCTCGACGAGGTCGCCGGCCTGGCCGAATGGCCGACCCCCATCCTCGGCGACATGGACACGCAATTCCTCGACCTGCCGCCCGAGGTCGTGCAGCTGTCGATGAAGGTGCACCAGAAATATTTCGCCGTCCGCGACCCGGCCACGCACCGGCTGGCCCCGCATTTTGTCGTCGTCGCCAACGTCGAGGCCTCCGACGGCGGCAAGGCCCTCGCCGCCGGCAACAGCCGCGTCCTCTCGGCCCGGCTGAACGACGCCCGCTTCTTCTGGGACGAGGACCTCAAGACCGGTTTCGACGTCTGGAACGACAAGCTCAAGGGCGTCACCTTCCACGCCAAGCTCGGCACGCTGGCCGAGCGCGTCGACCGCATCGCCGCCCTCGCCCGCGAGATCGCCCCCTTGGTCGGCGCGGACCCGGACGACGCAGAGAAGGCCGCCCGCCTGTCCAAGGCCGACCTCGCCAGCGCCATGGTCGGGGAGTTCCCCGAACTGCAGGGGGTCATGGGCGGATACTACGCCCGCGCCTTCGGCCAGTCCGAGGCCATCGCCGACGCCGTCCGCGACCACTACAAGCCGCAGGGCCCCGCCGACACCGTCCCTACCGACCCCCTGACCGTCGCCGTCTCGCTGGCTGACAAGCTCGACACCCTCGTCGGCTTCTTCGCCATCGACGAGAAGCCCACGGGTTCGAAGGACCCGTTCGCGCTTAGGCGGACCGGTCTCGGCAGAATTCGCAACCTCCTTTCATCCAAGCTCCGTCTCAATGGTGAGACGGACGCGCTGGCGGCCAGCCGGAAAATGCGTCGGCAAGCGATTGACCGCGCGGTTCGGTCTGCGAACGATTGGGTGGCTCCCTACGTTAAAGAGAGCGATGGGGATCACGAAATCTATCGGCTGATCGAGCCAGCCCGGGATACGCACATCATCGAAAATGGGGCTGACCTTGAGCCCTATTATGATCTGGCAGCGTCCGACGAGTACTTCGATAAAGACATCTACTTCTTATTCCCCGGGTTCATTGAAATGGAATCTGGTGGTGTGATCGCGGAAGTCTTTGACAAGGTACCGGTCAGCGCGGAGCCCGCCTCACGAGTTCGAGCACTTGCTGGGAAGCCCGCGAAAATCGCGAGAGACTTTTCGGAGTTCCTCGCCGACCGCCTGAAGGTCCTCCTCCGCGACCAGGGCAAGCGTCATGATCTCGTCGACGCCGTCTTCGCGCTCGGCGACGACGATCTCGTCCGCATCGTGCGGCGGGTCGAGGCGCTCGACGCCTTCCTCGCCACGGACGACGGGGCCAATCTGCTGGCCGGCTACAAGCGCGCCTCCAACATCCTCCGCGCCGAGGAGAAGAAGGGCCCGCTGCCCGCCGGCGAGCCCGTCGCCCTGACCGGCGCCCCGGCCGAGGAGACCGCTCTGATCGCCGCCGCCGCCTCCGCCGCGGCCGCCGTCGACGCCGCCCTTCAGGCCGAGGATTTCGCCGCCGCCATGACCGCGCTCGCCGCCCTGCGCGCCCCGGTCGACGCCTTCTTCACCGCGGTGATGGTCAACTCGGACGTGGCCGAGGAACGCGCCAACCGCCTGAAACTGCTCGGGCAGGTCCGCGCGGTGATGGGCCGGGTGGCGGACTTCGGACAGATCAGCGGCTAACCCTCTCCCGGTGGGAGAGGGCTTGAGCCTCCGGGAGCGAAGCGATCGGCAAGGCGAAAGGGTGAGGGGCGACTGTCCGGGGGCGGCTTCGCCGCTGCGCCCCGCCGACCCTCATCCGACGGGCTCCGCCCCGCCACCTTCTCCCAATGGGAGAAGGAAATCAGCCGCGCAGAACCTTCCGCAGCTGCGGATGCAGCTCGCTGTTCGACGCCAGGATCTGGCCACCCGTCATCGGGTTCCCGTCCTCGTCGATGGTGGTGACGATGCCGCCCGCCTCGGTGACGAACAGGATGCCCGCCGCCACGTCCCACGGCTGCAGATTGCGCTCGTAATAGGCGTCGTACCGGCCGGCCGCGACCCAGGCGAAGTCGAGCGCCGCCGAACCCAGACGGCGGATGCCCGCGACGCGCTGGCCGACCGCGTGGATGTCCTTGATGGCCTGGGCGTGGCCGGTCTTGCCGATGAAGGGCAGGCCGGTGGCGATCAGGCTTTCCGACAGGTCGCGACGGCCGGCGACGCGGATGCGCTGGTCGTTCAGATAGCAGCCCTTGCCCTTTTCGGCCCAGAACAGCTCGTTCATGACCGGGTTGTAGGTCACGCCCGCGACGATCTCGGAATGGCCGTCCGGCGCGGTGCGCTGCAGCCCCACCGTGATGGCGAAATGCGGCATGGCGTGCATGAAGTTGGTGGTGCCGTCGATCGGGTCGACGATCCACATGTGCGACTTGTCGGTGCCCTCGATCAGCCCACGCTCCTCGCCGAGGAAGCCGTAGCCCGGCCGCGACTTCATCAGCAGTTCGTACAGGGTGTCCTCGGCCCGGACGTCGGCCGCCGTGACGAAGTCGCCCGGACCCTTGCGCGACACCTGCAGCTGGGCGACCTCGCCGAAGTCGCGGAGCATCGGCCGGGCGGTCTTGCGGACCGCGTCGATCATCACGGAAACGAGGGCGGAGGCGAGGGCCATGGGGAATCTCCTGGTCCGCATGTCCTGAAAAGGCGGTCAGCCCGGACATGCGGAGAAGTTCAAACGCCGGGCTCCGTCATCGGAGCCGGCCAGGGGTCAGTCAGCGCGACGGACGTATTCGCCGGTGGTGGTGTCGACGACGATCTTCTCGCCGACGCCCATGTACGGCGGGATCATGATGCGCACGCCGTTGTTGGCGATGGCCGGCTTGTAGGACGACGAGGCCGTCTGGCCCTTCACGGTGGGCTCGGTCTCGACCACTTCCAGCGTCACCTGATCCGGCAGCGACAGGCCGATCGGACGCTCTTCGTGCATCTCGATGACGACCTTCATGCCTTCCTGCAGATAGGGGATGCGTTCCTCGCCGACCCAGTCCTTCTGCAGTTCGATCTGCTCGTAGTTGGCGTCGTCCATGAACACCAGGCTGTCGCCGCCGTCGTAGAGGTACGAGAAGTCCTTCTGCTCCAGCGTGACGCGCTCGACCTTGTCTTCCGACCGGAAGCGCTCGTTCAGCTTGTTGCCGGTCTCGAGGTTCTTGGCCTCGACGTTGGCGAAGGCGCCGCCCTTGCCCGGCTTGACGTGGCTGGCCTTGGTGACGACCCACAGGCCGCCGTTCACTTGCAGGACCATGCCGGGCTTGATGGTGTTGCCGTTGATCTTCATCGGTGTCTCGGAAGGGGTTTGAACGCAGCCCTGACGGCGCGCGCGACGGCGCTCCCTAGAGGAAGCCGGGCCTCACGGCAAGGCGGAGCGATGGCGGTCAGTGCACCGTCGCCTGGTCCTCGACCCGGTTCGCCATCAGGGTGCGGCCGCCGATCGGCGAGGCCAGCTTGCCGGCCCGGGTGTCGATCTTGCGCGCTTCGTGGGCGAAGGCCGCGGCCATTCCCGCCGAGGACATGGCGGCGGCGATCTGCATCGCCCGGCCGGCCGGGCGCAGCGCGATCCAGACCGCGTTGAGCGCCTGGGCCCCGGCCCACAGGGTCATGGCGACCGTGCGCTCGCGCGCCGGCGGGGCGTTCCAGACCCGCACGGCCGACAGGGTGGTGACCGAGAACACCGCCGGCAGGATCAGGCTCAGCGGCCCGCGCGGACGCTCGGTCACCGGCGCGTGGCCGTCGCCCGGACGATCATGGGCCGGGGACAGGGCCCGCGTCGCGAACAGGGTGGCCGCCAGTGCGAATCCGACCGTCAGCCCCACGCCCAGCAGCACATGGCCGGGATGCCGGCCCTCGGCGTTGAGGAAATCCGTCGCCGCGTCGCGCGCGTCGTCCAGGGCGTTGTCGATGCTCATGCCGGGCTCCCTCGATGGCGTGGGAGCGGAATGGCGGGGAGGGCCGTCAGTTCCCCGTGGCGCTCCGGTCCGGCGCGATCTCGGTCATGGCCGACTGCAGATAGTTCGGCTCGCCCATCTGTTCGATCAGCTTGAACTGGGCTTCGAGGAAGTCGATGTGCTCCTCGGTGTCGGCGAGGATCTCGGTCAGGATCTGGCGGCTGATGAAGTCCCTCGCTTCCTCGCACTGGGCGATGCCGGCGATCACCGTATCGCGCCCGCCCAGCTCCAGCGCCAGGTCCGACCCGAAGCATTCGACCACGCTCTCGCCGATCTTCAGCTTGTGCAGGTCCTGCAGGTTCGGCAGGCCGTCGAGGAACAGCACCCGTTTGATCAGCTTGTCGGCGTGTTTCATCTCGCCGATCGACTCGTCGTAGATGACCTGGCCGAGGTGTTTCAGGCCCCAGCTCTCGAACATCCGGGCGTGCAGGAAATACTGGTTGACCGCCGTCAGCTCGTTGGTCAGCACCGCATTGAGGGTGCGGATGATCGCCGGATCGCCCTTCATCGTCGTCTTCCCGTGCCTGAGCGCGCCCGTCGTCCGACGGCCTGAATCACTCGCCTGTGTGGCGCTCTTCTAACACGGAAAGCTGGAGGGTGTTCACCTGCGAACCCTTCTCACGCTTTGAAAATGCGAATGAATCTCCGGTGGAGATCGATCGTCTATTCAGCGGCGAGGGCGAAGGACTGGCGGGTGTCGTCGATCATCTCGCGCATCTCGCAGACGCAGCGGGCGCACTGGGGCCGGCACTGGTGGCGGTCGAACACATCCTTCGGACGCGTCGCGCCCGCCTCGATGGCGAGGGCCACGTCACGCTGGCGAAGGCCGTTGCAGTTGCAGACGTACAAGGGAGCGAACCCCGGGAGAGATTGCGAATGGTTCGCTCTTAACAGCGGAATGATGGCGAATGCAAGTCGTTCGCATTCCGTATGACTCCTGTGTTGACGTCGGCGGCGCGGCGCCGCAGGCGGAGGCTATGGCCAGAGAACCCGTCGTCCCGCCGCGCCCGCCCTGCCGGCTGTACCTGATCACCCCGCCGGCGATCGCCAACCTCGAGACCTTCGCGCGCGACCTCGACGCCGCCCTCGCGGCCGGCGACGTGGCCGCCCTGCAGATCCGCCTGAAGCCCGCGGACGACGCGGCGATCCTGGCCGCGGTGGAGGCCCTGGCCCCGGTCGCCCGGGCCCGGGGCGTGGCCGTGATCCTCAACGACCGCCCCGATCTCGCCGCCCGCTCCGGCTGCGACGGCGTCCATCTGGGGCAGTCCGACGCCTCCCTCGCCGAGGCCCGGCGCCTGATGGGCCCGGACGCCATGATCGGCGTGACCTGCCACGACAGCCGCGAACTGGCCATGGACGCGGCCGAGGCGGGCGCCGACTACGTCGCCTTCGGGGCCTTCTTCCCGACCGACACGAAGGAGACGAGCCACCGTCCCGACCCCGAGATCCTGACCATCTGGCAGGAAACGGTCGAGATTCCCTGTGTCGCCATCGGCGGCATCATCCCCGCCACCGCCGGCGAGCTGGCCCGGGCCGGAGCCGATTTCGTGGCGGTCAGCGCGGCCGTCTGGACCTGCCCCGAGGGACCGGCCGCGGCGGTTCGGGCCTTCAACCAGGCCTTGGCCGCAAGCGTCTGACCTTCAGGGGATATTAGGAAGCAGCGGGCTAGGGAAACCGGAACACGAGGCCGTATTTCCGGAACCCGCATGCCCATGAGCCGCGCGCTCGACCCGACCCGACCGGCAGCGGCCCCCGAGGCCGCCGCGCCCGCGCGCGTCGCCCCGGCGATCCCGACCAACAGCGCAGTGGCCTTTTTCCGCGAGCCGCTGGCCCCGATCTTCACCGCCGTGGCGGTGTTGGTGCTGGTCGTGCTGGCCATCCAGTTCGCCCGGACCGCCGGTCTTGTCGCCGGTCTCTGGGCCGCCGGCGGCGTGGCGGTCGCAGTCTGGCTCAGGAACGCCCGCGGGCCGTTGTATGACCTCTGTTTCGGCGGCCTGCTGGCCACCGGCATCGCCGCGGGAGAGTTGCTGGCGGGCAATTCCTACGCCCTGACCGCCCTGTTCACCGTCACCAACATGGTCGAGATCGTCGGGGCCGTGCTGCTGGCGCGCCGGTTCGCCCCGACGCTCAATCTCGCGACGGTCGACGGCGCCTGCCGCTTCCTGCTCAGCGCCGCCGTGATCGCGCCGCTTCCGGCCGCGGCCCTGGCGGCCGCCGGCCTGTATCTGATCAACGGCGCCGACCCCTTCTACGCCTTCCAGACCTGGTGGTTCGGCCACGCCCTCGGCATCGCCGTCATCGGCGCCTTCGGCATCTCCCTGACCCGACGCCATCTGGTCGGCCTGCGCCAGCCGGTCCGCGCCGCCGAGGCCGCCCTGCTGCTGGCCCTGCTGGTCGTCGTCTGCGTCGTGGTCTTCTTCCAGTCCCATGTGCAGGTCGGGTTCGTCGTCATCCCCCTGCTGATCCTGTTCGCGGGGCGGTTCCGCGTGCTCGGCGTGGCTGCGGGGCTGGTGATCGTGGCCGTGTTCGCCGTCGGCGGGGCCATGCTGGGCCGGGGGCCATTCATCTCCGCGGGGCCGGACCTCGCCGATCAGGCCCTGCTGGCCCAATTGATGGTGCTGTTCGGCTGCCTGCCGATCCTGGTGGTCGCCGCGCTGCTTGAGGAGCGCGACCGCCTGTCCGATCGCTCCAAGGCCGGCCGGTCGCGCGCCGAGCGGGCCTCCGAGGCCAAGTCCCGCCTGCTCGCCAACGTCGCCCACGAGATCAAGAGCCCCGTCGGCGGGATCATCGGCATCGGCGAACTGTGGAAGACCGGCCAGCTGGGCCCGGTCAGCGCGACCCAGGCCGAAATGGCCGAAATGCTGGTCAAGACCGCCCGCCAGGTCGAGGCGCTCGCCCATGATCTGCTCGACGTGGCCCGGGCCGAGTCCGGCGCGGTCAAGGTCGAACTGCGGCCTACCGACGTCCCGGGGGTGCTGGAGGACGTGCGCCGCGCCACCGCTCTCCGGCCCGAGGCCGAGGGCATCCGCATCCACGTCGTCAGCGAAGGCGATGGCCTGATCGCCCTGGCCGACTCCCAGCGCCTGACCCAGGTCGTGTCCAACCTGGCCTCCAACGCCGTCAAATACGGCGGCGCCGGCGGCCTCGTCGTGTTCCGCGCCACCAAGGTCTACGACGGCGTCCGCATCGAGGTGATTGACCGCGGGCCGGGTCTGTCGCCCGAAAAGCAGGCCCAGCTGTTCGAGCCGTTCAACCGCCTCGGGCTCGAGCGCTCGGCGGTCGAGGGCCACGGCATCGGCCTCGCCTTGGCCAAGCGGCTGGTGGAGTTGCAGGGCGGCACGATCGGGGTCGTCTCCAACCCCGGCGAAGGCGCCGCCTTCTGGGTCGAACTGCCCGCTGCCTGAGCTTGACTATTGCGGCCTTCCGCCGCGCGACGGCGACCCCGGTGGACCTCGGCCGGAGGAGGGCGCATCCTCCGGGCGACACTCATTGAGGACGTCCCGCCGTGGAATACGACGCGCTGCTGCTGTCGCGACTGCAATTCGCCTTCACGGTCGCCTTCCACATCCTGTTCCCCGCCTTCACCATCGGCCTCGCGGCCTTCCTCGCGGTGCTCGAGGGCCTGTGGCTGGCGACGAAGCGCGAGGCGTTCAAGACCCTCTATCTGTTCTGGGTGAAGGTCTTCGCCATCAGCTTCGGCATGGGCGTCGTCTCCGGCATCGTGCTCAGCTACCAGTTCGGCACCAACTGGTCCGAGTTCATCCGCCTCACCGGCGGGGTCATCGGGCCTCTGCTGGCCTATGAGGTGCTGACAGCCTTCTTCCTCGAAGCCTCCTTCCTCGGCGTCATGCTGTTCGGCTGGAAGAAGGTCGGTCCCCGGCTGCATTTCCTCGCCACCCTGCTGGTCGCCATCGGCACCAGCATCTCGGCCTTCTGGATCCTTTCCGCCAACAGCTGGATGCAGACCCCGGCCGGATACGAGGTGCTCGCCGACGGCCGCATCGTCGCCGCCAGCTTCATGGAGGCGATCTTCAACCCCAGCTTCCCGTCGCGCCTCGTGCACATGCTGATGGCCGCCTTCCTGACCACGGCTCTTGTGGTCGGCGGCGCCTCGGCCTGGCAGTTGCTGCGCAATCGCGACCAGCGGGAAAGTCGTATCGCCCTGACGATGGCCATTGGCCTGGTCGCCGTGGTCGCGCCGCTGCAACTGCTGGCGGGACACGAATCCGGCCTGGTCGCCAAGGAGCACCAGCCGCAGAAGCTGGCGGCGATGGAGGGCTACTGGGAGACCCGCGCCAACCACCCGCTGGTCCTGTTCGCCATTCCGGACCGCGCGACCCAGTCCAACCATTTCCAGCTGGCCGTGCCCGGCGCAGGTATCATCGTGGCACCCGCCGGCGAGGTCGTGACGGGCCTCGACGCCGTCCCCCGGGAGGACCAGCCGCCGGTCTTCCTCGTCTTCTGGGCCTTCCGCGTCATGGTCGGACTCGGCCTGCTGATGATCGGCCTCGGCCTCTGGGGCGCGTGGCTGGTCTGGCGCAGGCGGCTGACCGAGAACCGCCTGTTCCTGCGCTTCGCCGTGCTGATGGGGCCGGCCGGCTTCGTGGCCGTGATCGCCGGTTGGGTCGTCACCGAGGTGGGCCGCCAGCCGTGGGTGGTCCAAGGGCTGGTGCGCACCGCCGACGCCGTCTCGCCTGTCACCGCCGGGTCGGTCGCCACCTCCCTGCTGATCTACATCACCGTCTACGCCATCGTGTTCGTGGCCGGCGCCATCTACATCCTGCGTCTGCTGCGCGAAGGCCCGGTCGCCGGCGCGGCCGAACCGCGGCCGGAAGGCCAGCGCGCGCCGGGGACCCCGCTCGCCGCCGCGCCCGAGGAAACGCCGGGAGATCCGCAATGAGCCTCGACCTTCCCCTTATCTGGGCCGGTCTGATCGCCACCGGCGTCCTGCTCTACGTCCTGCTGGACGGCTTCGACCTCGGCGTCGGCATCCTGTTCCCCTTCTCCCGGAACAAGGAAGACCGCGACGTGATGATGAACACCGTCGCCCCTGTCTGGGACGGCAACGAGACCTGGCTGGTGCTGGGAGGAGGCGGCCTGCTGGCGGCCTTCCCGCTGGCCTATTCGATCGTCATGCCGGCCTTCTACCTGCCGGTGATCCTGATGCTCGCCGGGCTGATCCTGCGTGGCGTGGCCTTCGAGTTCCGCTTCCGGGGCCAGCGGCGCGGCCGGCCGTTCTGGACCGCCATGTTCGCCTTCGGCTCCATTCTCGCCGCCTTCGCCCAGGGCCTGATCCTCGGCGGGTTCATCCAGGGGGTCGAGGTCGCCAACGAGCGCTTCGCCGGCGGGACCTTCGACTGGTTCACTCCCTACACCCTGCTGGTCGCGGCGGGACTGGTCTGCGGCTACGCCCTGCTGGGGGCGACCTGGCTGATGTGGAAGACGACCGACGACCTGCATGGCGACGCCCGGCGCTGGGCGGTGATCTCCGGCGCGCTGACGGCCCTGTTCCTGCTCGGCGTCAGCCTGTCGACCCTGGTGGTCCACCCTGTCGTGGCCGAGCGCTGGGGCTGGACCGGCGGCGCCCTCGACATCGGCCGCTTCCTGCCCCTGTCCTGGATCCCGCTGCTGGGCCTGATCGGCCTGGTGCTGGTCGGCGTCGGAGTGCGCCGGGCCTCGCACGGTCTGCCGTTCGTCGGCGCCGCCCTCGTCTTCCTGTCGGGCTACGCCGGCCTGGCCGCGGGCTTCTTTCCCTATGTCGTCCCCTACGCCGTGGACTTCCGTCAGGGCGCGGCGCCGGACAACGCCCTCGGCCTGATGCTGGTCGGGACGGTGGTGATCCTGCCGCTGATCCTCGCCTACACCAGCTGGGTCTATTGGGTGTTCCGCGGCAAGGTGACCTCGGAGGCGGGCTATCATTAGGATCGAACCGCCGCCCGAACCCGGCGAGGTTTCCGGCCCGCTGTGGAAGCGGCTGGCCTGGTTCGTCGGCCTCGCCGTCGCCGCCTCGGCCGTGACCGCCGCCGTCGCCTATGCGCTCAGGGCCTTGCCGTTCATGAGCTGAGGCCCGACACTGGCCGCCATGATCACCGCCGCATCCGCCGCCGCCGCCCTGCTGCTCGCCTCATCGCCGCACGGCCAGACGGCGCCCCAGACCGCGCCCGCGCAGACCCCGCCGTCCGCCGACATCACCAGCAGCCTGAACAGCGGTCCGCCCCGTCCCGCGACCTATCTGGCGCCCGAGCCGGCGCCCGTGACGCCCGCTCCGGCAGCGGCTCCCTCCGCCACGCCCCCCGCCGCGGCCCGTCCGATCACCCCGGCGCCCGCGACAATGCATTCCACTTGCTCAATAGACATTGGCCGATCTCTACAGCGCCGCGCGTCTTATCAGACG
>NZ_JAKFDS010000011.1:0-16952 GCF_036676055.1 Brevundimonas sp. | reverse complement strand
GCCAGCTTGGCCAGACGCTCCTGCAGCTTCTCCTTGTCGTAGTCCGAGGTGGTGTCCTCGATCTGCTTCTTGATCTGCGAGATGCGGGCCTCGATGGCCGACTTCTCACCGACGCCGTCGACGATGGTGGTGTCGTCCTTGGTGATGGTGACCTTCTTGGCCTTGCCGAGCATGTCGAGGGTGACGTTCTCGAGCTTGATGCCGAGGTCTTCCGAGATCACCTGGCCGCCGGTCAGGACGGCGATGTCCTCCAGCATGGCCTTGCGGCGGTCGCCGAAGCCCGGAGCCTTGACGGCGGCGACGCGCAGGCCGCCGCGCAGCTTGTTGACGACGAGCGTGGCCAGGGCCTCGCCCTCGATGTCCTCGGCGATGATGACCAGCGGGCGGCCGCTCTGGACCACGGCTTCGAGGATCGGCAGCATGACCTGCAGCGACGAGAGCTTCTTCTCGAACAGCAGGATCAGCGGCTCCTCGAGCTGGGCCTCCATCTTGTCGGCGTTGGTGATGAAGTAGGGCGACAGGTAGCCGCGGTCGAACTGCATGCCCTCGACGACGTCGAGTTCGGTCTCGGCCGTCTTGGCTTCTTCAACCGTGATGACGCCCTCGTTGCCGACCTTTTCCATGGCCTTGGCGATCATCTCGCCGACCTCGATGTCGCCGTTGGCCGAGATGGTGCCGACCTGGGCGATCTCGGAGTTGTTCGAGACCTTCTTGGACGAGGCCTTGATGTCGGCGAGGACGGCGGCGACGGCCTTGTCGATGCCGCGCTTCAGATCCATCGGGTTCATGCCGGCGGCGACGGACTTGAGGCCTTCCTGCACGATCGACTGGGCCAGGACGGTGGCGGTGGTGGTGCCGTCGCCGGCCTTGTCATTGGTCTTGGAGGCGACTTCGCGGATCAGCTGGGCGCCCATGTTCTCGAAGGCGTCTTCCAGCTCGATTTCCTTGGCCACCGAGACGCCGTCCTTGGTCGAGCGCGGGGCGCCGAAGGACTTCTGGATGATGACGTTGCGGCCCTTGGGCCCCAGGGTCACCTTGACCGCATTGGCCAGGATGTTGACCCCGCGCAGCATCTTCTCGCGGGCTTCGGTGGAGAACTGAACTTGTTTCGCGGCCATGTGAGGCTGCTCCTAAATCTGTGGTGTCAGGGAAAGGTCGAAGGGCGGCGGCGCTTACGAGAGCACGCCCAGCACGTCCGATTCCTTCATGATGATCAGGTCGTCGCCGTCGATCTTGACCTCGGTGCCCGACCATTTGCCGAACAGGATGCGGTCGCCGGCCTTCAGGTCCATGGCGATGTATTTGCCGTCTTCATCGCGGGCGCCGGGGCCGACCGAGACGACTTCGCCTTCCTGCGGCTTTTCCTTGGCGGTGTCGGGGATGATGATCCCGCCCTTGGTCTTGGATTCCTCTTCCACGCGCTTCACGAGCACGCGGTCGCCGAGCGGACGAAACGCCATTGTCAGTGTCTCCCAAAAAGTTCGATTGAGCACCCGACGGGACCGCTTTGGCAGCCAACCGATCAGAGTGCTAACGCGAGCGGGAGGTAGGGCTCCCGCCCGCCGTCGTCAAGCGCGGGCGCCCGGAATCGTCCCCCCGCGGGCGGCGAGATCGGCGATGAACCGCGGATGAACGCCGGCCTCCGGGCCCGTACAGGCTGGCGCCGCCATAACCAGGATCAATCCTGCCTCCGGGCGCCGTCAAAGGAGCAATCCGATGCGAATTTCAATCAAGACCCTCGCCGCCGGCTCGGTCGCCGCCCTGGCGCTCGCGGCCGCCGCCCCCGCCAGCGCCCAGTCGTACGGCTACGGCGGCGACCCGCTGGTCGACGCCCTCATCCGCGGGGTGATTGCGGCATCGGGCGACAATGGTCGTTACGGCTACCAGAACGGAACCTACCGCGGCCCCGACTGCCAGTATTACCGCGACGGCCGCTGCTACCGGAATCTCGGCCACTGGGAGCGCGAGCACGGCATCAACAGCCGCGACGGCTACTACGGCGACCGCCAGTACAACGGCCGCTTCGTCGATGGCCGCACCTACTCCGGCCGTGGGTACTATCGCGACGGGCGCTTCTGGCGGAACTACGGCCAATGGCGCAGCGCGCAGAACCATGATCGCGACTACCGCTACGAGCGTCGCTGGTAGAACCGCACACTTTCACCCGGCCGCGTGAGTATTGGGCCGGGCATGGGCGAGGAAGGCGGACGCTGGAAACGGCGTCCGCCTTTTTCATGGAGGGGCTCTTGTGGAGACATTCCGCCTCGGGCTCGGCGGTATGTCACGGCCGATGGCCTCAGATGCTCGGCATGGTCCAGGGGAGCAAAGCCATGGCTTGGGGGAGGGTCTTCGCCACCAGATGGCGCCGGTTGAGGAACTTGATTTCCATAAGAGCGCACCGGTCGTAGGTCGCCGGATCGTCGCTGATGAAGACCGTGTAGCTCTGCCTGCTTCGAGCGGCGTTGAAGGCCGCCGCGATTTGATCAAGCTCTTCCGGCGTCGCCTTGTCATGCGGATTTCGGATGTCGATTATCCAGTCCCAGCCGCCGAGCTCGGGGCGTTGGTTCGTCAACCGGAGGACGGTCTCGGCGACCGTGACTGTCTGGGGCTCCGGAAGAACCGTGACGACAACCCGTTGCAGGGTCTCGTCCAATTTGACGTGCGTAGACATGAGGGAGCGTGTGCCATGTCGTTGGCAAACAAGACCCTAATGATTCGACTTCCAGGCGAACTCGCGCCGCGGGCGGAGCCGGACACGGCGAGTGCTTCCAATGTCCGCTAGCCACCCGTAACGGAACTTCCTTAGGTCCGCTTCCTGTCCGCCGCCCCTACACCATCAGCCGCTTCATCAGCTCCGCCGTCGACGGATCCAGCCCTTCCGACGGCTCGCCCGCCTGCACATCCTGCAGGATCGCCTTGGCCAGCACCTTGCCCAGTTCGACGCCCCACTGGTCGAAGCTGTTGATGTCCCAGATCACGCCCTCGACGAAGGTCTTGTGCTCATAGAGGGCGATCAGGGCGCCGACCGCCTCGGGGGTCAGGGCGTCCATCAGGATCGTCGTCGACGGCCGGTCGCCGGGGAAGGTCTTGTGCGGCGCCAGCCGCTCGGCCTCGGCCTCGCTCGCCCCCGCCGACAGCAGCTCGGCCCGCGCCTCGGCTTCGGTCTTGCCGACCATCAGCGCCTGGGCCTGGGCCAGGGCGTTCGACCACAGCGGCGCGTCACCCTCGCGGGCGTCCATGGCGGCGTCCGAGGTGTGGGCGACGACGACGAACTCGGCCGGGACCACCTGGGGCCCCTGATGAATCTGCTGGAAGAAGGCGTGCTGGCCGTTGGTGCCCGGCTCGCCGAACACGATCGGCCCGGTGGCCGTGTCGACAGGCGTCCCGTCGCGCTTCACCCGCTTGCCGTTCGACTCCATCTCCAGCTGCTGCAGGAAGGCGGGCAGGCGGCGCAGGCCATGGGCGTAGGGGGCCACGGTGCGAGCGTGACGGCCCAAGCCCTCGACATTGAAGACCTGCGCCAGCGCCAGCAGAACCGGGGCGTTCTTCTCAAGGTCCGCCGCCAGGAAATGCTCGTCCATGGCCCGCGCGCCTTCCAGCACCCGCTCGAACACGTCCCAGCCCAGGGCCACCGCCACCGAAAGGCTGACCGCCGACCACAGCGAATAGCGGCCACCGACCCAGTCGCGGAAACCGAAGGTCCGGCCGCAGCCCCAGGCCTCGGCCTTCTCCGGCGCCGCCGTCACCCCGACCAGATGTTTGCCCATGCGGCGCGGCGACAGGCTTTCGGCCAGCCAGGCCTTGGCCAGATCGGCGTTGGCCAGGGTCTCCTGGGTGGTGAAGGTCTTGGACACCACCACCACCAGCGTGGTCTCCGGGTCCAGTCCGGCCAGGGCCTCGCCCATGTCGCGCGGATCGATGTTGGCGACGAAGCGCAGGTCGATGGTCGGCTCCAACGGCCGCAGGGCGTCCCACAGCAGTCGCGGCCCGAGGTCCGAGCCGCCGATGCCGATGTGGACGATGGCGGTGAACGGCTGCTTGGCCCCGCCGGTCTCGGCGCCAGAGCCGATGTCGGTGGCGAACTGAGCCATCCCGGCGCGGGTCGCCGCCACCTCTTTCGAGACGGGCTCCCCCAGCGCCCTGAAATCGGCGTCGTCGGCGGCGCGCAAGGCCGGATGCAGCACCGCCCGGCCCTCGGTGTTGTTGACCGCCTCGCCGCCGAACAGGGCGGCCCGCCGTCCCTCGATGTCGCAGGCCCGGGCCAGATCCAGCGCGGCCTCGAACCCCTCTGCGGTCCAGCTCTGTTTGGACAGGTCCAGATAGAGGCCGGCCGCCTCGACCCCCATGCGCTCGGTGCGCCCCTGATCGGTGGCGAACTGATGGAGGATGCGCGCCCCGGCGTCCTTGCGCGCCACGGCGCGAAGCATGTCCAGGGCCTGGTTGCGGGCGGTCATGGGCGAACTCTGAGGGAGGAGGGTAAACCCTCGTTTACGGGTGGGGCGTAAGCCGGTTCAACGCCGAAACCATGATTCGGCCCCACATTATGAGGTCCGCCATGTCCTGCGGCGTCGCCCTGGCTGTTTCCCTGCTTCTTTCGGACCCGAACGTGGCGGTCGCCGCGGCCCAGCCGCCCGCGGTTGCGGACGCGCCGGTTTCCGTGGCGGGCGAGCCCCTGTTCGCGGACATCGTCGCCCGCTCCGGCCTGCTGCGCGGCGAAGTGCGCGGCTGGATGGACGCCGGCGCCGCGGACCGGGCCGACTTCTTCACCGGCCCGGACTTCACCGGCTTCAAGGCCCGGGCGACGGAGCTCTCCGCGCTCGACATGCAGGGTCACCTGATCCTCAAGGCGCGGGGCACGGACAACGACCTGAAATGCATCCTGCGCGGCATCTCGGAAGACATCCCGGTCAAGGTCGCCGCCGTGGAAGCCGCCGCCACCCCGGCCGAGCGTCGCGTCGCGCTCGACGAGCTGGCCTATCTGTTCAACGACAACGTCGAGGTCATCACCGCGCCGCCTCAGCCCGAAGCGTAGACCCCCCCTCCCACCACCGGGAGAGGGTCTTCAGGCGCCGGCTTCCTCCAGCGCCTCGATCACCAGTCCCTCGGTCAGCAGTTGCGGCAGGATGCGCGGCTGCGGCGTCCCCGGCGCATACAGCAGGTACAGCGGCACGCCCGAGCGGCCGTGGCGCGCCAGTTCGGCGGTGATGGCGTCGTCGCGCGAGGTCCAGTCCCCGACCAGATAGACGGCGTTGGCGGCCCGGAACGCCTCCACGGTCCGCGCCGACTTCAGGGCGCCGGCCTCATTGATCTTGCAGGTCACGCACCAGTCGGCGGTGAAGTTGACCAGCACCGGCCGCCCCTCGGCCAGGGCCGCCTCGACGGCCTGCGGCGACCAGGGCGCGGCGGCGGGCCCGCCGGCCGCCTCGGGGGCCGTGGCTGCGGCCGGGACGGACGGCAGCCGCGCCGTCATGACCAGCCCCGCCGCCGCCAGCGCCAGGGCCATGAACCCCGCCGTCGCGGCCAGCCGACCTCGTCGTCCCAGCGCCCGCTCGGCCTGGGCGAGGCCCAGAAGCCAGACCGCCAGCGCCAGCAGCAGGCCGGTGATGAACAGCAGGCCCAGGGCGTCGCCGCCGGCCTGACGGCTGAACACCCAGGCCAGCCACAGGGCCGTCGCATACATCGGGAAGGCCAGCACCCCCCGGAGCCGCTCCATCCAGAGGCCCGGACGGGGCAGGCGTGACAGCAGGCCCGGCGTCACGCTGACCAGCACATAGGGCAGGGCCAGACCCAGTCCGAGCATCAGGAAGACCACGAGAGCCATCGGCCACGGCATCAGCAGGGCGGCCCCCAGCGCCACGGCCATGAAGGGGGCGGTGCAGGGTGCAGCCACCACCACCGCCAGCCCCCCGGTCAGAAAGGCGCCCGCGCCGCCGCCCAGTCTCGACAGCGGCCCCGAGCCGACGCCCTGCAGCCCTGAGCCGATGTGGAACACGCCGGACAGGTTCAGGCCCACCGCCAGCATCAGCAGGGCGAGTCCCGCGGTCATGGCCGGCGTCTGCAGCTGGAAGCCCCAGCCCGCCGCCTGTCCGGCCGCCCGCAGCGCCAGCAATACGCCGGCCAGCAGCAGGAAGGTGGTCAGCACCCCCGCCAGGAAGGCGAGGCCGTCGCGCCGGGCCCGGGGGGCGTCATGCGCCGCGCCGGCCAGGGCGGCGGCCTTCATGGCCAAAATCGGGAACACGCACGGCATCAGGTTGAGGATCAGTCCGCCCAGCAGGGCGAACAGCGCGGCCTGCAGGAAGCCGGCGGTGGACGCAGACCCCGCGGTCTCCGGGGGGCCGTCTTCCGGCGCCGGGGCGAGATCGCCCGAGCCCTCGGCGCCCGCCAGCGCCGGGCCGGCTTCAGCCGAAATCTCGAAGGCGCCGAGGCCGGTCGACAGGACTCCCCGGATCGGCCCCTGCGCCGCCGCCAGATCCGCGCCGGGCGTCAGCGCCAGGGTCAGGCCCTGGGGTCCGTATCGCCCGGACTGCGGCGCGGCGTGGTCGATCATCCGCGGCTCGAAGGGGAAGAAATAGCTCGGCCCCGGGTCCGCCCCGGCCAGCGGTCCGCCCGTCGCGGTCAGGGTGGCGACGCCGTCGCGCAGGGTGATGCGAGCCGCGATGTCCGTCGCCCTCGGGGCCGTCTCGACGATGCGCTGGATGGCGGCGCCGTGGCGGGGGTCCAGCGGGGCCGCGCCGGCCCGGACCGGCAGGTCCAGCGACAGGGTCAGTTCCTCCGGCACGCACATCTCGGCGCTACAGACGAAAAACAGCGCCTTGACCCGCAGCGGCAGGGTCGATCCGGGCTGCGCGTCGGCCGGCACCGCGATCGGGACCGGCAGATAGACCTCGCCCGAGTAGCCGTAGTTCATCAGGGTGTTCAGCCGCTGCCGCCGGGGCAAGGGCCAGACGATCTCGCCGGCCTCGACGTCTCCGGGCAGGGTCCAGGTCAGGGCGGTGGGTCCGCCGGAATCGCCGGGATTGCGCCAGTAGGTGTGCCAATCAGGCTCGATGTCCTGGCGCACCGCGACGATGGCGGTGGAGCCGGGCGCGGCCCATTGCGACAGGGAGACCAGTTCGGCGGCGATCCGCTCGGTGCGCTGCACGCCCGCGCCCTGCGCCGCCGCCTGGGACGGAGCGAGCAACAGTCCCAGCAGGACGAACAGTTTCAGAAGGCGGGTCACGGTGCGACCTTAGCCGCCCGGCCCCTCCCGCGTCACGCGTCGTGCTGTCTCAGCCGGCCGGACTCAGCGCGGGGCGGCGTCGACCAGCACTTCGGTCCGGCGCCGCATGGGCTCGCTGGCGCCTTCGGCGGTCACCGAACCCGATTCTCCGGCCCCGACGAGGCTGAAGGCCGGCGAGGGCCAGCCGGCCGCCGCCAGCGCCTCGGCCACGGCGAGGGCCCGGCGCTGCGACAGGTCGAGATTCGCGGTCGGTCCGCCGCGCGCGTCGGCCAGGCCGACGACCTCGACCTTGCGGATTTCGCAGCCTCGCAGCTGGGTCGCGGTCAGGCCGATGGCGTGCCGCGCGGCCTCGGTCAGACCCGCCTCGCTGTCCCGGAAATAGACCTCGAACCGCTGCGGCGCGCACACTTCCGGCTCGGTGACCAGCTCGCTGCGGTCCCGAGCCCCCGGCGTCATGGCGCACCCCGCCAGAACCATGGCGGCCCCCGTAATCGCACTCGCTCGCTTCATCCAGCCCTCCTCGCCTCCCGGCGCAGAAAGGGCGGCCCGCCAAATGACGAACCGCCCTGATTCCTCAAGAAAACCCGACGCGCCCTAGTAGCGGCGCTGCCCGTTTTCCCAATAGCATTCGGTCTGACGGTTATCGTAGCAGTAGTAGTACCGGCCCTGGCTGTCGCGATAACGCTGCTGGTTGGCCCGATCCTGCTGCGAGCCGCGGATCGCGCCGGCGGCGCCGCCCACGACCGCGCCGATGGCGGCTCCGGTTCCGGCGTTGCCGTCGCCGACGTTGTTGCCGATGATGGCGCCGGCGACCGCGCCGATGCCGGCGCCGATGGCGCCCTGACGGACGGTTTCATTGGTGTTGCCATACGGATCACTGGCGCAGGCGGAGGCCAGCAGGCCGGCGCCGGCGATCGCGATGATTGCCTTTTTCATGGGTATGTCCTTCATCCCTCGGGTTCGCCCCACGGGTGATAATGCTGGATAAGCGTGACGGTTCCACCGTTATGCTCGCGGTCAAGCTTGTTTCAGGCTTTCATGACGCCGCACGGCGTGTGCGGACGGCCCCGACAGGGGCGACAGACGGGGGGTTTCGTATGCGTTTTTCTGGACCGGTCCGCATGGCGGATGACGCCGATCACAGTCCTGTGTGGGCTCGCACCAGGCGGCGGCGGGGCAACCCGTTCATCGGCGTGCTGATCACTCTGCTGGCCCTGTTCGGCGTTCTGACCGCCGCGCTCGGCGTCAAGGAGAAGTCTCTGGCTGAGGGCGGCGCCTTGATGGACGGCTGGATTTCCAGCGCCGTCTCGAAGGTGCGGGGCGAGGCCCCCAAGGTCGCCGATCAGGCCGGCGATGCGGCGGGGGCGGCTGCGGCCAAGGCCGGCGACGCCGCCCAGGCGGGCGCCGCTGCGGCGTCGGACGAACTCAAGAAGTAAATAGTCACGCTTCGACGCCCCGCCCGGAACATCGTCCCGGGCGGGACGTTCGGGCGGCATGAGCGCAACCCTGACCCCGCCCGCCGATCCCGAAAGCGCGCGTGAACCCGCGCCTGAGGCGGAGGCTGCGGAGGCCCTTGTGCTGACCCGCCATGTGCCGCTGAAGCGGGTCATGATGCTGGTCAATCCGTTGTCGGGGAGCGTGGGGCCGGGGGCTGCGGCGGAAGCGAAAGCCATTCTGGATCGCTACGCCTGCGAGACATCGGTGGTGACGCTTGAGGCCGGCCAGTTCGACGCCCAGGTCAAGGCGGCGCTGGACGCGCGCCCCGACGTCCTGTTCGTCCTCGCCGGCGACGGCACGGCGGGCACGATCGCCTCGCGGGCCGGCCCCGACGGCCCCCTGGTGGCGCCGCTCCCGGGCGGGACGATGAACATGCTCCCGCGCGCGCTCTACGGCACGTCCGACTGGAAGGCGGCCCTGAAAGTCGCGCTCGAGGAGGGCGCGCCCCAGACGGTGGCGGGCGGCGAGGTCTCCGACGGCGACACGACCCGGGCCTTTTATTGCGCGGCCATCTTCGGCTCGCCGGCCCTCTGGGCGCCCGCCCGCGAGGCTATCCGCGTCGGCAAGCTGGGTTTGGCCTGGGCCTATGCCCGCCGGGCGCTGAAGCGCGCGTTCACCGGTCAGATGCGCTTCGTCCTCGACGGCCGGCCGGCCCGCCGGGCCGAAGCCCTGGTGCTGATCAGCCCGATGATCTCAAAGGCGATGGAGGAGGATACGGGGCTCGAGGCGGCGGCGATGGATCCGGCCGACGCGATGCAGGCCTTCCGCCTCGCCGCCCACGCCGTGCTGGACGACTGGCGTCAGGACCCGGCGGTCACGACCCGGGCGACGCAGAGGGTCGAGCTTCGCGCCCGCTCGCGCATCCCCGCCGTGGTCGACGGCGAGCCGTTGCTGCTGCGACATCAGGCGAAGGTGCGCTTCATCCGCAAGGCCTTCCAGGCCTTGGCGCCGATCCCCGCGGCGGCGGAGGACAGCGTCTAGTGGGGCGTCTGCTGCAGTTCTCGGATGTGCATTTCGGCCGCGAGCATCGCCACGCCTGCGCGGCTGCGCTCGAATTCGCCCATGCGACGCCGTGCGACCTGATCCTGATCACCGGCGATGTAACCCAGCGGGGCCTTCCCGACGAGTTCGCCGCCGCCGGCGACTGGATCCGGCGCATGCCCGAGCCGACCTTCGTCATCGTCGGCAATCACGACGTGCCCTACTGGAGCCTGTTCGCGCGTCTGTTCCACCCGTGGCGGGCGTTTGAGCGGGCCATCGGCCACCCGGCGCATGATCACCAGTTCCTCAGCGAATCCGTCATGGTGCGCGGCGTCGTCACGGCCCGAGGCTGGCAGGCGCGGCTCAACTGGTCGAAGGGGGTCATCGACCTGACGCAGACCCGCAAGGCCGCCGAGGCGCTGCGTCAGGCGCCGACGGGCGCCCTGCGCATCCTCGCCTGCCACCATCCGCTCGTCGAGATGATCGGTGCGCCGATGACCGGCGACGTGAAGCGCGGCGACGCCGCGGCCCTGATCTTCGCCGAGGCCGGGGTGGACCTCGTCGCCACCGGCCACGTCCACGTGCCCTTCGCCCTGCCGATCCACCTCGGCGACCATTGCTCCTACGCCGTGGGCTGCGGAACGCTGTCGCATCGTGAGCGGGGAGCGCCGCCCAGCTTCAACCAGATCGACTGGGACGCCAACGAGATCGTCGTCACCGCCATCACCTGGACCGGCGACCGCTTCGAGCCGGGGCAGACGTGGCGTCTGCCGCGCCGGCAGGACACCCGCAAGCGGGCGACGGCCCCGGACCCGAATGTCCCCGGCGAGCGCGAGCAGGCGGCCACCTGAAGCCCCGCCTCCGGGCAAAGAGAAAGGGCCGCGGTCCACGACCACGGCCCCTTCGGACTTTAGGCTGTCAGGCTAGATTCGTGTTCCTCGCCGGCCCTGGAAGAAGTGCACGACCAGCAGGATGAGGAAGACGACGAACAGCACATAGGCGATGTTCATCGACAGGCCCGCGACCCCGCCCGCGCCAAGGGCGCCGGCGACAATCGCGAGTACGAGGAAAATAAGGGCCCAGCGAAGCATGAGCAAAGTCTCCCGGAACTGTTGATCCAAAGGAGCGGCTCACGACCGCACCCGTCAGATCAACTCTCCGGAACCGTCACCGTTCCGTCAGCGGCGCCCGCGGGTGTGCGACTTCTCGGTGAAGGCCGCCGCGACCATGGTCGCCAGGGCCGGGTTGCGCAGGAAGATCCAGCCTCCGGCCAGGGCCGCAGCCGTCCCGAGGATCGGCCGCTGACGGAACAGGGCGTAGGCCCGTTCGCCCAGTCCCATCGGTTCGTCTTCTTCGATCTCTTCCGCCTGCGCCTCGCGGCGCAGCATCACCATCACCACGGCCAGCGAGACCAGGGCGAACAGCAGCATGGTCAGGGCGGCCGCTGCCAGCGGCACGATGACCAGACACAGGGCGTAGAAGACCGTCGCCCCGAAGGCGACCACGGCGACCAGCGCCGCACCCGCCGCAACGGCGGCCGCGACGGCCTTCCTCGCCAGTTTCCGGGCCAGGCCTCCGCCGAGCATCAGCGGCGACGACCGGCGAGCAGCATGCCGAGCACCACGCCCACGCCGAGGGCGATGGCGGTCGACTGCATGGGCCGTTCCTGGACCCGCTCGGTCAGGTAGCGCTGGGCCTCGTCAATCCGGTCGGAGGCTTCGTCATAATATTCGCGACCGCGCACCCGGGCGGTGTCGTAATAGCCGCGCGCGCGCTCACGCAGGACTTCCGACTGTTCGCGCAGGCGGGCCTCGGTTTCAGCCGCCTTGGCGCGCAGACGGGTTTCGGCCGCGGTCGCCTTTTCACGCAGACGCGCCTTCTCCTCGGTCCCGAGGGTCTTCAGGTCGTCCTTCAGCGTATTGATGTCGTTCTTCACGGCTGTCCGTGCTGCCTTGGTCGTGGCCATGTGCGCGCTCCGCTTTGCAAGCTTGACGGTTAGATAGAGAACCCTGAGCCGGAACGCCACTGTGACGTGGCGGTTCCGCAATGCAGCATGGCGCGCGCTGGCGAAACGCCGCATCCCGATCTAGACAACGGCGATGACCGACTGGCTGTTCCCACCCGCTCCGATCCCGTCCCTGCCCATCGCCGGTCGAGGCGAGCGCCTGCCGATCCGCCGCATCCTGTGCGTCGGCCAGAACTACGCCGCCCATGCCCGTGAGATGGGCCACGAACGCGCGGAGCCCTTCTTCTTCTCCAAGCCCGCCGACGCCCTGGTGACCGACAGCGCCGATCCGATGTTCCCGACCGCGACGGCCGACCTGCACCACGAGGTCGAACTGGTCTGCGCCATCGGCGAGGACGGCGCGATCGCCGGCTGGGCGGTGGGTTGCGACCTGACCCGCCGCGACCTCCAGGCCGCGGCCAAGGCCAAAGGGCGCCCGTGGGACGCCGCCAAGGGGTTCGATCAGTCGGCTCCCTGCGGCGCCCTGACCCTCGGGCCCCTGCCCGACCCCGCCGCCCCGATCCGCCTGTCCGTGAACGGCGAGACGCGCCAGTCGGGCCGTCTCGACGACATGGTCTGGGCTCCGGACGAGATTCTCGCCAAGGCCCGAACCCTCTGGGACGTACGCCCCGGCGACCTGATCTTCACCGGCACGCCCGAGGGCGTCGGCCCGCTCCAGCCCGGCGACCGGGTCGAGGCGGCCATCGGCGGCCTCCAGTCCCTGACCTTCACCCTGAGGCCGCGATGATCCTGCACGGCTACTGGCGCTCCGGCGCGGCGTACCGGACCCGCATCGCCCTGAACCTGAAGGGGCTGACCTACGACCAGCAGGGCGTTGACCTGCGCACCGGCGCCCAGCGTTCCGACGCCTTCATCGCCCTGAACCCCCAAGGCATGGTCCCCGCGCTGGAGATCGACGGCGCCGTCCTGACCCAGAGCCCGGCCATCCTCGAATGGCTCGAGGAGACGCATCCGGCTCCTCCGCTGCTGCCGGCCGCGCCGGTCGACCGCGCCCATGTGCGGGCCATGGCGGCCCTGATCGGCTGCGACATCCATCCGCTCAACAACCTGCGTGTCGGCAAAGCCCTGCGCGAGACCTTCGGGGCCGACCAGGCCGCCGTTGACGCCTGGGCGGCGCGCTGGATCCTGCCAGGGTTCGAGGCGCTGGAGCGGCTGGTCGGCCTCCATGGCGACAGCTGGTGCTTCGGAGCGGCCCCGACCCTGGCCGACTGCTATCTGATCCCGCAGATCTATTCGGCCCGCCGGTTCAACGTGCCGCTCGAGGCTTTCCCGCGGCTGCTGGCCATCGACGCGGCCGCCGCGGACCATCCGGCCTTCGCGGCGGCGCACCCGGACCGCCAGCCGGACGCGGACTGAGCCCGGTCAACGGCGCGCTTCACGGAGACCGCTTGCGGACAGCTGGCCGATCTCGGCTATCGATCCCAATCCGACCTTTCTGGCGTCCGCTTCCGGCTGTGTTCGTTATGGGAATCAATCGTTGGCGAATGGTCCAGATCGCAAGCCCGGGACGCGTCCTCCAACCCGGTCGCCTCGACTACCAGCCGCTCTGATTACCGGCGTAGGTCAGACACGCTGAAGCGCGCTGGAGAAGCTCGGTTTCGCCTGCGCCGTACAGATTGGCGAGAGGTCCCAGCGACACGGATTGCCGGGAGGCGACAAACGGCCTCGCGTTTCTGCCGACGCAAAGCCAGTGCAGGACGCCGTCGTTCTCCCACGACACCAACGCGATGTCGCCCGTGTTTGCTCCCGCACGACTGAGCGCCTCAGCGAGGCAGATCGCGGTATCCGCCTGCTCCCCGCAATCGCCCAGGTCTTCAGGCTTGAGAGAGCTGGATTTCACCGTGAGGTAACCGGGTTGAAGCTTGCCGAGGATCGTTTGCGTGGCCGCCCGACCTTCCGCCGACAGGCTTTCCGCAGGCGAGACTATGAGCGAAACCTGGGGTGGCGGAGGGCCCAGTTGCCCCGCCATGGCCGCGAGAATGTAGGCGTAGATCATCATCCCCAGGCCCTCAAAACGCCGGTGCTCCGCTGAACCTCGGATCGATGCTTCGGGCCCAGTCGATCGGCCACGCATTATACACAACCGCGTCGGAGTCTCCGATCGCCTCGATGTACGCGACCCAGTATTCGCCGTGCTGCGGGACCGGCCTGCGTTCCTGACAGTGCGGCATTTCCGTATGGCCGAGAATTAGACTGACTGGCGGCTCCGCCCCTTCGACGACGCTTATGCGCGTCGCCGTCGCCCGCCACTGGTCCGCTGGCCTGGACGGCGTGGTCGAAGTCACCTCGTCGATCCGAACGATCGTCACCGCCGCATGGCGGCGTCCCATGATCTCTGCTGGACTCGGTGAACGCCGACACGCGTTCGCGACATCCGGCGCCATGAGCGCCAGGCACATGAACAATACCGCTACAGCCTTCATGATCGCCGCTTCCTTTGCCCGCGATCATCACCAGCGAGAAATCGAAGTATACTCACCGATCCTGATGAGCGCCCGCCCATCAGCTATCCCCTCTTCGCGGCCGAATGGCTGCGCAATGTCATTGCGTTTTGAGGTCCATCAAGAAGCGCAGCAGATCCGAAGCGTTCGTCGCTTCCAGCCTGAACCCGGTCGGGCCCTGAGGGACTGCGTCGAACCTGGTTCGCAGTGAACGGGACTCGCCGGCTCCGGTGAGCGTAATGGTGGCGGAGCAGATGACCTGAACACGGTCGGGATGTGCGAGGTCAAAGGTCTGGCCGGAAAAACCGACTTCGATCGCATCGCGCTGAGCTGCGGTGAACTTCCACGTGGGCAGGAGGTCCTTCACAAGCCCTGTCGCGCGTGTCCAGACGTCGGCTTGAGCGCAAAACCGCGGATCTTCGCGATCCAGCAGTTCTCGTGAAGATTGGGCGTTTGCAGCTTGAGCGGATGACAGGACGCACAGCCCCACCGCCAAGGCGACGACAACACGCTTCATTCGTATTCTCCTACTCATCAGGTGAGACTACCCGCGGGGGGCGACGATCAAGAAGGAGGCCGCCCTGAAATTTCTGATCTGCACGATATCGCCCCGCTGACCGACAGACTGAGCCTCGGAAGATCGCGGCGCCTTGGGGTCATTCGCGAATGTCCGCTTTCACCCGATACAGCTATTCGAGCCGTCCGCTGTCAGCAGGCGCCTGAATCCGCGACCTAGGCCAGGAACCGCTCCACCGCCGCCAGGAACCGCCCCGGCTGGTCGATCATGACCATATGCTCGGCCCCCTCGATCCGCTCGAAGGTCGCGGGCCGGGGCAGGGAGGCGTAGGCTCCGCGGAACAGGCCGTCGGCGCGGCTGCGCGGCGACGCCTCGTCGGGACTCCAGCCATAGACCACCGTCACCGGCGCGGCGATGTCCGGCAGCCGGTGGCGCAGATCGACGGTCATCACCTCATACAGCGCCTGGGCCAGCACCCGGCGGTCGCCGCCCTGCCAGCCCATCGAGCCGAACACGGCGTCGGCCGCGCCGCCCAGCTCCAGCCCCAGGGCCCGGCCGCGGGAACGCAGGCCCTCGTCGCCGAGGAACTGGACCGCCTGATAGGCCACCTGGGCGATCGGCTCGACGTCGCCGACCGTGGCGCCGGGACTGATCAGGGCGGGGAAGAAGGGCGAGGCGTCGACGGTCATCACCCGCCCGACCCGGCCGGGCGCGTCCGCGGCCACCCTCAGGGCCACCTGGCCGCCCATCGAATGGCCGATGATGGCCGGAGAGGCGAGGCCGGCTTCGGCGATGTAGCGGCGCACCTCGCCCGCCACCGCCCCCATGATGGCGCCGTCGGCGTTGGCCCCGGCCGTCAGTTCGCCGAAGCCGCGCACGGAGATCAGATGCAGCCGGCGCCGGTCGGCCAGCCGCGCCGCCGTGCGGCTCCATACCGCCGAGGTCGAGGCGAGGCCGGGAATCAGGATCAGGTCGGGCCCGCCGCCGCGGGTCTCGACCACGATCCGGGTCGACTGGAACGGCGCCCGCGCGTGGGCAGGCGGCCCGGCGGCCCACAGCGCGGCGCCGCCGGCCAGACCCTTGAGGATGCTTCGTCGTTGTTCCATGGCGCCGTCGGTCTAGATTGGGCCCCGTGAGACACGAGGGAGGTCCGGATGAGCCAGCCGTCCGACGATGAAATCGTCTTCTACACCAACCCCATGTCGCGCGGTCGGATCGCGCGCTGGATGCTGGAGGAGGTCGGCCGACCCTATCGCACCGTGGTGCTGGATTTTGGCGCCACTATGAAGGCTCCCGACTATCTGGCGATCAATCCGATGGGCAAGGTGCCGGCGATCGTGTGGCGCGGGGTCGCGGTCACCGAATGCGCGGCCATCTGCGCCTGGCTGGCCGACGCCTGTCCCGAGGCGGGCCTCGCCCCCGCTTTCGACGACCCCGCGCGCGGGACGTATCTGCGCTGGCTGTTCTTCACCGCCGGCCCGGTCGAGGCGGCGGTCACGGCCAAGGCCCTCGACCTGCTGGCTCCGCCGGACAAGGCGGGCATGGCCGGCTACGGCAGTTTCGACCAGGTGGTGGATGCGCTGGAGCAGGCGGTGACGCCCGGACCCTGGATTCTGGGCGACCGCTTTTCGGCGGCGGACGTCTATGTCGGCAGCCAGATCGTCTGGGGCCTGCAGTTCAGGACCCTGCCCGAGCGCGAGGCCTTCACGGCCTATGCGGCGCGGCTGTCGGCCCGCCCGGCGGCGGTTCGGGCGCGCGAGATCGACGACGCCCTGATCGCGGCGGCCGCGGCGGAACGATGAGGTTCGGGATCAGCCCTGGGCGGGACGCAGGCCGCCGTCCAGGCTGGCGCGCTGGACCTGCGGACGACGCTCGCCGCCGGCGGCGATGATGCGGTCGATGCGGGCCTTCTCGGCGCGGAAGGCGGCCAGATCGGCCCCGGCCAGGATCGTGCCTTCGGTGGTGCGCACGCCGGCCGGATTGATCCGCCGTCCGCCGCGCCAGATTTCATAGTGAAGGTGCGGACCGGTCGAGGCGCCGGTCGAGCCGACGAAGGCCACGACCTGGCCCTGACGGACCCGCTGGCCGGCGCGCATGCCGGAGGCGTAGCGCGACAGGTGGCCGTAGCCGGTCTCCAGACCATTTGAATGGCGGATGCGCAGCCAGTTGCCGTAGCCGCCCCAGCGCCGGGCCTCGACCACCACGCCGTCGGCGGGGGCCACGACCGGCGTGCCGGTGCCGGCGGCGAAGTCGATGCCCTGGTGCATCTTG
>NZ_JAKFDS010000010.1:0-7700 GCF_036676055.1 Brevundimonas sp. | reverse complement strand
GAAGCTGCACGAGTGCGGCCTGCCCAAGAAGATGGCGCTCGAGCTGTTCAAGCCGTTCATCTATGCGCGCCTTGACGCCAAGGGCCTGTCGGGCACCGTCAAACAGTCCAAGCGCATGGTCGAGCGCGAGCAGCCGCAGGTGTGGGATATCCTCGACGAGGTCATCCGCGAGCACCCGGTGCTGCTGAACCGCGCCCCGACCCTGCACCGCCTGGGCATCCAGGCGTTCGAGCCGAAGCTGATCGAGGGCAAGGCCATCCGCCTGCACCCGCTGGTCTGCACCGCCTTCAACGCCGACTTCGACGGCGACCAGATGGCCGTTCACGTCCCGCTGTCGCTTGAAGCGCAGCTGGAAGCGCGCGTCCTGATGATGTCGACGAACAACATCCTGTCGCCCGCCAACGGCAAGCCGATCATCGTGCCGTCGCAGGACATCGTCCTGGGCCTCTACTACCTGTCGCTGGTCAAGGAAGGCGAGAAGGGCGAGGGCAAGCTGTTCGCCAACATGGGCGAGATCGATGCAGCGCTCGACGCGGGCGTCGTTACCCTGCACACCAAGATCAAGGCTCGCTGGACCGAGATGAACGCCGCCGGCGAAGTCATCACCAAGGTCATCGATACGACCCCGGGCCGGATGAAGCTGGGCGCCCTGCTGCCGCACAACCCGAACATCGGCTACCGCCTGCTCGAGAAGAACCTGACCAAGAAGGAGATCGGCAACCTGATCGATCAGGTCTATCGCCACTGCGGTCAGAAGGCGACGGTCATCTTCGCCGACCAGATGATGCAGCTGGGCTTCCGTGAAGCGGCCAAGGCCGGCATCTCCTTCGGCAAGGATGACATCGTCATCCCGGCCGCCAAGGCCACCCTGGTCGCCGACACCCGCACCCAGGTCGAGGAGTACGAGCAACAGTACGCCGACGGCCTGATCACCAAGGGCGAGAAGTACAACAAGGTCGTCGACGCCTGGGCCAAGGCCACGGACAAGATCGCCGATGCGATGATGGGCGAGATCGCCCAGCCGCGCGTGCTGGCCAAGGGTCAGAACCCCGACATCAACTCGGTGTTCATGATGGCCAACTCCGGCGCCCGTGGTTCACAGGCGCAGATGAAGCAGCTGGGCGGCATGCGCGGCCTGATGGCCAAGCCGTCGGGCGAGATCATCGAGACGCCGATCATCTCGAACTTCAAGGAAGGCCTGACCGTCCTCGAGTACTTCAACTCCACCCACGGCGCCCGTAAGGGTCTGGCCGACACCGCGCTGAAGACCGCCAACTCCGGCTATCTGACGCGTCGTCTGGTCGACGTGGCGCAGGACTCGATCGTCACCGAAGACGATTGCGGCTCGACGCGGGGCATCACCCTGCGCGCCGTGGTCGAAGGCGGCGACGTGCTGGTCTCGCTGGGTCAGCGGGTCCTGGGCCGTTACGCGGCCGAGGACATCAAGGAGCCCGGCACCGACAACGTCCTGTTCCCGGCCGACACCTACCTGCAGGAAGAGGAAGTCGAGGTCATCGACGAGGCCGGCGTCCAGTCGGTCAAGGTCCGCTCGGCCCTGACCTGCGAGGCCGAGGCCGGCATCTGCGCCTACTGCTACGGCCGTGACCTGGCCCGCGGCACCAACGTCAACATCGGTGAAGCGGTCGGCGTCATCGCCGCCCAGTCGATCGGCGAGCCCGGCACCCAGCTGACGATGCGGACCTTCCACATTGGCGGCACGGCCCAGGTCGCGGAAACCTCGTTCTACGAGGCGACCAACGCCGGCGTGGCCCGGATCAACGGCCCGACCGTCAAGGCCGCGCACGGCGATCTGGTGGCGATGAGCCGCAACGTCACGATCACCATCGTGGTCGACGGCAAGGACCGCGAGACCCACAAGCTGCCCTACGGCGCCCGCCTGCGGGTCACCGAGGGCGCCGAGGTCAAGCGCAGCCAGCGCCTGGCCGAGTGGGACCCCTACACCTCGCCGATCCTCACCGAAGTGGGCGGCACGATCCGCTTCGAGGACCTGGTCGAGGGCCTGTCCGTCAAGGAAGAGACCGACGAGGCCACGGGCATCGCCCAGCGCGTCGTCTCCGACTGGCGCGCCAGCCCCCGCGGCGCGGACCTGCGTCCGGCCATGGGCGTCACCAAGGGCGACGAATACGCCAAGCTGGCCTCGGGCTCCGACGCCCGCTACCTGCTGCCGGTGGGCGCGGTTCTGTCCGTGAACAACGGCGATGTGGTCAAGCCGGGCGAGATCATCGCCCGCGTCCCGACCGAGGGCGCCAAGACCCGCGACATCACCGGCGGTCTGCCGCGGGTGGCCGAGCTGTTCGAGGCCCGTCGTCCCAAGGACTGCGCGGTCATCGCCGAGATGGACGGCCGCGTCGAATTCGGTCGCGACTACAAAAACAAGCGCCGCATCAAGATCACGCCCGAGCCCAATGCCGACGGCGTGCAGGGCGAGGCGGTCGAGTTCCTGATCCCGAAGGGCAAGCACATCTCCGTCCACGACGGCGATCTGATCCAGAAGGGCGACTACATCATCGACGGCAACCCGGATCCGCACGATCTGCTGCGCATCCAGGGCGTCGAGGCGCTGGCCGAATATCTGGTGAACGAAGTGCAGGAGGTCTACCGACTGCAGGGCGTGCCGATCAACGACAAGCACATCGAGGTGATCGTTCGCCAGATGCTGCAGAAGGTCGAGATCCTCGACTCCGGCGAAACCACCCTGATCCGTGGCGACACGGTCGAGGTGGCGGAAGCGGTGCTCGAGAACCAGAAGGTCGAGAAGCGCGGCGGCCGTCCGGCCACCACCCAGCCGGTCCTGCTGGGCATCACCAAGGCATCGCTGCAGACCCGCAGCTTCATCTCGGCGGCGTCCTTCCAGGAGACCACCCGCGTCCTCACCGACGCCTCGGTCAACGGCAAGAAGGACACGCTGGAAGGCCTGAAGGAGAACGTCATCGTCGGCCGGCTGATCCCGGCGGGCACCGGCGCCTACCTCCGCGCCCTGCAGAAGGTCGCCAACGAGCGTGACGCCGAACTGACCCAGGCCCGCGAAGAGGCCATCGAACCGCTCCCGGCCGACCTGGCCCTGGAGCTGGAGAACAGCGAAGGCTGATCTCCGGGTTCGAACTGAACTGAAGGGGCGGCTCCGGCGACGGGGCCGCCCTTTTTGTCGTCGGCGGGGGCGGGAGGAGAGGTCAGTCCTCCTCCTCCTCCCGTATCCGATCACGCCGGGTGCGGATGTTCGTTGTGGAGTCCGGGCGCAGGGACGGGTCCAGAAGCGCTCCGGCCACGCCCATGCCGAAGTTCGAGCCCGGTCCTTCCTGCGGTCCGACCACGCCGATCCCGCCGCTGAGCGGGCGCCGTCGCGCCTCGTAGCGGGCCAGGGCGCGGGCGCCTTCGCGGGCGAAGCGGCCGTCGCGCGCCGGATCGCCCGTGCCCTCGATCGGCGCGGCGGCGGCGGCGCGGGCGCCGAAACGATCGTCGCAGACCGCCCGCTCGGCGTCGCTCAGCAAGCGCGGGTTGGCGCAGCCGACCGGGCTGGTCCGGAGGCCGCGCCCGACCCGGTCGCCCATGGTCTCGGGCCGCACCTGCCATGGCGCCGTGCCGACATCCCCTGGCGGCGCCGGGGCTCCGGCGGCGACGGCCCGTGGCGAGGGCGAACTGGGCTGGTCGCCGGCCGCCGCAGACCCGGTCGCGCCGGTGGTGTCGTTCAGGCGGGTTCCCGCGTCGGGAATCGAAGGCATGACCGTGTCCGGGCGGGGCGTCTCCCGCGTCCGCGCGGTCTCGCCGCGGAGCAGGGGGCGGGGTTCGATCTCGGCGAAGATCACCGTCCGTGGGAACGGATCGCCGTGGGGTTGCTCTTCGCCGTAGAGGCGCGGCGGTTCGAACGCCTTGAAACCGATATAGCCCAGCACGAGGACGTGCAGCCCGACCGACAAGGCCACGATCGCCGGCTTGCGCCAGCGTTCGGCCCGCGACGGCCAGACAAGCCTCAGGTCCCGCATCGTCCCTCCGCGTCCTCCACCGCCAGTTGAGGGGGCGAGCGTGGCGGTATTGCGGCCCGGTCCCGACGCGGCCTGCGTCGCCCGCCGCCCTTGACCGCGGACCCCTCCCGGCGTAGAAGCCGCCCACTTTCGAGGCGGGCGCGTCAGCGTTCGTCGGGATCGTGACAATCGAACGACCGGGCTGTCGCCCGCCGGAACGCCCGAAGCGCGCGTTCCGGCTTTTCTGTTTGTCGCGTTCGCTGCTCGAAATCAAACCCGGGGCGGCGCATCGGCGTCGTCCGAAAAGAAGGCTCACCGGGGCGCTCCGGCCGAAAGGCACACGCCCCCATCGATTAGAAGAGAACGAGTACTCGATGCCGACTATCAACCAGCTGATCCGCAAGCCGCGCGCCCCCAAGCCGGTCCGTAACAAGGTCCCGGCCCTGAAGGGCTGCCCGCAGCGCCGCGGCGTCTGCACCCGCGTCTATACGACGACCCCGAAGAAGCCGAACTCGGCTCTGCGTAAGGTCGCCAAGGTGCGTCTGACGACCGGCATCGAAGCCGTGTGCTACATCCCCGGCGAAGGCCACAATCTTCAGGAGCACTCGGTGGTCCTGATCCGCGGCGGCCGCGTCAAGGACCTTCCCGGCGTTCGCTACCACATCCTGCGCGGCGTGCTCGACACGCAGGGCGTCAAGGACCGCAAGCAGCGCCGTTCGCACTACGGCGCCAAGCGTCCGAAGTAAGCGAACCCGCTCCACCAGATTTTCCCGGCCCGGCCGGGGACCCAGAGACCGTTTCAGAAGGCCCAGCCCATGTCCCGTCGTCACCGCGCACAGAAGCGCGAAGTTCTGCCGGATCCCAAGTTCAAGGATCTGATCGTCACCAAGTTCATGAACTACGTCATGTACGAGGGCAAAAAGGCCGTCGCCGAGAATATCGTCTACGGTGCGTTCGACATCCTGGCCGACAAGAAGAAGGACCAGGAGCCGGTCGCGACCTTCCACGCCGCGCTCGACAACGTGGCCCCGGCCGTCGAAGTCCGCTCGCGTCGCGTTGGCGGCGCCACCTATCAGGTGCCGGTCGAGGTTCGCCCCGATCGCCGTCGCGCCCTGGCCATCCGCTGGCTCGTCAACGCCGCCCGCAAGCGCGGCGAGAACACCATGACTGAAAAGCTGGCTGCCGAACTGCTGGACGCTTCGAACAACCGCGGCACCGCGGTCAAGAAGCGCGAAGACACCCACAAGATGGCCGAAGCCAACCGCGCCTTCAGCCACTACCGCTGGTAACGCCTTCAAGGAGCCGTCTTCGGTTCCTATCTACCGACTATCCGGCGCGGGCGGTTTGAGCTAAATCGCCCGCGCCCGCTTATCCGAAACATTCCCGAGGCGCCGCCAGCGGCGCCGCATTGACCGCAAGGCACGCTCCCATGCCCCGCACGCATAAAATCGAAGACTATCGCAACTTCGGCATCATGGCCCACATCGACGCGGGCAAGACGACGACGACGGAGCGGATCCTCTATTACACCGGCAAGTCCCACAAGATCGGCGAAGTCCATGACGGCGCCGCCACCATGGACTGGATGGACCAGGAGCAGGAGCGCGGCATCACGATCACGTCGGCCGCGACGACCGCCTACTGGAAAGAGAAGCGCCTCAACATCATCGACACCCCCGGGCACGTCGACTTCACCATTGAAGTCGAGCGTTCGCTGCGCGTGCTCGACGGCGCCGTGACGGTGCTGGACGGCAACGCCGGCGTCGAGCCGCAGACCGAGACGGTCTGGCGTCAGGCTGACAAGTACAAGGTTCCGCGGATCGTCTTCGTCAACAAGATGGACAAGATCGGCGCCGACTTCGACGCCTCGGTGCAGTCGATCCGCGATCGCCTGGGCGCCAAGGCCGTGCCGATCCAGTTCCCGATCGGCGCCGAAAGCTCGCTTACCGGCCTGGTCGACATCGTCTCCATGACCTCGGTGATCTGGGACAACGACGCCCTTGGCGCGAACTACACCGTCGGCCCGATTCCGGCCGACCTGGTCGACAAGGCCAATGAGGCCCGTCAGTACCTCATCGACAACGCTGTCGAACTCGACGACGAGGCGATGGAAGCCTACCTCGACGGACAGGAGCCCTCGCTCGAGACGCTGAAGAAGTGCATCCGCAAGGCTGTGCTGACTGGCGCCTTCTACCCGATCCTGTGTGGCTCGGCCTTCAAGAACAAGGGTGTCCAGACCCTGCTCGACGCCGTCGTCGACTATCTGCCGTCGCCGGTCGACATTCCGCCGACCCCGGGCATCGACTTCAAGACTGAAGAGCCGGTCGTGCGTCGCGCCTCGGACGACGAGCCCCTGTCGATCCTCGCGTTCAAGATCATGGACGACCCCTTCGTCGGCTCGCTGACCTTCTGCCGCCTGTACTCCGGCAAGATGGAGACCGGCCAGAACCTGCTGAACTCCAGCCGCGACAAGCGCGAGCGGGTCGGCCGCATGCTGCAGATGCACTCGAACAACCGCGAGGACATCAAGGAAGCCTACGCCGGCGACATCGTCGCCCTGGCCGGCCTCAAGGACACCCGCACCGGCGACACCCTGTGCGATCCCCTGAAGTCGCCGGTCATCCTCGAGAAGATGGAATTCCCTGCGCCCGTGATCGAGATCTCGGTCGAGCCCAAGACCAAGGCCGACCAGGAGAAGCTGGGCGTCGCCCTGGCCAAGCTGGCTTCGGAAGACCCGTCGTTCACCGTCTCGACCGATCACGAGTCGGGCCAGACCATCCTCAAGGGGATGGGCGAACTGCACCTCGACATCAAGATCGACATCCTGCGCCGCACCTACAAGGTCGACGCCACAATCGGCGCGCCGCAGGTCGCCTATCGGGAATCGCTCGGCCGCAAGGTCGACATCGACTACACTCACAAGAAGCAGACCGGCGGTACGGGCCAGTTCGCCCGCGTCATGATCACCTTCGAGCCCGGCGAGCCCGGCTCGGGCTTCGTGTTCGAAAGCGCGATCGTCGGCGGCGCGGTGCCCAAGGAATACATCCCGGGCGTGGAAAAGGGCCTGATGTCCATCAAGGACAGCGGTCTGCTGGCCGGCTTCCCGCTGATCGACTTCAAGGCGACGCTGACGGACGGCAAATACCACGACGTCGACTCCAGCGTGCTGGCGTTCGAAATCGCGGCCCGCGCCGCCTTCCGCGAACTGAAGGAGAAGGGCGCGCCCAAGCTGCTCGAGCCGATCATGGCCGTCGAGGTCGTGACCCCGGAAGAGTATCTGGGCTCGGTCATCGGCGACCTGAACGGCCGTCGCGGCATGATCCAGGGTCAGGACATGCGCGGCAACGCCACGGTCGTGAACGCCTTCGTGCCGCTCGCGAACATGTTCGGCTATGTGAACACCCTGCGGGGCATGTCTCAGGGCCGCGCCGCCTTCACCATGCAGTACGACCACTATGAGCCGGTGCCGCAACACGTCGCCGACGAAGTGATCAAGAAGTACAGCGCCTAACCACCCAATTCCCGGCGGGCTCCGGTCCGCCGGGGCCCCTGAAAACCCAAGGACAAGCCCCCTGTTCAGGGGACGGAGAGAAGAGAATGGCCAAGGAAAAGTTCGAACGTAACAAGCCGCACTGCAACATCGGCACGATCGGTCACGTGGACCATGGCAAGACGACGCTGACGGCGGCGATCACGATGGTTCTGGCCAAGGCCGGCGGC
>NZ_JAKFDS010000009.1:0-1935 GCF_036676055.1 Brevundimonas sp. | reverse complement strand
CAGGGGCGGCGGCGGGCGGAGCGGCGGCCGCGCGGGCGGCGGTGCGGCGGGCGGCGGAATCAGCAATGGCCGTGCTCTGGGCGGCGGTGGCCTCGGGCAGGGTGTCGAGCGCGGCCAGCGGCGGAGCGTTGAGGTCCTCAGGGCCGATCAGCTGGCTGAAGTCCTCGAACAGCATGACCCGGACGTAGTCGATGGCGCCCCGGTCGCTGAACAGCTTGACCCGCCAGCTGCCGTCGATGCCCTTGGCGGCGACGCCGATCGGAACGCCGCGCGGGAAACCGCCGCCGTCGCCGGAGGAGAGGATGCGGTCGCCGGCCTGGACCGATCCGACCCCGCGCACGAATTCCAGACGGGGATTGCCCGAGCCGTCCCCGGTCAGCAGGGCGCGGGCGTCGGTGCGGTCGATCAGGACGGGCGTGCGGCTGGCCACGTCCGTCAGCAGCAACATCCGGCTGATCCCCGACGAGGTCCCGACGATACGTCCGACCAGGCCGTGCTCGTTGATCACAGGATTGCCGACCTTGACCCCCCTGGCGGCGCCGACGTCGAGCAGACGGGCCCGGGAGAACGGCCCCCGGGTGTCGGAGATCGAGCGGGCGGTGCGCATGGCCACGGGCGGCTCGGGCCGGATGCCGAGCATGGCCTCATAGCGGGCGTTGACGTTCTTGAGAGCGATGGCCTGGTCGCGCCACGGCTGCAGCTCGGCCAGTTCGCGCCGAAGGCGGCGGTTCTCGGACACCGCGAAGAAATAGCCGCCGACATAGTCGGTGGCGTGGCCAAACCAGCGGACCGGGGCCGCGAAAACACCGCCGACCGGTCCCGCCACGGTCTCGACCCCGGCCCGCACCGGTTGGTAGGGCGAGGTCTGGGCCCGGGCGTCGCTGAGCAGAAGGAGCACGCAGCCGATGGCGGCGACCACGACCGTGACCGCCGCGGTCCAGACCAGCGGCACCTTGATGTTTTCGAACGGTCCGTCGCGAAACGCCACGGCGCGCCTTCCTCAGAAAAAGGGAATCAGCGGGACGCCCCCCGCCGATCTGCCGAGCCTATCGCAAAATGCGGGGGTTTTGGAAACCGCCGCAACCCCGCTGATGACAGGGATTTGAGGCGGGGATTCGACGACCGGCCTAGAGGGCCGAGTCGAGGACGCCCTTCATCCAGCGCGGGTGCTCGAGCACCCGGCCGCAACCGATGGCGACGCAGGACAGGGGATCGTCGGCGACCGAGACCGGCAGGCCGGTATGATCACGGATCTCGGCGTCCAGGCCGCGCAGCAGCGCGCCGCCGCCGGTCAGCATGATCCCCTTGTCGGCGATGTCGGCGGCCAGTTCGGGCGGGGTGGCTTCCAGCGCGACCTTCACGGCCTCGACGATCTGGGTGACCGGCTCGGCCAGGGCTTCCGCAGCCTGACGCTCCGAGATACGGACTTCCCGCGGCACGCCCTGCATCAGGTCGCGGCCCTTGACGTCGATCGACAGGCCTTCGCCGTCGGCCGGGATGCGGGCGGTGCCGATGTCCTTCTTGATGCGCTCGGCGGTGGTCTCGCCGATCAACAGGTTATGGTTGCGGCGCATGTAGCTGATGATCGCCTCGTCCATCTTGTCGCCGCCGACGCGGACCGAGCGCGAATAAACGATGCCCGACAGGGACAGGACGGCCACCTCGGTGGTGCCGCCGCCGATGTCGACGACCATCGAGCCGGTCGGCTCATGGATCGGGAGACCGGCGCCGATCGCCGCGGCCATCGGCTCGTCGATCAGGCCGACGCGGCGGGCCGAGGCGTTGAGGCAGGAATCGTTGATGGCGCGGCGCTCGACGGCGGTGGCGCCCGACGGCACGCAGACGATGACCTTGGGGTTCACGAAGCCCTTGCGGTTATGAACCTTGCGGATGAAGTGCTTGATCATCTCCTCGGCGACTTCGAAGTCGGCGATG
>NZ_JAKFDS010000008.1:0-139881 GCF_036676055.1 Brevundimonas sp. | reverse complement strand
GCCTCAACCCGCGCGGCCGCCGCCATCGCCCGGTCGCCGGGCTCGACCCGCGCCGCGGAGCCGCCCCCGGAGCGGGGCAGGGCGTCCCAGCGCATCGTCAGCGACGGCCCGGCGAGGGCGATCTCGGCTTCGGCGCCCAGCCGTTCCGCGGCGGCGCGCTCGCCCCGCGTGATCCAAGGCCGTCCCGTCGCGTCGCAACGACCCGACAGCCAGGCGATGGCCGAGCCGGTCAGATTGGCCCGGCGTGGCCGCATCCGCCCGTCCGCCTCCATCACCTCGCGCACCCCTTCGACCTGCCCGGGCCGCCCCGGCGGCGGGAGCTCAGGGGCCGGACCGCCCGACCGCCGCGCCGTCCAGCCGCCGCCCGGCCGCGGCGTCAGCCCCGGCTCGGCGACCAGCGCCCGGAACCCCGCCTCGTCGAGCAGCAGCAGCGTCCGCGAGCGCCGGTCCGGCCCGACCCGGATCGCATACCCCCCTTCGGGCCGCGCTTCGACCCAGCCGGCCGGCCGCGCCAGCAGCCGCCGCGCCCGACCGCCGCTCACGCCGGCAGTTCGCACGAGGGCGCCTCCAGCACCGCGCGGGCGCACACCTCCAGCCGGTCCAGCAGGTCGTCGATCACCGGCCGGTCGCGCCCGTCCTCGGCCCAGCGGCACGCCGCCGCCGCCGTCGACCGGTTCAGCCCGAAGGCGTGTCCGACCCGGTCCATCGGCCAGCCGAAAGTCACATAGGCCAGATACATGGCCAGCCAGCGCGCCCGGCAGGCCCGTCCCTCCAGCCGGCTGCGCATCTCCAGCCGCTCCTTCGGCACCCCGGTCGAGGCCGACACCAGCTCCAGCGCCAGCACCGCCCGCACCCGGTCCTCCCGCCGCACGGGCACCCGATATGTCTCCGTCATCTCGCATCTCCCATCGTCGCTTGCCGGCCCGCACGCAGCGCATCACCGGAGATAGGAATATATGTCTATGATGCGTCGAAATCGGTCGTATCGGCGGGGCGTCTCGCCAAAAGGTTAAAAAAGTTCGGCTGGTTGACTCGGGACTCTCGACGCCGATTCGCAAATCAGCCTACGATTCGTTTTGGGACAGGCGTTAACCCTTCTTAAGTTTTTGACCGGTTAACGTTCGAACAAGGTTACCCCGAAACGGGGCAGTTACATTTACGGTCAAGCTCTGCCTGGAGGGGCATCAATGCGCGTCTTGCTTATTGAAGATGATCACGCGACCGCGCAGAGCATCGAACTTATGCTCAAGTCGGAAGGCTTTAATGTCTACACCACCGACCTGGGTGAAGAAGGCATCGATCTCGGCAAGATCTACGACTACGACCTGATCCTGCTCGACCTGAACCTTCCCGACATGAACGGCCTTGAAGTCCTGCGCCAACTGCGCGTCGGCAAGGTCAATACGCCCGTCATGATCCTGTCCGGCACGTCCGAGATCGAGACCAAGGTCAAGACCTTCGGCGGCGGCGCCGACGACTATATGACCAAGCCCTTCCACAAGGACGAGCTGATCGCCCGCACCCACGCCGTGGTCCGTCGCTCCAAGGGTCACGCCCAGGCCATCATCCACACCGGCGAGATCGCCGTGAACCTGGACGGCAAGACGGTCGAGGTGAACGGTCACCGCGTCCACCTGACGGGCAAGGAATACCAGATGCTGGAGCTGCTCTCGCTCCGCAAGGGCACCACCCTGACCAAGGAAATGTTCCTCAACCACCTGTACGGCGGCATGGACGAGCCCGAGCTGAAGATCATCGACGTCTTCATCTGCAAGCTGCGCAAGAAGCTGGCCACGGCCGCCGGGGGCAAACACTACATCGAGACCGTCTGGGGCCGCGGCTATGTCCTGCGCGATCCGTCGGAATCCAGCGCCCCGATCACCGCCGCCGCCTGATCCGGCCGACAATCAGACAACGAAACGCCCGCCGGATCGCTCCGGCGGGCGTTTTCGTGGTCGGGAGGGAGGCGGTGAGGCGGCCGGCTGAAGGGCGTCGGGCGTGATCTTCAACCAAAAGTTCACCCATCATCGCTATCATGGTTGCATGATGGACGATAGCGATGACCGCTGGCGGGAACTGCGACAGCTCCGGAAACCCCTGAGCGCCCCGCCGCTTGCGCCCTGGGAGCAGCTGACGTTGCTGCGACGCGTCGCCGAAAGGCGCACGGCCCGTCTTCTGGCCCAAACTCCGGCCGTTGCAGAGGACGGCGCGTGACCGGGTGACGCCGGAGACTGCCGCATCGACCTGAGGGTCGGGCCCCGCCTTCGCCCGCACACGACGACGCCCGCCGGATCTCTCCGACGGGCGTCCCGTTGTTCAGGCTGTAGAGAGCCTAGCCCTTCGAGGCGTAGCCCTGGCCGCCATTGGACGGGCGGCGACGACGGGGGCGGCGCTTGATCTCGCCGTCCGGCTTGGCCGCCACGGCGACATTGCCGCCGCCCTGACGCGGGTCGTTGTTGGCCTGACGCGGACGCTCGCGCGCCAGCGGATCGAACGCCCGCTCCGGGGTCGGGCGCACGTCGCGGCCCGGTCCGGCCTTGCGGACGCGATGCGGTTGCCCGCCGCCTTCCAGCTTGACGCCGTCGCGGCGCGGATTGCGCCGGCCGCGGCCCTCGCTGCGATCCCCGCCCTCGCGCTCGGGCATGGTCGCCTTCTTGCCGACGCCCGACGCCATGATCGAGGCGTCCAGCTGGGCCAGCTGCTTGTCGTTGCGGCGGTCGATGGCCGGGATCTTCTGGCGCGTGACCTTTTCGATGTCGCGCAGCAGCTTCATCTCGTCGCCGGCGACGAAGCTGATCGCCGTGCCGTCGGCGCCAGCGCGGGCGGTCCGGCCGATGCGGTGGACATAGGCTTCCGGCACGAACGGAAGTTCGAAGTTCACGACGTGCGAGACGCCGTCCACGTCGATGCCGCGCGCGGCTATGTCGGTCGCCACCAGCACCCGCAGCTTGCCCTTCTTGAAGGCGTCCAGGGTGCGTTCGCGCTGCGGCTGGCTCTTGTTGCCGTGGATGGCCCCGGCCTCGACGCCGCCGGCTTCCAGATAGGCCGCCACCTTGTCGGCGCCGTGCTTGGTCTTGGTGAAGACGAGGCAGCGGGTGAAGGTCGGATCGCTGAACATCTCGGTCAGCAGGGCGCGCTTGCGACCCTGTTCGATGTGGATGATCGACTGGTTGATGCGCTGGACGGTGGTCGCCTGCGGCGTCACCTGGACCTTGACCGGGTCCTTCAGCAGCTCGCCCGCCAGCTTGCCGATCTCGGTCGGCATGGTGGCCGAGAAGAACAGGTTCTGGCGCTTGGCCGGAATGCGGCTGACGATCTGGCGGATCGGCTTGATGAAGCCGAGGTCCAGCATCTGGTCGGCCTCGTCCAGCACGAAGATCTCGGTGCGGCTCAGGTCCAGGGTCTTCTGCTGCAGGTGGTCCAGCAGGCGGCCAGGGGCGGCCACCAGCACGTCGAGGCCCTGCTGCAGGGCGCGCTCCTGCGGCCCGTATTTCACGCCGCCGAAGATCACGGCGACGCGGAAGCCGAGGTGTTTGCCGTAGGTCTTGAAGCTCTCGGCGATCTGGCTGGCCAGTTCGCGCGTCGGCGACAGGATCAGCACCCGCGTGGTGCGGGGCACCGGCGGCGTGCGATCGGCGGCCAGACGGTGGAGGATCGGCAGGGCGAAGGCGGCGGTCTTGCCGGTGCCGGTCTGAGCGATGCCCAGCAGGTCCTTGCCGGCCATGACGTCCGGGATGGCCTGCTGCTGGATCGGGGTCGGCGTCGTATAGCCTTCCGAGGCCAGCGCCTGCAGCAGGGCCGGATTCAGGCCGAAGGTGTCGAAGGTCTTGTTGCTCACGTGGAGTGTTCTTTCGCGTATGCGGCGACGCGCATCGACCGGCCGATAGGCTCAAAGGTCGGCGCCGCCAGTCCCGATGGGATGCCAGCGTGACATCGTCGGGGTGGATCGGGCGCCGCCCCGCGTGTCCGGGCAGCGAATGAATCTTGAGGGGCCGGCCGCTGCTACAGTCAGGTCTCCGGTTCGGAAGACCCACACGCGCTGGAGGCGCCGGACATCGCGATTGTGCGATGCAGCGTAAGTGACGCTTCAATGGGGCCAAGTCAAGGCGCGGGGGTTAACCGCCCCCCAGCAACCCCACCGCCAGATTGACCGACAGGGCCACGATCACCGTGTTGAACACGAAGGCGGTGACGCTGTGCACCGTCGAGGTCCGGCGCAGGGCCCGCCCCGAGATCTGCACGTCGGCTGTCTGGGCCGCGACGCCGATGATCAGCGAAAAATGCAGGAAGTCCCAATAGTCGGGCTCATCCTCGCCGGGAAACAGCAGCCCGCCCGCGTCGCCCGCCGCCGCCGGCACATAGAAGGCGTGGGCGTAATGAAAGGCGAAGATCACATGGACGAAGACCCACGACAGGGCGACCGTGACCAGGGCCAGGGCCGCCGTCGTCCGGTCGCCGCCCCCGGCCGCCTCGCCGATGACCACGACGACGCTCGCCACGGCCGCGACCAGCGCCAGCGGCAGCACCGCCCGCCCGGCCTCGTCGAGGGCGGCGGCGCGTTGACGGATGTCGTCCGTGGATCGCGCCCGGGACACCTTTGCCGCGCTCTCGATCAGGAACAGCGCCACGCCGACGTCCCAGCCCAGCGCCAGTCGCGTCAACCATCCCCCGCCCAGCGGCCAGCCGAGGCTGGACGCCGCGATCAGCAGGACGAGCAACAGCGGCCAGTGCAGACGAAGCCAGTTCAGGGGTTTCACCGGCCGATGATGCGCCGGAGGGCGCGAGACGCAAGGGGCGCGCGCGTTCCGTCTCCGCCTCGTTCACCTGCGCGAACGGGGAGGAGAAAGACCGGCAGCACCGCTGTGCTGGCAATCCGCGAAATTATAGCCCGGTTCAGCCAGGAATATCTTCCGGCTTCAATGGCTTCCGATTTTCTCGAAGCGATCTTCCCGCCTGAGGAAAAACCGCGCGCATAGTATTTCGGTTCGTCCGCCGGTCTTTGACAATCGCATCCCGCCGCTCCGCTCCCAGGAGCGTTCCTCCCTCCCGACCAATGCCGACTCTGCCGACTCCGCCCCCGCTGTTCCGATGCCGACCTTGCCGACTCCGCCGACCCTGCCCCCCGCTGTTTTCGGGATTTCACCCGGGTGATTTGGTCGCCTCTCCCGCACCGCAAAATCCCGCTCGACTTCCCCGGGGTCATCACGGAATGTTACAGCCCGCCCCGAAGGAGACGCCCATGCCGATGACGCCGCGCGCCGGACTGCAGGTCGACGAGCAATTCGCCGCCTTCATCGAGGCCGAAGTCCTGCCCGGCCTCGACCTCGACGCGGACCGCTTCTGGACCGCCGCCGCCGCCGTCTTCGCCCGCTTCGCACCTGAGAACCGCCGCCTGCTCGCCGTCCGCGACGAGCTTCAGGCCCGCATTGACGCCTGGCACACGGCCCGCCGCGGCCAACCCCATGACCCGGTCGCCACGACCGCCTTCCTGCGCGAGATCGGCTACCTCGCCGACGAACCCGCCGCCTTCGCCATCGGCACGCGCAACGTCGACGCCGAGGTCGCCAGCCTCGCCGGCCCGCAGCTGGTTGTGCCCATCCTCAACGCCCGCTTCGTCCTCAACGCCGCCAACGCCCGCTGGGGCAGCCTCTATGACGCCCTGTACGGCACCGACGCCCTTGGCGACCTGCCGCAAGGCGGCGGCTACGATCCCGTACGGGGCGCCCGGGTCGTCGCCCGGGCCAAGGCCTTCCTCGACCAGGCCGTCCCCCTCGCCGACGGCTCCTGGACCGACCTGACCGACGCCGCCGCCGTCGCCCTGCGCGACCCCGCCCAGTTTGTCGGCCGCAGCGACCGCTCGCGCCTGTTCCGCCACAACGGCCTGCACATCGAGGTCGTCTTCGACCCCGACCACCCGATCGGCCGCGACGACCCGGCCGGCATTTCCGACGTGGTGCTGGAAGCCGCCCTGTCGACCATCGTCGACCTCGAGGACTCGGTCGCCGCCGTCGACGCGGCCGACAAGACCGCCGCCTACCGCAACTGGCTGGGCCTGATGAAGGGCGACCTCGTCGAGACCTTCACCAAGGGCGGCGAACGCCTGACCCGCGCCCTTGCTCCTGACCGCGTCTTCACCGCCCCCGACGGCTCGACGGTCACCCTGCCGGGCCGGTCCCTGCTGTTCGTCCGCAACGTCGGCCACCTGATGATTACCCCGGCCATCCAGCTGCCGGACGGCTCCGAGGCTCCCGAAGGCATCCTCGACGCCCTCGTCACCAGCCTGATCGCCCTGCACGACCTGAAGGGGCAGGGCCGGTTCCGCAACAGCCGGGCCGGTTCGATCTACATCGTCAAACCCAAGATGCACGGCCCGGAGGAATGCGCCTTCACCGACGCCCTGTTCGACGCCGTCGAGGACGCCCTCGGCCTCGCCCGCCATACCATCAAGGTCGGCGTCATGGACGAGGAACGCCGCACCTCGGCCAATCTCGCCGCCTGCATCCACGCCGTCCGCGACCGCATCGTCTTCATCAACACCGGCTTCCTCGACCGCACCGGCGACGAGATCCACACGGCGATGCAGGCGGGTCCGGTGGTGCGCAAGGGCGACATCAAGGCCTCCGCCTGGATCGCCGCCTACGAAGCCCGCAACGTCGCCATCGGCCTCGCGTGCGGCCTCAACGGCAAGGCCCAGATCGGCAAGGGCATGTGGGCCGCGCCCGACCGCATGGCCGAAATGCTCGACCAGAAGGCGGCCCATCCGAAGACCGGCGCCAACACCGCCTGGGTCCCGTCGCCGACCGCCGCCACCCTGCACGCCCTGCACTACCACCAGACCGACGTCTTCGCCCTGCGCGCCGACATCGCCGCCCGCCCGGTCCCCGGCCTCGACGATCTCCTGACCCCGCCGCTCGCCGCTGGCCGCAACTGGTCCGACGCCGAGGTCGCCGAGGAGCTCGACAACAACGCCCAGGGCCTGCTCGGCTATGTCGTCCGCTGGATCGACCAGGGCGTCGGCTGCTCCAAGGTGCCCGACATCCACGACGTCGGCCTGATGGAGGACCGCGCCACCCTGCGCATCTCCTCCCAGCACATGGCCAACTGGCTGCTGCACGGCGTCTGCACCGCGCAGCAGGTCGACGCCGCCCTGCTGCGAATGGCCGCGAAGGTCGACGCCCAGAACGCCGCCGATCCGCTCTACCGGCCCATGGCGTCCGACCCCGCGAACAGCCTCGCCTTCCAGGCCGCCCGCGCCCTCGTCTTCGAGGGAACGGCCCAGCCCAACGGCTATACCGAGCCCCTGCTCCACGCGTTCAGAAGAAGGGCCAGGGCGGAGAGGTGAACGCCTACTGCTCGCTGCCCGAGCGCCAGAGGTTGTTGGTCAGCGGCTCCAGCAGATAGCTCAGCGCCGTGCGCTTGCGCAGCAGGATGATGATCTCGACCGGGGAGCCCGGTCGCAGGGTGCTGGCCGAACGACCGAGCTTGGCCATTTCGTCAGCCGGCACCACGATCTCGGCGCGGAAATAGCTGGCCCCGGTCTCCTCGACGGTGAAGCTGTCGGCCGAAATCCGGGTGACGCGGCCATGAATGGTCGGCGGGTTCCGCTCACGCAGCCCGGGGAACCGCACCTCGGTGGTCTGCCCGACGCGGAGGTTGTCGACGTCGTTGGGGCTGATCTGGGCCACGATGATCTGCGACGCGTCGGTCGGCACGATCTCCATCAGTGTCTGCCCGGGCTGGATCACTCCGCCCTGGGTGAAGATGGTCAGGCCGACGACCTGGCCGGAGGCCGGAGACCGGACCTCGCTCCGCGCGATCTGCGAGCGCAGTTCCGTCATCCGCGGCCGCAGCTCGTTCAGTTGCACGTCGATCTGCCTCAGCTGGTCGGCCACATCCTCGTTCATCTCCGACGAGACGCCCGACATCTGCAACCGGGTCTCGCCCACCGCCTCTCGCGACCGCGCGATCTGGGCCCGCAATGAGCCCAGTTCGCCGTCCAGCTGGGCCGCCGTCCGCTCCAGCGCCCGCACCCGGGTCAGGGGCGCGTAGCCCTGCTCGGCGAGGCTGCGCATCCCGGTCAGCTCCTCCTGGATCAGCCGTTGCTGCTCGATATTGGCGCTGATCTGCCGTTCGTAGCCGAGGATCTGCTCGTTCAGCTGGGCGATACGCTGGCTCAACACACCGGTCTCGGTCGAGCGCCCGACCCGGCGCGCCCCGAACTGGAGTTGCTGGATGCGCAGCGATTCCTGCGCCAGCGCTGCGTCCCCGGGCGGCAGGTCGGCGAACTCCGGCGGAGTCGGGATGCCGCGCAGGCCGTCCCGCTCCGCGATCAGCCGGGCCCGCTGGGCCAGCAGGGCGAACACCTGGCTGGCCACGCCCCGTTCCGTGGCCTGCAGCTCGCCGCTGGACAGGGTCAGCAGCACCTGGCCGCGTTCCACCGTGTCGCCCTCGGCCACATGAAGGGCGCTGACCACGCCGCCCTCGCGATGCTGCACCGCCTGCCGGTTGCCGGATACTGCGATCTGCCCCTGGCCATAGGCCCCTGCATCCAGCGGGGCGAAGGCGGCCCAGCCCAGGAAAAGGCCGAAGAACAGGAGGATGATCACCCCGCCGATGATCAGCTCGCGGCGGGGCGAGTCCGGCACCGGGGTCGGACCGGCGGGCGGCGGCGACGTCGGCGCGGCGGCATCCGTCATCGGGCGCGCCGCTGGGACGGGTCGGACAACCGCGTCACATTGGCGGAGGGCTGGCCGGGCGCGCCGCCCGCCGGACCAGGGGCGGGGTTTCTGGGCGCCGTCGCCCGCATCCGTTCCAGAACCTCCTCGCGGGGTCCCTCCGTCTGCACCACGCCCTCACGCATCATCAGAAGCCGGTCTACCCGCGCCAGCACGCCCGCGCGATGGGCGATGATGACCACGGCCGCGCCTCGGGCGGCCGCGCCCATGACGGCCTGCATCAGCGCCGACTCGCCCTCCTGGTCGAGGTTCGAGTTGGGCTCGTCCAGCACCAGCAGGACCGGGTCGCCGTACAGCGCGCGCGCCAGGGCGACGCGCTGCGCCTGTCCCGCCGAAAGTCCTTGGCCGAACGGTCCCAGCACGGTGTCGTAGCCGTGCGGCAGCCGCAGGATCAGCTCATGCGCCCCCGCCGCCATAGCCGCCTCGACGGCGCCCCGGTCGGCGGCGTCCTGGTCGACACCGGTCGCGGTGGCGAAGCGCGAGATATTGTCCTTGATCGAGCCAGCGAACAGGCTCGGGACCTGGGGCAGATAGCCGATCCAGCGGGCCAGTTCGTCACCCTCGCGCGCCTCGTATTCAGCCCCGTCCAGCCGCACCGTCCCCGCTTGCGGCCTCAGGGCCCCGGCGATGACACGCGCGAGCGTGGTCTTGCCGGAGCCGCTGGCCCCCACCACGCCGAGAGTCTGGCCTGGTTTCAGGGCCAAGCTGACGGACCGCAGTTGCGGGGACTCCGAGCCGGGGAATTTCACCGACACGGCCTCGACCTGCAGGCGGCCCTTGGGGGCGGGCAGGGCGGTTCGCTCCCGCTCCACCGCCGCCGTGCTCGCGAACAACTCGGTCATGGTCTTCCAGCTCGACGCGGCCTGGACCAGCGTCGGCCAGACTCCGACCAGGGTCTCGATCGGGGCCACGGCGCGGCTCAGCAGCACCGAGGAGGCGATGATGGCGCCCGGGGAGATGTCGCCCCGCACGGCCAGCAGGGCCGCGAGGCCGAGCGCGGCCGACTGCATCGTCAGCCGCAAGAATTTGATCGCCCCGGAATATTTGCCGCCGGTCAGCTGGGCGTCGGCCTGGGCGGCGATAGCGTGCCGGCGCTGCTCGATCTGGCGGGCGATCGAGGACTGCCGCATACCCAGCGCCCGCACGACCTCGGTTTGGCCGGCGATCGCCTCCTGGGCCGAGTAGGCCTGGTTCTGCGACTGGATCGCCTTGCTGAGGCGAGGACGGGTGTCGCGTTCGTTCAGCCAGGCGAGGCTGAACAGGATCAGGCCGCCGACCAGCGTCAGCCCCCCGATGGCCGGGTGCAGCAGGAAGCAGCAGGCGAGATAGATCGGGGTCCAAGGGGCGTCGAACAGCGCCAGCATGCCTTGGCCGCTGATGGCGCCGCGGACGTTATCGAATTCGCGCAGGGCCTGTGTGTTGGGCGACCTGGCCTGAAGGTCCATGACCCGCGCCAGGACCTTGCCCGACAGCATCCGGTCCAATCTGAGACCCGCCCGCAGCATCAGGCGCCCGCGCAGCCAGTCCAGCCCGGCGAGGGCCGCCAGGGCGAAGACGGCGACCACGGTGATCAACACCAGCGTCGTCAGTCCGCCGGTCGGCACCACCCGGTCATAGACCTGCATCATGTAGATGGTCGGGGTCAGGTAGAGCAGGTTCACCAGCGCCGAAAACACCGCCGCCCAGACAAAGTGGCTCCGGCACGCCCTCAGCGCCTCGGCCAGGGGCTCTTCGCCCGGTTTGCTGGGAAGCAGGTTTTTCAACACGGACCGGGAGTTCCTGACGCTTGGACGGCCAGTCTAACGCCTTGGTGCGGCAACAGATAGACGAAGGTTCTTCCCCGGCGCCGACGAAGATTGACGGCCTGATACAGTATATGGCATACACTGTGTGTCACATACTATGTGAGGGCAGGTGCAGCAATGAACGTTGATCCGGAACTGTTCGAGTCCATGCGGCTGGAGCTCCGTCGTGGGTCGCTGGTGCTGGCCGTACTCGCCCGCCTGCGGGAGGAGCGCTACGGCTACACCTTGCGTCAGGCGCTGGCCTCGGACGGGCTCGAGATGGAGGAAAGCACCCTCTATCCGCTGCTACGCCGGCTCGAGAGCCAGGGGCTGCTGACCAGCGAGTGGCGTGAGGAAGAGAAGCGGAAGAAGCGCTTCTACCGGCTGTCGCCGATGGGCGAGGCCATGCTGTCGGCGTTGGCCGACGAGTGGCGGGGCATATCGGCCTCGCTCGACAAGATTCTTTGAAACCCGGGGCTGAGGGGAAACCGCCATGGACCTGATTGATCGATATCTGAACGCCGTCGCCGCCCAGCTGCCGCAGGACGAACGCGACGACATCATCGCCGAGCTGCGGGACCTGATCCTGAGCCGCTTCGAGGCGAAGGAGGAGGAACTGGGCCGCGCCCTGACGGACGACGAGAAGGAAGCCATCCTCCACGAGATCGGCCATCCGCTGCTCGTAGCCGCCCGCTACCGCAAGGGGCCGGATTCGTTGATCGGACCCGAGCTCTTCCCCTACTGGCTGTTCGCGGTGAAGGCGGGCCTGCTGCTTATGGCGGCGGTGCAGGCGATCGTCCTGTTCATCAATCTGGTCAGCGGCCCCGCCGACGCCGGGCAGTCGATCGGACACGCCGTCAACGGCTTCATCAATTCGGGCCTGACCTTGATCGGCATCGTCACCGTGATCGGGGCGGTGATGGAGCATCTCGGCTATCGCCCCGGCTGGATGGGCAAGTGGCGGGTCAAGGAACTGTCGGCGTTCGGCCTGTCCGACCCGGCGGCCTGGGGCGCCGCCATGGGCGGGACCAAAACCGCGAAGGCGACCTGGGCCCCGCGCAACCTCGGTCGTCCCCGGGGCTGGCCAGGCCTGGAGTATCTGTTCTCCTTCCTCGCCGTCGGCGTCTTCGGCCTGTGGTGGATCGGCGCCATCCACTTCCCCGGCCTGATGCACGTGGGCCTGCGCGGCGAGGACGCGGTCGTAACGGGCGCGCCGATCTGGACGACCCTGTACGGGCCGATCCTGCTGTACGCTTTGGGCCAGATGGCCATTGATCTGGCCAGCCTGGCGTGGCCCCACGCCGTCCGGATGCGGGCTGCGGCCCAGGTGGCCATCGCCGGCGCCGGCCTGTGGCTGACCTGGGCCATCTTCGAGGCCGGTCACTGGTTCACCCTGACCCGTGACGGTGAGACGGCCAGGATCGCCGGCGACTGGGTGCTGCTGGATTTCGACCGGCTGCGCTCGCTCGGCGACGGCGCGCGCGATCTGGTCGGCGTGGCGAGCACCCTGTCGCTGGTCATGACGTGGGCGCTGGCCATCTCGGCGATCAGCCTGGCGTTCAAGATCGTCGCCAACCTGTGGCGGCTGACCCGGCCGGACGCGCGGCCAGCTGTCTAACCGACCGGTATCCCGACGCCCTTCTTCCGCCGGAACTTGTCGGGCAACCTTGAGCGATGAGCGATTCCGGACAACGGTTGAGAAGCGTCTACATCACGGGCGTTGGCGTGCATCTGCCGGGGCCCCCGATCGGCGCGGAGCGGATGGAGGACCATATCGGCCGGGTGAACCGGCGGGACTCTGTCGTCGGCCGCCGCGCCTTGCGCTGGAACGGCATCGTGACGCGCCACTACGCCCTGTCGCCCGACGGGACAGTCCTCGACAGCAACGCGGGGATGACGGCGAAGGCGGCGGCGGCCGCGCTCGATGACGCCGGACTGACGGTCGGCGCTCTCCAGCATCTGGCGACCGCCACCACCCAGGGCGATTTCCTCGTGCCCGGTCACGCCACGGCGGTGCAGGCCGAACTCGGCGGCGGACCTATGGAGATCGCCAGCTACCAGTCCGTCTGCGCCTCGGCCCTGATGGCCGCCAAGGGCGCCTGGCTGCAGGTGCGGGCCGGGGAGGCCGATGTCGCCGTCGCGGCCGCCGGCGAGTTCTCGTCCCGCTGGTTCCGGCCCGGCTTCTACGAGGGGACGGCGCTGGTCGACGCCAAGGGGCGGCTGTCGACCGAGGCCGACTTCCTGCGCTTCACCCTGTCCGACGGGGCCGGGGCTGTCGTGATGGAGCCCCGGCCGCGTCAGGACGGCCTGTCGCTGAAGATCGAATGGATCGACCTGACCTCCCTGGCGGGCCGGTTCGATCCTTGTATGTGGGCCGGCTCCACCCGTTCAGAGCGCGCGGATATGACCACCGCCTGGAGCCACGCCGGCCCGGTCGCCGCGCACGCCGCCGGCGCCGTCGCCCTGTTGCAGGATTTCGAATTGCTCAAGATCGTCATCCGCGCGTGGATCGGCGTCTGGCTGGAGAAGGTCGACAGCGGCCGGATCGTGCCTGATCAGGTGGACCACCTGCTGTGCCACTATTCGGCGCGATCGCTGCGCGAGGAGATCGTCGGTCTGCTCGAGAACACCGCCGCCATGATTCCCGAGGAAAAGTGGTTCACCACCCTGCCGGAGACCGGCAACATCGGCTCGGCCTCGATCTGGGTCATGCTGGAGGCCTTCATGAAGAGCGGCAGACCGAAGCGGGGCGACCGGGTGCTGCTGATCGTGCCGGAGAGCGGGCGGGCGATGATCGGCTTCATGATGTTGGAGGTGGCGTGATGGTCGACGGACCCACGACAAACGCCGCCGTCGCCGATGCCTTGCGCAAACTGGCGGTGGTGTTCGCCGACTTCGAGCAACGGCTGGAGGCGACGCCGCTGATCCGCAAGCTGACGCGGGGACGGTTCGAACTGGCCGACTACCACGGCTTCCTGATCAACCTGCGTCAGCAGGTGAAGGACGGGGCGCTGTGGATGAGCCGGGCGGCGTCGAACATCGGCGAGGATCACCTCGAGCTGCGCTCGACGCTGATGAAGCACGCGGTGACCGAGCACCGGGATTTCCGCCTGCTGGAGCAGGATTTCGTCGCCTCGGGCGGTCGGCTGGAGCACATCCTGTCGGCGAGGAAGAATATCGGCTCCGAGGCCCTGTCGGCCTGGATGTTCCATGAGGCGTCGAAGCCGAATCCGTTCGGCCTGCTCGGAGCCATGTGGATCATCGAGGGGCTGGGCTCGATCAAGGCGAAGCCCTGGGGGTTGAAGGTGCAGGAGCGGCTGGGCCTGCCTGACGACGCCCTGCGCTTCCTGCTTTACCACGGGGAGAATGACGTCGGGCACATGGAGGAGTTCCGCGAGATGCTGGCCATGGTGCTGCCGGACGAGGCGACGGCCGAGCGGATCGTGACGACGGCGAGGGTGACGGCGCGGCTCTATGCGCTGCAGATCGAGGAGATCCCGGCGTGACGGCGGCGTACGATCCTTTCGCGACCATGGCGCACGATCCGCGCGACCCGGACCCGTGGCTGGCGCTGTATCTGGACCAGAGCCTGCCGATCGATCCCGAGGCCAAGCGCTGCCTGCTGGTCGGGGCGCGGTCGTGGTCGCGTCGCTGGCTGTTCCCGGTCAGCCGGCCGCTGGTGATCCTGATCTTCTGCGTGGTGAAGGTGTTGCGGGCCCTCTCGCCCCGGCATCCCAACCTCAACGGCCTGTTGCACAAGACCATCCACTGGGGGCTGCGCACCTTCGGCACACCCGAGACCAACACCCTGATCCTGCGCCATTTCCACGTCGGCACCGAGCTGCTGGCCTTTATGCGGGTCAACGCCGGCGCGGCCGACATCTCCAGTCACCCCCTGCGTCCGACGAAGCTGAAGGACATCGAGGACAATCTGTTCCTCCAGCACGACCTGAACGTCTTCAACTTCATCATCGAGCTGAACCAGCGGCTGCGGGCCGAGGGGCGGGAGATCATGCCGGCGGAGACGCTCGACTTCTCGATGATCTCGGATGAGTTCCCGGCCTTCGAGCCCTTCCCGACCGGGCCGCTGAACAAGATCGACGTGCAGACGGCGGTGGAGTTCTACACCCCGCTCTACGCCCTGATGCTGCCGCGCCGCGATTTCGTCCGGGCGGCCCATTCGCTGCAGCTGGACGAGACGGTGGCCATCTACATCGCCCGCATCCTGGGCACCGATTACCATCTCAATTTCATCAAGAACGGCCATCCGATGGTGGCCCTGTCGACGCTGCAGGCGGGCTACCGGCTGATGATGCACGGCCTCGACTGCGAGGCGCTGCACGGCTGGCTGCGGACGATGAAGGCGCGACAGGCGGCGGGGCTGCCCATCGACCCGAGGGCCGCCTGACCACGGCACCACGTTCGCCTATCGCTTTGCTGCCTGAGGCGATGTCCGAAAACCGCGAGACTCTGACGCCGGCTGCGCTCATTCTGGGGCCATGGAAATCGCCTGCGATCTCGATCAGGAGGCCTGCTACCGCGCCGTGCTGACGCGGGACGCGCGCTTCGACGGGCGGTTCTTCGGCTGTGTGAAGACCACGGGCATCTACTGCCGGCCGGTCTGCCCGGCGCGGACGCCGAAGCGGGAGAACATGTTCTTCGTGCCGACCGCGGCGGCGGCCGAGGAGGCGGGCTTCCGCGCCTGCCTGCGCTGCCGTCCCGAGACCGCGCCCGACATGGGCGCCTGGCGCGGCACCTCGAACACCGTCAGCCGGGCCCTGGCCCTGATCGAGGCCGGGGCTCTGGACGAGGGCGATGTGGACGCGCTGGCCGGACGGCTGGGCGTCGGCGAACGGCATTTGCGGCGGCTGTTCCGCCAGCATCTGGGGGCCGCCCCGGTCAGCGTGGCCCAGACGCGCCGGGTGCTGCTGGCCAAGGCCCTGATCCACCAGACCGACCTGTCGATAGCCCAGGTGGCGCTGGCCTCGGGTTTCGGCAGCGTGCGGCGCTTCAACGAGACCTTCCAGACCCTTTACGAACGCCCGCCCTCGGCGCTGCGTCGGCGCGGCGAGAGGGTCCATGAGGGCGGGGTCCGGCTGGGCCTCACCTACCGTCCGCCCTATGACTGGGAGGCCATGCTCGCCGCCCTGGCCGTGCGGGGAGACGCCGTCGAGGGCCGCAAATGGTCGCGCGTCCTGACGCAGGCGGTCGACGGCGCGGACGGAAGGGTCTCGGTCGAGCCGGCCGGGGCGGGGCGGGTCTCGGTCTGCGTCGAGGCCGACGATCTGAAGGCCCTGCCGGGCGTGCTGGCGCGGGTGCGGCGGGTCTTCGACCTGTCGGCGGACCCGGAGGCCATCGGCCGCGACCTGTCGGCCGATCCCGTGCTGAAGCCGCTGGTCGCTGCACGGCCGGGGCTGCGTCTGCCGGGGGACTGGATCGACGACGGCGCGGAGCCCCCGAACGACCGCCTCGAGGATGCAATGCTCGCCGGACGCGCCGAAACCTGGCGGCCGTGGCGGGCCTACGGCGCCCTGCATCTGGCCACGGCCGGGATCAGCGGCGCGGACCTGATGGAGACGACCGATGCGAAACACGCCGCCCGAAACCCTGACCCTGGATCGCGTCGCCACGCCCGTGGGCGAGGTCCTGCTGGTCACGGACGGGGAGGGCGCCGTCCGGGCGCTCGACTTCTCCGACTATGAGGCCCGGATGATGCGGCTGCTGCGCCGCCATTGCGGAGCCGATCCGGTGCTGGTCGCGGGCCGCGCGCCGGACGGCGTGCGCGGGGCGGTGGAGGCCTACTTCTCCGGTGATATCCGGGCGCTGGACGGGGTGGCGGTGAAGACGGGCGGCACCGAGTTCCAGAAATCGGTCTGGGCCGCCCTGCGCGCCATACCGGCGGGCGAGACGCGCAGCTACGGCCAGCTGGCGGCGGCGATCGGCTCGCCCAGGGCGGTTCGCGCCGCCGGGCTGGCCAACGGACAGAACCCCGTGGCGGTGATCGTCCCGTGCCACCGGGTGATCGGGGCGAACGGGACGCTGACGGGCTATGCCGGAGGGCTGGAGCGGAAACGCTGGCTGCTGGCGCATGAGGGGGCGAGGGTCTGACCGCCCTTCTCCCCTTGCATTCCCACGCGGGGGCACTAGATTATCCCTGCTTATGCTTAAAGTGAGCATAAGTCGGCGGCGGACCTCTCGAGGCCACCGCCGTTCTTCGGACCCACGATTTGCTCACATCGAGCAAAAGGGGAGTGGAAATGGCTGACGGCGCCTTCGGACTGAGCAGGGAACTGGAGCTGGCCACCGCGCCGGTCTGGGCCAAGGTCAAGGACCATGTGACGCCGCTGGAGTGGCCGGCGCAGGCGGCGCTGATCCATGAGATCAACCAGCTGAAGCGCGCGCGCGGCGCGGTCATCCTTGCCCACAACTACATCACGCCAGAAATCTTCCACGGCGTCGGCGACTTTGTCGGCGACAGCCTCGGCCTGGCCAAGGAAGCCGCGAAGTCGCCGGCGAAGGTGATCGTTCAGGCCGGCGTGCACTTCATGGCCGAGACCTCGAAGATCCTGTCGCCCGAAAAGACCGTGCTGATCCCCGACCTGAAGGCCGGCTGTTCGCTGGCGGCCTCGATCACCGGCGCCGACGTGCGGCTGATCAAGCAGCGCTACCCCGGCCTGCCGGTGGTCACCTATGTGAACACCACGGCCGACGTGAAGGCCGAGACCGACATCTGCTGCACAAGCGCCAACGCCGTTCAGGTGGTCGAGTGGGCGGCGCGGGAATGGGGCGTCGACCGCGTCATCCTGATCCCCGACGAATACCTGGCGCGCAACGTCGCGGCCCAGACGACGGTCGGCATCATCGCGTGGAAGGGCCGCTGCGAGGTGCACGAGCGTTTCACCGCCGCCGACATCGCCGAGATGCGGGCGGCGTATCCGGGCGCCGAAATCCTCGCCCACCCGGAATGCCCGGAGGACGTGCTGGCCGCGTCCGACTTCGCCGGCTCGACCACGGCAATGATTGACCACGTCACGGCGCGCAAGCCGAAGCAGGTGGTGATGATCACCGAATGCTCGATGGCCTCGAACGTCGCCGGGGACCTGCCCGGGGTCGAGTTCATCGGCCCGTGCAACCTGTGCCCCTATATGAAGCGGATCACCCTGGAGAACATCCGCGACTGCCTTGTCCACATGCAGTTCGAGGTGACCGTGCCGGAAGAGATGGCGGAACGGGCGCGCCTCGCGGTCCAACGCATGATCGATCTGCCGCCCCCGGCGATTCCGGCGCGCTACGATCTCGTCAAGGCGCGCCACCATGTGGCCGTGGAGCTGATCTGATGCGCTACGTTCCGCCGGTCCGTGCGGTCGCCGCGATCGATCGCAGGTCCCTGCGACTTCTCGCCCTGCTCGCCTTGTGGCTCCGGTCGGAAAAGGCCACCTCACGGGCATGACTGAATCCAATACTCCACGCCGACCGGGCCCCTGGGACCCCCGCCCCGAAGACGTCGCCGTCGCGCCCGGCCCGGCCGCGCCGGTCCGGGCGAACGAACCGCCGCTGGACAAGGGTCAGAACCCGGTCTGGGCACTGATCTCCACCCTGCTGCTGGGCGGCTTCATCTGGATCATTACGGGCAGCTGGGTCATCGCCGTGGCGCTGATCTGGGGCCTGCTGGTGCATGAGTACGGCCATGTGCTGGCCATGAACCGGCTCGGCATGGGCCCGGCGAGAATCTATATCATCCCCTTCCTAGGCGGGGTGGCGAAGAGCCAGCGCCTGCCGCAGAGCGAATGGCACGGGGTGCTGGTCTCGCTGGCCGGGCCGGCCTTCGGCCTGCTGGCCGCCATCCCCTTCTTCGCCGGCTTCATCGCCACCGGTCACGGCATGTGGCTGCTGGGGGCCGCCGTCATCGCGGCCGTGAACCTGATCAACCTGGCTCCCGCGCCTCCGTTGGATGGGTCCAAGGCGCTGGGGCCGGTGCTGGCGCGGATTCATCCGATGCTCGAACGCGTCGCCATGATCGCGGTCGGCGGTCTGGTGGTGTGGTGGGGCCTGATGAGCGGGCGATGGATTCTGGCGGCCTTTCTCGCGATCGCCCTGATCGGCCACCTGAAACGCGGCGCCTGGCGCCCCGACGGCCGGCCGCTCAGCGGTCGCGAGTCGGTGTTCAGCGTCGGATTGTTCATCGTCACCGCGACGGCTTGCGCGGGGGTCGGGCTGGCTGCCCTGATGCCTCTGGGCGGCGGCTCCCTTCCGGTCGCCCTCGACCTCGCCGGGCGCTACCTGGGCGTCGGCGATTGAGCCGGATCGAGCATGACGGCCCGCTGATCATCGGCGGCGGCCTCGCCGGGCTTTCGGCCGCCCTGGAAGCCGCGCCGCGCAGGGCGCTGGTGGTGACCCCCGCGCCGCTGCTGCAGGCTTGCTCCTCGGCCTGGGCCCAGGGCGGGGTGGCGGCCGCCCTTTCGCACACCGATGCGCCCGCCCTGCACGCCGCAGACACGGAGGCCGCCGGCGCGGGCCTGGTCGAGGCGGAGGCCGCGCGCCTGCTCACGGCCGATGGTCGCGAGACCGTCGAATGGCTGGCGTCGCTCGGCGCCCCCTTCGATCGGGACGCCGCCGGCGGCTTCGCCGTCAGCCTTGAGGCCGCCCATTCCCGGGCGCGCGTCGCACGGGTCGGCGGCGACGGTGCCGGCCGGGCCATACTGTCGGCGCTGGTGGCCGCCGCGCGAGCGGCGCCGCACATCGAGGTATGGGAGGACGGGCGGCTGCGAGGTCTGATCCAGGACCCTGCCGGACGGGTCCGCGGCGCCGTGATCGAACGGGGCGGGCGGCTGGTCGAGATCCTGGCGCCCGCCGTGGTGCTGGCCACCGGCGGGGCGGGCGGCCTCTACGCCGAGACCACCACCCCCGCCGCCCTGCTCGGCGAGGGCATGGCGCTGGCCTGGCGGGCGGGCGCCGAGATTCTCGACCCCGAGTTCGTCCAGTTCCACCCGACCGCCATGGACGTCGGACTCGATCCCATGCCGCTGGCGACCGAAGCGCTGCGAGGCGAGGGCGCCCGGCTGGTGGATGGCGAGGGACAGTTCCTGCTCGGCGGGGCCCTCGACGCCGATCTGCAATCCCGCGATGTCGTGGCCCGGGCTGTTCACGCCGCGCGCGCCGCCGGGCGGGGCGCCTATCTGGATGCGCGGGCGGCCATTGGCGCCGACTTCCCGCATGAGTTCCCGGCCGTCTTCGCCGCCTGCATGCGGGCCGGACTGGACCCGCGCGAGACGCCGATCCCGGTCGCCGCCGCCGCCCACTACCACATGGGCGGGATCGCCGCGGGGCCGGACGGCCGCACCACGCTGGAGGGCCTGTTCGCCGTCGGCGAATGCGCCGCCACGGGGGTGCACGGGGCCAATCGGCTGGCGTCCAACTCCCTGCTCGAGGCGGCGGCCTTCGGGCGCCGCACCGGGCGCGCCGCGGCCCGGGCCCGGACGCACGCCGGCCCCGCCGTTGCGCCGCCTCCCGCGCCCGATCTGAAGCCCGCCGACCTGGCGCGCCTTCGTCAGGTGATGAGCGCCGAGGCCGGCGTGGTGCGCAACGCCGCCGGCCTGACCCACGCCCTGGCGGTGCTGGACGACCTTGATGCGCGGGCCCCCGGGGCCCTGCCGCTGATCGCCGCCCGGCTGATCGTCGAGGCGGCCCTGGCGCGCCGCGAGAGCCGCGGCGGCCACTGGCGCAGCGACTTCCCCACCCCCGCCGCTGAGGCCCGGCACACGCGCCTGCGCGCCCCCAGCCTGGCGATGGCCGAATGAACGGAGAGAGAATGACCCGGCGCCTTCCGGACCTGTTGATCGAGCCGGTGGTGCGGATGGCTCTGGCCGAAGATCTCGGCCGGGCCGGCGACCTGACCGGACAGGCCTGCATTCCGGAGGGCGCGCGCATGCGGGCCGTATTCGCCGCCCGGTCGCCGGGGGTGCTGGCGGGGGTCGACTGCGTGCGGCTGGCCCTGCTGGCGATGGATCCGGCGGCGGCGATCACGGCGAAGGCTCGCGACGGCGAGGCCTTTGAGGCGGGGACGGTGCTGGTCGAGGCCGAGGCCGACGCCCGCGCCTTCTTGGCCGCCGAACGGACCGCGCTGAATCTGCTGGGTCGGCTGTGCGGCGTGGCGACCCTGACCCGGGCCTATGTCGACGCCGTCGAGGGCACGGGCGCGCGCATCGCGGACACCCGCAAGACCACCCCCGGACTGCGCGCGCTGGAGAAGCACGCCGTGGCCTGTGGGGGCGGGGTCAACCACCGCTTCGGCCTGGATGACGCCATCCTGATCAAGGACAACCACGTGGCCGTCTGTGGCGGCGTGGGGGAGGCTATCCGGCGGGCCCGGGCCGTCGCCGGTCATCTGGTGAAGATCGAGATCGAGGTGGATGGGCTGGATCAGCTGGACGAAGCCCTGGCCGAACGGCCGGACGTGGTCATGCTCGACAATTTCAGCCTGGAGATGCTGCGCGAGGCGGTGGCGCGGGCCAAGGGATCGACCTTCGGGCGCCCGGTGTTGGAAGCGTCCGGCGGCGTGACGCTCGGCACGGTGCGCGCCATCGCGGAGACCGGGGTGGACGTCATTTCGGTGGGGGGCCTGACCCATTCGGCCCCGGCCCTGGACGTCGGCCTCGACGCCGTCTGAGGCCGCCAGGGAGAACGGCGCTACGGAACGGTCGACCGTCGGGGCGGTTTTCGATGGGGTGGAAGGAGATATCCATGACCCATAGCCCCAAGACGCCCAAGGACCAGCGCAGCTTCGCCGACAAGGGCGCCCGCTCTGTCGAGGACGCCGTCAATGCTGACCGCCGGGACCTGTCCACCGGCGCCCAGTCGGGACAGCCCGGCGACGCCGATGTCAATCTCGAAACCCAGGGCCGGTTCGGCAATCTGAAGCAGAACCTGACCACCCAGTGGAAAGTTCAGGATCGCTGACCATGGCCAATAACCAGCACACCCCCGAGCCGGTTGACGAGAAGCGCTGGGGCGGTCCCGGCTCCAGTCATCAGAACGCGAAGGCGGAGCCGCCGACATTCGAGGATCCGCGTGAGGGCGGTCCAACCAGTCCCCGCAACAGCAAGGTCTCGGGCGGCGGCGGCGAGCGTGACCTGAAGCACAGCCACGACGACGCTCACAGGTCCTCCAAAGGCGACCGGGACGCCTGACTTCAGGCCGTCGGCGCTTGCGGGGCCGGCGCGGTCCTTGGGGCGGCGTCAGCGGCCGGAGCGGTCACCTGGATGGCCGGGGCGGGAGGCGCGACCGGTGCGGGAGCCGGGATCGGGGCCGTTGCACGCTCGGCCGGGGCCGGCGTTTCACGCCCTTCCTGCGTCAGCAGAAGGTTGTAGGCGATGGCGCCGGCGTCGCGGACCGTGCCGGTCGGGTCGAGGCTGGCCTGGATCAGGCGCGGCGTATCGGCCGAAGTGGACGGGCGGGCGGCGTAGGTGAAGGCCGCGCCGGATCCTGAACGACCGCCAAACCGGTAGAACAGGTGATCCCCGACCTGGCTGACCTGGATCAGCGAACTGCGCCAGCGCGGCGAAACCCCGGTGGTGTGGAAATGGGTGGCATTGCCGACCCGGGCGTAGACCTCGCCGGAGAGGGCGGCCGACGCGATGTCGCGGGCGCGGTTCCAGGCGGCGCGGTTGACGCGGCCGCGCATTGAACCGTCGCAGGTGAAGCTGAACTGGCAGCCGGTCCGACGACCGGCGCCCTGGAACACCACGCCGCATACGCTGTTCGGGAAGGCCCTGTGCCGAACCCGGTTCAGAACCACCTGGGCCACGGCCTTCATCCCGTCGCGGCCCTCGCCGCGGGCTTCGTAATAGGCGGCTTGGGTCAGGCACTCGAGGTCGCGCGAGGCGTCCAGCGCCCCGCCGAGATGGAACGGTTGGGCCGCGAGCGGGCCGGTCAGGCTGACCCGGCGCAGGCTGTCGCCCGGTGACTGGGTCCGCAGTTGTTCAAGACGGGCAGTCAGCAGCTCAGCCTGCCGGTCGCGCCGGGCCGAGCCGGCCACCGTATAGGGGTCGTGCCGCCGCGCGATGGCGAGGGCGCTCTCGTCCAGACCGCCGGCGGCGGCGGCGAGGGCCTCTTCCGTGAAGCCGGCCGCGCTGGCGCTGTCGATGCGCTCGGCCTGGGCCCGGACGGTCGTCGCCTTTGCCGCGGCTCCGCCCAGATAGGCGCAGCCGATCGCCAGCCCCACCATCGCGCCGAACGTCGCCGCCGCCGCGCCCGGCCGAATCCGGGCCTTGCGGTCGGCAGGAGAAATCGCACGCGAATGCGAGGGGGTGGGCAAAGGCTCAATCCTGTTCAGCAGGGCGCAGCGCCGCCCCCGGGGTAGTCTCGCGGCGGGGGCGACATCGGTCGCGGCCCGGCTGCGGTAGACCGACGGTCGGCGAACGGCCGGCTGTCGGGGAGGCGCCTTAAGCCAGCCATTTATGGCGGCAATGTGGTTGATTCGCAAGATTCGCCGTCGCCGCAACAAACAGGGGTGCGTCCCCGGTATGGGATGAGGTGACCGATTGCCGCAGGTCGTATAGGCGGAAAGTGAACGTAGGAAATACTGTAATCGATGTCGTTGCGTCAACCAAGCTGGCGGGTTGACCGACTTACAGAGATTGCCGGAGTTGCAATGTGTTGTCTTCGACGGGGGAAAGTCTGGCTGCTTTTCTTGACGAGCGTTCGCCGGAACACCTTGGCCGTATTCGCGTTCTCGCTCCGTCAGAACAGGAGCCCATCATGAAACGCACCGCACTGGTACTCGCCACGGCCATCACCGCCATCAGCCTTGCCGCCTGTGGTCAGACCATCGAACAGAAGGCCGCCACCGGCGCGGTCGCCGGGGCCGTTGTCGCAGGACCGGTTGGAGCCGCCGTGGGCGGCGCTGCGGGCGCGGCGATCGGTCAGGCCGAGAAGCCGAACTGACACAGGAGCGATGGGATCGTGGGGCGGGGTCTGTCATCTCCGCCTCGCAACCTTGATTTCCGTCCCCATATGGGCTTAGCCCACCCGGCGTTGGCTGAGCGCCGCTCGCCCGCGCCGTCTGCGCTTCCGACAGACATTCAAGGACATCGACGACCGCTCGCATGAGAGATCTGAAACAAACCGGCTTCACGGACCGCCTTACCGCCCAGCAGGAAGCCAAGAAGGCCCTGCTCGCCCGCTTCAAGCCCAAGCCCGCCGCGCCCGACCCCGAGTTCGAGAAGCTGCAGGAGAAGCGCGCCGCGGAGAAGGAAGCGCTCCGTCAGCAGCGCGAGCTGGAGAAGGCCGAGGTCCGTCGCCAGAAGGCCGAGGCCGAGGCCGCCCGCCTTGCGGCCGATCATGAAGCCCAGGAAGCGATCGAGGCCGAGAAGCGCGCCGCCCGCAAGGAGCGCAAGCAGCTCTCCAAGGAAGAACAGAAGGCCGCACGGGACGCCCGCTACGCCGCCCGCAAGGCGCGTCAGCGCTAGAAGGGTTCCCCGGCTTTCCCCATCGGGGGATCGCCCAGAACGGCGGCCAGCTGCTCTCCCGAATAGGGTTTTCTGACGAAAGGCCAAGGCGCGTCGGCCAGGGCCGCGTCGACGTCGTCGCCGGCGTAGCCCGACGTCAGGACGATCCTCATCTCCGGCCAGTTCCGCGCGCTCTGGCGAGCCAGTTCGATGCCGGTCATGCCGCCGGGCATCACCACGTCCGTGAGCATGATGTCGAAGGGCTCCTTGTTGAGCAGCTCCAGCGCCTGGGGCGCGTTTTCGGCTGATCTGACCTCAAGGCCGAGGCCCTCGAGAAGCTCTTGGGCCACCGACGCCACGCCCGGATCGTCCTCGACCAGAAGCAATCGCCGTCCAGCGGCCATGGTGCGAAGTTCGGCGGGCGGCGCGGCCGCTTCATGCTTTTCCGCCGCCGCCAGCGGCGGCAGGTAAAGCCGGACCTCGGTGCCCCGATCTATTGTCGAGGTCACCCGGACGCCGCCGCCGCTCTGCCGGGCAAAACCATAGACCTGGCTCAGTCCCAGGCCCGTTCCCTTGCCGACGGCCTTGGTCGTGAAGAACGGTTCGAAGACGCGCTCCATCACCTCCGGGCTCATTCCGGCGCCATTGTCGGAGACGCTGACGCAGACGTAGTCGCCCGGCGCAACCTCCGGAATTTCGCCCGCTTCAACCGCACAGGTGAGCGTCTGGACGTTGACCTTGCCCCGATCTCCAAGGGCGTCGCGGGCGTTCACCACCAGATTCAACAGGGCGGCCTCGAACTGGGCCGGATCGACGCTCACCCGGGCGCCGCCCCGCCGCAGCTTCAGCTTGAACTCGATCGCCTCGCCGAGCGCCCGGCGGAGCAGGGGCTCGCTTTCCCGGATCAGGCCGTTCAGGTCGATGGGCTCGGGCCGCAGCGCCTGGCGCCGCGAGAAGGCCAGCAGCTGGTGGGTCAGGCGCTCGCCGCGCCGCGCCGCAGAGAGGGCCGCCTCGCCGAGCTTCTTCTGGCGCGCGGCGTTGTCCGGCGACCGCAGCATCATGTCCAGCGCGCCGATCACGACCGTCAGCAGATTGTTGAAGTCGTGCGCCACGCCGCCGGTCAGGCGCCCGACAGCCTCCATCCGCTGGGCATGCATCAGGTCGGCCTCGGCCTTGGCCTTTTCCGCCAGGGCTTCCCCGACGCGTTCCTCCAGAAGCTCGTTGATTCGCTTCAGGTCGTCCTCGGCCCGCTTGGCTTCTGTGACATCGATATTGGCGCCGACATATCCCTGAAACTGACCCGCGCCGTCGAAGCGGGGCACGCCTTCGCAGCGCAGCCAGCGCAGGCCCAACTGCGGATGGTTCACCCGCACCACGCCTTCGAAGCGATCGCGGTGCTCGAACGCGCGCTGATAGGCGGCGTCGAACGCTTCCACATCGTCGGGATGGGCAAGTCGCCGCCAGCCCTTGTCCGCATCCTCCTCGGTCTCGATGCCGAAGAAGGTCCTGTAGCGGCGGTTCGCGAAAGTGGTGCGGGCGTGCTCGTCCGTCATCCAGATCAACGCCGGAGCGCTGTCGGCGACCGTCCGGAACCGGGTTTCCGACTCCATTAGCCTTGCCTGCGCGTCGCGGATGTCGGTGACGTCGAACGCCACTCCGACGAAGCCGATGACTTCGCCGTGCGCGCCGAACCGTGGCCGGGAGAATGACTTGAGCCAGCGATACGCCCCATCGTGGCGCAGGTAACGGGCTTCCATGGAGAATGGCTGGCCGGTGGCCTCGCCAGCGGCCGATTCTTCCAACACCCGTGCCTGGTCGTCGGGATGGATGATGGACCGCCAGTCAGCCTGGCGCGCCTCTTCGTAGGCGCCGCCGTTGTAGGCGACATAGGCCTGATTGACGAAGGCGCGGGACCGGTCCTGCTGGGTCACCCAGATCAGCACGGGAGCCGTGTCGGCGATGGCCCGGAACCGTTCCTCGCTTTCGCGGACCTCGGCCTCCGCCCGGGTCCTTTCGATCTCCGTCCAGGTTCGCCCGGCCACCTCCTGCAGCAACTCTACCTCGTCGTCTGTCCATTCCCTGACGCTGGTGTCGTGGGCGTACAGGAAGGCGCGCAAGCGGCCGGCGCGGATCAGGGGCGCCCGGATCAGGGACCGCGTCTGCAGCCTTTCGAACATCTCCAGCGCCCCCCGGGTGCGGGGATCCTTCCGGACATCGGAAACACGGATGGGCTGTCCGGCGGCCAGATCCGAGATCAGGCCGGCGCCGAGGTCTTCCATCGAGAACTGGCCGCGGGCGCTGATGACGTTCACCGTCCAGTCGCGGCTCATCGAGACTTGCCGGCGCTCCTCATCGATCTCGCCATAGCCGACGCGCTGGACCTTCAACTCCGAACCGAGCGCGCGTTCGACCTCGCTCATGATGTCGTCCGGAGAGGTCAGGTCCCGCAGCGAGTCGGCCAGCGCCAGAAGGAACCTTTGGCGGCGTTCCTGGCGCGCCATCGCCTCAATGGCTTCGCGCGTGTCGGTGACGTCGAACGACATGCCGACATAGCCCATGAAGGCTCCGTCGGCGTCGAAGCGCGGGTTGACCGCAATCCGCATCCATCGCCACGCCCCATCCGCGCGGAGAAACCGGGCCTCAAAGCCATAGGGCTCGTGCCGGGGCCGGCTTTCCGACTGGACGGCGTTCACTCCCGCCACGTCGTCGGGATGAATGGCGTCGCGCCAGACGTGGCCGAGGAGTTCCGCCGCCGGGCGGCCGTAGAAATCGACGAGGGCGGCGTTGACGAACTCCACTTCTCCGGCGGTGTTGGTCAGCCACACCGGCGAGGGGGCCGTGTCCGCCATGAGCCGGAAGCGCGCCTCGCTTTCGCGGAGGGCGGCCTCGGCGGCCTTGGCGCCCGAGATATCGACCACCACGGCGATGTAACCTTCCACCGCCCCGCCGGGCCCCGTCAGCGCCCGCACGCTGATGACCACCCAGACGGTCGAGCCGTCCGGCCGGATGTAGCGCTTCTCCAGCTGCGCACCGCCCTCCCGGAGGGCCTGCTCCAGGGCGCGGCGGGTGGGCTCGACGTCGTCGGGATGGCTGATCGCCTCGGTGGTCAGGCCCGGCACCGCCTCGGCCGGCATGCCGAGGATTTCCGCGTAGCGGGCGTTGGCGCTGATGATGGCGCCGTTCAGTCCGACACGAGCGATGCCGGCGGAGGCCTGATCCACCATGGCCTGGAGCTGGGCCTCCCGTTCCCGCAAGGCGGTCTCGGCGGAGCGGGCGTCGGTGACGTCGACGTTGACGCCGATCATCCCCTGAAACCGGCCCCGGGAGTCGATCCGGGGCTGCGCTTCAGTGTGGAGGATGCGCCATGCGCCGTCCTCGCGCCGGTAACGAGCCTCGACCTCGAACGGGGCGATCTGTCTCGCCGCCTCCAGGGTGGCGGTCGTGACCCGGTCCCGGTCTTCCGGGTGCAGATAGGCGGAGAAGTCGAATGGCCCGGCCATATCTGCGACGCCCCAGAACCGCCGGAGGGCCTGGTTGAGGTGCACGCAGTGCCCCTTCTCGTCGCTCATCCACAACATGACCGGCGCCTGCTCGCTGATCAGATGCAGGCGGTTTTCGCTGTCATTGATCCGGTCGGCCGAGAGCCGCAGGGCGTCGACCGAGGCGTCCAGCCGAGCAACGATCTTGCGCAAGGCCGCGGCCACGATCGTCGCGAACATCCCCACGACGATGAAGTTGGTGGTGGCGATAACGCCCAGCCGGTTGTCCATGACCGCGCCGTAGTCGCCCAGACTGACCACCGCCCAGCCGCCCAAAAGGCCGGTGAACACCGCCGCCATCCCCGCCAGACGTCCGCCCGCCAGCGCCGCCACGATGACCGCCGGCAGCAGGATCATGAAGCCGGTGAATTCGGCATAGAAGAGGTAGAGGGCCAGGCGGACCATGAGCATGACGAGGGCGCAGACGACCCCGATCAGGATCGACGCCCCCCATTCGCGCGGACGGATGCGCGCGAGCCGGGTCACGCCCGCATCGATGTTCAGCATCCGCCCTGACACCCCGCCGCGCCCAATTTCGTTCCACGCCCGCTCGCGGGTCCGCCATCTTCAGCAACGTATTGTCGCGGTTTGCGTTCCGGCAAGCGTGGCGTTTGCGTCGCCCCGCCGGCGGCTTGCGCGGGCGGTCGGGCCGCCTACTTCAAGAGCCGCCCCCATCAACGCCAGGAGTGCGCATGACCGCGACCATCGACACCGGCCTTTCGAAGACCGATCGCACCGACGTCGCGCAGGAGCTGACCAAAGTCCTCGCCGACAGTTTCGCCGTCTACCTCAAGACTCACGGCTACCACTGGAACGTCCGGGGGCCGGAGTTCTTCAGCTTCCACAATTTGCTGGAACAGCAGTACCGCGACATCTGGGCGGCGCTGGACGAGATCGCCGAGCGCATCCGCGCCCTCGGCGTCCTCGCGCCCCAGAGCTATTCCGCCTTCGGCAATCTGACCGCCATCAAGGACGGAGATCCCGAAAAGGACGCCACGGCCATGCTCAGGGAGCTGATGCAGGATCACGAGACCCTGATCGCCACCGCCCGCAAGGCCTTCGAAGCCGCCGACGCGGCCGGCGACGAAGCCTCGGCCGATCTGATGACCCAGCGCCTCGCGGCGCACGAAAAGTTCGCCTGGATGCTGCGTTCCACCCTCGGCGGGCGTTGAGCCTTGACCGAGCGGCGTTTTTCCGCCTGAAAACCGCCGCGCTTGACGCGTATCAAAGGTGGTCCGGCCTTATCGCCGGAGCTGGGAGTTGCAAGTGGCCAGGCCCGACTGGACATCGATGCTGAAGAAGAGCCGCCGGCTTGCCGCCGCGGCGCCGGCCGCGCTGGCCGCCATCGGCGTCGCCATGGCCGCCAGCTCGACCGTCCGTCCCGACATCGACCGCCGCGCCGAGGTCGTGCGCCGTCTGACCGAGGGCGACCTCGGGGAAAAGGGTCTCGCCGCCATCACCGAGCGGATGACGCCCTCGCAACTCGCGGTGGCCATGCGTCACGACCCGGCCGAGCGCCGCGCGGCCCTCTATGGACTCACTCCCGGGTGGGAGACGCTGTCTCTCGGCGGCAAACCTTCGCTGGACTTTGGCGCCTCGGGCCTTGAGGCGCACAAGCTGAACGCCGCCATGCCCGTCTCAGGCCTGTTGCGTGCGGCCCAGCCGTTCGCCTTCAAGCCGGCCACCGCCGAGGACCGTCGTCGCGCCGTTCGCTGCCTGACCCAGGCCATCTATTACGAGGCGGCGCTGGAGCCGACCGAGGGTCAGGAAGCGGTGGCGCAGGTCATCCTCAACCGGGTCCGTGATCCCAACTACGCCAACTCCGTGTGCGGCGTGGTTTATGAGGGCGCTGAACGGACCACCGGCTGCCAGTTCAGTTTCACCTGTGATGGCTCGCTGGCGCAGGGACCCGTGGCATGGGCCTGGAACCGCGCCGCCCGCGTCGCCGAGCGCGCCTTGGGGGGGTACGTCTCCACCAAGGTCGGCACCGCCACCCACTATCACGCCGACTACGTCCACCCGTGGTGGGCGCCGACGCTGAACAAGTTGACCCAGATCGGGGCGCACATCTTCTATCGCTGGAAGGGCGTCTACGGCGAGCCGGCCGCCTTCCGCCAAGCCTACGCCGGTCGGGAGCCGCGGATCGACGAGGCGCGCTTCGCCCATCCGCGCCTGCAGCTTGATTCCCAGGCGGAGGCCGACGCCGCCCTCGCCGAAGCGGCCGCTACGGGCGACACCGCGGTGCGCACCGTGGTGATCGACGGCCAGACCCGTGTCGTCGGGGTGCTGTCGCTGGGGGGCCGCCAGCAGCCGACCCGCGATCAGATCGCGGAGATCAACCAGCGCCTGGCTGCCTTCGAAACCCCCGGGGCCGCCCCCGCCGCGCCGTCTGCTCCTCCCCCGCCCGGGGTGACGGTGCTGGAAGTCGAGGAAGTCGGTCGCCCCGCCTCCTGACCGGTTTGTTGCAACGCTTCGGCCCCCTTGTGCATTGTTGCTGTCCCAAAGTGCGATGCGCCGTCATTGAGGCTCCGTGACCCAACCCGATCCGAACGGCGATCCTTCCGTCGAACAACAGCTGGCCCGGACCGTCCAGGCCCTCGCCGAGAGTGAAGCCCGCTTCCGCGCCATCGCGGATTCCATGCCGCAAATGGTCTGGTCGACGCTCCCCGACGGCTTCCACGACTACTACAACGCTCGTTGGTACGAATTCACCGGCGTTCCGGAAGGGTCGACCGATGGAGAAGGCTGGAACGGCATGTTCCACGCGGACGACCAGGAGCGGGCCTGGGCGCTCTGGCAACGCTGCCTTGAGACGGGCGAACCCTATGAGATCGAATACAGGCTGCGCCGCCATGACGGCGTCTATCGCTGGACCTTGGGCCGTGCCCGCCCCATTCGTAATGAGGCTGGCGAGATCACCCGCTGGTTCGGCACCTGCACCGACATCGACGATCTGAAACGCTCCGATCAGGCCAAGGAGCTGCTCAGCCAGGAGCTCAGCCACCGCATCAAGAACATCTTCGCCGTCGTGTCGGCGCTGATCGCGCTCTCGGCTCGACAGCATCCGGAGGCGAAAGGTTTCGCCACCGCGGTCCGCACCCGCATCAACGCCCTGGCCCGGGCCCACGAGTTCGTCCGGCCGCACACCGAGAGCTCGAAGCCCACGGTCGGCTCGATGACCCTGCACGCCTTCCTGGCGGATCTGTTCAAGCCCTACAGCGACCTCACCGGCGCGCCCCGTATCGTCCTCAGCGGCGACGACGCGACCTTCGACGATCAGGCCGCGACCTCGGTGGCGCTGCTGTTCCACGAACTGGCCACCAACGCCGCCAAATACGGGGCCCTGTCCCGTGAAGACGGGAGGGTCACGCTCGACACCCGCCGCCTGGAGGACCGCTTCATCCTGACCTGGACCGAGAGCGGCGGACCGCCGCTCGCCGGACCGCCCGCCCACGCCGGCTTCGGCTCTTCGCTGGCCAGCCTGTCCGTCGAGGGTCAGTTGGGCGGCCGGCTGGAACGAATCTGGTCGGCGCCTGGTTTGCAGGTGATCGCGGACCTCCCCGCAACGGCCCTGTCCCGCCGCCGTGCAGCGCAAAACGTCGCATGACGGAACCGGGCCCATCCGATCACACTTCTTCCCGGCGCCGCCGGATGACAATGATTTCTGACTGACTGACCGACCGAAATGACCGCCCGCATCCTGATCATCGAAGACGAAGCCCTCGTGGCGATGGAGCTTCGCTTCGTCCTTGAGGACCTTGGCCACGAGGTGGTGGCGACCGTCGCGGACGCTGGCACTGCGCGCGCGATCGTCCGCGAGACCGATGTCGACCTCGCCCTTGTCGATATCCACCTGTCGGACGGACCGACCGGGGTGGCCCTCGGCCGTGAGCTCGGACAGGATCTCGGCGTCTCGGTGCTGTTCATGACCGCCAATCCGGGCATGGTGCGCGACGGTGTGGCCGGCACCATCGGCGTCCTGTCAAAGCCGACGGACGAGCGCGCTGTCCAGACCGCCGTCGACTACGCCCTGCGTCGCCGGGCAGGCGCTCCGGTGATGTACGCTCCGCCGGAACTGCAGCTGTTCGGCTGATTCCGCCTACCAGACGCCGATCTTCTCGGCCTGTTTGTGCGAGATCGGATGCCCCCCCGCCTTGTGGTCCTGCTCGGCCAGGAAACGCACCGCCTCCAGCGCCGCCATGCAACCCATGCCGGCCGCGGTGACGGCCTGTCGATAGATGTCGTCAGTCACGTCGCCCGCCGCCCACACGCCCTCGATCGCCGTCGCCGCGGTGCCCGGCTTGACCACCAGATAGCCGCCCTGCTTGGTCTCCAGCTGGCCGGCGAACAGCTCGGACGACGGCGCGTGGCCGATGGCGATGAACACCCCGTCCGCCTTGATCTCGCGGGTCTCGCCGGTCTTGACGTTCTTCACCCGCGCGCCGGTGACGTTCACCCCGCCCATGTCGTTGGTCTCGCCCAGGATCTCGTCGATGGCGTTGTCCCACACCACCTCTGCCTTGGGATTGGAGAACAGCCGGTCCTGCAGGATACGCTCGGCGCGGAACTCGTCGCGGCGGTGCACGACCGTCACCTTCGACGCGAAATTGGTCAGGAACAGCGCCTCCTCGACGGCGGTGTTGCCGCCGCCCACGACGATGACCTCCTTGCCGCGATAGAAGAAGCCGTCGCAGGTGGCGCAGGCCGAGACGCCGAAGCCCTGGTATTTCGCCTCGCTCTCGATCCCCAACCATTTGGCCTGGGCCCCGGTCGAGATGATCACCGTCTCGGCCAGCAGTTCGGTCCCGGAGTCCAGGGTCAGGCGGAACGGCCGCTGCGACAGGTCCGCCTTGACCACGATGTCCTCGATGATCTCCGTCCCGACATGCTCCGCCTGGGCGCGCATCTGCTCCATCAGCCAGGGGCCCTGGATGACGTCGGCGAAGCCGGGATAGTTCTCCACGTCGGTGGTGATGGTCAGCTGGCCGCCGGGCTGCAGGCCGGCGATGACGACCGGATTCAGCAGGGCACGCGCGGCGTAGATGGCGGCGGTCCAGCCGGCGGGGCCGGACCCGATGATGGCGACGCGGACGGTTCTCGGAGTGCTCATGGGGTCTATTTAGGCGCTGATTCCGTTCCGCGCGATGCTAGGCTGGCATCCATTCACAGTGAAACGGGAGACGCCTATGGAAGGCCGCAGTTATCTGGGCATCGGCATCGCCCTTGGCGCAGCCATCGGCTCCGGTCTCGGGGTGGCGATGGACAATTTGGCCGTGGGAATAGGCGTCGGCGTCGCGGTCGGCCTCGCCCTCGGCATTGCGATGGACGCGCGCAGCAAGGGCCGCAAAGGCGACTAGGCCCGCCCCATCCGCTTGAGGACCGCCTGCGCGGCCCGCTCCGTCTCATTGAGCGCCTCGTAGGTCCAGCCTTCCAGCCGTCCCTCGAACGCCCGCGCCGCGCCGAGCTTCCGCAGATCGGCGTGCAGCCGCGTGAACTTGCCGGCGGGTTTCAGCGGGATCATCGGCAGGATGTGCACCGGCGCGCCGGTGGAAGCGGCCTCGGCGGCCATGTTGGCGCTGTCCTCGGTGACCAGAACATGGTCGGCGAAATGCAGGAAGGCGAAATAGGGATTGGCGCCGGTCCCGTCCCAGATCAGACCGGGCAGGCCGGCCAGCCGGGCCGTCATCACCTGTTTCGCCGCCTCGGGCGTCCGGCGCGAGAACGTCAGCATCAGCGACCCTCCAGCCTCCTCGATCGCGGCCGCGATCCGGTCCGCCAATTCGGCGGCATGGTCCTCGGGCAGGTCGAAGGCCATAGACCGGCCCCCGATCAGGGCGGCCACGCGTGGGCGGGGCAGGGGGGGCAAGGCCGGCTCGAAGGCCGCCGCCCCTTCGGCCAGCCGTGACCGCGTCACACGATGTGGCGAGCCTGTGATGGACAGCACATTGGGTCCGGCCAGGCCGTCATGCGCCGGGGCGACGACCAGATCGTAGGCGCCGGTCTTCCAGCGCGGGTCCTGGGTCTGCACCACGAAGGTCCGGCCGCCGGACCGCGCCCCCACCGACGCCGACAACGGCAATGTCGCCCGCCCGGTGGCGATCCACAGGTCCGGCCAGTCGCCGCCGGGTCCCGGCGTGACGGAATCGGACGACGGGTCCAGCATCCAGCCGGCCTTCATCGCCGACGGCAGTCTGTCGAAGGCTTTGCGCCACCGGACGCGTTTGACGGTGATGTCGGCGGGCGTAATCCGCTGGACGGCCTCGGCCAGGCCCAGCGCCTGGTTCTCGATGCCGGCCCGGCCGTCGGACACGACCCATATCGACAGCGGGGCGGTCACGCGGCGTCGGGGCGCGCGATCCAGCACATGGCCTCGACCTTGTTGCCGTCGGGGTCGCGCAGGAAGGCGGCGTAATAGCCGGGCGCATATTCCGGTCGGGGACCCGGAGCGCCGTCGCTGTATCCACCCGCCTCCAGGCCGGCCTCATGGAAGGCGACCACGGCTTCGGGGTCCGACGCGTTGAAACAGACATGGGCGCCGACGCCCGCGACGGCGACGCCGCGGTGGTCGCGGGGCAGATTGGCCCAGAATTCGGGAAAGGTCCGGCCGTAGCCGATGCCCGCGCCGTGCTCCATGATCCGGCGCGCGCCGACGACCGCCAGCACGGCGTCATAGAAGACGCCGGCGCGATGCAGGTCGGTCACGCCGACCGAAACGTGCGACACCAGAGGCGGGCGCGTTCCGGAGGGCGGGGTCACCGGACTATTTCCACTCGACCTTGAGGATCTCGTAGGCCTTCACTCCGCCGGGGGTGTTGACCTCGACCACGTCGCCGACCTCCTTGGAGATCATCGAGCGCGCGATCGGCGACGAGACCGAAATCTTGCCCTGCTTCACATCGGCCTCGTGCTCGCCGACGATCTGGTAGCGGCCCTCTTCCTCGGTGTCCTCGTCGACCACGGTGACCGTGGCTCCGAACTTCACCTGGTTGCCGCTCAGCTTGGAGACGTCGATCACCTGGGCGCGGCTGATCTTGTCTTCGATCTCGGCGATCTGACCTTCGATCCAGCCCTGCCGCTCCTTGGCCGCGTGATACTCGGCGTTTTCCGACAGGTCGCCGTGTTCGCGCGCCTCCGAAATGGCCGCAATGACGCTCGGCCTCTCGACCGACTTCAATTGTTTCAACTGATCGTCGAGGGCACGGTAGCCCTCGGCCGTCATCGGCACTTTTTCCATATGTCGTGAGTTTCTTGGCTAGCCCGACTGACAGACTTACTCGGCACAGAGGTCGCTGGGCGCACGCGACCGGCCAAAGAGGGTAGGACGCCCGGGCCGAAGGTTCAAGGCCTCTCTCAGACCGAGCCCGAGGCGGTCCGGTTGCGGGCGCGTCCGCGGACCTGCCGGACGAGGCTCCAGGCCAGCCACGCTACGGCTGCGAGGCCCGCCGCCATGAACAGGCCGGAAAGCAGCAGAACGCCCGCCGCCATGAAGGCGAGGATAAAGGCGACGGCGGCGGCGAGGGCCGCGATGACTTGTATGGTTCTCAGTCGCATGCCGGGTTAACGGTTCGGCCGCGCAGGGGTTGCGGCCTCGCCGGCCGACGTTTCTCGTCCTGGTCGCACTGTGGCTTCGGCGCCAGCCGGGCGCGCGGTCGTCAGGCGTAGCTGTACGGGCCGCCACGCTTGAGGGCGCGCTGATACGCCGGGCGCGCGTGAATGCGGTCCAGAAAAGCCTTCAGCCGTGGCTTGTCCGGGCCGTAGCCGAGGCGACTGCCGGCGGCCTCGACCGGGAAGCTCATCATGATGTCGGCGGCCGAGAAGGCGTCGCCGGCGAACCATTCCGAGCGGGCCAGTTCGGCTTCCCAATAATCGGTGTGCGCCTTCAGCTGGGGCGCGATCAGATTGGCGTCGACCTTGCGGGCGATGCCCTTCGCCACCGGGCGCGCCAACAACGGCGCCCGCTTCGGAATCTGGCTGAAGATCAGCTTCAGCAGCAGCGGCGTCATCGCCGACCCCTCTGCATAGTGCAGCCAGTAGGTGAACCGCCGCCCCTCCGGCGTGCCCCGCGCCGGCCGCAGCGCCGACCCGCCGTGCGTGTCCAGCAGGTATTCGACGATGGCCCCGGTCTCGGCCAGCCGCGCCTCGCCGTCATCGACGACGGGCGACTTGCCCAGCGGATGGATCGCCCTCAGCTCCGGTGGGGCCAGCATCGTTTTGGCGTCGCGCTGATACCGCTTCACCTCATACGGCAGCTTAAGCTCCTCCAGCAGCCACAGCACCCGCTGCGAGCGGGAGTCGTTCAGATGGTGGACGGTGATCATGACTGCGGCTCCGCTGGCTGCGTACAGTTAGCGGGGTTTACGCGGCGTCGGTCCAGCGGGATTTCAGGACCGCCGTCCGCTCCAGCGCGGCCGCGCATGCGGACCCTTCCTCGCCGCACGCCCGGGATGTTTCGCCGCCTGCCTTTGCTCCCACAGTTGAAAGGCGAGGGTGGCGAGGGCCAGCTTTCCGGTATGCCGCCCGGCCATGCGTCGTCCGCCCCTGCTGAGCAGCAGGCCGCCGATCAGGGTCGCGATTCTGGGAAGGGGCATGGTGGTCTCCGGTGTGTCGCGTTGAACGGCCGGCTCCCTGTTGAGTTCACCCGCGGTTTCGCCCTAAGCCGGAGCATGACCACGACAGAGCCCCGGCTGACCTCCCTCGCCCATGGCGGCGGCTGCGGCTGCAAGCTGGCCCCGGCGGTGCTGCGGGACATCCTCAAGGGCATGCCCCAGGCCGCGCCCTTCGCCAATCTTCTGGTCGGGACCGAAACCAGCGATGACGCTGCGGTTTGGCGTCTCAATGATCAGCAGGCCCTTGTGGCCACCACCGACTTCTTCATGCCGGTGGTCGACGATCCCTTCCATTTCGGCCAGATCGCCGCGACCAACGCCCTGTCGGACGTCTACGCCATGGGCGGCACGCCGATCTTCGCCCTCGCCATCGTCGGCATGCCGGTAAACGTCCTGTCGACGCGGACCATCGGCCGCATCCTGCAGGGCGGCGCGGTCGCGTGCGCGGCGGCGGGCGTGCCCGTCGCCGGCGGCCACTCCATCGACAGCGTCGAGCCGATCTACGGCCTCGTCGCCCTCGGTCTCGTCCATCCGGACCAGGTCCTGACCAATCGGGGCGCCCGCCCCGGCGATGTGCTCGTGCTGACCAAGCCGCTCGGCGTCGGCGTGCTCAGCGCGGCCTTCAAGCAAGAACGGCTCAGCAAGGACGGCTACCGGACCCTGACGGACACGACCACCCGGCTGAACACGCTCGGCGCGAAGCTGCCCGGCCGGCCCGGCGTTCATGCGGTCACCGACGTCACCGGCTTCGGCCTGCTGGGCCACGCGCTGGAGATGGCCCGCGGAGCCGACGCGACGGTCGAGATCACCGCCGATCCGCCGACGCTCTCCGGGGTCGCCGAGCTGCTTGGCGGCGGGATCCGCACCGGCGCTTCCGGCCGCAACTGGGACAGCTACGGCGCCGAGGTCGAAATGCCGGAGGGTCTTGAGCCGTGGCGCCGGGATCTGCTGACCGATCCCCAGACCTCCGGCGGCCTGCTGATCGCCGTGGCCGAGGCCGAGGTCGAGGCCCTGCGCGCCTTCGCCCGGATCAATGGCTCCGGCTTCGACGTCGTTGGCCGGGTCGTCGAGGGCCCCCCGCGCGTCCGCGTCACCCGATGATCCGCCGCACCGTCGATCTGTCGCCCGGCGCCCGCGACGGCTTCGACGCCGTCATCGACGTGCGCAGCCCGTCCGAGTTCGCTCTCGACCACATCCCTGGCGCCCTGAACCTGCCCGTCCTCGACGACGCCCAGCGGGCGGCGGTCGGGACCGAATACGTCCAGCGCTCCAAATTCCTCGCCCGCCGTCACGGGGCCGCCCTCGTGGCCCGGAACATCGCCGCGCATCTGGACGGCGCCCTGGGCGAGCGCGACGGTTCCTTCCGTCCGCTGGTCTACTGCTGGCGCGGCGGCCAGCGCTCCGGGGCCATGGTCACGGTGATGGATCAGGTCGGCTGGCCGGTCACCCTGCTCGAGGGCGGCTACCAGACCTGGCGGCGCCAGGTGAAGGCGGCCCTCTATGACACGCCCCTGCCGCACCTGCTGGTCCTGCTCGACGGCCCGACGGGGGCGGGCAAGACGGCCCTGCTCGGCGCCGTGGCCGAGCGCGGCGTGCAGACCCTCGATCTCGAGGCCCTCGCCGCCCATCGCGGCTCCCTGTTCGGGGCCATGCCCGGTGGCCAGCCGTCGCAGAAGGCGTTCGAGACCCGGCTGCACGACGCCCTGTCGCGCCTCGACCCCGCCCGGCCGGTGCTGGTCGAGGCCGAGAGCTCCAAGATCGGCGCCCGGGTGATCCCGCCATCCCTGTGGGCCTCCATGGCGGCCGCCCCGGCGATCCGCCTCGAATCCCCGGTCGCGGTGCGGGCGGCGCGCACGGTCCGCGACTACGCCGGCTTCGTCGCCGATTCATCCGCGCTCGACACCGCCCTGACCCGCCTGCCGCGCCACATCGGCAAGCAAATGGTCGACGAGTGGCGCGCCCTCGCCGCCGGCGGGGAGATCGAGGCCCTGGCGACCGAGCTGATCGTCCACCACTACGATCCGGCCTATCGCCGGCAGGGTCAGGCCCGGTCGCGGCCGGAACGGGCCGTCGTCGGGATCGGATCGCTGGATGACGCCGCCCTCGAAGCAGCGGCGGACCGTATCGTCGAGGCGCTTGACCGCGGATAACGGCGGGATCGCTGCACGCGACGGATGGTAAAACGCCCTCGCGGCGCCTAGCTTCGCCTGATGGCCGCTTCCCGACTCCGTTCCGCCCTGATGTCCCTCAGCCTGTGGGTGCTCGTCGCCCTGCTCGCCGGCCTGTTCGCGGGAGCGGCGGCCCAGGCCTGGGGCCTGCCCGGCGGCGCCGGGACCGCCGACCTGATCGGCGCGATCGGGACCCTGTGGCTCAACGCCCTGAAGATGACCATCATCCCGCTGGTCTTCAGCCTGCTGGTCACGGGCATCGCCTCGATCGCCGACGCGGCGGCCACCGGGCGGCTGGCGTTGAAGGCGCTGATGGTGTTCGCCATCCTGCTGCTGATCTCGACGGTCTACGCCATCTTCGCCTCCGAGGCGCTCCACCTGCTGTGGCCGATCGATCCGACGGGCGGGGCCGTGCTTCTGGCCGGAGCGCCCGACGCTGCGGTGGTGCGCGAGAGCGCGGCCGGGGGCGGGCTTCCGGCCTTCCTCGCCGGCCTCGCGCCGGCCAACCCCATTCGCGCCGCCGCCGACGACGCCATCCTCGGCATTGTGGTCTTCGCCATCGCCTTCGGCTTCGCCGTCACCCGTCTGGGGCCCAGCCGCCGAGAGCCGCTGGTCAGCTTCTTCGAGGCCGTGTCCGAGACCATGATCACCATCGTCCACTGGGTGCTGCTGGCGGCCCCGATCGGCGTCTTCGCCCTGTCGATGGGCGTCGGACTGAACGCCGGCCTCGGCGCCCTCGGCACCCTCGGCCATTACGTCGGCATGGTGGTCCTGGCCCAGATCGGCCTGATCGTCCTGATCTATGTCGTGGTCGTCCCTTGGGGCCGGATCGGCCTCGCCCGGTTCGCCCAAGGCGTCATCCCGGCCCAGGTCGTCGCCTTCTCGACCCAGTCGTCGCTGGCCAGCCTTCCCGCCATGGTCGAGCAGGCGCGGCTGGCGCTCGGCGTTTCGACAGCGACGGCGGGGCTGGTGCTGCCGCTGGCGGTGGCGGTGTTCCGCATCACCAGCCCGGTCGCCAATCTGGCGGTGGTCATCTACGTCGCCCACCTGCACGGCGTCGACCTGGGCCCGGCCGCCTGGTTCGCCGGCGGGCTGACCGCCATCGCGATCTCCATCGGATCGGTCGGCCTGCCGGGTCAGGTCAGCTTCTTCGTCTCCATCGCCCCGATCTGCCTCGCCATGGGCGTGCCGATCCAGGTCCTGCCCCTGCTGCTGGCGGTCGAGGTCATCCCCGACATCTTCCGCACCATCGGCAACGTCACCGCTGACCTCGCCGCCGCACGGATCGTGGAGGGGCGCGACGCAACGGTCGCGCCCGATCCGATGGCGGGAATTTAGGACGGCGTCAGGACTTCTTCTGCTTGCTCAGCCACAAAGCGCCACGCACGGCTTGCACACCAACTACCAGCCCGAGTGCATTCAGCACGAAGCTGGCCGCCCCGCTGCCGCCGCCAATGACCATCATCACCTTGGCGGCCGTCTCCAGGCAAATCCAGACCAGCGTGATGATCACCGCCCAGACCGGCTGCTTCTTCCAGATCTGCCAACCCAGCCCGGCCGCGATGGCCAGGGCCACGGCGTGGGCGATCAGGGTGACGGTTTTGTCGCCACCCGGCGCATAAGGCGACTCCCCGGCGATCATCACGACGAAGGACAGCGCCACGTAGCCGAACGCGATCAGACCCAGGCATGCCACGCCGCTCTCCTTCGCCAGCAAGCGGGCATGTGCCTCGTCCTCGATCGGCACGAGCGGGTTCCAGGAAAATTTGCGCTTGGCGGGTTTGGCGGCGGCATTGTCGGTCATGGGGGCTCCTTTTAAAGTTAGCCCTTTTGCACACGGTGGCATTGCCGGACGCGCCTGCGTCACGCTTCGTCGAATATCTTACGGCTCGTCGCAGGAACCTTGCCGCCAGCCGAAACGGCTCTCAGGCCGGCTGCATCCCGGACGCCACAGGATTGCCTCCTCTCTTGTCCGGCGGCCCCGGGGCGGAGGCGCCGGAGGAGGGGCGCGACGCGATGGTGAGCTGAATCCGATGGCGGAACTCTAGCGGGCGGACGGCGCCAGCCAGTCGCCCGGCCGCTCGGTGTGAACGCTCCGCTCTCCTCGGCGAACCGCTTCAGCAGCAAGGCGTGCTCGCTCAGGCTCCTGCGGCCTCAGCTGTTGCATAATTTCTGGCTGGCTGACCTGACCAGACTGCCTGTCCTCTGCGCTCACCGCATGCTCGAAGTGGTCACAACCGGCCGTCGCCGCCGGACCTCAGGATAGATCGAAGAACGGCTGCACCACGTCGGTGACGTAGACCGTCGTCGGGAACCAGTCGCCCGCGCGCCGGTGGAGGGTCAGCACCACAAAGATCGGGCCGTTCTTCATGTCGACCTGATAGGCCGTCCGGCACATGGTAGGCGTGACGCAGTCGCTGCGAATGAGGCCCCAGCCGGTCAGGGTCCCGTAAGCGTCGAGCAGCATCTGCGTCTGCGAGATCAGGGTTTGAAGCTCGGCGGCCTTGGTCTCCATCATGGTCCCCGCGAACAGGTCCCGATAGGCTTTCGCCGGATCCCCCGCGCGCAGTGTCTGGAAGAAGGCGTCGGAGCGCGGCCGCGTTTCTTCCAGCGACTGTGTCGACATGGGCGGGGTCGGATCCTGCTGTGCAGCAGCTGGTGCGGCCAGCAGGCAGAAGGCCGCGGCCATGATCAGCAACGTCGTCTTCATGTCGCCCCCAAGGTTCAACCGTAGTCCTGGATCGGCCGCACATCCAGATCGCCGGCCTTGATCGCCCCGATGGCCTGGGAGGCGGCCAGCGCGCCCGCGGTCGTGGTGTAATAGGGGATCTTCATCATCAGGGCGGTGCGGCGCAGGCTGAAGCTGTCCTGCAACGACTGCTTGCCCTCGGTGGTGTTGAAGACCAGCTGGACCTCGCCATTCTTCATCGCGTCGACGATGTGAGGGCGGCCCTCCAGCACTTTCTTGACCAGCCCGACCTCGAAGCCTTGGCCCATCAGATAGGCGTGAGTTCCCGCCGTGGCGATGATGGAGAAGCCCTCGCCGATCAGCGTCTTCACCGCCTCGACGATAAAGGGCTTGTCGTCCTCCTTGACGGAGACGAAGGCGCAGCCGGCGACGGGCAGGGTGGTGCCGCCGCCGATCTGGCTCTTGGCGAAGGCGCGGGCGAAGGCGGGGGCCATGTCGGCCTCGCCGTCGCGCTTCCAGTCCAGACCCATGACCTCGCCGGTCGAGCGCATCTCAGGGCCCAGGATGGTGTCGACTCCGGCGAAGCGCGCGAAGGGGAAGACGGCTTCCTTGACCGCGATGTGGTCGTAAGGCCGGTCGGTCAGGCCGAAGCTCTTCAGCGGCACGCCGGCCATCACCTTGGCCGCGATCGCGGCGATCGGCTGACCGATGGTCTTGGCCACGAAGGGCGCCGTGCGGCTGGCGCGCGGATTGACCTCCAGTACGAAGATGCGCGGGTTCTCGCTGTGCGGCTCCTCGATGGCGAACTGCACGTTCATCAGACCGCGGACCTTCAGCGCCCGGGCCATGGCTTCGGTCTGGCGCTTCAGCTCGGCGATGGTGGCGTCGGACAGGGAGTAGGGCGGCATGGAGCAGGCGCTGTCGCCCGAGTGCACCCCGGCCTCCTCGATATGTTCCAGCACGCCTGCCACGAACACCGTCTCGTCGTCGCACAGGGCGTCGACGTCTACCTCGGTGGCCCGGTTCAGATAGTGGTCGATAAGGACCGGGTCGTCGCCCGACACCCGCATGGCCTCGCCGACGTAGCGGTCCAGCTGTTCGCGGTCGTGGACGATGACCATGCCGCGTCCACCCAGCACGTATGAGGGGCGCAGCACGACCGGATAGCCGACCTCGTCCGCCTTGTCGGCGGCTTCCTGGGCCGAGCGGGCCAGGCCGTTAGGCGGCTGCATCAGGCCGATGTCGTGCAGCATGACCTGGAAGCGCTCGCGGTCCTCGGCCAGGTCGATGGAGTCGAGGCTGGTGCCGAGGATCGGCACGCCATCCTCGTGCAGGGCGTGGGCCAGTTTCAGCGGGGTCTGGCCGCCAAACTGGACGACCACGCCGATCAGATCGCCCTTCGAGCGCTCGACCTCGATCAGCTCCAGCACGTCCTCGGCCGTCAGCGGCTCGAAATAGAGGCGGTCGGAGGTGTCGTAGTCGGTTGAGACGGTCTCCGGGTTGCAGTTGACCATGATCGACTCGACGCCGATGTCGTCGAAGGCGAAGGCCGCGTGGCAGCAGCAGTAATCGAACTCGATGCCTTGCCCGATCCGGTTCGGTCCGCCGCCCAGAATGATCGCCTTCTTCCGGTCAGTCGGGTTCGACTCGCACTGCGGGACCTGGCCGAGGGCGCCGGTCTCATAGGTCGAATACATATAGGCCGTGGCGGAGGCGAACTCGGCGGCGCAGGTGTCGATGCGCTTGAACACGGGGCGCACGTTCAGGCCGCGGCGGGCCGCGCGGACGGCCTTTTCGGTCTGGCCGGTCAGCTCCGCCAGGCGTGCGTCGGAGAAGCCCTTGGCCTTCAGCTTGCGGAAGTCGGTCGGCTCGGTCGGCAGGCCCTGCACGCGGATATGGCCTTCAGTCCGCACGATGTCGGCGATCTGCCTCAGGAACCACGGTTCATAGGAACAGGCGGCGTTCACCTCCTCGACGGACAACCCGTGCCGGAAGGCCTGGGCGATCACCCGGATGCGGTCCGGCGTCGGCTGACCCAGCGCCCGCACCACGGCGGCGCGGGCCGAGGCCTCGTCCTCGACGTCCACGACGCCGTCGATCTCGATCTCGTTGAACCCGGTCAGGCCGGTCTCAAGCCCGCGCAGGGCCTTCTGCATCGACTCCTGGAAGGTCCGGCCGATGGCCATGACCTCGCCGACCGACTTCATCGAGGTCGACAGGGTCGCCTCGGCGCCGGGGTATTTCTCGAAGGCGAAGCGAGGGATCTTGGTGACGACATAGTCGATGCTCGGCTCGAACGAGGCGGGCGTCACCATGGTGATGTCGTTGGTCAGCTCATCCAGCGTGTAACCGACGGCGAGACGCGCCGCGACCTTGGCGATCGGGAAGCCGGTGGCCTTGGACGCCAGCGCCGAGGACCGCGATACGCGCGGGTTCATCTCGATCACCACCATGCGGCCGTCGGCCGGGTTGATGGCCCACTGGACGTTCGATCCGCCGGTCTCGACGCCGATCTCGCGGAGGACGTTGATCGAGCCCGTCCGCATGCGCTGATATTCCTTGTCGGTCAGCGTCAGGGCGGGGGCGATGGTGATGGAGTCGCCGGTGTGCACCCCCATCGGGTCGATGTTCTCGATGGAGCAGATGATGATGCAGTTGTCCGCCTTGTCGCGGACGACCTCCATCTCATACTCCTTCCAGCCCAGCACCGACTCCTCGATCAACACTTCCGTGGTCGGCGACAGGTCGAGGCCGCGTTCGACGATCTCGCGGAATTCCTCGACATTGTAGGCGATGCCGCCGCCGGTGCCGGCGAGGGTGAAGCTGGGCCGGATGATGGCCGGCAGACCCACGAACTCCAGCGCGTCGTCGGCCTCGTCGATGTGGTGGATGGCCTTCGACCGCGGGCTCTCAAGGCCCAGCTTGTCCATGGCGTCGCGGAATTTCTGGCGGTCTTCGGCCTTGTCGATGACGTCGGCCCTGGCCCCGATCATCTCCACGCCCCACTTCTTCAGCGCGCCCGAGGCGTCCAGCGCCAGCGCCGTGTTCAGCGCCGTCTGCCCGCCCATGGTCGGCAGCAGGGCGTCGGGCCGCTCCTTCGCGATGATGCGCTCTACGAACTCCGGCGTGATCGGCTCGATATAGGTGGCGTCGGCCACCTCCGGGTCGGTCATGATCGTGGCCGGATTGGAATTGACCAGGATGACCCTGTATCCCTCGGCCTTCAGCGCCTTGCACGCCTGGACGCCGGAATAGTCGAACTCGCACGCCTGTCCGATCACAATGGGCCCCGCCCCAATGATCAGGATAGATTGGATGTCCGTGCGCTTTGGCATTGCTTTTAAAGAACTTTCAGTTCGTCACGACCGCGCATTCCCAGCCGTCGTAGTCCAGCTGGAAGGCCGCGGCCCAGGATTGCATCATGGAGGAAACAGGCGAGAACGAGGCTTCGTCCACCGCCATCGTGGTTTCAAGGATCGTGCAGTCGTCGTGGCCCCGGGTCAGGAAGCCCGCGCGGCGCGCCACTTCGTTCAGGTCGTCGTGGGCCCCGTCCCCGTAGAAGTAGAACAGGGTGTGCCGCGGCGTCACGCCGCTGTCGCCATGCGCCGCCAGCGACGCCCGGACCATGGCGTCGCGCTCTTCGTGAGGGACGTCGTCATCGGTCAAGGCGGGCTGCTCTCCTCGCGCGCGCGGGCCCCACGCGGGCGAGTGCCTGCGCTGGGCGGTTCGGGTTGTCGGCTAAGCGGCCCGTCTAAAGACGGGGGGGCGGCGGAGCAAGCGCTTATCCGTCCGACCGCCGATCGATCCAGTCCGGCAGGGCGGTGATGGTGTCGAGCGCGCCGTAGCGCGGGTGGGCTTCAGGCGCATCCGCCAGCTCGTGCGCCCAGGTGATGGCGTAGGGGATGTGGACGGCGAAGGCTCCCGCCTCCAGCGCCGGCAACACGTCTGACTTCATCGAGTTTCCGGCCATCACGGCCTCACCCGGCCCCGTGCCATGCCGCGCAAACACCCGTTCATAGGTGGACCGGTCCTTCTCCGAGACGATCTCCACCGCCGCGAACAGGTCGCCGAGGCCGGACGCCGCCAGCTTGCGCTCCTGGTCCAGCAGATCGCCCTTGGTGATCAGCACCAGCCGGTAGCGCTCCGACAGCCGGGCCAAGGCTTCGTCGACGCCGGGAAGGGTCTCGACGGGGTGCGCCAGCATCTCGCGCCCCGCAGCCAGAATTTCGCGCAGCGCCCCGGGAGGCGGATCGCCGCCGCACATCTCCATCGCCGTCTCGATCATCGACAGGGTGAAACCCTTCACGCCGTATCCATAAAGGCGGAGATTGCGGCGCTCGACCTCGGCCAGCCGCGCCTGGATCGCCTCATTGTCGTGATCTGTCAGCAGGTCCAGAAAGCGCGCCTGCGTGAGCCGGAATACGGTTTCGTTGTGCCAGAGGGTGTCGTCGGCATCGAGGCCGACCGTGGTGATGGTCATCGGCGGTTCCGGGTGGCGGCGGCCTTCTCCTGACCTGCGCCGATGATCCCGTCAACGCGCCGGTCGCAGGCCTGTCCCGCATCGGGAACCGTCATGGTCAACGGGGTTTGACCACGTTTGTGAGGGATGTGTTTTCAACTTGGGGCGCGTCATGCTCGCGGGGGGCTCTTTTCGACCGGCTGGAGCAAGCGGTCATGAGGAACGACCCAGGGTATCCAGGGGCCTTCGCGGGTTTGCTGGAGCAGGACAGGCCAGGCGACAGCCTTGGGAGTGCGATCGCCCGTATCGGCGAGCGCAGGTCCTATGCCGCCGCCTATGAGAGCCTGACCTTCACTGTGCTGACGCGCGCCGGCCGTGAGCTGGTCGTGACCCTGGCGGCCCAACCTGTCTTCGATCTTGTCCGATCGACCCCGGTGGCGCGGCGCATCCGCAGACGCGTCCGGCATCGTGGCGGCGAGAGCGCGCTGATCGGCCTAGGCCGGCGCACGCTCGAGCCGGCCGATCTGATCCGGATCGATACCCAAACCCTCAGAAACGGCCTCGACCTGCTGCGGCTGGGGGCCAATGATTGCGGGGTCCTGCCCGCCTTCTGGCGAACGGTGGCCTCGAGCGGAGGGCGGTTCGACCTGCTGTGTGCGGAGATGCAGCATGAGGCGGCACCGGGAACTCTTCTGATTGAGGTCATGGGGGGGCTGGAGCAGGCGCCGCCGGATGCGATCCATGAGGCGATCCAGCATTTCGAAACCGGATCGCTGGGGATGATCCTGCATATCGCCCCCGATCCCGGTGCGGCGTTGCGGCTTACGCAGGTTCGCGCCCAGTGTCTGGCCATTGATTTCGCCGGGGTGGAGCATGAGAGCGCCCGCGACTGGCAGGCGGCGGTGCAACTCATTGAAGCGGCCCGCCGGGCTTGTTCCCACGTCCTGCTGCTGAATTTGCGGCCGGACCGGGGGCTCGCGGCCCAGGCGGCGGGCGCGACCCATGCCGTTTTTGCGGGCATGGACCCCGTCGTCGTCTGAGAGCGGTTGACGGGACGGCGGGCGGCGGGCCTTAGATCGGGCATGCAGCCCATATCTCCGGCCCCAGTTCCTGACCGTCCCGACGCGCCTTCGCGCGCGCCGGCCGGGGTTCATCCATGACCGACGCCGCCCGTCCCATGCCCCTGCCGGAGCCGGCGCTGACCGACCGGCACAAGCTGGGCTGGGGCCTCGCGGCCCTGGTCGTGGCCGGAAATATGATCGGGTCCGGCCTCTATCTGTTGCCGGTCAGCCTGGCGCCGACCGGCGCTTCGTCCCTGATCGGCTGGCTGGTGGCGGCGGTGGGGGCGGCGACCCTGGCGCTCGTGTTCGGGGCGCTTGGCCGGTTGCGGCCGGACGCGGACGGCCTCGCCGGGTTCGCGGAGAGCGGGTTGGGCCGGTTCGCCGGCTTCACCGTGTCGCTGGCGTTCTGGTCGGCCTGCCTGATCGGGAATGTCGCCGTGGCCGTGGCCGCGACTGGCTACCTGAGTTTCTTCTGGCCGGTGCTGAAGGACCCGGTGGCGGCGACCTTCTGCAATCTGGCCATCATCTGGATCGCGACGGGCGCCTATATCATCGGGGCGAGGACGGCGTCCTGGCTGGCGGCCGTGGCGCTCGTCATCGGTCTGATCCCGATCCTGATCGCCGTGGCGGCGGGGGCGCGCGCCTTTGATCCCGTCCTGTTCGCCGCGTCGTGGAGCCCCTCGGGGGCGCCGCTGTTCGAGACCGTGCCGGCTTCGCTGGCCATCATCTTCTGGGCCTATCTGGGCGTGGAGAGCGCGGCGGCTCTATCCCGTCGGGTGCGAAACCCGGCCAGGGATGTGGGACGGGCTTCGGTCGCCGGGGTGACCTTGGCGACCGCGGTTTATGTCGCGGCGACCGTTTCGGTCTTCGGCGTCATTCCGCTGGCCGAGATAGCAGCGTCTTCAAGCCCCTATGCCGATCTGGCGCAGCGCGTATTCGGCGGGTCGATCGCCGGCCTTGTCGCCGTCTGCGCCATCATCAAGACCATCGGAACCGTCGGCGGATGGGTGATGATGGGGGGCGAAACCGCTCGCGCCGCGGCCCGGCAGGGCTATCTGCCTTCGGGCTTCGGCGCCGGCGACCGCACGCCGGTGGCCAACCCCCTGCTGGGTGCGGCGATCATGAGCGTCGTCACCGTGCTGTCGGGGCAGCCGACCCTGGGCGGACAGTTCGGCCTGCTGGTCGGGGTCACGTCGGTGTTGACCTTGACCATCTACGGCGTCTGCTCGGTGTCGCTATTCCGGCTGGCGCGCCGGTCGAGGGCCCGGATCGTCGCGGTCGCCGGGATGGCCTTCGCCGCCGCCGCCGTGGCCTTCGCTGCGCCGGGCTACATCATCCCGTCGGTCGGGTTCTTCGTCCTGATGACCGTCATCTGGTTCACGGTGATGCGCCGTTCCACCGCGCCGGTTGACCCGACCGCGGGCGACGCCTAACCACCGCGCCGTTTGTTCGCCGGGATTCGGCGCCAAGGAGCCTGACATGACCACGAAGCTTCTTCCCGGCGTCACCGGCGTGCTGGCGCTCGCCGACGGCACCATCCTGCAAGGCGTTGGCTGTGGCGCCACCGGCGCGGCCCTCGGCGAGGTCGTCTTCAACACCGCCATGACCGGGTATCAGGAGATCCTGACCGATCCGTCCTACATGAGCCAGATCCTGGCCTTCACCTTCCCTCACGTCGGCAATACGGGCGTGAACGTCGAGGACGTGGAGCAGATCGGCGGCGGGTCGGACACCTCGGCCCGGGGCGCCATCTTCCGCGACCTGCCGACCGACCCGGCCAACTGGCGCAGCGAGAGCGACTTCGACGGCTGGATGAAGCGGCGCGGCGTAGTCGGGCTGGCGGGCGTGGACACCCGCGCCCTTACCGCCCGCATCCGTGACGCCGGCGCGCCGCATGCGGTGATCGCCCACGATCCGGAAGGGCGGTTCGATCTGGAGGCGCTCGTGGCGCAGGCCAAGGCCTGGACCGGGCTGGTCGGCCTCGATCTGGCCAAGGACGCCTCGACGCTGCAGTCGTTCGACTGGGACGAGGGCCTATGGGAGTGGCCGGAGGGCCATCCGCGCGTCGATGCGTCGAACCGGTCGGTGGTGGTCGTCGACTATGGCGTCAAGCGCAACATCCTGCGGGCCCTGGCCTCGACGGGCGCGAAGATCACGGTGGTGCCGGCGGACACTACCGCCGAGGCCATTCTGGCGCGCAATCCTGACGGGGTGGTGCTGTCGAACGGGCCGGGCGATCCGGCGGCGACCGGGGTCTATGCGGTGCCGGAGATCAAGAAGCTGGTCGACAGCGGCAAGCCGCTGTTCGGCATCTGCCTGGGTCACCAGATGCTGGCGCTGGCTCTGGGAGCCCGGACCATCAAGATGGATCAGGGCCACCACGGCGCCAACCATCCGGTCAAGGATCTGACCACCGGCAAGGTGGAGATTGTGTCGATGAACCACGGCTTCACCGTCGATCGCGACAGCCTGCCGGACGCGGTGGTCGAGACCCACGTCAGCCTGTTCGACGGCACCAACTGCGGCATCGCCCTGAAGGACCGGCCGGTGTTCAGCGTGCAGCATCACCCGGAGGCGTCGCCGGGACCGACTGACAGCCTGTACCTGTTCCAGCGCTTCGCGGATTCGATGAAGGACTGACCCCATCCCACCCCGGGAAAGGGTACGGGATGGCAGGGCTCTGGCCCGAACCGCCGGCCGCTACGGCAAGGGCGCGAAGCTTTTTTCCTCGCGCAGGGCGCTGGCCTTGCGGACCGCCACCGGTGCGGCGTTAAGCCAGTAGTCGGCGTCTTCGGTCCGGTTGCTGCGCCTGCGCTCGAGCCCGCGCCTTCGGCGAAGCGCCGCATTCTCGAGCAGGCGGGCGTGGAGGGCGCGGGGCGGCAGTTCGGCGATGGCGGGGGAGCCGGGGACGGCGACGGCGTCGGGGCCTCGGGGCTCCACCGCCGGGCGGGCGATGGCGATGAACATCAGGAACTGGTCTTTCTCGGGAGCGCCGCGGTTCTGGCGACGCCGGCGGGGATCCGCCCGCTTCCGCGGCGGCTGCATGGTTAATCCACAGGCCTGTGGATCGTTGCGTTATCCGAGAAAATTATGCGCACAATCAGGCTCTTATGGGCGCAATCCGGCCATTGTGGTTAATCAGAGGTAAATGCCCCCGCTGACGCGAGTCGCGCGCTATAAGGCGGACGTGCGCTTCGATGATCGCTTCCTTGAAGAACTGAAGGCCCGCCTTCGCCCGTCCGACATCATCGGGCGGACGGTGAAGCTCAAGCGGCAAGGCCGCGAGTATGTCGGCCTGTCGCCCTTCACCAAGGAGAAGTCGCCGTCCTTCTTCGTCAATGACGACAAGGGCTTCTTCCACGACTTCTCGTCCGGCAAGCACGGCGACGTCATCAGCTTCCTGCAGGAGACCGAGCGGCTGTCGTTCGTCGAGGCGGTGCAGCGGCTGGCGGGGGAGGCGGGCATGGCCCTGCCGGCCGAGGACCCCCAGTCCGCGGAGCGTGAGGCCAAGAAGCAGGGCCTGACCGACTGGATGGACCTGGCGCAGAAGTGGTTCGCGGCCAATCTGCGCCGCTCGCCCGGCAAGGCGGCTCGCGAGTATCTGGAGAAGCGCGGCCTGCCCGAGGATCAATGGGAGCGGTTCGGCCTCGGCTATGCGCCCAATGATCGCGAGGGGCTGAAGAACGCCCTGGTACAGCGCGGCGCCAAGCCGGGCGATCTGGTCGAGGCGGGTATGCTGATCGCCCCGGAGGGCGGGGGGACGCCCTATGACCGGTTCCGCGACCGGCTGATGTTCCCCATCCTCGACGCGCGCGGGCGGATCGTTTCATTCGGCGGCCGGGCCATGAACCCCGACGACCGGGCGAAATATCTGAACGGGCCGGAGAGCCCGCTCTTCCACAAGGGCGCGACCCTGTATGGCCTGCCGGAGGCGCGCCGCATCCTCGGCGCCGAGAGCCGCGACGGGCAGGCCATCGTGGTGGTCGAGGGCTATATGGATGTGATCGCCTGCCAGAGGGCCGGCATCCCGGCCGTGGCGCCGATGGGCACCGCCCTCACCGAGGAGCAGATGGAGCGGCTGTGGCGGGTGTCGTCGGAGCCTGTGCTGTGCTTCGACGGCGACGCGGCGGGGCGGCGGGCGGCCTACCGCGCCATCGACCGGGCCCTGCCGCAGCTCAAGTCGGGACGGTCGTTCCGCTTCGCCCTGCTGGAGGCGGGGCAGGACCCCGACGACATCCTGCGCGACAAGGGCGCGCCGGCGCTGCGTCAGGCCTTGTCGGCCACGCGGCCGTTCGCCGAGGTGCTGTTCCACAAGGAAGCCGAGGCCGAACCGCTGGATACGCCGGAACGTCGGGCGGGCCTGAAGGGGCGGTTGCGGCAGGCGGCCTCGGCCGTGCAGGACAAGGATCTGGCGGAGCAGTACCGGCGCGAGCTGTTCGATCGGTTCGAGGCTCTGTTCCCGGCCCGGCGGGCTCCGCAGTCTGCACCCCCGGGTCAGGCGCAGGCTCGCGGCGGCTACGGCGGCCGGCGCTTCGGCCCGCCGCCGATGCAGGGCCAGACGGCGGAAGGCGCCCAGGCCATGCAGTCGCTGAGCCGCTCGATCGAGCCGGTGGCCGCCGCCCTGGCCCACGGGGCGGTCGACGATCCCGAGCGGATGGACGACCATCTGGAAGCCATCGCCGCCCACGGCTTCGGCGATCCGGCCCTCGACGGGCTCGCGCAGGAGATGGTGCGACTGCGCTTCTCGGGCCAAGACCTTGACTCCGCGGCCCTGCGACGCCATCTGGCGCAATCGGGTCATGGCGTCTTGATGCACGAGGTCGAGAAGGCGGCGGCAAAGTCCGGCGCGCCCTTCCTGGCCGCAGACAAGCCCCTCGGCGAGGCGCGGATCCGATGGTCGCAGGCGTTCGACGCGCTCACCCGCGTGGCGGCGCTGGAGGATGCCCTGACTTCGGCGCGTGGCGTGCCGGGGCAGGACGAGGCGTTTCGCCGGCTCAAGGCCGAGCGTGATGTCCTGCGTCGCGCGATCAAAACCGGCGAGATTTGGGAAGACAGCGCGGGTTCGTAACAAACGACCCCGCCACACGTTGTATTGGTGGACGGCCTGATCAGCCCTCCATCCGGAGATAGAACTGAATGAGTGCGCAGACCGAGACGCAGGAAACCGAAGCCCAGAGCGACGGTCCGCTGCTCGACCTCACCGACGCCGGCGTCAAGAAATTCATCAAGCAGGCCAAGGCTCGCGGCTATGTGACGATGGAGGACCTGAACAAGGTCCTGCCGTCCGAAGAGGTGACGCCGGACGCCATCGAGGACACGCTGGCGATGCTGTCCGAGATGGGCGTCAACGTCGTCGAGGCCGAGGAAGACGCCGAACAGAAGGAAGGCGAAGGCGGGGAGGTCGCCGCTGCCGCCGAGACCGCCGTCGCCGAGACACCCGCTAAAGCTGCATATGACCGGACGGATGACCCGGTCAGGATGTATTTAAGGGAGATGGGGAGCGTCGAGCTGCTCAGCCGCGAGGGCGAGATCGCGATCGCGAAGCGGATCGAGGCCGGGCGCGACGCGATGATCTCGGGGCTGTGCGAGAGCGCCCTGACGTTCGAGGCCATCATGGTGTGGCGCGACGAGCTGGCCAACAACCGCATCCTGCTGCGCGAGGTCATCGACCTGGACGCCACGTATGGCGTGCTGAATCCCTCGTCCCTGCCGCACAATCAGCCGCAACAGCCCGTCCCGGGCTCGCCCGAGGCCAAGGAGGCCGCGGTCTCCCAGGAATCCGAGGGGGACAAGGAAGAGGACGAGGAGGACGAGGACTTCGACGACGGCGGCGGCATGTCGATCTCGGCGCTGGAGGCGGAGCTTCGCGACGGGGTGATGGAGGTGCTGGACGCCATCGCCGCGGACTTCGGCGGCTTCCGCAAGCTGCAGGACAAGCTGGTCGAGGCGCGGCTGAAGGGCGAGACGCTCAACGCCAAGGACCAGAAGGCCTATGACACCCTGACGGCGACCATCTCGGGCCGCCTGAAGACGATGAAGCTGAACAACAACCGCATCGAGGCCCTCGTCGAGCAGCTCTATGCGATCAACAAGCGGCTGATGGGCCTCGAGGGCCGGCTGCTGCGCCTCGCCGACAGCTACGGCATCTCGCGCCCCGAGTTCCTCAAGGCCTATTTCGGCAAGGAGCTGGACCCCAACTGGGCCGACGCGGTCAAGGAAATGGGCGTCCGCTGGACCAAGTTCAGCGACAACGAACAGGCCCAGATCGCCCAGATCCGCGGCGACGTCGCCGCCGTGGCCACCGAGGCCGGCCTGCCGATCGACGACTACCGCCGCATCGTCCAGACGGTGCAGAAGGGCGAGCGCGAGGCCCGTCAGGCCAAGAAGGAAATGGTCGAGGCCAACCTGCGCCTGGTCATCTCCATCGCCAAGAAATACACCAACCGCGGCCTGCAATTCCTTGATCTCATTCAGGAAGGCAACATCGGCCTGATGAAGGCGGTCGACAAGTTCGAGTACCGCCGCGGCTATAAATTCAGCACCTATGCGACCTGGTGGATCCGTCAGGCCATCACCCGCTCGATCGCCGACCAGGCCCGCACCATCCGCATCCCGGTGCACATGATCGAGACGATCAACAAGATCGTCCGCACCAGCCGCCAGATGCTGCACGAGATCGGCCGCGAGCCGACCCCGGAAGAGCTTGCCGAAAAGCTGGCCATGCCGCTGGAGAAGGTCCGCAAGGTCCTGAAGATCGCCAAGGAGCCGATCAGCCTCGAGACCCCGATCGGGGACGAGGAGGACTCGCATCTCGGTGATTTCATTGAAGATAAAAACGCCGTCCTGCCGATCGACGCGGCCATCCAGTCGAACCTGCGCGAGACGACGACCCGCGTGCTGGCGAGCCTGACGCCGCGCGAGGAGCGGGTGCTGCGGATGCGCTTCGGCATCGGCATGAATACGGATCACACCCTGGAGGAGGTCGGCCAGCAGTTCTCGGTCACCCGCGAACGCATCCGCCAGATCGAGGCCAAGGCGCTGAGGAAGCTGAAGCATCCGAGCCGGAGCCGGAAGCTGCGGAGCTTCCTGGACAGCTAGGTCGAGGCAACAGGGCCCGGTGGCGACGCCGGGCCCTTTTCGCGTCCGGAATGACCCGGTTTGTCCCTGCCGGTTTTGTCCCTGTCGCGGGGACAGGGGCGGGACAGACGGGGACGGAAGCGGGACAGGCGTCCAACTTCATCATGCATGCTCGATCCCTGCGTCCGATTTTGACGTAGCGGCGTTCCATGATCCGGCGCATGAGCAAGCCGCCGCGCATTCGCCGGTTTCCCGGCCAGCCGACCTGGACCTTGGCGCAGGAGGCCTATCTCGCCGGCGAGAGCGCCCGCTCGATCGCCGCGCGGCTGGATTTGACCGAGAACGGCATCCGCAAGCGCGCCGCCCGCAAGGGCTGGACCCGGACCCAGCACGCGGAGGCGGTGAAGCGCAGCGAACATCCGGCCGAGGCGCTGAGGGCCCTGCTGGCCCGCATCGGCCGAACCCTCCACGAGGGCCGCACCGGGGAGGCGGCGACCCTGATCGCCGACGCCGAGCGGCTGGCTCGGGCCGTCCGCGCCGCCCCGCCCATGCCCCGGCCCGTCCCCTCGCCCGAGGTGATGAAGGCCTGGCGCGAGGCCGAGACCCGGCGGCTGGAGGCCTACTGGGCCCCTCGCGCCCGGGCCCTGGCCGAGGCCCTGCTGAGCGACACCGGCTACGACATCGCCGACCGCTGGGCCGCCTCGGCCCTGCGCTGGCGCGCCCGGGTGCTGGGGCCCGAACAGGCGGCGCTTGATTTCGCGCGCGGGGTCAGCGGCGGGTGGGCGGATCGCTACTGGAACGAGGCGGGGGAGTTGTGGCCGCCGCGGCCGCCGGGGAGCGCGGACGGGACGATGCAGCGGCAGCACCAGCGGGGGTGTGAATGGCGGCGGGAGCGGGGGGAGGATTGGGAGGAGGAGGTGTGAGGGGGGAGCTTTGCGCCAGAACCGGACATTCACTCGCCGCCGTTAAGCGGACCTTGGAGGCTTTGCCCGCTTAACGTCCGCTCCCGATCCCCAGGGGACATTCGGGGGTTGGGCCGTCACCGGCTAGGGCAGGGCCGCAAAGCGCTCCACCTTTTGCGTCGGGCCCGAGATGATCAGAAGGTCGCCTTCAACAACAAGGGTGTTCGGCTTGGCGTAGGTGAAATCCTCACGGGGGCGCTTCACGCCCACGACCGTGATCCCGTGCTTTGTACGCAAGCCCGACTCCCCAAGCGTTTTTCCGACGGCCTCCCGGGGCGGGCGGGTCTTCACAATGGCGAAGTCGTCGTCGAACTCGATGAAATCAATCATCTTGCCAGTCACCAGATGCGCGACCCGCTCGCCCATGGCGGCCTCCGGGTAAACCACATGGTGGGCTCCCGTCTTCTCCAGTATTTTGCCATGGTTCGTGCTGACCGCCTTGGCCCAGATGTCAGGCACGCCAAGCTCGCTCAGGGCAAGGACCGTCAACACGCTGGCTTCGATGTCGCTGCCGATGCCGACCACGGCATGTTGGAACTCCGCCACGCCGAGCCGCCGCAGGGCGTCGATATTGCTGCCGTCCGCTTGCACGACGTGGGTGAGGCGGTCTGACCACGATTGAACGAGGGAAAGGCTTTCCTCGATGGCCAGCACCTCGTGGCCCAGGAGCGTCAGGCTCTGGGCGACGGCGCCGCCGAAGCGGCCGAGGCCCACCACCACGACGTTGTTCGAGGTCTGATTTCTTGATCTAGCCAACGATGGGGCGCTCCTGCGGATAACGATAGGGGACATGGCGGGCGCGGAGGGCCAGCGCTGCGGCGACGGTGATCGTTCCCACCCTCCCCACGAACATAAGTCCAATGAGGATAATCTGGGCGGTCGGCGGCAGCGCTGCCGTGATGCCCGTGCTCATCCCAACTGTAGCGAAGGCCGAGATGACTTCGAACAGCACCTTGTCCAGCGGCTGCGTTGTCAGCGACAGAATGGCCAGGGTCGAAACGCCGACCAGGCCCACCGCCAGCAGGACGACGGCAAGCGCCTGCCGCTGCACATCCGGGCAAATGCGGCGCCGAAAGGCCGTCACATCCGAACGCCCCCGAATTTCCGCCCAGACGACAAACCCAAGCAGCAAGAACGTCGTGACCTTGATCCCGCCCGCCGTACCGGCGCTGCCCCCGCCGATGAGCATCAGGCCATTTGTCAGGAACAACGTCTCAGGGCGCATCTGGCCGACATCGACCGAGTTGAAGCCCGCCGTGCGACTCATCACCGAGTGGGTGAAGGCGTTGAGGGCCCTACCCCCGGCCGGCATTTCTCCCATCGTGCCAACGTTGTTCCACTCAGCGACGACGACACCCGCGAAGCCGAGCAACAGCAGGCCCGCCGTGCCGAGCAGCGTCAGCTTTGCGTGAATCGACCACTTCCGGGGCGTCCGCCATTCCATGAGCAACTCATTGATCACTGGAAAACCCAACCCGCTGACAATGATCGCCGCACAAAGCGGCAGCAGGATCAGCGGGTCGAGCGCGAACCCCATCAAGCTGTCGCTGAAGGTGGAGAATCCGGCGTTGTTGAAGGCTGAAACCGAGTGAAATATCCCGGTCCAGGCCGCGCTCCCCCACGGTTCTTCGTAGCCGAAGTGAAGCTGCGCGGTCAGGATCGCCGCCACGATCGCCTCGCACAGGATCGTGACCCCGAGGATGGTGAGAAGCACGCCTTTCACGTCGACGAGCTCGAGGCTCTTGGTTTCGGCCTGAACGACAAGGCGGCGGGCCAATCTCATGCGCCGGGAGATCAGTAATCCCAGAAGGGTTGCCCCGGCCATGATCCCGAACCCTCCCACCTGGAAAAGGCCGAGGATCACCACCTGACCGAATGGGGACCAGAAGGTGGCGGTATCGACGGTGATCAGTCCCGTCACACAGGCCGCAGAGGTTGCCGTGAACAACGCGGTGAGCAGCGGCGCGGGGCTGCCGGTCGTCGTAGCCCATGGCAGCGACAGGAGCACTGTCCCAATCAGAACCGTGGCGAGAAACGCAATAGGCACGATACGGGCGGGATGATCGAATATGGATTTTCGCAAAGCGCCACCTTCGCCAACGGGGCCGCCGTTATACGCGATCCCGGAGATCGGGATAGCCGCCGAAGGCGCGCCTGTTTGTTCCTGCCAGAGGCCTCCAACCCCTTTCGGAACGGTCGGCTCCCGGCCCTGTGCTGCGTCGAACGGGTCCGGTTCCTTACCGTCTGCGGAAGATCCGTTTCCCGGCCCTGGTGAAGGTCCGCTTTCCACCCATAGCGGACGAAGGGGCGTCGACCTGCTCCAGGTCAGGACAGCGCCAAAAGGCGACATCCGGACCCCTCCGACAACACGACATTGGGCGAGCTTCGAAGGTTTCCGAATTGGCCCTGGCCTCACTCAGGCAGGGATCTCATCGCCCGCGCCCAGTGATCCCGAGGGAAATCTGCATCCCGGTTCTCTGACCGGTCATGATGAAGGTTGAAAGCGTGCCGCCCGGCCCGTACCGCGCGGCGGGCCGACCCAAAGACCGCCGGGATTATTCAAGCGCCTCCCGGATGCACCCCGCCAGGTTCGACAGGACGGATTGCGAGACGTCCGGTCTCGGATGGTCGAAGTCACGCACGTATATGGTGCGGCGAAAGCCGGTGCTTCCCGGTCCGATGCATTCCATCCGCTGCCAGGACCCCCGCTCCATAGTATCGGCCAGCGCGACCACCACGATCGGGGCGTCGCGCGGCCCCGCCGGCACGGCTGCGCGAACGCACGACCGGCGCTTCTCGGTCGGCTCCGGGTCGTCCCCCATGCAACGCTCAAGATCCTCGACGGAGACCGTGGCCGGGCGCGCACCAAGCCGGCCATCCGCCGCCAGGGCCGATATGATCCGCCCGGACTCCTCTGCGTCGCCATATCCGATGATGACGATCTCGACGTCCGGAGGCGGAGGAGCGGCGGACTGGGGTCCGCCCATGCCAAGGCTCAGGGCGATCAGGGCAGGGATCATGCAGGTCCTCCGGTGCTTGACCCGTTCATTCCGGCTGCGGCCAGGCCACGGCTGAAATCATCGGGATCCGGTTCACGTCACCTGGGAGATAGGCCCCCAGGTAGCGGGGTGCGCCCCCGGCTTCGATCAGCTGAACATACACCGGTGAAGCATCCGGAACCGGCGGGAGTGGCGGCGCCGGCGGGATCGGAGGCGCGCCCGGCGCCGGCGATCTCGCGATCGGCGGGACCTCGCCGGGCCAGAACGGGCCGGCGGCCGCCCGGCAGGGATCGCTCAGCGCGGTATCGATGAGCTGGGCCTGCCGCGCGTTCAACCGCCCCCCTTCCGGCGGCCAACGGTCGACGTCCGCCAGTGGCCCTCCATACCAGCGGGCCACGTGGGCCTCGTACTCGGGCGTGCCCTCCGGCGGTCGTTCCGGCGGCGACGCAGAGCCCGAATGACGGTCCTGCTTCCAGAACCACCAAGATCCGTCCGCCTCGCGCCAGACCACGGTCCAGATCGTGTTCGAATGGCCGCCGCCAGGCGGGGCGACGATGCGAAACAGCGCCGAGACGTCCGCTGGCGGCGACCGCCAGTGCCCGTCCGGTATCACCATCTCGTCGAACATAGCCGCGGTGCGTTGATGCAGCGCGACGGCGGCCGGCTGATTGGAGGCCGCCTCCAACCGGGCGATCTGCTCGGGCGTCGCCGCGGGGCACTCCAGCGACATGCCGGACCATACGCTCGCGAACGTCAGCGCGGCCAGCGTATCGATCATGCTCAACCTCCCGACTTCTTCGACATCATCGACCGGCGTCCGGCGACTCGTCAACGTCGGCCCGGCCTTCGTCAGGTCCGGTCAGGCGGTTGCGGCGGCCAGGGCGGCGGATCGATCCTGACGATTTCCTTCGTCCGGGCGCGGACCCTTGACGCCACGTTTGCGACCTTCACTGTGGACCGCAGGTTGCAACTCCAGAGACGAGCCATGCTGCTGGAACTCATCGCGACGATGGTGCTGGCGACCACGCCACAAGAGCTCAACGGCTGGCCGGCGACGGTCACGCTCGAATGTGAAGAACAGGCAGCGACCCGAACCGTCCACCGCGACGGCCGCTGGGCCTTCGAGACCGCCTCGCCCGGCCCCGGCCGGTTCCAGATCGTCATCGATGTCGCCAACGCCCGGATCGACGATCCCCACCGCCCGGGCGGCCATGTTCCCGTATGGGTCGGATACGGCGTGCTCCGGATCGATTTCCCGCCGAACCTCCTGTCGGAGTTCCAGGCGCCGGGCCACACCTACTATCTGGCCTCGCCTGAGGCCGGGACCGGCCAGTATCTGAGGACCTTCGCGGACGCGGACGGGGCCATGACCGTGGCGGGCGAATGTCGCCGTCTCTCGTGACGTCCAGGCGCACGACTCATTCGAAGAAAGGTGACGCATGACCCGATCCCTCTGCGCTACGACGGTCGGCCTCCTCCTCGCCTGGACCGCGACGGGACCGGTCGCCGCCCAGGCGGCGGCCGAGGCCCCGCTCTCCGAGCGAATGGCCTCGGGCGCGCCCTTCGTGGTGGTCACCCGGCAAGGCTCGGTTCCCTTGCGACCGGGTAGCTGGCGCTACCCCGAGGGCGCGGACCGGTGGACGGTCTTCGAGGGCCGCTTCAATGCTGACAGCGGGATTTGGGACACCGACGTCGTGGGCTTCCAGGTGCGCGGCATCGAGTATCATTCCTGCCCGCCAGATCTCGATCACGCTCGTTTCCACTGCGGCGGCGTGCACACGTTCGGCCATCGGCTGGCGCGCAGGATCACGCCCCGCGACCATGTTCTTGTCGTGCTCGAAAACGAACTGACCTTCGACGAGGAAGGAAACGTCTACCGCGACGGAGAACACATCGGCATGGTCGCTACGCCGCCGAGCCCCTACTGAGCGGGCCGTCTTCGACAACGTGGCGTGCCCGGGGATACGGGCCCGACTCGCGCTGATACGTTACACCGGGACGAGGGAGAGATACTTGAACATCAGATCGGGCTTTGCGACGGCCTTTTTGACGTTCGCCGCCAGCGCGGCTCTGGCCCCGGCCCAGGCACAGCGGTCAAAGGCGGGGGCCGACCGGGATTGGGAGGGCATGTGTGAACTGCGGGGACCGCTCGGCGGCCCGGCGGTTGCGAGTGTCTTGTCCCTCGCCTGCGCCGTGGCTTTGCTGGTCGTCGGGGCCAATCCCGCACGCGCGCAGGAGTATGTGGGGAGTCTCTACTTTCCGGGCGGTCAAGACGCCCTCAGCGCCGAGCAAGACACGGAGGTAAGACGGATCGCGACTCGACTCGCTTCCCAGTCGACCCGAGCCGTTCTGGTGACGGGCCATGTCTCCGTGCAGAACGACAACAACCGAAGCCTCGCCCTGAGCGGCGACCGCAGTCGAAGCGTGTTCCGGGCCTTGTCGGAGGCGGGCGTCTCGGAGGACAGGATCACTGTCCAGTCGGCGGGCGAAGACAAGGCGGCCCGTTCCACTCCTCGCGCGCGAAGCGATCATCTCGACAATCGGGTGGATGTGTTCCTGTCGTCGCGCCTCCACCTGGCGGGCGTGCTGTCCCCGGATTTCTCGGGCCAGTTCGAGGTCCTCGCCGGCGGGGCGGACATGCTTCCGCTCAGTTCGATCTGCCCCGAGATCGTGGGCAACAGATTCCTTCACATCGACGCCGCTGAACCGGACCTCGTCTTCCGGCTGGAGCAGGCCGGATCCACCGGCTTTCATCTCGCCTCGCCGATCGAAACGACCATGGTCCTGAGGGGGCCAGGGGAATTGACGACTTGCGTGATCGGCCGGCAGGGAACGTCGACATCCCTGCCCAGCCTGCCCATGGGTGAATATCAGCTCTTCATCGGCCGGCCAGAAACGAGCGGGGCCGGACGTGAGGTCGGCCCCTTCAGCCTGCGGGTCAGCCGATCTCCCACCTGACTCCGGCCCTTGCCGCACCTCAGGCTCCTGAAAAAAGAAACTCCTGCTGAAAGGCCCAGGACGATCCCGGTCCGCTATCGACCCATAAGAGACGTTCCGGAGACGTCTCTGCGAAGCCGAGGCTCAGAACAGCGGCTGTGCAGCGGCCGGCTCGGGCGCGCGCTCGCAGACGCCCTCCATCGACAGCGACTGCCTGACTTTCGTTCCGGAGCGAAACTCCTGCTCCTGGACAAAGGTGGAGCGTATCTGTCCTGAGGTCCTGTCGATGATGTAGACCTCGGTCGCGAAGCTGCCAGAGTAGTAGGTCCCGTCGATCACCCGACGGTGCTCGCCGCTGAGCTGCCAGCGATACTCCACGTCGGATGAGGAGGCGGCGCACTCGAGCGTGCGAGGGTCGTTCGGGCCCATCACCTCCGCCGCGTCGAAGGGCGTGACGCCGGTGGTGCATGGCATCGGAACCCAACGTCCTGCGTCAAATCGCTGCCAGGAGGTGGGGCTGACGCGATAGTAGGTCTCGCCGCCGGGGGTCGACATCTGCTCGCCCTGCGCCGGGGCCCACTGGCACTTCAGGACGACGTCCTGCGCCAAGGCTCCGCCAGCCGCAGACATGACAATGAATGCGGCGAACGCCGGGAGCAGTGATGCGCGCCGTGAAGAGGAAGCGAGGAGGCCTGCTCCGCAACTTTTCAGGGACATCCGCTGGCCTCCAGCTTCCAGTTTCTTTCGGTGGTCTGCCTCGAACGGATTTCAGCGTCCATCTGAGCGTTGTCGGGACGGGTGCCCGCCGCGACCAAGCCCGCGCCATTGCGGTAAACGAACATGCAGCGCAACGCGGACGGCCCGTGAACCTTGATGTCGCCGTAGACGCCAAACCGTTCCACGCTCTCTGCTTTCAGCCGTTCAAGACGCGTGCGGTGATCGGACGTGGTCGATCGTTCCGGGCCGACGGTGTTGTGGTGCACGTGGCCGGCGGGTCGTTCGTCAACGAAGGTGTAGGCGTAGACCCTCTCGGATGCTTGCGTGGCTCCCAATGTCGCTGCGGCGCCCATGACTGCCAGGCTCAGCACGGCTATCGCTTTCCCTCTGCTGAGCAGGGACGGGACATCAACGTGACGCGACATCACCATTCGCTCGCTCCCTGCTGGGTGTAAACGGCGTAGCCCATCCCCTGGTACCGGACCGTCAAGGCATACGACGCTTCCGCCGCCGCACGGTCGCGGGAGGTGGCATCCGCGTCCTGGAAGCCGCGGCAGTTGAGGGAGGAGAAGTCGAAGGGCCGGTTTGTGTTCTCCAGCCACTCTTTCCAGCGGTCCTGCATCTGCTGGGTTTGCCCCCAGGGTCCGGTGAAGACCTTCGAGACGTAGGCCACGGAGGCGCCGGACTCGGCGGAGCAATAGTAGCTCATCTCATCCGCCGTTGCGGGGGCGCTGGATGCAGTGAGAAGGGCCGAGGCGATGGCGTAGGCGATCAGCATTTGGGGGTCTTTCCTGAGGGCGTTCAATGCTGGGAGGCAGATTTCAGAGCAGCGGCGCCGGGCGGGCCTGGAGAGCCGGGTCCGCCGCAGGCTGACAGCGGCCGACCATGACGCTGTCGCGAAGGCTGTCGGGAATCTCGGGGTCGAAATAGCTGGTTCCCCCGTATTCTTTGTAGTTGGCGACACCGGTGCGACGATCGATTGCGATCTGGTCAAACCCGCTCTTCACCCACACGCCGGGCTCGATGTGCTCGACGCGCAACGTCCAGGAATAGGCGCCGTCGGCAATCTGGACCTCGCAGACTGGCGGACGTCCGAACCGGTTGCTGTCCTCGTCACAGGGCATGTCCGCCCACGCCCAGGCGGCGTCCCGAAATACCTGCCACGAGCCTGGAGCCACCCTGTAGGTGGCGCTGTCGCCGTTATCCCATTCGCATTGGAAGACGGACTGGGCCTGGGCCGCTCCCGCGGCCAAGGCCACCCCAAGCGCTGCTATCACGAGTTTCAAGTCAGCTTTCCTCTGGTTTTCCTGGATCAGTCGCCGCGATAGGCCCAGCGGGCGAGGCGCACGTCGTGCCCGTCGCGACGGTGGCGCGCCATCCACTCGTTCTTGTCGTCTTCGGCTTCCTGCCAGTTGTCGTAGCTGATGCTGCAACTGACGGAGCCGAACGCTCGGCCATCATACGCCTCTGCGAATGCGCGGAAGCTGTTCTGCACCCCCACATGGTAGGTGCCGACGGGCACTTCGAAGACCGTCGTGAACACGTGGTAACGGCCATAGTCTGGCTCGGAGGCCTTGCAGTAACCGTAGCTCACATCCTGGCCTGCCGTGGGAGCCGGGACGGGAAGCGCGGCCGCAGCCCCAATCAGCGCGAGAATAGAAATCACCACAGTCCCTCCGATGCGGCCTTGTCCAACGACGATTTCTCGAAATGGGGCTCTGGTCAATGAGACAAACCTGACGCCATCTGACGTGCCTCACGACGCATATTCGCCGGTGGCGATAACGGCTGAGGTGTCTTGGGAGCGCCAGAGCCATGCCGGCGCCATCCGGTCCGTGGCCTCCTACCCGCGGCCTTGCCGACCTCGGCGCGCCGCCGCTCAGGCGGTGGAACTCCGGCTCTCGTCGGGGCGGGCTCGTCCTGACCGAATGAGCGAGCGGCTGACGATCCCCGACAAGGCTCCGGCGCCCGCTCCGAGCACCGCAAGGTTCAGCACACCCTCGGTGACTCCGACGGGCGAGGCGGTAAGGGTGGAGAAGGCCGCCATCACCAACGCGCCGACAACCGCGCTGAAGCCGACGTACACGGCGGCGCTGTATCGGCGCGGGAGAATTCCGACAACCAATCCGGTCAAGGCGGCCGGGACCAGACCGATCACATAGCCGAACGGAATCATCCAGATCGCGCCAAGTATCGCCTCGACGACGGTCGGAGGCTCGTCACCAAGACTGAAGCCCCAGATCGCATAGGCCAGCGCTCCGGCGAGGGGGCCCGTCGCGGCGAAAATCAGCGCGGTCATGAGGGCAGACTTCAGACTTTTCATCGCACTGTTCCGATTGCGTTGGCGAGGGGGTCAGTCGCCCGGAAAGACCATGGACAGGACCGCCAGCGTCTCAGCCTCGCCCCCGCTGCCGCACTGGTAGCCGCCCAGGATTTCGTACTGAATCTCGGCAGACGCGGCCAGCATGTCGATCACGTTCGGGTCGCAGACGCCGTCGTGGCCGCCGCCGAAGCGATGACTGCCCTCATACTCATTGACCGCCGTCATGAGCAGATGGTCGCTCGATGCAAAGCCGTCGTTGCGTTGCATGACGACCTGAAGCCCCCATTCGGCGGGATCCGTATCCGGAAGGGCCGAGCGAGGGACCCGCGCGGTGATGGTCCTGCCTTGCGCCCCTATTCGCGTCGGAACGACAAGCTCGCCGGAGAGGGTCGGCGCCTTCTCTCCGATCTCGCGCCGAACGCGCGCCGGGTCCTGTGGCGACATCAGAATGGCCCTGTCCCACCCGAGAAAGTCGAAAGCGACATTCAGGCCGGGCGGGCTCTCCTGCAGCCCCAGTTCGCCCGCAGCGATGAATACGATAGGAAACTGGAGAGAGAAGCCCGGCGACATGCGCCAGGGATTTTCCAGATCGGCGGCGACGGTCACGGCGAAATCTACGTAGTCACCCGCCAGCGTCATCTCCAGCCGGGTGATGTCAAACGAACCGGGCCGATAGATCGGATCGGTCGGGTAGACATAGGTCCCAGGACCCTTGTCATCTCCCCTCGGGTCGTCGATGGCGACCGTCTGGGCCAATGAGGGGCTGCATATTACGGCAGCGGCGAGGAGCGCCCCGAGGCTGGCGACGAAACCTGAATCTCTCATCACTTACTGACTCTTGCTCCCCATGAACCCCGCATTGAAGCCGTTCAGGCCGCCGCCATCGTCGCGGCGCCAACTGCCTTCCGGCGGATTGATGACCAGGGCGGTGCGGCCCGGGACCCGGTGGCCCGGCGACGGGCTGGTCATGGGATCCTCGCGGTCCGGAAAAACGCCCCGACGGCGTTGCAGAAGGCGTACTCCTCCCGGGGTGCAAGGTTGCAATGCTCAACGACCCCTTTGCAGCTCCAATAGTCCGCCCGTTCAGCAAGATTGCAGTTTCGCTGAACCCTGGCCTGGCACCACCAGTAGTCGGCGGACTCAACCAGAGAGCAGTTGTTCTCGACCAGCCCCTTGCACAGCCAATAGCGCTCTCGTTCAGCAAGGTTGCAATTGCGCGACTCCAAGCTTTGGCAGAACCAGTAAAGGTCGCCCGCGACAAGGTTGCAGTTCATCGCCGCGTCCTGCGGCGGCCCTGCTCTTCCCGGAGCGGCGACGGTTGGCGCCGCGAGGAGCCAGAATGCCGTTGCCAGGGAGGCCGCGAACGCGGTCGGGCGGGAGGTTCTGCGCATACGCTGATATCAGCCCGGACTTTCGGGACCGTCAATAAGCCTGAGCATTGTCATCAGAACCCGTCAGTGCGGCTTCCACAGGATTGGATTGCGGGTCGTGGCAGGCGTTCCTCCGATGGTGAACGCGGGACTGATCCTCCGTGACAATTGGACGCCGTCGGTCACCAGGTCTGGTACGGACGAACCGGCAGGCCTCACCAACCGCTGCCTGGCCCGGCGGACACCTCAACTCGACGGTTTTCCGGCAGGGATCCCGACCCGTCAGCGACCGGACGCGATGCGCCGAAGGCCTCCGTGGTGATCACGCTGGCGGACACACCCCGCTCAATCAGATAGTTGCGCACGACGTTGGCCCGCCGCTGCGACAAAGCGATTGCGAAGTCGATCGAGCCCTCCGCCGGGTCGGCGTGCCCGGCCACGATGACGTCGACATCGCCGTCAGAACCGATCTGGCGGGCGATCTCGTCCAGGGTCATACGGGCTCCAACGGTCAGCACGTCTGACATCGCCTGAAAGTAGGTGATCACCGGAGGGAAGGTCCGCTCCGGGATGACGGCGGCTCCCCCGGTCAGGGTGATGCGATAGGCGCCCACCTCCCCCGAGCCGAGGCTGTTGGCCCGGATCGAATATGCGCCCGACGCCGGCAGCGTCGTCTCCAGTCTCGAATCGGTTCCGCCGCCGCTGTCGTCGTCGACCGCAAGCTGTTCACCGTCGCAGACACCGCCCCGGTAGACCGCAGTATAGGCGTCGAACTCGCCGGAGCGCATCTCCACCACGACCGGTTCCTTGGGTCGACCTGTGAAAACATAGCAGTCGAAATAGCTCTCATCCTCCGCCACCGCGTCGGTGCTTGTCAGCACCCCCTGCAGAGATTGTCCAAACTCAATCGCGGTCGTGCGCACGACCGGGACCGGGCCGAGATCGGAAACACTGAGAACGAAGGATCCCGTCTCCCCTCCCGAGAGGCTGTTTGCCCGGATCAGCCATGTCTGGCCGTCTCCTGTGAAGTCGATTCTCGAGTTGGTGCCGCCGGCGCCGTCGTCGTCAGTCTCGCTCACTTCGGCGCACTGTTTGCCGAGGCCGAGATAGGTGTCGAAGGCGTCGGACCTCATCTCGACCCGATACCGCATGCCCGGTTGGGTCTGAAGACGGTAGCAGCGGTAATGGGCGCCATCGTCCAGCCGGGGATCGCTCGACGCCAACGCACCCTGCAGGTTTTGGCCCACGGCGATGGGCGTCTGCGCAGCTGCCATTCCGGGCATGACCAAAGCCAGGGCCGAGCCCACGAGCGCAACGCCTCTCCATTTTCCGGCCGGTACCGCCGGACGCCCGCCACGATCTGTCATCGAATGAACTCCCTCATCGGCGTGCGTCGTCCACCGACTGCAACGCTTGAAACGTCAGCGACCGAGCACTGTCTTGATCAGTTGAAAGGTCATGGTCTCATTTTCACAAGGCGCCGAAATGTTCTCCACGGCGCCTTCGCGCCACTGAATCCGCATCACATAACTTGCGGCGTCCAAGGGACATTCGCGGGTCCGGCCGGACCGCAGGGGCAGCTCACGTGGCCAGGCCGCCGGATCGCTGGTCCTGCAGGGATGCGACAACAGGAATTCGACCTGTTCGACAGCCGGCGCCGGCAAGGACCCCGTCGATGGCGGATACCGTTCGGGCTCCCAGGTTATCGTGCCGTCGGCGTTCGGCGCCGACTGCCGGACCCAGCTGTAGTCGAACGTCCGCCGCCAGTACCACCAAGCCCCGGCAGCATCCTGCCAGACGACCGCGCGGGTGGTCGTCGGACCCATTGCACTCTCCGGCAGGGCAGCCTGGATGACCACGCGGGCGTCCGCTTCAGGACGGACGGTGACCTCTTCTGGAACAGAAACCCGGTCGAGATAGCCGGACGGGCTTGATCCGGCGGCTTCGACAAGCCGCGCCAGGCGGCGGCGATCGACGTTGACGTATCCAGGGCAAGACGGCTCCGCCGCGGTCTGTGGCGTCATCACCGCGGCCACTGGCGGGGGAGCCCAGCCGCCGGTCAGGGCAAGGCTGGCCGTGAGAATTCGGTATGCCGCAGGCCGCCCTGTCACGCGCCAGCTCCCCGGGCGGCGCCTGGAGCGGCCACGGCCGCCGCGGTCCGATAGGCTGCGAGCGGGTAGAACGCCTGATCACAGGACCCCGTCCAGACTTTCCCGTCCTCGACCCTCGCCAGGAAGGCATAGGTCTGCCCGGGACGGAAATTGACGCCGCACAATGCGCTGTCGCCGCGTTGGTGGCGAATATTCCAGTGTCGCCGGATCGGTCCCTTGACGGTTTCCGAGACGACGAAACGGGTCTCGGCCATGGCGTAGCCCCCGACCGGAGGCAGGCGGCGCGTCGACGATACCCGCGCGACGATCATGATGTCCGCCTTGGAGAGCTGCTCGGCCGCGCTTCCGGGATCAGGGCAACTGCAGGCGTGTGCGACCCCCGCGACAAGCGCCGAAGCCAACAGAAATGCGCCCGACCACGCGAGCGGCCTGCGCACGGTCATACCCCCCTTCAACGCACCCATCTCATGTCCCCCAAGCCGTCGTCTGGTCCACTTCGTCCGTTGGTGAGAGAGTGAGGGTCCAGTCTTCATTTTGGCAAGTCGTTGCTCTGCCCTTTCCGTGACCTCGAGCGTCGACCGAAAACGTCCACCAATACGGCCAAGCTTGAACCGCAAAAGAGGCAAGTCAGCGCTGGGTCGCGCCGGCGCCTCGAGGAAATGACGGGAGCGAACCTTCTCAGTATCCGCTCCGAGTCAGGTTCGGCCGTATTAGCCTTCGCGGGCGTTTGGTGCATGGAGCGAACGTTTCGAACCGCCGCTATGAGTTTTCACCGCCCCCGGCACTGCTTTGCTCATAAGCCACTGTCCAAGAAGCGGACGGACTGAAGCGCCGCTTTGAGTCAGAAGCGGACGCCCCACTCACAGATGCCGCGTCCAGTATTCCTCCGACAGGCCGTTGGGGGAGGGTAGCGGGGCATCGGCGGGCGAGGAGCGACCTCGGCAAGATGGGGTATTCGGCCGGCGGCTTCCGCGATGTGCTGGAGCGCTACGGGGTGAAGGTCTGAAGTCGGGGCCGGAACGGGCGGAGCCTAGTTTTCGGCCACGACCTCGAACCCCGCGTAGATCATGCGCTTGCCGTCGAACGGGAGCGGGTCGCCGCCCATCATGCGATCGTCCTGCATCAGCTTTTCCCAGCCGGCGTCGCGGGTGGCCTTGTCGGGCCAGGTGATCCAGCCGACGGCGACGGTCTCGCCGTCCTTCAGGGCCACGGCGCGCTTGAAGTCGGTCAGCTTGCCGTCGGGGACGTCCTCGCCCCAGCATTCGGTGACGGACAGGGCGCCGTGCTCGCGGAACAGGGGCGAGATCCTGCGCGAATGCTCCAGATACGCCGCCTTGTCGGCGGTGACGACCGGGATGACGGTGATGTCGAGGAAGGTCATTTTGCTGACGCTCCGCTTTCTTGAAGGGGGGCTATCGCTCGGGACGCGGTCCCTCGCTGCTTGAGCCCGGGGATTGCGGAGCAGGGAACCGCGAACGGGCGTCGCAGGCAAGGGGCGGTGGTTGCGCGCTCGCCTCTAGGCCAGCATGTCCAGCAGGGTCCCGGTCATCTCGTTCGCCGTCTTCAGCACCGAGACATTGGCCTTGAGGGCCAGTTCGGCGCCCAGGCGCTCGACGGTTTCGCCGGCGAGGTCGGCGAGGGGGTCGGCGGCGGTGCGGCGGGCGCTGGCCTCGAAGCGGGCCGAGGCCGAGGCGATGCCGGCGGCGGCGATGGCGTGGGCCTGCATGGGCGCTCTCCCGGGACGGATGCGGGGAGGATGGCGCGCGAGGCTGAAGAGGGCGCCAACGAAACTGGTTACTTGCCGTGCGGCGGGGGCGGGGGCATCGTCGGGACATGGGCACGGACGAGCCGGCGGGCGGACGCTTCCAGAGCTTTGCGGCGTTTTACCCGCACTATATCCACGAGCACTCGAACCGGACGTGCCGGCGGATCCATGTGGTGGGGTCGGCGCTGGTGCTGGTCGCGCTCGCCGCGGCGGTCGTGACGCGCAACGCCTGGTGGCTGCTGGCCATGCCGCTGATCGGCTACGGCTTCGCCTGGGTCGGACATTTCTTCTTCGAGAAGAACCGGCCGGCGACGTTCCGATACCCGCTGTGGAGCCTGATGGGCGACTGGCGGATGTTCTTCGAAACGGTGACCGGACGGCGACCTTTCTGAGTGGGCCGCGGTCACAAGGCTCCGCCTTGTTGACCCGACGCGGCCTGGCGCTTCGCGCGCGCCCAGGCGGCGAGCGTCCGCGGCCTACCTTGAGCCGACGTTGGCGGGGGCGCTGGCCATCAGCGTCTGGCTGGGCTGGGCGTCCCACGACGGGGGGCAGCCCTCGAAGCGGCCGGCGTCGATCAGGGTCAGGCGGCGCTGGTTGAAGCGCATGGCCGGCTGCATCGAGCCGCGGCCGTGGCCGGTGTAGAGGTCGATCTTCTGCCCCTTGATCGCGCCGCCGGTGTCCGAGGCGTACCAGTAGCCGTCGTGCAGGGCGCCGTCGGGCATCCGCATGCCGACCGTCTCGGGGATGAACAGGCGGGTGCGCCGGGGGATGTAGCGCGGATCGGTGGCGATGGTGCGCATCGGGATCGGGCGGCAACCGAGGCTGTCGTTGCCCGTCGCCCCGCCGCCGCCGGCATGGTAGAGATTGATGCGGGCGGTCCAGTCGGCGTCTTCCGCCATCAGGGCCTGTTGCTCGGGGGTCAGACCCCCGACGCCGCTGCCGGAACCTTCGTCCGTGGCTCCCGTTGATTCCTCGCCCAGACCGGTCGCGACCGCGGCTTCGTAGGAAACGGGTTCGGCCTGCGCCGTCGCCTGGACGGGGAAGGCCATGGCCCAGACGAGGGCGAACGCAGCGGCTGCGCCAAGCATGATGCGACTCACGTAAGCACCGGCCCCTGACGCGTCCGGCGAGCGGCTTGTCGTCAATAATTGCGGCGAAATCCAGTCACGATGTGCATCGTGCGACCTCCTGTCCGGTCATGCGGGGGATAAGTGGCGCAGTCGATGGTCTAGCCGATTCGCGTTTGGCCAACGGGAGGCGATCGGTAAGCTGTATTCGCAGATCAGAAACACTTTGCTGTCTGGCGATGCTTACTGGCGATAAAGATATTCGGTGCGCCGACTGTTTGAGCGTCAAGTGGTTGCTCAGCGGGGTCGGGGGTGATTGTCCGGGTCGCCGGCATCATCCACAGGATTCCGCGCGGCTGGAGGCGGCGTTCGTGATCGGCTAGAGCATCGGCGTCATTCGCCGGAGCCCTGACATGAAGCGTTTCCTGATCGCCGCGGTCGCGGTCGTCGCCGTCGGCGGCGCGGCCCTGCAGGCCTCGGCCTGGGGCAACACCGGCCACCGGCTGATCGGCGTGGCGGCGGTGCGCGGCCTCCCGGCCGAGCTGCCGGCCTTCCTGCGCACGCCCGGGGCGGCGGCCGAGGTCGGGGAGCTGTCGCGCGAGCCGGATCGCACCAAGGGCGGGGGCCAGCCGCACGACCGCGAACGCGACACGGCGCACTTCATCGACATGGACGACAGCGGCCGGGTGATTGACCAGCGCGGGATGGCGATCGACGCCCTTCCGCGGCTGAAGTCGGAATACGATGCGGCGCTGACGGCGGCGGGGCTGGACGTCGATGACGCCGGCTACCTGCCCTACGCCATCATGGACGGCTATCAGCAGCTGGTGCGCGACTTTGCGACGTGGCGGGTGCTGAACGCCGCCGAGGCGCGCGAGACGGACCCCGGCAAGCGGGCCTGGTATCGCGAGGACCGGCTGCGGCGCGAGGCGCTGATCCTGCGCGACATGGGCTATCTGGGCCACTACGTCGGCGACGGCTCGCAGCCGCACCATACGACGATCCACTACAACGGCTGGAGCCGCGACGTTCCGAACCCGGAGGGCTTCACCACCTCGCGCCAGACGCACGGCGCCTTCGAGGGGGCGTTCACCGCGCGGGTGGCGCGACTGGATGCGATCGAGGCGGCGATGACGGCGCCGCAGCTGGACGGGTTCGACCTGCGCGCGCGGGTGCCGGCCTATCTGAAGACGACCCTGGCCGAGGTGCTGCCCTTCTACCGGCTGGAGAAGGCCGGCGGCTTCGGCGAGGGCGACGCCCGGGGGGCGACCTTCGCGCTCAACCGGCTGGCGGCGGGCGCCTCGGAGCTGCGCGACCTGTACATTCTGGCGTGGCGGGACTCGGCCGACGACGAGATCGGCTGGCCCAAGGTCAAGGTGGCCGAGGTCGAGGCCGGGACGGCCGATCCGTGGCTGGCCATGTATGGCGAGGACTGATCCGCGTTGAGTGAGTTGACCCCGCCCGTCGTCATCCTCGACAAGCCGCAGCTGGCCGACAACATCGGGGCGGTGGCGCGGGTGATGGCCAATTTCGGCCTGTCCGAGCTGAGGCTTGTCGCGCCGCGCGACGGCTGGCCGCAGGACCGGGCCTGGGCCACGGCCTCGGGGGCCGACTGGGTGCTGGACGGGGTCAAGGTGTTCGACAGCGTGGCCGAGGCCATCGCCGACCTGAACACCGTCTTCTCGACCACGGCCCGGCCGCGCGAGACGCGGATGCCGGTGCGCACGCCGCGCGAGTCGGCGCGGCTGCTGTACGACGACCGGGCCTCGGGGCTGACGGTCGGGCTGCTGTTCGGCGGCGAGCGAGCCGGGCTGGAGACGACCGACATCGCCCTGACCCAGGGGATCACGACCATCCCGATCGATCCGAAGCACCATTCGCTGAACCTGGCCCAGGCGGTGGCGATCAACGCCTATGAGTGGCGGACCCTGATCCTCGACGCCCCGCCACCCAGGTTCAGGGAGGGCGACCCGCCGGCGTCGAACGACCTGCTGGTCGGGATGTACGAGCACCTGGAGAAGGAGCTGGACGAGGGCGGCTTCTTCCATCCGCCCGAGAAGAAGCGGTCGATGAGCCAGAACCTGCGGGTGATGCTGGGCCGGGCGGCGTTCAGCGAGCAGGAGGTGGCGACCTTCCGCGGGGTGATCCATGCGCTGGCCAAGGGGCGGGGCCGGGTGCTGGCCAAGCTGGCGGCGAAGCGGGCGGCTGAACAGCCGGAGTAGTCGATCCCTTCTCTCCTCGGGAGAAGCATCAGAGGCGGTCGCAAAACCCGGGGACCACCTCCGTCGCCGGGCCGTAGACCCTCTCGTCGAACAGGCGACTCCCCAGCGACGGCTCGAGGTTGAGCTCGACGGTGCGGGCGCCGGCGTGGCGGGCCTGCTGGACGAAGCCGGCGGCCGGCCAGACGGCGCCGGAGGTGCCGATGGAGACGAACAGGTCGCACGCCGACAGCGCCCGCTCGATGCGGTCCATGTGCAGGGGGAACTCGCCGAACCAGACGATGTGCGGGCGCAGGGTTCCGCGCGGGTGGAAGGGCGAGGGGTGCTCGGGGGCGAGATCGCCGGGGCAGTCGAGGACCCGGCCGGTGACCGTGCATTGGGCCTTCAGCAATTCGCCGTGCATGTGGATCAGGCCGAAGCCGGGAGCGGGCGGGGTGGCCGCATGGGCGCGGTCGTGCAGGTCGTCGACGTTCTGGGTCACGAGCAGAAAGTCGCCGTCCCAGCGGGCGGCGAGGTCGGCGAGGGCGCGGTGGGCGGCGTTGGGCTGGACCTCGGCCAGCTGGCGGCGGCGGCGGTTGTAGAAGTCCTGAACGAGCGCCGGGTCGCGGGCGAAGGCCTGGGGGGTGGCGACATCCTCGACGCGATGGCCCATCCACAGGCCGTCGTCGGCGCGAAAGGTGGGCACGCCGGACTCGGCGGAAATGCCGGAGCCGGTGAGGATGACGAGGTTGCGGCGCATCGGCCCACTAAAGCCCTTCTTCCCTTGCGGGAGAAGGTGGCGGAGTGGAGCGAGGGCGGATGAGGGGTCGCGCCGGCGGCGGGTCTTGAAACTCGGCGCGACCGGTGCGACCCCTCACCCGTCAGTCCGGGCTGCGCCCGGCCTGCCACCCTCTCCCGCAAGGGGAGAGGGAAAGCGAACGGAGCTCCCGCCGATGAAAACCCGCGCCGCCGTCGCCTTCGAGGCCAAACGTCCGCTGGAGATCGTCGAGGTCGATCTGGAAGGGCCGCGCGCCGGCGAGGTGCTGGTCGAGATCAAGGCGACGGGCATCTGTCACACCGACGCCTATACGCTGGACGGGCTTGACAGCGAGGGCATCTTCCCGTCGATCCTGGGTCACGAGGGCGCGGGGGTGGTGGTCGAGGTGGGGCCGGGGGTGACCTCGGTGGCGGTCGGGGACCATGTGATCCCGCTGTACACGCCGGAATGCCGGCAATGTAAAAGCTGTCTGAGCCGCAAGACCAATCTGTGCACGGCGATCCGGGGGACGCAGGGCAAGGGGCTGATGCCCGACGGGACCTCGCGCTTCAGCTACAAGGGGCAGGCGATCGCCCATTATATGGGCTGTTCGACCTTCTCGAATTTCACCGTCCTGCCCGAGATCGCGGTGGCGAAGATCCGCAAGGACGCGCCGTTCGACAAGGCCTGCTACGTCGGCTGCGGCGTGACCACCGGCGTCGGCGCGGTGGTCAATACGGCGAAGGTCGAGCCGGGCGCCAACTGCGTGGTGTTCGGGCTCGGGGGCATCGGGCTGAACGTCATCCAGGGGCTGAAGATGGTCGGGGCCGACATGATCGTCGGGGTCGACATCAACGACAGCAAGGAAGAGTGGGGCCGGCGGTTCGGGATGACGCATTTCGTCAATCCGAAGAGCGTGGACGATGTGGTGGCCCATCTGGTCGAGCTGACCGGGGGCGGGGCGGACTACACCTTCGACTGCACCGGCAACACCACGGTGATGCGCCAGGCGCTGGAGGCCTGCCACCGCGGCTGGGGCGAGAGCGTGATCATCGGCGTGGCCGAGGCAGGCAAGGAAATCGCGACGCGGCCGTTTCAGCTGGTCACTGGCCGGGTGTGGCGCGGCTCGGCCTTTGGCGGCGCGCGGGGGCGGACCGACACGCCGAAGGTGGTCGACTGGTACATGGACGGGAAGATCGAGATCGACCCGATGATCACCCACACCCTGCCGCTGGAGCGGATCAACGAGGCGTTCGATCTGATGCATGCGGGGGAGAGCATCCGCAGCGTGGTGGTGTTCTGAGGCTTGCGCCCGCAGGATAGTTGTTTAAAAAAACTATCCTGAAGCAGGGAGAGGGAAGCCATGTTCACCCACATCACCGTCGGCGCGAACGACGTCGAGGCGTCGCGGAAATTCTACGATGCGGCGCTGGGGGCGCTAGGGCATGAGCCGGCCAGCGGGCCGGACGCCAAGGGGCGGTACTGGTGGCGCACCCGCATGGGCGCCTTCGCCGTCGGCCAGCCCATCGACGGCGAGCCGGCCTGCCACGCCAACGGCGGCACCATCGGCTTCTTCGCCGCCAACCCGGAGGCGGTCGACGCCTTTCACAAGGCGGGCGCCGAGAACGGCGGCGTCGCCATCGAGAACCCGCCCGGGTTCCGCGAACTGCCCGTCGGGAAGCTGTATCTGGCCTATCTGCGCGACCCGTCGGGCAACAAGATCTGCGCCCTGCACCGTCCCGGATAGCCGCCGCGCGGCTTCCTGGATGACAAGGGGGGCGGTAGAGGGTCGGGCATGGAAACCCTGAAGACCCACGTCGTCCACGGCGGAACCCTGCGCTATCTGCGCCACGACAGCGCGACCACCGGCACGGCGATGACGCTGTCGGTGTTCGTTCCGCCGGGGGAGGGGCCGTTTCCGGTGCTGATCTGGCTGTCGGGCCTGACCTGCACCGAGGACAATTTCACCACCAAGGCCGGGGCCTATGGGGCGGCGGCGGAGCACGGGGTGATCGTCGTGGCGCCGGACACCTCGCCGCGGGGCGAGGGCGTGGCGGATGACCCGGCCTATGACCTCGGGCAGGGCGCGGGCTTCTATGTCGACGCCACGGAGGCGCCGTGGGCGACGCATTTCCGCATGGAGAGCTATGTCGTCGGGGAGCTGATCGCGCTGGTCGACGCGGCGTTTCCGACGACGAAGGCGCGGGCGATCTCGGGTCATTCGATGGGCGGGCACGGGGCGCTGACGCTGGCGCTGAGGCATCCGCACCTGTTCCGCTCGGTCTCGGCCTTCGCCCCGATCGCCTCGCCGACGCGGTGTCCGTGGGGGGAGAAGGCGTTCGCGGCCTATCTGGGCGCGGACCGCGAGCCGTGGGCGGAGCATGACGCGGCGCGGCTGATCGAGGAGGGCGTCGGGGCGGGGTGTTTCGACGACATCCTGATCGACCAGGGCGACGCCGATCCCTTTCTGACGGAGCAGCTGAAGCCGGAGCTGCTGGTCGCGGCGGCGGAGGCGGCGGGGCAGACGGTCACGCTGAGGATGCAGCCGGGGTACGATCACTCCTATTTCTTCATGGCCAGTTTCATGGCCGACCATCTGGCCTTTCACGCGGCGCGGCTGAAGAGCTGAGCCCGACGGTGTGGTAGGATGCGCGGGCACTGCCGAGGCGGACCCGATGCGACTGATGGCCCTGACCCTTTCCCTCGTTCTGACGTTGGCGGCGCCGGCCGCGGCCCAGCAGCAGATGGTCGATCCGGACTTCCGTCCGACCGTGGAGCGCCCCGCCTGGGCCGAGGGGCAGGGACCGGTCGTGGCGATCGACGAGGCGCACGCGAATTTTCACCGGATGGACGGGCAGTATGCGCCGTTCGCGGCCCTGCTGAGGGCCGACGGCTATCGGGTGCGGGCCGGGACGCAGGCGTTCGACGCCGGCGGGCTGGAGGACGTGGACGTGCTGGTCATCGCCAATGCGGGCGCGACCCGGCAAAAGCCGACGCCGCCGGCCTTCACAGAGGCGGAAGGGGCGGCGCTGGAGGCGTGGGTCCGGGACGGCGGCAAGCTGTTGTTGATCGCCGATCACACGCCGTTCGGGGCGGCCGCGGAGGCGCTGGCGGCGCGGTTCGGGGTGAGGATGGGGACCGGCTACGCCTTCGCCCTGACGGATGGCGGGGGCGATCTGACCACCAACCTGACCTATCCGGTCGAGGCGTTCGGGGATCATCCCATCTTCGCGGGACGCGACGCCTCGGAGCGGGTGGAGGCGGTGACCGCCTTCACCGGCCAGTCGCTGGCCGGGCCGGAGGGGGCGACCGTGCTCCTGCACATGACGGACGGGGCGCGGGAGTCGGCGGACCTGCCGACGCTGCAGGCGCTGGCCGACCGGCTGGACGACGCGGGCGTTCCCGACGCGGCGGTGGCGGAGCTGTCCAAGCCGGCGCTGCCGGCGCAGGGACTGGCGTTCGAATACGGCCGGGGCCGGGTGGTGGTGCTGGGCGAGGCGGGGATGCTGTCGGCGCAGCTGATCCGTTACCCGCCGGAGAGCGGTCAGGCTGACCGGCGCTTCGGCATGAACGCCGCGCCGGGCAATGCGCGGTTCGGCCTGAACATAATGCACTGGCTGACGGGCCTGCTGCCCTGAAGCCGTGCTAGGAGGGATCATGACCGACACTCCGACCGCCGCCCACGATGAGATGTTCGCCGCCCTGTGCCGGGAGGTCGGCTTCTGCCTGCATCCCAAGGGCGAGAAGCGGGTGATCGCGGCCCTGCCGAACGGGCTGGACGCGGCGACGCGGGCGGTGTTCGACGCCGAAGGGGTGGATTTCGTCTCGGCCTCCGGCGACCTGCGACGCGCGGTGCGGGACTGTCTGAAGGCCAATCTGCCGGAGGCGTGAGCGGAGCGGAATCGGCCGTCAGGGGTTGGGTTCGGCGAGCGGGCGCCTAGATGAGGGGCCCCCGAAACCTGTCGAAGGAGCCTCCCCATGGCCTTTACGCTTCCGCCCCTCCCCTATGCCTATGACGCCCTGGAGCCGGCCATCGACAAGGCGACGATGGAGTTCCACCACGGCAAGCACCACCAGGCCTATGTCGACAATCTGAACAAGGCGGTGGACGCCGACGGCAGCCTGCAGGGCAAGTCGCTGGAAGAGGTGTTCGCCTCGATCTCGAAGGCGCCGAAGGCCGTGCGCAACAACGGCGGCGGGCACTGGAACCACAGCCTGTTCTGGGAGCTGCTCGCGCCCGTCGACCAGACCGGCGAGCCGTCCGCGGAGCTGGCCGCCGCTATCGACCGCGACCTCGGCGGAATGGACAAGTTCAAGGAGGCGTTCAACGCCGCCGGCGCGGGCCAGTTCGGCTCGGGCTGGGCCTGGCTGATCGTCCAGGACGGCAAGCTGAAGGTCACCTCGACGCCGAACCAGGACAATCCACTGATGGATGTGGCGGAGGACAAGGGCGCCGTGGTGCTGGCCGCCGACGTCTGGGAGCACGCCTATTACCTGAAGTACCAGAACCGCCGGGCCGACTATCTGAAGGCGTTCTGGACTGTGGTGAACTGGAACAAGGCCAACGAACTGTTCGCGGCCGCCTCGGCCTGACGATCCCGGCCCGCCGTCGTGAAATTATTACGGCGGCGGGCTGGCGGCGCCGTGATTTCGCCCTATCTCGGTCATCGAGTGTTGACTTGGGGAGGGCCTGCCGATGACGCCATCGCTCAAAATCGCCGCCGCGGGCCTGATGCTCGCCGTTCTGACGGGGGCGGCCGGCTGTTCGCGGGAAGCCCGGCCCGCCACGGATGAATCCGAAGCGCCGGCCGCGGCCCCGCCCGTCAGCCCGGACGTCAGCGCCGTCCGCATCGGCACGCTGGAGGCGACCGCGCTGAGGGACGGGACGATCAAGGTTCCCGCCGGCGACGCCCAGGTCAGTCCGTGGACCAATGTCGCCGAGGTCTCGGCCCTGCTGACGGCGGCGGGCGTGACCGACGGCACGATCCACCTGCCGATCCAGCCGCTGCTGGTGCGCGACGGCGAGCGGGTGGTGCTGATCGACGCCGGGGCCGGCGGCCAGATGGGCACGGAAGGCAAGCTGGTCGCCTCGCTGCGGGCCGCTGGAGTTGAGCCGGGACAGGTCACCGACGTGCTGATCTCCCACGCCCACGGCGACCATGTGGGCGGTCTGGTCGGGGCGGACGGTCGCCTGACCTTTCCCAACGCCGTCATCCGTATGAGCGCGCCGGAGTGGGCCTTCGCCCGGGACGGCGCCGGGGAGGCCGGAGCCGGCTCCCTGCTGGCGGCCATCACGCCGAAGGTCGAGCCATTCGCGCCGGGGACCCAGGTGACGCCGTCGATCAAGGCCGTCCCGCTGGCCGGGCATACGCCGGGACACAGCGGCTATGAGATCGTCTCCGGGGACGACCGGCTGCTGTACATCGGCGACGCCATGCACAGCTCGATCCTTTCGGTGCAAAGGCCGGAGTGGCGCAACAACTGGGACAGCGACAACGCCAGGGCGGCGGCCACGCGTCAGAACCTTCTGGAGCAGGGCGTGACCGGGACCCGGCGGATCTATGGCGTGCACTTCCCCTTCCCGGGGGTCGGCCGCTTCCAGCGGGTGGACGACGGCTTCGTCTGGATTCCGGACTCCTCCGCCCAGCCTTGACTCAGACGGGGGCGGCCGTCATAAGCGCCGCCTTCACGCCACCGGCTCGCCGCGTTGCGTGATCCACTACGGACGATGCGTGGACCGCCGTTGAGATCGTCCCTCCAGTTGGGGAGGGACCGGGCCGCATCACATAGAGAGTGACTTATGTCCAAGCGCCACAGCGCCAAGTACAAACTCGACCGGGTCATGGGTGAAAACCTGTGGGGCCGCTCGAAATCCCCCGTCAACAAGCGCTCGTACGGCCCCGGCCAGCACGGTCAGCGCCGCAAGTCGAAAGTCTCGGACTTCGGCCTGCAGCTGAAGGCCAAGCAGAAGCTGAAGGGCTACTACGGCAACATCACCGAGAAGCAGTTCTCGGCGACCTATGACGAGGCCTCGCGCCGCAAGGGCAACAGCTCCGAGAACCTGATCGGCCTGCTGGAGTCGCGCCTCGACGCCATCGTCTACCGCGCGAAATTCGTCCCGACCGTCTGGGCCGCCCGCCAGTTCGTCAGCCACGGCCACGTGACCGTCGATGGCAAGAAGGTCGACATCGCCTCGTACCGGGTCAAGCCGGGCCAGGTCATCGAGGTCAAGGAAAAGTCCCGCTCAATGGCGCTGGTGCTGGAAGCCCAGCAGTCGTCGGAGCGCGACGTGCCGGACTACCTCGAGCTGGGCGATCGCGGCTTCTCGGTCCGCTACGTCCGCGTGCCGGAGCTGGCCGACGTGCCGTTCCCGGTGAAGATGGAGCCGAACCTGGTCGTCGAATACTACTCGTCGTAATCGGTTCGCGATCGCGACTGACAAGGTCAGGGCCCCGGAGCGATCCGGGGCCCTTTCCATATCCGCCCGTGACGGGTTCCCCTCGCGGGCGAACAGGCGCACATTAGGCCTGTTCGGGATTTCGGCGCGGGAGGCCGGGAATGAAGAGGATCGTCACGCTCGCCTGCACGGCGGCCGGAGTCATGGCGCTATCCGCCTGCGCGCTCGTGGACCGTTGGACGGGGCCGGAGGCCGCGCCCGCCCCCGTGCTGGCCGACAGCCCGGGACAGATCGAGCCCGTGCACGCCGCCGCCATCGTCCAGGACCAGGCCGTGTTCTGGGTCAGTTCGAATGGCTGCACCCGGAAGGCCGATCTGCTGCCGGTCGTGCGCCGCGAGGGCGACGGCTCGGTGATCACCCTGCGACGCCTCAAGCAGGATCGCTGCCTGGAGCCGGTGGCCCAGGGAGTCGAGATGCGCTGGAGCTTCCAGGAGATGGGGCTGTCCCCCGGGGCGCGGGTCTCGGTGGAAAATCCCTACCAGCTGCCGCGCGGCTGACCCTCAGCGCGCCTCGAACGCGGGCAGCATATCCGCCGGTATGCGGTGCGGCCGCATGGTCGCGGCGTCGACCAGCACCCATTCTGACACGCCCTGGGCGCACAGCCGGCCTTCGCCATCCTCGATGCGGACATAGCGGTTGAAGCGCGGTCCCTGGGGCTCGCCCACCCATGTGCGAGCCTTCACGCCAGCGGCTCCCGGCGGCAGCGGGCGGAAATAGTCGATCTCGTGCCGCACGGCGACCCATGACCAGCGGCCGCGGGTGTCCGCGTCGAAGCGGGCGTTCCAGTGGGCTGTGCCGGCGTCCTGCAGCCAGCCGACGTAGACGACGTTGTTGACGTGGCCGTTGTCGTCGATGTGCTCGGGCCGCACCTCGAGCGGGACGACGAAAATCTCGCGGTCCGTCCGGGGTTCGAGCTGGGCCCGCGCCATCAGGCGTCGGCGTCGCCGAGGGGCACACCCTTGTCGGCCAGCAGGGTCTGGAGTTCGCCGGCGCTGAACATCTCGCGCACGATGTCCGAACCGCCCACGAATTCGCCCTTCACATAAAGCTGGGGGATGGTCGGCCAGTCGCTGAAGGTCTTGATCCCGTCGCGCAGGGCCTCGTCCTGCAGCACATCGACGCCGACGAAGGGCGCGCCGACGTGGTCGAGGATCTGGACCGCCAGGGAGGAGAAGCCGCAGCGCGGCGCGTCCGGCGTGCCCTTCATGAACAGGACAACGTCATGGCCCTTCACCGTATCGGCGATGAAGGCGTGGACGGGATTGGCGACGGCTTGATCGGTCACTGGAACTGGCCTTTCGGTGAAGGCCGTCAGCTAGGCGCCCAGGGGGGCGGGGTCAAGGCGCCGGAAGGTCTCAGGTGGTCGGGGGTCAGGCCGCCTTGGCGCCGGCGACGCGGGCCATCTCGATCTGGGCGGCGAGGCCGGGCGGCATGTCGCGGTCCGGCACCAGGGCGAGCATGTTCAGCCGTTCCGTGTCGCTGGCCCGGATCAGCACGCTGGCGACCGAGGGGTCGGTCAGGGCGTAGGCGAGGCAGATAGCCTCGGCCGGCCAGTTGTTGGTGCTGTGCAGGAAGGCGAAGGTGCCGGCGTGAGCCAGCGGATTGGCCTTGGTCTTCGGGCCTCCGAAACCGAAGAAGCCCTTCTTCGGTTCGTGGATGGCGGCAGCCTTCTTCGCCGTGTCGAGGCTCTCGGGGAAATAGTCGTAGGCGAAGATGGCCATGTCGGCCTCGCGCGCCACGCGCAGGCGCGAGCGGACCTGCCACGGGGAATTGACGTGGAGGGGCGAGGCCAGGACGTCGAACGCCCCGGTCGAGACATAGGTGTCCATGACGTCGCCCTCGCCGGAGATCCCCAGCAGGCGGACCCGTCCGGTGGCGCGCAGGGCCTTGAGGGCGTTGAGAGTCGACTGCGGCAGTTCGTGCTCGGCCGGTTCATCGAGGAGGGCGAGATCGAACCAGCCGAGGCCGGAGATGTTGAGGGCGCGGTCGATGGCCGAGGTGATGCCCTCGGCCGAGAAGTCGCGATCCGAGCCGCGACGGCCGTCGCCGGCGCCCAGCATCAGCGCCACCTGCACCAGCTTGCGGTCGACATGTTTCAGGGCCTGGCCGAGGACTTCGGCGAGCACCGGGTCGGCGGTCTCGAGGCGGTAGCTGTTGATGCCGGCTTCCAGCGCCGAATAGATCAGTTCGCGGCCGGCCTCGGGGCCGTGGGCGATGTCGCGCGGCCCGAGGCTCAGCGTCACCGCCGAGACCGCCTGACCTGCCTGTCCGAAGGGACGGTAGCGCATGGTTCAGTCTCCCGCCGGGGCCGAGGTTTCGAGCGCCAGCGCATGCAGTTCGCCGCCCATCTTGCCCTTCAGCGCCGCATAGACGAGCTGGTGCTGGCGCACGCGCGGCAGGCCCGCGAACGCGCTCGAGACAATGCGGGCGCGATAGTGGTCGCCGTCGCCGGCCAGATCGTCGATGACGATCTCGGCGTCGGGAAAGGCTTCGGTCAAATGGCCGCGAAGCTCTTCGACAGGCATGGGCATGGGACGGGCGGTCTCTCTCGATTCAACGGCCAGAATGGCGCGTAAACCTTAATGGCTGGCTACGCCGTCAGGCGGCCAGACGCTCCAGCAGGATGACGGCCTCGCCCTTGTAGGTCGTCTCCGTATAGGGCGCGTAACCGGCGCGGTTGGCGAGCGCGAGGGACGGGCCGTTCTCCGGGGAGATCATGCAGACCGTGCGCGGGGCGTTCAGCGCGTCGTCGCACCAGGCAAGGGCCGCGGACAGGGCCTCGAAGGCCAGACCCTGGCCCTGGAAGCGGGGCGCGACGCCCCAGCCCAGCTCGGGTGCGTCAAAGGGCGGATCGAGGGTGCGGTGGAAGTCCAGCACGCCGACGCTGCCGACGTGCTCGCCGGTTTCCTTGAGGCGGATGGTCCAGTTGCCATGGCCCAGCGCCTCCCAGTGGCCGATGTCGCGCAGCAGGCGGAACCAGACGTCTTCGGGTGACAGCGGCTCGGCGAAGATGTGCTGGATGAAGGCGGCATCAGCCCAGAGCCGGCGCAGGTCATCGTAGTCGGAGAGAGCGACCGGGGTCAGGGTCAGGCGCTCGGTGATCAGGGTGCTGGTCATGGAGTCTCGAACAGGGCTGCGGCGCGCTCGATGCGGGTCCGACCGCCGGAGTCGGTGACGGCGAAGGTGAAGCCGGGTTGCAACGCGAAGCCGCCGGCGCGGCCCTGTTTGTCGAGGGCCAGCAAAGCGACCTGCGAACTGGCCACCTTCGGGCCGCGCAGGCGGGCGAGGCGTTCGATGACACGGCGGCAGGCGGAGGCAGGGTCGAGGCCGGCGCGCATGGCCTCGACCACGGCGTGGGCTCCGGCGACACGGACCACATCCTCGCCGACGCCGGTGGCGGTGGCGCCGCCGACCTCGTCATCGACATAGAGACCCGCCCCGATCAGCGGGCTGTCGCCGACCCGGCCGTGCATCTTGAAGGCCATGCCGGAGGTGGTGCAGGCCCCGGCCATGCGGCCGCCGGCGTCAATGGCGAGCAGGCCGATGGTGTCGTGGTTGGCCGCGCCGCCGGGCATGCCCCGGGCGCGCCAGTCGGTGTTCTCGCTGTTGATGCGCGGGGCGTATTCCGAAGTCTTCAGCCAGTCACGCCACGCCGCCTCGGCCCGGGGGGTGAGCAGATTGCGGGTTTCGAATCCCTGATCGACCGCGAAGGTCCGCGCGCCCTCGCCGACCAGCATGGTGTGGGGCGTCCGCTCCATGACCCGGCGGGCCACGGAAACGGCGTGGACCACGTCCTCCAGCGCGCAGACGGCGCCGATGTCGCCGGCCCAGGTCATGACGCAGGCGTCCAGGGTGACCCGGCCGTCGCGGTCGGGCAGACCGCCGAGACCGACCGAACTGTTGCTCTCGTCCGCCTCGGTGACGCGGCCGCCGGCCTCGACCATGTCCAGCGCCGAGTCGCCGGTCGCCAGGGCCGCCATGCCGGCGGCGTTGGCGGCGGCGCCGAAGTCCCAGGTCGAGACCATGACGGCGGGAGCGGTGTCCGTGGACAGGGGGGCCGTCCCGGCGAGCACGCCGACGGGCGCCGCGCCGAGAATGGTCCTGCGCGAAGGCCGGCTCACATCAACCCCAGCTGCTTGAAGCTGGCCACGCCGTCGCGGCCGACGATCAGATGGTCGTGGACGGAGAGTTCGAGCGCGCGGGCGGCGTCGATGACCTGGCGGGTCATCTGGATGTCGGGGCGCGACGGGGTCGGGTCGCCCGACGGGTGGTTATGGACGATGATCATCGACTTGGCCGACAGCTCCAGCGCCCGGCGCACGACCTCGCGCGGATAGACCGGAGCATGGTCGATGGTGCCGCGATTCTGGATTTCGTCGAGGATCAGCTGGTTGCGGTTGTCGAGATAGAGGACCCGGAACTGCTCGCGCGGCTCGTGCTGGAGCGACAGGCGGACGTAGGCCAGCAGGGCGGTCCATGACGAGATGACGGTGCGTTTGTTCGCTTCTTCCTTCGCCACGCGGCGGGACACCTCGTGCAGAGCGGCGAGGTCGAGGGCGGTCTCGGCGCCGACGCCCCTGATCCGGCCCCGCGTGTCCTCGGCCCGCACGGTCATCAGGTCCTCGACCGAAGCGGCGAGCACCGCCGCGAGCGAACCGAAGCGGGCCAGCAGGGCCTTGGCGATCGGCTTGACGTCGCCCTGCGGCTGGCTGCGGAACAGGAACAGCTCGAGCAGTTCGTAGTCCGGCAGGTGGGTCAGGCCGGCGCGGCGGGCCCGGTCCCGCAGGCGCTCGCGATGACCGGAAAGGCCGGCGCTTCGGATCGGGACGACGTCGGCGGACGGCGCGTCCTGACGCGGCGCGGAAGCCGGAATCGGGAAGGGCAGCACGGCGGACATGGCGGCCTCCGGTGGAAGGACCGCACGTTGCCAGAACAGAAAGGGAACGTCCAGTCGGTCGGCCGCGGAGGCCGACCGATCAGAATTTCGGGCGGAACAGGCCAGCCGGGCTGGCGCTGAATATCTCGACGCCGTCCTCGGTCACGCCGACGGTGTGCTCGCACTGGGCCGAGAGGGATTTGTCGCGGGTCACGGCGGTCCAGCCGTCGGACAGGACCTTCACGTGCGGCTTGCCCAGGTTCACCATCGGCTCGACGGTGAAGAACATGCCGGCCTTGAGCGTCGCGCCCTCGCCGCGGCGGCCGTAGTGCAGGACGTTGGGGCTGTCGTGGAAGATCCGGCCGATGCCGTGACCGCAGAAGTCGCGGACGACGGACATGCGGTTGGCCTCGACGACCTGCTGGATGGCGTAGCCGATGTCGCCGAAGGTGGCGCCGGGCTTGATCACGGCGAGGCCGGCCTCAAGCGAGTCATAGGTGACGTCGATCAGCTTGCGGGCGCGGGCGTTGATGGACCCGACCGGGTACATGCGGCTGGAGTCGCCGTGCCAGCCGTCGACGATGACGGTGTGGTCGATGTTGACGATGTCGCCGTCCTTCAGAACCTTGTCGCCCGGAATGCCGTGGCAGACGACGTGGTTGATCGAAGTGCAGACGGTCTTCTCATAGCCCTTGTAACCGAGGCAGGCCGGCAGGGCGCCGTGGTCGAGGGTGAACTCGCGGATGCGGTCGTCGATCTCGCCCGTGGTGACGCCCGGGACCACGAAGGGCGTGATCATGTCGAGCGCCTCGGCCACCAGACGGCCGGCCTTGCGCATGCCCTCGAAAGCCTCGGCGTCGTGGACGCGGATTTCGTGGGTGCGGACGAAGGCGTCGCTGTCCAGTTCGGGGGTCTCGTACATGGTCGTCTTTCGGGGCGGCCGCCGCCCAGGCGGCCTCTTCGGGATTGCGCCGTCAGGGCAGGGTGCGATCCAGCTGGATCGGTTCGGGAGTCAGGTGGTGACTATAGCACAAACCTCAACCCCGCGCGACGCAGCCGACCGGTGGATTTGGGCGATATCGGGGGCGTCACCAGACCGGCTTCAGCCGCGGCGGCCCATCCAGAGCGCCATTCCGCGACAGGTAGCTGCGAAGGCCGGCCTTGAGGTCGTTCATCGCCTGCGGCCCGATCAGGGACTGCCAGCGCCGCTCCTGCTCGTCCCAGAACCGGATGGCCAGCGCGATCACCTCCTCGCCCGATCGAGTCAGGATCAGGCGTCGGAGACGGGCGTCGGCCGGGTCAGCCTCGACCATCACATAGCCCAGGGCGATCAGCTCGTCGGCCATCTGCTTGCCGGCCTGACGGCTGACGCCGAGGTGAGCCGCCAGATCCGCCGCCGTCGCTCCGCCGGTCGATGCGATCAGCTGGAAGGCGAACCCATGCGCCGGCCGCACCGCCGGATGGCCTTCCGCGGCCAGCGCCTCATGCACCGCCCCGGTCATGACCCGGGAGCTCATCAACAGCAGGATTGCGAGGTCCATCCGTCATTCTGTCAAGTTACTTGACAAGGTTCAATGGCGCCGAGAATGTCAAGTTTCTTGACATTATAGGGGAGGCCGCGATGGCCCAGTTGCGCCGGGAACATGCAGCGGTGTTCGAAACGCCGAATGGCGTCATGCTGCAGATCGTCAGTCCATCGGCCCTGTCCACCGACGTGGCGGTCTGGGAGGTCGAGATGAAGGCGGGAGCCGCGGGGCCCGAGCATCGAATGTCCCGCGATCAGGTCCACCGCTCGCTTCGCGGTCGCTGGCGAGTCGTCGTGGATGGCCACACCGAGCTGGTCGAAGAGGGCGAAGCCATCTTCATCCGCGCGGGAACGCTGCGCCGGATTGCGCCGGAGGGAGAAGGCGGAGCGCGAGCGTTGGTCGTCGGCCTGGCGGGCGGGCGAGCCACGATGCCCGACGGCCAGGATCGGGGCGTTCCGCCCTGGAGCGATTAGCCGCCCGAACTCCCGGATGTGGCTTGAAGCGGGGGATGCAACGCCTACCCTGTCGAAATGAACGCTCGATCTCCCACCGCCGCCGTCCTGATCATCGGCGACGAGGTGCTGTCCGGACGGACGCAGGACACTAATCTGAACACCATCGCCCGGTTTCTGGCGGCGCTGGGAATCGACCTGATGGAGGCGCGGACGGTCGGAGACCGGAAGGCGCAGATTATTGAGGCGCTGAACGCTCTGCGGGCTGGCCACGACTATGTCTTCACCACCGGCGGGATCGGGCCGACGCACGACGACATCACCGCCGACGCGGTGGCGACGGCGTTCGGCGTGGGACTGCCGGAGCATCCGGAGGCGCTGGCGATCCTTGAGCGGCGCTATGGAGCGGAGTTCAACGCGCCACGGCGGCGGATGGCGCGGATTCCGGAGGGTGGAACCCTGATCGCCAATCCGGTGACGGACGCGCCGGGCTTCCAGATCGGCAATGTCTTCGTCATGGCCGGGGTCCCGAAAATCATGACGGCCATGCTGGAGGATGTGGCGCCGCGGCTGAGGACCGGCGCGGTGGTGCATGCGCGGACCGTCCGGGTGACGGGCGTGGGCGAGGGGAGCGTGGCCGACATACTGAGCGCGGCGGCGCGGGCGAACCGGGACATCAGCTACGGCAGCTATCCGTTCGGGCACGGGTCCGTGGGCGAGATCGGGACCAATCTGGTGGTGCGGGGCCGGGACGCGGAGGCGGTCGAGGCGGCTGTGGCGGCGTTGCTGGAAGACCTGGAGACCGCGGGCATCGAGGCGGCGGCTGTCTAGGCTCCGGCGCGGCCGGTGAAGGCCTCGACCACCGCCTGATACGCCGGGTTCGGCCGCCCCTCGGCGTCGAGGAGGAGAGCGCTTTCGTCGGGGCGGTTCTTGCCTTCTTCGCGGACCAGCCAGCTGTCGTTGTCGCGCAGGCCCCAGGTGGTGAAGGCGTAGCGCTGGCGTTCGGGCAGGGTCATGAAGGCCTCGGCCAGTTCGCCGACGCGGGCGACCTGTTGGGCGCGGCGTTCGGCGGTGGAGCGCAGGTCGGGTCCGCGCCCTCCGTCGCGCTGCATCGGGAAGTCCAGCTCGGAGACGTGGATCGGCAGGCCGAGGGAGGCTGCGTCGCGGAAGAAATCGCGGATCTGTCCGGCCGGGATTTCGATGTTCAGGTGCGACTGGGTTCCGATGCCGCCGATCGGGGCGCCGAGCTTCAGCAGGCGTTCGACAAGGCGGAGGAAGGTCGTTCCCTTGGCCGGGATGTTCTCGAGATTGTACTCGTTGAGGAACAGGAGGGCGTCGGGATCGGCGGCATGGGCCTGTTCGAAGGCGCGGACCATGTAGCCGTCCATGCCGAGGGCGCGGCTCCAGTGGCAGTCGCGCAGGCCGTCGCCGTCCTCGGCCACCGGCTCGTTGACCACGTCCCAGCCGGCCATCCGGCCGCGATACCGGCCGACGAAGGTCGAGATGTAGCGGTCGTATTCGGCGGCGAAGCGGGCGCGGGGGAGGTCGTCGTTGAAGACGTCCGACCCTTGGGAATACCAGATCACCGTGTGGCCGTGGACGCGCAGGCCGTTGTCGCCCGCGAAGGCGACCATGCGGTCGGACGGCTCGAAGTCGTAGGAGAAGCCGGGGCCGAGGGTGCGCTCCATCTTCTGCTCCCATTCGGGCGTCAGCTGGGAGCAGTGGCGCAGTATCTGCTCGACCCAATCGGGCTGGTCGAGCTGCCCGGTCATGCCGGTCGCGCCGAAGGGAGCGGGGACGAGGGACTTCAGCGGCGGGGCGAGGGGACCGGCCGCCGGCTGGATGGCGGCGAAGCGGTCGCAGGCGGCCAGCGCGATAGGGGCGGCGAGGAGGGCGCGGCGATTCAGGCGGGGCGGGTCAGCCCGCACGGCGCCTCAGGCCCAGTTCGTCGAAGGCGGCGGTTTCGCGCTTGCCGGCGGCGATGACGCGGTTGAGCCGGGTGGTCTCGGCGACGTGCTCGAACTTCTTGAGCTCCTCGAAGGCGCCGGTGAGGGCGTCGCGGGCCCCTTCTTCCTCGGCCTCGATCTCGACAACGTCGGCTTCGGCGGCGGATTTGCGCAGTTTCCAGCCGTTCAGATAGGCCTGCAGCAGCAGGCCGGCCTCGGCGTCCTCGCGGGCGCGCTCCTGTTCGATTTCGGCCTCGGCCTCCAGCACGGCGATGCGCATTTCGGCGGAGGCGCGGCGGGCGGTGATCTCGGCGAGGCGCTTCTGCAGCGTTTCGACCTCATAGTTGGAGATGCGGATCAGGGATTGGGCCCATGCGGTCATGTTGCGTCTCCGGTCATTGGACCATTCCTTGATTCAGAATGGTTTCCAGACGGTCAAAGGAATCGGCCAGTCGCGTCACGTCGTGGTGATCCTGGCCGAGGAAGGCCTCGAGGGCGGGGTTCAGGGCGATGGCGCGGTCGACGATCGGGTCCGCCCCGGTGCGGTAGGCGCCGATCTTGATCAGCTCTTCCATGTTGGCGTAGGCGCTGAGGCACTGGCGGGCGCGGCGGTTCAACTCGCGCTCGGGCGGGGTCTGGCAGCCGGGCAGGGTCCGGCTGACCGATTTCAGCACGTCGATAGCCGGGAAGCGGCCGCGTTCGGCGATCTTGCGGTCCATGACGATGTGGCCGTCGAGGATGCCTCGCACGGCGTCGGCGATGGGCTCGTCATGGTCGCCGCCGTCGACCAGCACGGTGAACAGGGCGGTGATCGGGCCGGCGGTGGTGCCGTCCGGACGGACGGGGCCGGGGCCGGCGCGCTCCAGCAGCTTGGGCAGTTCGGTGAAGACGGTCGGGGTGTAGCCCTTGGTGGTCGGCGGCTCGCCGGCGGCGAGGCCGATCTCGCGCTGGGCCATGGCGAAGCGGGTGACCGAGTCCATCAGGCACAGGACCTCGAGGTCCTGGTCACGCAGATACTCGCTGATCGCCATGGTCATATAGGCGGCCTGTCGGCGCTTCAGGGCAGGTTCGTCGGAAGTGGCGACGACGACGATGGCGCGGCGCAGGCCTTCCTCGCCCAGGGTCTCCTCGATGAACTCACGGACCTCGCGTCCCCGTTCGCCGATCAGGCCGACGACAACGACATCACAGGTCGCCTGACGCGCCAGCATGGACAGCAGCACCGACTTGCCGACGCCCGAGCCGGCGAAGATGCCGAGACGCTGGCCGCGGCAGGTGGTGGTGAAGACGTCCATCGAGCGGACGCCGAGGTCGAGCCGTTCTCCGACCCGGCCTCGTGAATGGGCGGGGGGCGGAGGCGCGCGCAGGGGGTAGGCGGCGGGGCCGACGGGCAGGGGCCCCTTGCCGTCGATGGGCTGGCCGAAGGCGTCGATGATCCGGCCCAGCCATGCGGTGGTCGGGCGCACGCTGGCGGCCGAGGAGACGATGCGGATGTCGGCCCCGGGCGCGACGCCCTCCACCGGGCCGAACGGCATCAGCAGCGCCTTGGCGTCGCGGAAGCCGACCACCTCGGCGGGGAGGGGCGACAGATGGCGGCGTTCGATCTCGGCCCGGGCGCCGACGGAAAGGCGGGAGAGGCCGCCCCTGGACTCAATCAGCAGGCCGTTCACGCCGGCGACCTTGCCGGTCACGACCAGCGGATCGATCGCTTCGACGGCGGCGGCTAGATTGCGCAAGTGAAGGCCCCGGAACAGGCGTTCAGGGATGCGTGATCGTGGTTAATGGGTGGTGAAGACGAGGGGGCGGCGACTAGACCTCGACCTCCAGCGTCACGCGGGGGCAGTCGCCGGCAGAGAGCCCTTCGCGGCGTCGGACGTCCAGCTTGACCGGGAGGACAAAGGCCCCGCGACCCTTGTCCGGAAAGATGGATGTCCGCCAGCGGGTCTCGCCGATTCCGGCCAAGACGCGCATCGATCCGAAATTCCGCGCCGGCCCCCGCAGAACCCTGAGACCCTCGCTGATGTCGGGCGGCACGGTGATGAAATGCCAGCCGCCGGTCCCGGCGGTGTAGAGCCAGACCTCGGCCTCGAATTCGTAGATCATGCGGCCCCCAGGTCGGCCTGACAGCGTTGAGGCGGGATCCGGTCAGGGTCAAGACGGTTGCGCCCCACTTGCGGCCGCCGCATTCGACCTATCTTTAGAGGCCACCGCACGGAGATCCGCCATGTCCGCCGCCTACGATCCGTCCCGCCACCTGAAATCCGGACGGGGCAAGGTCTATCCGTCCATTCTCGACACCATCGGCGACACCCCGCTGGTGGGACTGCCGCGGCTTTCGGCGGAGTACGCACCCAGGGCCACGGTGCTGGCCAAGCTGGAGTTCTTCAATCCGATCGGATCGGTGAAGGACCGGATCGGGGTGGCGATGATCGATGCGCTCGAACAGGCCGGAAAGATCGGGCCGGGGGCGGTCCTGATCGAGCCGACCAGCGGAAACACGGGCATCGCCCTGGCCTTCGTGGCCGCGGCCAAGGGCTACCGTCTGATCCTGGTCATGCCAGAGAGCATGTCGATCGAGCGGCGCAAGATGCTGGCGCTGCTGGGGGCCGAGCTGGTGCTGACGCCGGCCGAGAAGGGCATGAAGGGCGCCATCGCCATGACGCAGGAGCTGCTCGACAGGACGCCGGGCGCGGTGAGCCCCTCGCAGTTCGAGAACCCGGCCAATCCGGCCATCCACCGCGTCACCACGGCCGAGGAAATCTGGAACGACACGGCCGGCGGGGTCGACATTGTCATCTCCGGCGTCGGCACCGGTGGGACCATCACCGGGGTCGGCCAGGTGCTGAAGGCGCGCAAGCCCTCGGTGCGGATGATCGCGGTCGAGCCCACGGCCTCCCCCGTGCTCTCGGGCGGGGAGCCGGGGCCGCACAAAATCCAGGGCATCGGCGCGGGCTTCATTCCGGCGATCGTCGACCGCTCGGTCATCGACGGCGTTGAACAGGTGTCGAACGAGGACGCTTTTGACATGGCCCGCAAGGCGGCGCGCGTGGAGGGGATTCCGGTCGGCATCTCGTCTGGGGCCGCCCTGGTCGCGGGCTTCCGGCAGGCGGCGCTGGAAGAGAACGCCGGCAAGACCATCGTCGTCATCATCCCCAGTTTCGCGGAACGCTATCTGTCCACGGCGCTGTTCGAGGGACTTTAGGGCGATTGTTGCGGCGGTGTTTCGGTCCGGTTTCAGCGGCGGGGCCGAAGGCAGGCGCGACCTGACTGAAGCTTAACTTGCCAGAACGACCGCGGCGCGGCGCACTGAGGGCTCGTCCCGATGGAGCCGTCATGCGCATTCTGACCGCCTGCCTCAGCCTGCTCGTCGCCACGCCCGTCATCGCCCAGTCCCCCGACGATCTCACGTCCCTGTCGGATGAGTTCGATGGGACCGGCCTGACCGGCTGGACCCGGTTCGACGAGGCCATGGGCTGGCCCGACAAGATCAAGGCGATCGACGTCGGCGCGACGACGCCGGGCGCGCTGCACATCGAACCTTACCACTCGGCCTGGGTGCGCGACCTGAACGCGCCCTTCCTGTTCCGCGAGGTGCGGGGGGATTTCGACGTGCGGGCGCGAGTGCGGGTGCGGGGCCGCGCGGGCGAGATACCGGGCGGGACCTGGTCGCTGGGCGGGCTGATGGCGCGCGTGCCGAACCGGTCGAGCGCGGGGCAGTGGGCGCCGAGAGCCGAGAACTGGCATTTCATCACCACCGGCGTGGGCGCGGTCGCCGGCGAGCCGATGACCGAGACCAAGGGCACCTACAACAGCTATTCCTCGCTGAAGCTGAGGCCCTTCCCGAGCGGCTGGGTCGAGCTGCGGCTGGTGCGGGTGGGCATGGTGCTGATCGCCCTGGCGCGACCCGAAGGCGAGACGGAATGGCGAGTGCGCGACCGCTTCTACCGGATGGAGAACAATCCGGTGATGCAGGTCGGACTGATCGCCTACACCACCAGCGACGACGTCCCGCCGGGACCGGAGAACCCCGAGGTGATCAACCGCGAGGTCAATCGCGAGGCGGCGGTGGACATGATGCTGGAGGCCGACTGGATCCGCTTCAGTCGGCCGCGCCCGCAGGTGTCGCCGGACTGGTACGGCCAGGTCAGCGCCCATCCCCTGGCGGACCCGAACCTGCCGGAGGCCGAGCTGCTGGCCCTGCTGGGTGACTGACGATCAGTTGAACGGTCGTTCAAAAGACTGTTGAGTCGGCCCTGGGCCGGCCCGCTGCGGGCCGGCTATGGGAGACCCCTGATGAACCGGTCCATGCTCGCCCTTCTCGGCGCCCTGAGCCTGCTGACGGGCGCCGGCGTGGCGGTCGCCCAGGTCGCGCCCGTGCCCGAGGCGCAGTCAGGTCCCGCCGCCTATGCGCCGTTCGAGGCGATGATCGGCAAGAGCTGGCGGGGCGCCGGCACAGGCGGCGCCGGCGTCGAGGACATCCAGCGCTGGGACTGGGCCCTAGGCGGCCATGCAGTGCGAGTGGTGCATTCGGTCAAAGGCGGCGCCTATGCCGGGGAGACGCTGATCTTTCGCGACAAGGACAGCGGCGATTACATCTTCCACTACTTCACCACTGGCGGCTTCCACACGACGGGAACGATCAGACCCACGGGTCCGGGCGCCTTCGCCATCGACGAGACGGTGCACGGCGCGGACGGGATCGAGCGCCTGAGGTCGACCACCGCCCTCGGCGCCGACGGCGTCTATCGGGTCCGCTCCAGCATGGAACGGGACGGCCAGTGGGTCGAGGCGGGCGGGTTCGACTATCGCGAGGATCCAACGGCCACCCCCGTGATGCCGCCGGCGCCGCAGGTGAACGACGGCGATTCAGACGTCACAGGCGGTTAACCGGCGAGGCTTAACCTTCGCGCCGACATGTCCGAGCCCGCTCCCACGCCCGAGGAGGCCGCGCCGCAAGGCAGCTTCCGCGCGCGCCATGCGCTGCTGAAGCGCCTGGCCGACGTGGTTTCCCTGCCGACCAGCCGCGTCAACGCCTTTGAGCGCGCCGTGACCGGCGATCTGCTGGTGGAGATGCTGCGCCTCGCCTCGCCGGAAGACCGCAAGCGCGTGGCCGCGCGGCTGGCGCCCCTGGCGGAGCTGCCCAACGCCCTGGCCCGGATGCTGCTGCGGGACGAGCCCGACATCGCCGGGCTGCTGATCGAGCAGTGCGCCTCGCTGTCGGACGCCGATCTGGTCGCCTGCGCCCGCGACGCGAGTGTCGAGCACCGCTTCCTGATGGCCAACCGGCGCGCCCTGTCGGAAGTGGTCACCGAGACCCTGCTGAGCTTTGGCGAAAGCCAGGTGATCGAGGCTGTGCTGAGGAACACCTCGGCGCGGTTGAGTCAGGTCGCCGTCGAGGGGGTGGTCAGTCTGAGCCGCGCCGACCGTGGGCTGTGCGCACATCTGCTGAAGCGGCCGGAGCTGAGACCGTCGGGCGCCTATGTGATGTTCTGGTGGAGCGGGCCGGACGATCGGCGCACCATCCTGCAGAGGTTCGCCGTGTCCCGGGAAGTCATGCAGGAGGTGGCCGAGGACGTCTTCGCGATGGCCGCCGAGGAGAACTGGCAGGACCCGGTGTCGCGCAAGGCGCTGCAGTTCATCGAGCGCCGGCAGAGAAACCGGGCGGCGATCGACAAGAGCCCTTACAGTAGTCTGGAACAGGCGGTCGAAGCCGCCGCGACCCACGGCCTGACCCGCGAGGTGGCGACGGAGATCGCCTATCTGTCGGGGATCAAGCCGCTCACCGGGGCCAAGATTCTGGGCGATTCCGGCGGCGAGCCGCTGGCCATACTGTGCAAGGCCACCGGGCTGGCGAAGTCTGACCTGGCGGGCCTCTGGCGCTCGATGCGGCGGCCCGAGACGGCAGCCGATGGTTCGCCCGATCCCGCCTGGGAAAGGGTCCAGGTCACCTATGAGATGCTGGCCGTGGATCGGGCCCAGACGGTGCTGCGATACTGGAACTGGTCTTTGTCCTCGGCGCTGACGCCGGCTCTACTCAGGGCGATTCGTGAGGGCGAGGAAGACGGCGTCGACGACTATTCGGCCCCCGAACGGGCGGCGATGCTGGCGCTGGCGGAGAACTTCGGTCGCTGATCGCGACGCCTATTCCCGGGCGTCTAGTCTGATAAGATGCACAGTCCAGACTAACGAATACGCTATTGCGTGAATCGTGGTTCGTCTCTATTCACCCGCTCCACGGGCTGACGGTCGACGTTCGGCTGAAGCGATCAGATCACAAAGGTGAGGCCGCGCGTATGGAAGACAATTCGCAACTGCTCGAGATGACCGCCGATATCGTGTCGGCCTATGTCGGCAACAATAATGTCCAGGCGACCGAAGTCCCGGGCCTGATCTCCAGCATTCATGCGGCGCTGTCGCAGGTTTCGAGTGGCGCGGTCGAGCCCGAGCCCGAACCCAAGGAACCGGCGGTGCCGGTGCGCAAGTCGATCACGCCGGACTTCCTGATCTGCCTGGAAGACGGGCGCAAGTTCAAGTCGCTGAAGCGTCACCTGCGCACCAAATACAACATGAGCCCCGAGGAATATCGGTCCAAGTGGGGCCTGCCGAAGGACTATCCGATGGTCGCGCCGAACTACGCCAAGGCGCGCTCGGACCTGGCCAAGCAGATGGGTCTCGGCCAGGGCGGCCGCAAACCCGCCCGCGCCGCCGGCCGCGCCGCCAAGAAATAGACCGGTCCCAGGACGGACTGGAGCGCCCGCCCCGACCACGGGGCGGGCGTTTTGCTGTGCGACGTCAGGCCGCCTGGGCCCCGCGGCGCATGCGCCAGAAGCGCAGGGTGCGAAGGGCGGCCTCGCGGGTCAGTTCGGCGTACATGCGAGCGTAGGAATGGGCCTTGGCCATCGCGTCGCCGTCGTCGTTCAGCAGCACCACCGCATAGGTGAGGAACAGGGCCCGATCGAGATCGGCGGCCTTGCAGACCACGGCGAGGGCGTCGAGTTCGCGTCGCTCGACGATCTGGCGAGCCGTGTGGAAATCGATGTCGGCCAGTTGGGCCAGGGCGATCAGGAACGACGTCCGGCCGCCGCTCCTGTCGCCCGAGCGCAGGAAGCGGGCCAGCATCTGCGGCGTGAGCTGGCCAGCCGCCCTGAGTTCCTCGACATAGGCGGAGCACTCGGCGTAGTCCGCGGGCAGGGCGCCGTCGTCGGTGGCGACGCGGGCCCGGCCGGCGGCCAGGGCGCTCTCCAGCAGGGCGGTGTCCATGCTGGCGTTCTGTTCGAGAATGCGGCTGCGGAGGCGCGCCTCGACGACGAAATACATGTCGTTCAGCAGGTCGGCGGGGAGGCTGGCGCGCGAGACGGTGGCTTCGTGCAGGGCCGGATTGACCTTGGCGCGTTCGACGGCCGCTTCCGAGGCCTTTCGCGACAGCCGGGCGCCGTCGTTGCGCAACAGCGTCCCGAGGGTTTCGTCGTCACCGCGCTCGACGATCACGTCGGAGACGGCCTCGGACACCGACGGACGGGCGGAGACGGCGCGGAGATGATCCTGGCCGTGGCGGCGGACCACGCCCAGCAGATCCTCGTCGGTCAGCACGGGCGACGCGGCGAGGACGGCGCCGGCGACGGCGGCCTCGTCGTTCGCCAGGCGGCGGATCAGGGTGTGCGGAGCGTCCGGCGCGTTGGCGAAGCGGGCGGCCAGCTCAGCCCGCACCGCGGTCTCCATGTCGTCGGCCAGCTTGACCAGGACGGCGTCGTAAAGGGTGTCCTCGGCCGCCGTGCGGGCCGAACCGCCGAAGAAATGGTCGGTGAGCTCCCGCAGCAGGGCGCGGCGCTTCTCGCTGGAGTCCTCCTCCGCGAGGGCGATCAGGTCCGGGAGACGCGACAGGGTCGGCGCGTCCGTCACTGGTGATCCCCGTCCGACGCCGCGGGCATGGCCCGCATGTTGCCGTTGCGGTCGCGGATCAGTGTGGGGCCCTGGTCCGGCTCGGCGAGGTCCTGGGTGGCCGGGGTCTCCGTCATCGACACGACGAGGGCGTCGACATAGGTCGGCTCGGGCATGACCAGGGCGTCCGGCTCGCGTCCGTTCTGGCGGTGGACGGAGTAGTAGCGGGCTCCGCCTCGGGGGGGCTGCTGGCCGGAGTTGGCCACGTCCGCGACGCGGGTCGGTTGGGCCGTGGCCGGGGCCTGAGCCGGGGCTTCGGCGCGCGGGGCGGGTTCGGGTGAGGAGGTCGCCGGAGCCGGGGGCGGAGTCGAGCGCTGGAGATTGAAGATTGGAGCGTCGCGGCGCGGGGCCATCGGGTCCGCCGGGACGCCGGGGGCGGCTTCGCTCGCCGGAGGGGCGGCCGGATAGATGGCCTCGGCGGGGACCGGCTGGCCGCCGCTCCGATCCGGCACGTAGGCAGGCGCGGGACGGGTTGGGGACGGCGCGGGCGGGGGCGCGGACAAGGCCATGGCGACCGCGGGAGCCAGGGCCGGTTCGGGGGGCGGGGCGGCCGGCCGGAGCCAGGCGTTCGCCGGCGTCAGGGTTCGCCGCGCCGGTCCGGGCGCGGGGGTCAGGCCCGAGGGAGCCGGGGCGGGCGCCGCTGCGCCGCCGTGCGGAATGACCGGATTGGGGCGGCGCAGTTCGCGGCCAACAGGGATGGGGGCGGGGACGGGCGCGGTCGGGACGCGGGCGTCGACCGGCGTCGCCTCGCTGCGTCCCGGCCAGGAAAGGGTTCGCGGGCCGGATTGGGCCGCCGCGGCGTCGGCCAGCAGCAGGCCGCCGGCGGCGGCGAGGATGACAGGGAGTGTCGAGGCGCGGCGCAAGGGCAGGCTCCGGGCGCGGGAACTGGATCGACACGGTAGCGGTCCGGGACTTAACCCCCCGCTAACGGGGCGCGACGCTTCAGGCCATTCGACGGCGCACGGCGCGCTCGAGGGCGCCGACCGCTGCGTTGAGTGCCAATCCCATGACCATCAGGCAGACGAGCGCCGCGAGCATGTCGGCCGTGCGCAGGCGGTTGCCCGACTCCAGAAGCCGCCACGCCAGACCCTGGGTGGCGCCGGAGCCGGAGACGAACTCGGCGACCACCGCCCCGATCACCGCCAGCCCGGCGGCGACTCCGAGACCCTCCAGCACGAAGGGCAGGGCGACGGGGAGGCGCAGCCGGATCAGCCGTTGAACGGGCGAGGCGCCGTAGAGGTCAAACAGCCGCTCAAGGTCGGGATCGGCGGACCGGAGCCCGGTCAGCACACCGGAGAACAGCGGGAAGAAGGCCACAGCCGCCGCCAGCGCGACCACGGCGCGGTCGGCGTGATCCAGCCCGGCCCAGATCAGGACGAGCGGCGCAATGGCCACGACCGGCGTGACCTGCAGGGCGACGGCGAGCGGGCGCACCGCCTGTTCGGCGGAACGGTTGAGCGACACAGCCAGCGCCAGGCCGCCGCCGAGAACGAAGGCCAGCAGCAGGGCCTGAAAGGCCATCCAGAAGGTGGCGGCGGCGGAGGAGAGCAGCAGCGGCGCCCGATCGACGAGCGCGAGGCCGACGGCGCTGGGCGGCGGGAGCAGGTAGGCGGGCACGTGCAGCACGCGGCAGGCGATTTCCCATGTCGCCAGGAGGAGGGCGGTCAACAACAGGGGCGGAAGGAGGCGGGTCATGCGTTGCTCCCGGCAGAGGCGGTCATGCTGCGGGCGAGTTCGGCGGCGAGCCGCTCGACCGTCGAACGATACGCCTCGTTCCCCCGCCAGTTGTCCGGTCGCGGCAGGGGGCCCGGGAGGGAAAGGCTGGCCGCCACTCGGCCGGTCCCGGAGTCGAGCACCACGGCGCGATGCGCCAGATAGACGGCTTCCTCGATATCGTGGGTGACGAACACCATGGCCGGACGCGGCGAGCGGCCGGTCCACAGCCGGTGCAGGTCCTCGATCAGCCGGCGACGGGTGATGCTGTCGAGGGCGGCGAACGGCTCGTCGAGCAACAGCAGGTCCGGCTCGGTGACCATGGCCCGCGCCAGCGAGGCGCGCATGGCCATGCCGCCGGACAACTGTCGCGGGCGGGCGGTCAGGCGGTCGCCGAGGCCGACGGCGGCCAGCTGCGCCGCCGCCTGGCGTCTGGCCTCTTCGCGAGGGACGCCAGCCAGATCGAGGGGCAGGGCCACATTGGCCTGGATGTCGGCCCAGGGCATCAGGGTGGCGCTCTGGAAGACGAAGCCCGTGCGACCCCGTCCGGCGCCGCCGGCCACAGCCCCCTCGGAGGGCGATTCAAGGCCGGCGAGCAGTCGCAGGATCGTGGACTTGCCGGCGCCCGAAGCGCCGACCAGGGCGAGGATCTCGCCGGGAGCGACGGCCAGGTCGAGCGGCCCCAAGGGCGGCCGGCCCGGGTAGCGGACGACGACGTTGCGCAGCGCCCCCGCGAACGCCGCGTCGGTCTCAGCCACGGCCGGGCAGATACTGGGTCGTGAAGGCCTGACGCCAGTCGAGGTTGGGCGGATAGACCCCAGCTTCAGACGTGACCTCGAAGAAGGCCTGCCAGCGTTCGGCGGTCATGGTCCCGAGGCCGTAAAGCGCCGCGTCGCCGCCGTCGACGATGCCGTTTTCCTTCAGCCGGGCCCGGGCCTGATCGAGCACGTCCTGGGTCATGTCCGGATTCTCGCGGCGGATCAGGGCGTCCGCGGCCTTGCCGTCGCCCTGGATGTAGTCACGCCAGCCCTCGGCCGAGGCGGCGATGAAGCTGCGCAGGGCGCGGGCGTTGTCGCGGGCGAAGGCGGTCGGGGCGAGCACCATGGTGGCGTAGGAGGGATAGCCCTCGTCGGCCAGCAGGAAGACCTTCGGCGTGAAGCCGGCCTCCTTCTCGATCGTATAGGGCTCGCTGGTCAGATAGCCCTGCTGGACCGCCCGCTCGTCGGCGAGGAAGGGGGCGAGGTTGAAGGTGTATTTGCGGACCTGATCGTCAGTGAAGCCGTATTTCGCCTTGAGCCAGACCCAGAAGGCGTTGATCGAGGCGTCGGCCAGCAGGATCGGGCGGCCGCGCAGGTCGGCGATGGAGTTGAGCGACGGATCGGGATGGGCGATCAGGACCTGGGGGTCCTTCTGGAAGAAGGCGGCGACGGCCTTCACCGGGGCCCCTTCGGCGACGAGGTTCATCGGGATGAAGCTGTTGGAGCCCATGCCGAGTTCGACGGCGCCCGAGGCCAGCAGCTGGGGCACGTTCACGTTCGGCCCGCCCTGGATGATCTGCACGTTCAGGCCGCGCTTCTCATAGGCGCCCGAGGCGAGGGCCTGATAGAAGCCGCCATGCTCCGCCTGGGCGCGCCAGTCGGTGGCGAAGCGGAGCCGCACCCGGCCGTCGTCGTCGACGGGGGCCTCGGAGCGGCCGCAGGCGGCGAGGGCGGTCGTGGCCGCAAGCGCGCCCGCGCCGGCGATCAGGGCGCGGCGATCGGGCAGAGAGATGCGATTCCCGCGACGGTTCATGGCCTTGGTTTACGGCCGGGCCGGAGGGAAGGGAAGGGCGGTGAAATCCGGGCCGGCCTAGGGTCGGGCACGGACTTCCTGCACCAGCCGTCCGGCGAGTTCGCGCAAGGCGATGGGCCGGGGATCGGCATTCTGGCCGCCGCCGAAGAAGCTCGACATCATCTGCATCGCCATGAGTCCGCCCTGGGCCGCGGGGTCCTTGGCGGCCTTGAGTTCCAGCTCGCCTGTGACGGGGTCGACGACGGCGCCGGCCAGCCAGTCGTCCTCGGGCGCGACTTCCGCGCCCTGCTGCATCTCGCGAAGCATGGTCAGGGTGTTGGTGCTGCGCGCGTGGCGGGCGGCCGTCTCGACCGGCCCGGCGCACAGGTAGTCCATCAGGAAGGCCGCGGCGTCGGCGGCCCCGGTGCTGGCCCGGACGGCGTCGGCCGCATTCTGGCGCAGGCAGGCCTCGGCGTTCTTCACAGCCGGCGGCGGCTCCGCTTGCCGGGCGGCGGCGGGCGTTGACGCCAGGACGGCGGCAAGGGTCAGGATCAGGCGCATAGGAAGGGTCCCCCTCGAGCAGGGATAACCTAGGCGGGAAGGTTTCAGGTTGTCGACGGGATTCGTGAGTCCGGCATGCGCCGGAATTGAGCGAGGGGACGAAGGTCCCCGCAAGCGGTTCTCCTCGTCCCCTCGCCAAGTCCGGGTTGGACTTGGCCATTGAGGTTCAGGACCCTGGCGTCAGCATCAGCGAGGCGAACCTCGACGATGGTCGGCTGTATCCTGTCGCGCTCCTGGTCTCCGGCGTTCCACGAGGTCGAGCCCCGCGCCGTCCATCGATCCCGATCCGGTTCCCTCCGGTCTTCCAGGGCCGAAGCCTTTCGAAGGGTCCTTTGGGCCTTGATCCTGTCTCCCGTCCGTTAAGGTCGAAACCCCCCGGTGCGTTCGATCAGAGAGCCGGGTCGGTCCGCTTTGAGCCCCGGGTCTCCCCGGATTTCCGCGCCGCCGTGTCCCTCGGCCTGTTGACGTTCGCGCCAAATCCGTTAGACGGCAAGCGCCCGAATCCGGCCGGCTGTGCGGAACCGCTGCGGCCCCGGTGGACAACCCTGTGCATATCTGTGGGCGGACCAAATTCGCGGAAGCGAATCAGGGGTTTGATTTATCCACAGAAAGCGGGCGTCAGGCGCCCAGCGCTTCCCGTTTCGCCTCCAGCTCCAGCCATTCCTCCTCGGCGGCGGCCAGCAGGGTGCGGGCGCGCTCGGCGTTGGCGGTGGCGCGGTCGAAGGCCTTGCGATCGCGGGCGTACAGGCCGGGGTCGGCGAGGGTCGCCTCGTGGCGGGCGATGTCGGCGGGGAGAGTGGCGAGCAGCCCCTCCAGCTCCTTCAGCCGGTGGGTGTCCTTGAAGGTCATCTTGCCCGGTTTCTTCGGGGCGGCCGGCGCGACCGAGGCCGGCGCGGGCGCGGCCTCCGCCCGGCGCGCCGCTTCCTTGTCCTGCGGGCGCGGATTGGCTCCGGGCTTGAGGAAACCGGGGTTCTGACGAATGAAGTCGGTCCATCCGCCGGGCGTCTCGACGATGTCGCCACGGCCGTTCATGGCGATGGTCGAGGTGGCGAGGCGGTCGACGAAGTCGCGATCGTGGCTGACCAGGATCAGGGTGCCGTCGTAAGACTCCAGCAGCTCTTCCAGCTTGTCGAGGGTGTCCATGTCGAGGTCGTTGGTCGGCTCGTCGAGGACCAGCATGTTGGCCGGCTTGGCCAGGGCGCGGGCGAGGAGCAGGCGGTTGCGCTCACCGCCGGACAGGGTCGAGATCGGCTGGCGCAGCTGGCCTTCCTGGAACAGGAAGTCCTTGGCGTAGGCGGCGACGTGTTTGGACACGCCGCGCACGAGGATGGAGTCGCCGCCCCCGGGGGTCAGGGCGTCCCACAGGGTCATGTCGGACCGCAGGCCCTCGCGGGACTGGTCGAGGTAGACCGGGTCGAGGTTGGCGCCGAGGCGGACCGTGCCGGAGTCGGGTTGGATCTCGCCGAGCAGGATCTTCACGAGGGTGGTCTTGCCGGCGCCGTTGGGGCCGACGATGGCGAGGCGGTCGCCGCGGATGACGCGGGTGGTGAACGGCTTGATGACCGTGCGGTCGCCGAAGGCCTTGGTCACCCCCTTGAGATCGGCGACCAGCTTGCCCGACGCGGCGCCGGAATCGACGCCCAGATTGAGCTCCCGGGGCAGGTCGCGGACGCGTTCGGCGCGGTCGGCGCGCATGGCGTTGAGAGCCCGGGCCCGGCCCTCGTTGCGGGTGCGCTGGGCCGTGATGGAGCGGTAGAAGGTATAGGTCTCGCGCTCGATGGCCTTGTTCAGGCGGCGCAGGGACTCGGCCTCCTCTTCCATGACCTTGTCGGCCCAGTCGTCGAAGGCGGCGAAACCCTTGTTGAGGGTGCGGACCCGGCGGCCCTCCAGCCAATGCACCGCCTGGGTGGTGCGGTTCAGGAAGGCGCGGTCGTGGCTGACCACGAGCACGGCGAAGCGGGCGCTGAGCAACTCGTTCTCGAGCAGTTCGATCGCGAGGATGTCGAGGTGATTGGTCGGTTCGTCGAGGAGCAGGAGGTCTGGCTCCTCCGCGAAGGCCCGGGCCAGGGCGGCGCGGCGGATCTCGCCGCCCGAAAGATTGACGGCGGCCTTGGCCGGATCGAGGCCGAAGGTGGTCAGCCAGGCCTCGGCGGTCCACGGCTGGGCGCCGCCAGAGATGGCGTAGTCGAGTAGGGTCTCGCCGGTGATGACCGGCTCCTGCGGCACATAGGCGAAGCGGGTCCCGGCCTGCACCGATCGGTCCCCGGCGTCGGGCTCGATCAGGCCCATGACCAGCTTCATAAGGGTCGACTTGCCGGCGCCGTTGCGGCCGACGAGGGCGGCGCGGGTGCGGGGCTCGATGGCGATGTCCACCCCGTCGAACAGCGGGCGTGGCCCGTCCTGCAGGCGGACGTCCTTGAGCGCGACGAGAGGGGGTCTTCCGGGGGACTTGGCGGCCATGAGGCGGGGGCTATAGACCGGGCGAGGCGGGTTCGCCACCCGCCAGAGCGCCGCTCGGCCGAGGCGACCGGCGACAGGGCGGGCCGATCGGCGTATGAGGCCGCCCATGGAACGACCCTTCTGGCAAACCAAACGCCTCGAACAGATGACGCGCCCGGAATGGGAAAGCCTGTGCGACGGCTGCGGCCTGTGCTGCCTGGTGCGGTTCGAGGACGAGGATACGGGCAAGGTCGTGCCCACGCGGGTGCACTGCAAGCTGTTCGACCCGGTTCGTTGCACCTGCTCCGACTACGCCAACCGCAAGCAGCATGTGCCCGACTGCATCAAGCTGACGCCGTGGAACATTGAGGCGCTGGAGTGGATGCCGAAGTCCTGCGCCTACCGCCGCATCCACGAGGGTCGGGGTCTCGCCGGATGGCACCCGCTGGTGTCCGGGGATCCGGAGAGCGTGCACGAGGCCGGCGTGTCGGTGCGGGGCCAGACGATCTCGGAACTGGTCCTGAAGGATCCGGAGGACGCGCTGGATTTCGAGGCGCCGGAGTGGAACGAGGAGCGGGGCGGCGAGCCGCGCTGACCGAACGGCCGCACTGCGCCCGGCCCGCGTGACGCTGTGCTGGCAATTCCTGGATTTATAGTCGGATTGGCGAGAAATAGCCCGGCGTTATCAGCTGGATGGCATTTTCTCGAAGCTGTTTTCCATCCGGGCAACGCTGCCGGGGTATGATGTGGGCAGGTCGGAAAGCCAGCTGAACCGCCGCGGGAAGCGGGGGACGGTTCGAGGCAGGGGGCCGGCCTGATCGGCGCTTCGCCGGCTCTTCCTGGAGATCACCATGCTGAATTGGCGGCGGCCCTTCGGGGGACGACGGGGCGTTGTCGCGCCCGAAATCAAGGACAGTCGGGCCGGTCCCCTGATCGCCCTGACGAGTGCGGGCCGCCCGCGGTGGACGCCGCGGGACTATGCGAACCTGGCCACCGAGGGCTTTGGTCGCAACGCGATCGCCTATCGCTGCGTCCGGATGGTCGCCGAGGCCGCGGCCTCGACGCCGCTGACCGTGTTCGTCGACGGGATCCGGCAGGATGACCATTCGCTGGTCCGGCTGCTGGCCCGGCCCAATCCGGAGCAGTCCGGCGCGGAGTGGCTGGAGGCGCTGTATGGCGCCCTGCAGACGGCGGGGAACGCCTATGCCGAGGCCGTGGGCGACGACGCGCCGGTCGAGCTGTGGACCCTGCGACCGGACCGGGTGAAGGTCGTGCCGGGGCGAGCCGGCTGGCCCGACGCCTATGAGTATTCGGTCGATGGCCGCGCGATCCGGATCGGCCGTCAGCCTGACGGCTGGATGCCGGTGATGCATCTGAAGCTGTTTCACCCGAGCGACGATCACTACGGATTCTCGCCGCTGGAGGCGGCGGCTTCGGCCATCGATGTGCACAACGCCTCGGGCGCCTGGAACAAGGCGTTGCTGGACAATTCGGCGCGCCCGAGCGGGGCGCTGGTCTACGGGGCGAAGGATGGGGAGCGGCTGACGGTCGAGCAGTTCGAGGCGCTGAGGGCGCAGATCGGGGACGCCCACGGCGGATCGCTGAACGCCGGAAGGCCCATGATCCTGGAGGGCGGGCTTGACTGGAAACCGATGAGCTGGACGCCGGCGGACATGGACTTCATCGCCGGCAAGCATGCGGCGGCGCGCGAGATCGCCCTGGCCTTCGGGGTGGCGCCGCAGCTGCTGGGGATCCCCGGCGACGCCACCTATTCGAACTATCGCGAGGCCAACGCCGCCTTCTGGCGCGGCACGGTGGTTCCGCTGGTGAGAAAGACGGCCGCGGCGCTGACGGGGTGGCTCGGAAACCGGTTCGGGGACGCGAGGATCGAAGCCGATCTGGACGCCGTACCGGCGCTGCAGCCCGAGAGGGACGCGCTGTGGGCGCGGCTGGAGGCGGCCAGCTTCCTGACCGACGAGGAACGGCGACGGATGGCGGGAGTGGGCGCGTGATGGAAATGATGCGGAAGGTTCCGGTGGCGGTGATCGCGGCGCTGGCGGTGCAGACAGCCGGGGCGCTGGTCTGGGCCGGTGGGGCGGCGGCGCGGATCTCGGCGCTGGAGGGACGGATGGGCGAGCACCGGCAGGTGGCGGAGCGGCTGGCCCGGCTTGAGGAACAGAGCAAGGCCACCCGGGCGGCGGTCGAACGCGTCGAGAGGCGGCTGGAGCGCGGCCGATGAGCGGGCGTTCGCCGGAGGCCGGAGCCGCGAACCGGGCCGACGCTCTCCGCGAGGCGGGCGGATTGCCGATCGAAGGGTACGCGTCGTTGTGGGGCGTGGCCGATCTGAACGGGGACGTGGTGGCTCGGGGCGCGTTTGCGAACACCCTGGCGGTTAACGGAGCGCCGGGCGTTCGCATGCTGCACCAGCACGAGGGCCGCGCGCCCGTCGGCGTCTGGGACGAGATGCGCGAGGATGATCGCGGCCTGTGGGTGCGCGGGCGGATCATGGACTGGTCCGCGGAGGCGCGGTTCGCAACGGCGCTGTCGATGGCCGGGGCGCTGGACGGGCTGTCGATCGGCTTCCGCAGCCAGAGGGCCCGCCGGGAGGGCCGGCTGAGGGTGCTGGTTGAGGTGGATCTCTGGGAGGTGTCGCTGGTGACGTTTCCGATGCTGCCGGCGGCGCGGTTCAGCGTGACTTCGCGAGGCGTCGAGCGGACGTAACCCGGGTGCTCACATGCTGGAGCGCCGCGTGAGGCTCAGAACTGGGACGGGCGGACCTCGAACCCGCCAAGGGTTTTGGCCGCCCCGGCGAGGGCGCGCTTGGCCGCCGGCTTTCGGAGCAGGGCGCCCAGCCAGAAGGCGCCGATCAGCACCAGAACAACGGAGACGCGGGCGAACACCACGGCCAGGAGCGCGACCACGGCGGCGGCCACCCAGATTCCGATCAGGAGCGATTTGGTCGCCTCGCGATCGGCGTCGGGCTGCGGCGCTTCAGGGGCGACACCCTTCACCAGAGGCTGAGGCCGGTCGTCCTGAAGCCGTTCGAGCGGGCCGATATTGACGAGGCGCGGCTCCAGGGCCGGGGCCGGGTCAGGATCGTCGTGCTGGTGCAGGGCGAGCAGCGGGCTGGGGCGCATCTGGGCGGCGGGGTCGAAGGCGATCGACTCGCCCTGATCGTTGAGGGTGAAGACCTGGTCGAAAGGGATGCACTCGAAGTCGAGGGCCCGGGTGTCCTGGCCATAGGCATCGCCGTGCAGGGCGAGCAGGCGGCCTTCCCTGAGTTCGGCCTGAAAGGCGATCGGGTCGGGAAGGTCGCCGACCATGGCGTGAACCGTGCCGAACAAACCGGTGGCCCGCTCGGCCGACAGGGGACGGCGAGAGCTGACGATGATCTCGCTGAACAGGCCGGAGCCGGTGTTGCGGCGCGTGCCGGGCAGGCTCTCCTCGAACTGACCGGCGAGGTCCGGCGCGATGTGGCGCAGATCGTGAGCCAGGGCGGCCATGACCTCGCGCTCGAGCCGGGTGAAGCGGTCGCTCATGCGGGACGGCGCCGACGACCGGGCAACGAGATTCTTTCCATGGGGCTGCTCACGCCCCGACCCTAACCGCAACCCGCGGTTCCTGAAAACCGGAGACACCATGAAAGAGACCAAGACGGCCTCGGGCACCCCCGAGGCGCGCGCCGCCATGCATGAGATGATGGCGGCGTTCGAGGCGTTCAAAGGGGCGAATGACGCCCGGCTGGACGAGATCGAGCGCAAGGCCTCCGCCGACACCCTGCTGGAGGAGAAGGTGGCGCGGATCGATCAGGCGGTGAGCAGCGCCCAGGCGCGGCTGGACCGGGTGGTCAGCGAGCGGCGGAGGCCGGAGCTGGGGCAGACCCCCTCCGTCCCGGCCGTCGGCCGAGCCACCTCCCCCAACGGGGGAGGATTGGAGGAGAAGTCGGCGTTTGACGGGTATCTGAAGACGGGGCAGTCGGTCGGGCTGGAGCTGAAGGCGGGCTTGTCGACGGCGTCGAACTCGGCCGGCTATGTGGTGCCGGAGCAGACCGAGCGAGCCATCGAGCGGCGGCTGATGGCCGGATCGCCGATGCGGGAGATCGCCAGTGTGCGCACCGTAGGCGCCGGCGTGTTCCGCAAGCCGGTCTCGACGGCGGGCCTGGCTGCCGGCTGGGTGGCCGAAACGGCGGCGCGGCCGGAGACGGATCCGGCCACCCTGGCGCTGCTGGAGTTCCCGTCAGCCGATCTGTACGCCAGCCCGGCGGCCACCCAGAGCCTGCTGGACGACGCGCTGATCGATCTGGACGAGTGGCTGGCGTCGGAGGTCGAGGACGCCTTCGCGGCGCAGGAGACCACGGCCTTCGTGACCGGCGACGGGGTCAACAAACCCAAGGGGTTCCTGAGCTACGACATCGTGGCCGAGAGCGCCCATGAATGGGGCAAGATCGGCTATGTCGCCTCGGGCGCGGCAGGGGCGTTCGCGCCGTCCAGCCCGACCGACCGGCTGATCGACCTGGTCTATGCACCCAAGGCCCGGTACCGGCCCAACGGCCGCTTCGTGATGAACCGCAAGACGGTGTCTGCGGTGCGCAAGTTCAAGGACAGCGACGGGGCCTATATCTGGCAACCGGCGCAACGACCCGGAGAGACCGCCAGCCTGCTGGGCTATGCGGTGACCGAGATCGAGACCATGCCCGACGTGGGCGCGGACGCGGCGGCCATCGCCTTCGGCGACTTCCAGCGCGGCTATCTGATCGTCGACCGGGCCGGCGTGCGGGTGCTGAGGGATCCGTACTCGGCCAAGCCCTATGTGCTGTTCTACACCACCAAGCGGGTCGGCGGCGGCGTGCAGAATTTCGACGCCATCAAGGTGATGAAGTTCGCCGCGAGCTGAGGGTCGAGGCCACAGGCAACAGGCAACAGGGAGCGGTTGGGCTGGGGGGGACTCCGCCGCCTGCACCCTGACGCCTGTTGCCTTTCCTTCCACAGACAATCGAGGTTTCCCATGACCGCACCCGTCCTGCTGGCGGAGGCGAAGCTGTTCCTGCGCGTCGAGCACGACGCCGAGGATGCGCTGATCCAGACCCTGATCGACGCTGCCCAGGCGAGGGTCGAGGGCGATGTGGGGCTGACGCTGGAGTCGACATCGCCGGCGCCGCTGCGGCTGGCGGTGCTGATGCTGGTACTGCGCGCCTATGAGCGAGGCGACCCCGACATGTCCATTCAGCCGGTGGAGGCCTGGATCGCCCCCTATCGCGGGGTCCGGCTGTGAGGGTGCTGGCGGCCCTGTTCGAGGGCCTCGAAAGCCAGACGCCCTATGGCGGACGGGCGGTGAGCTGGGAACCGGTCGGATCGGCCTGGCTGAAGACGGGCCCGCGTCGGCGGCGAGAGAACAGCGAAGCGGGCGGCGCGCGCATCCTTGAGGCCATGACCGCGGAAGCGCGGGCCGACGCGCGGCTGACGGCGGGGCGAATGCTGCGCTTCGGCGGGGGCGACTGGCGCATCCGCTCGGTCGAGACGGTCGGCGGGCAGGCCATCCTCAATCTGGAGCGAGTTTGATGAGTCACGAACTGGCGCTGCAGAAAGCGCTGATCGCGCATCTGGCGGGCGACCCGGGCCTGGGGGGGCTGCTGGGCGAGCCGCCGCGGATCTGGGACGCGTCGCCTGACAGACCGGGCTTTCCGCATCTGCTGATCGGCCGTTCCGAGAGCCGGCCGGTCGCCGCGGAGGGAGGCGGCGTCGAGCACGCCCTGACCCTCACGGTGGTTTCGCAGTTTCGCGGAACCGAGGAGGCCAAGGCCGTGCTGGCCGCGCTGCGGCTGAGCCTCGCCGACGCGGTCCTCGCCGCCGACGGGGTGCGGACGGTCAGCCTGAGATTGGCGTTTGCGGACGTCTATCCGGCCCCGGACGGGAAGAGAACATTTGCGGTGCTGCGGGTGCGCGCCGTGACGGAGGAGGACTGAGATGGCGGCGCAACGCGGCAAGGACATTCTGTTGAAGATGGAGGGCGCGCCGGGGGTGTTCACAACCGTCGCCGGGCTGAGGGCGCGGACGATTTCGCTGAACGCGCGGACGGTGGATGCGACGGATGGCGACAGCGCGGGACGCTGGCGCGAACTGCTGGGCGGCGCCGGGGTGAAGTCGGCGGCGGTGGCGGGGCAGGGCATCTTTCGGGACGCGGCCTCGGATGCGTTGATCCGCGAGGCCTTCTTCGATCAGTCGGCTCGGACATGGCGGTTGATCGTGCCGGATTTCGGCACGCTGGAGGGGCCGTTCCTCGTCGCCGCCCTGGAATACGCCGGCGAGCACGAGGGCGAGGCGACCTTCGCCATCAGCCTCGCGAGCGCGGGCGAAGTGACGTTCGGAGCGGCGTGATGGACGCCAACGGAGCGAGGGGCGAAGTCGTGGTCTCTCTGGCCGGCGCGGAGCGGCGCCTGTGTCTGACGCTGGGCGCGCTGGCCGAGATGGAGACCGCCTTGGGCTGTGACGGCTTGGCGGGGTTGGCCGAGCGGATGCGGGCCTTGTCGGCTCGGGACCTGATCCCGGTGCTGGCGGCGCTGTTGCGGGGCGGGGGCGAAAAGGCGCTGGCGAGCGCGTTGGAGGAAGCGGCGGTGGATCCGCGGGAGGCGGCGGAGGCGGTGGCGAAAGCCTTCGCGGCCGCGACGTGAAAACGCCCTGGGGGCCGATGCTGCGCGGCGCGGCCCGCGCCGGCGTGACGCCTCCGGATTTCTGGAGGCTGTCGCTGAAGGAATGGCGGCTGCTGGCCGAGGCGCCGGTCGACGGCCTGCCTCTGGGGCGGCGGGAATTCGAACGAATGGCGGAGGCCTGGCCCGATGACCGATGAGCTGGAAACCAACGGCGTCGATTCGGTCCCGCGTCGCGCGGCCGAGGCGGCGGCGGCGCTGGAAGGGCTGAGGGAGCCAGCCCAGAGGGCGGCGGCGTCGATCGAAGGCGCGTTCGACCGGGCCGGCGCCAGCCTGAGCCGGTCGCTGTCCCGGGCGGCCGCGGATGGAGAGATATCGCTGGCCGAACTCGCGCGTGCGGTGCTCGGCGCAATCAACGCCGCGGCGGGGCGAAGCGCGGGTGGTCTGTCCGGAGCCATCGCCCAGGCCGCGGGGGCGCTGTTCTCCGGTGCACGCGCCGACGGCGGGCCGGTGAACGCGGGCGGCGCCTATCTGGTCGGCGAACGGGGACCCGAGCTCTTTCGCCCCTCGGGGCCCGGCGTCGTAGAGCCGGTCGGCGCGCCTGGGGTGACGGTCAATGTGCGGGTCGAAGGGGGCGCCGAGGGCCTGTTGAGATCCGAGGCGCAGATCGCCCAGGCGCTGGCCCGGGCCGTCTCGCTCGGCGCGCGCCGGCTGTAGGCAGCGTCACGACCAATCCCGAATTTCCGGAGTTCAATCATGGCCTTTCATGAGGTGAGGCTGCCCGCGCGCCTGGCGTTCGGGTCGACCGGGGGCGTCGAGCGGCGCACCGAGATCGTGACGCTGGGTTCTGGGTTCGAGCGTCGCTCGACGCCCTGGGCGCAAGGGCGCCGGCGCTATTTGATCGGCGCGAACCTGAGGTCGCTGGACGACATGGCGACGTTGACGGCCTTCTTCGAAGCTCGCCGTGGACGGCTGTACGGGTTCCGGTTCCGGGACTTCGCCGACTTCAAGTCCTGCACGCCGGGCGGCGAGGTCACGCCGTTCGATCAACCGCTCGGCCTCGGCGACGGCGTCCGGACCAGCTTCGAACTGGTCAAGCGGTACGGCGAGGTCGAGGCGAGCGCCGATCGCCGTATTCACAAGCCCGTCGCGGGGACGGTGAGGGTCGGCCTGGACGCCGCCGAGCTGGACCCGGCGGCCTTCGATGCCGAGCTGTCGACAGGCGTGGTCAGCCTGCACAGTCCCCCGGCGGCCGGCGTGACTGTCACGGCGGGGTTCGAGTTCGATGTCCCGGTCCGCTTCGACGCCGACAGGATCGACGTGACGCTGGAGAGCTTCGCAGCGGGGCGGATGGCGGCGGTTCCCCTGATCGAGGTGAGAGTCTGAGATGCGCCCGGTTCCGGAAGAGCTGGCGGCCCGCATCGAGAGCGGGGCCTCGACGCTATGTCACGTCTGGCTGCTGAGGCGGGTCGACGGCGTGGCGGCGGGGTTCACCGACCATGACCGAGATCTGGAGATCGACGGCGTTCGGTGCCGGGCCGCGAGCGGCTGGACCCTCGGGGCGGCGGACAGCGGCGTCGGCCTGACCCCGGGGGCGGCCGTTGTCGCCGGCGTCCTGGATGACGACGGGATCCCGGAGGCCGATCTAGAGGTGGGCCTGTTCGACCACGCCGACATCGCCCTGTGGCGGGTGGATTGGCGACGACCCGATTTGAAGGTGCGGTTGTGGGTAGCGAAGCTCGCCCGGGTGCGGCGAGAGGGCGACCGGTTCACCGCGGAGCTGGAAGGCCCGCTGGCGGCGCTGGAGCGGGTCGTGGGGCGCACCTACGGCCGGGATTGCGACGCGCAACTGGGGGACGGCCGGTGCCGGGTCGACCTCGCGAGTTTTCCCGGCGCCTCGTGTGACAAGCGCTGGGCGACCTGCCGGCACGTGTTCGGCAACGCCGCCAACTTCCAGGGCTTTCCCGACATTCCCGGGGATGACTTTCTGGCGGCCGCACCGGTTCAGGGCGGGCGTAACGACGGCGGGAGCCGGCGATGAGGGGCCGGGTCGTGGCGGTTGCCCGCACCTGGCTGGGCACGCCATATCAGCACCAGGCGAGTCTGCGCGGCGGGGGCGCGGACTGCCTCGGGCTGTTGCGCGGCGTGTGGCGCGAGGTGTTCGGCGCCGAGCCGGAGCCGACACCTCCCTACAGACCGGACTGGGCGGAGGTCGGGGGCGAGGAGACGCTGTTGCACGCCGCCCGGCGCTGGCTGACCGAAATCCCCGTGGAGGCGGCGCGCGCCGGCGACGTGCTGCTGTTCCGCATGGCGCCGGGATCGCCGGCCAAACACTGCGCCATCCTCAGCGCCGGAGCCGTGGCGGACGACCGTGAGCCGCGGATGATCCACGCCTACTGGGGCCGGTCAGTGGTCGAGAGCTGGATGGGCGTGTGGTGGCGGCGACGGCTGGTGGCGGCCTTCGCCTGGCCACGCCGTCGGAAGGACCGGGAGATCGACTGATGGCGCAGGTGGTGCTGGGCGGCATCGGGACGGCCGTTGGCGGAAGCGTCGGTGGCGTCATCGGGGCCACCCTCGGCGGGATTCTGGACAGCAGCCTGGTGGCGGGGCTGGAACCCCCGCGCCAGAAGGGGCCCCGGCTGAATGCACTGGCCCTGCAGGGGGCGGCGGAAGGCGCGCCGATGGCCTGCGTCTTCGGTCGCGCCCGAGTCACTGGGCAGGTGATCTGGGCGGCCCGGTTTCTGGAAGGACGAAAGACCTCCGCGGCCGGCAAGGGGGGACCGCGCACGGTCGAGTACGACTATTCCCTGAGCTTCGCCGTAGCGCTTTGCGAAGGGCCGATAGACGGCGTCGGGCGGATCTGGGCCGACGGGCGGCCGATGGACTTGGGTGGGATCACGATGCGATTGCATCACGGGACGGACGGTCAGGCGCCGGATCCGCTGATCGAGGCCGTCGAGGGATTAGCTCCGGCCTACCGCGGCACGGCCTATGTGGTGTTCGAGGACCTGCCGCTGGGACCCTACGGCAATCGACCGCCGCAGCTCGCTTTCGAGGTGTTTCGCCGGCCGCAGGGCCCGGAACCGACCCTGGAGGATCGGCTGGAGGGCGTCTGCCTGATCCCCGGAGCGGGAGAGTTCGTGTTGGCGACCGAGGTGATCATGCGTCGGGAAGGCCTGACGCGGACAAGCCCCGACAACGTGCATTCCGGCGCCGGGCGAGTCGATCTCGCCGTGTCTCTGGATCAACTTCAGACCCAGCTGCCCAATCTGAAGCGGGTGAGCCTGGTGGTCGGCTGGTTCGGCGATGACCTGCGCGCCGGTCACTGCGCCATCCGGCCGGGCGTGGAGCGCCGGGACAAGCCGACTGAACCGGCGAGTTGGTCGGTCGCGGGTCTGGTCCGTGAGGACGCGCACCTGATCTCGCAGAGCGGGGGCGGGCCAGCCTACGGCGGCACGCCTTCGGACGGGAGCGTTCGGCAGGCGATCGCCGAGTTGAAGAGCCGGGGTCTCGAAGTGACGCTCTATCCCTTCGTCTTCATGGATGTGCCGGCAGGCAATGGTCTGCCGGATCCGTACGGCGGGGCGGAGCAGGCCGCCTATCCATGGCGCGGCCGGTTGAAGGGCGAGCACGGCGCGGCGGCGAACGGGGACGTCGCGGGGGTCTTCGGCGACGCCGATGGCTGGGGACTGCGCCGGCTGGCCCTGCACTACGCCGCGCTGGCGGCGGAGTGCGGAGCCCACGGGCTTCTGATCGGATCGGAGATGCGGGGTCTGACATGGACGCGCGACGCCGATGGTCATTTCCCCGCGGTTGACGCTTTCCGGGCGCTGGCGGCGGAATGCCGGGCCATCGTCGGATCCTCGGCGAGGCTGTCCTACGCCGCCGACTGGTCCGAATATTCCGGCTGGCGCGACGGCCCCGACGTGGTCTTCCACCTGGATCCGCTGTGGGCCGACCCGAACGTCGATTTCGTGGGCGTCGACTGGTATCCACCGCTCGCCGACTGGCGGGACGGAGATGGTGGTCTGGACGGCGGCGTATTCCGGGGGCCGGACGATATCGACAGCCTGGCCGCGCAGGTCGCGGGCGGCGAGGGTTTCGACTGGTTCTATGCCTCGCCGGCGGATCGGGCCGCTCAGGTTCGGACGCCCATCGCCGACACCGCGCACGGCGAGGACTGGGTGTTCCGGCCCAAGGACCTGAAGGGCTGGTGGTCGCACGCTCATCATGACCGGCCCGGCGGCGTGAGGAGCGCGGCGCCGACGGCGTGGGTCGCGGGAATGAAGGCGGTCCGGCTGACCGAGTTCGGCTGCGCTGCGGTCGACAGGGGCGCCAATGCACCGAACCTCTTCCAGGACGCGAAGAGCGCCGAAGGCGGGCTGCCGCCGTTCTCCACGGGGGGCCGCGACGACCGCATGCAGCGACGTGCGCTCGAGGCCGTTCTGGCCCATTTCGCCGAGCCTTCGAACAACCCGGTCTCGGCGGTTTACGACGGGCCCATGCTTGAAGCCGCCGACGCCTGGTGCTGGGATGCCCGCCCGTGGCCCGAGTTTCCGGCCCGGCCTGATGTCTGGGCCGATGCCGGGGCGTGGCGGACGGGGCACTGGCTGAACGGGCGGCTGGGCGGGGGAACCCGTAATCTGCTTGCAGAGATCCTCAAGCGGGGCGGCCTGTCCGAGGCTGAGTTCGAGATCGGCCAGCCAGAGGGCGAGGCGCAGGGCTACGTCATCGACCGCCCCATGCGCACGCGTGACGCCCTCGAGCCGCTGATGGCGGCTCTCGGCATGGTCGCCGCGGAGCGCGGGGGCCGCGCCGCGGTCTTCGGGAACGAACCCGGCGTCCTGAACCTGACGCCCGAAGGCCTCGCCATTCCCGCAGAGGGCGGTGGCCTGCGGGCGGACCGGATGCTGGAACCGCGCCCCGGCGCGGCCCGGGTGCGGTTCATCGACGGCGACGCCGACTACCAGACCGGCTCCGTCGTCGTTCGGACGGCGGGGGAGGGAAGCTCTGTCGACGCGGACCTGCCGGCCGTCTGCTCCCGATCACTGGCGAAAGCCGCGGCGGAGAGAGCTCTTGAAACCGGGCGGCAAGACCGGCTTACGGTCCTGCTCGGCTCGCTGGAGGCGCTCCTTCTCGAGCCGGGGGACACGGTGTCGGTTCTCGGCGACGACCGGGCCTGGAGAACCATGCGGATCGACCTGGACGAAACGCCATCCGCTGTGCTGGAGCCCGTTTCCACCGTGCGGCCGGGGGAGGACGATGGAATCCCGACCGGGGGTGATGGCTCGGTCGTGGCGGGCGCGCCGTTTTTCCGGGTGATCGACCTGCCGCCTCTCCTGGACGGCGGCGGCGATTCACGGCCGATCGTGGTGGTTGCGGCGGACCCGTGGCGGCCGATGCGGGTTTTCGCGGGGGCGGACGCCGCGAGCCTGACGGTGCGCGGGGATGTCGCCGAGGCCGCAACTGTCGGGCGGCTGGTTGGTGAATTTGGCCCGGGGGTCCGGCATCGCTGGGACGAGGTCAACAGCCTTGATGTCCGGGTCGAGGGACGGCCGCCCCAAAATCTGTCGACAGCCGCTGTGCTGGCGGGCGGCAACGCCGTGGCGATCGAGACCTCGGTGGGCTGGGAGATCGTGCAGTTCCGGAACGCCGAACTAATCGCGAGCGAGACCTGGCGTCTGACCGGGCTGCTGCGCGGACAGCAGGGCACGGAGGAGGCGACCGCGGCGGGAGCCGCCAGCGGTGCGATCGTCGTTTTTCTGGACCCGGGGCTGGAGCGGGTGGCGTCGCCGCCGGCCGAGCGGGGACTGCCGTTGCTCTGGCGAGCGGCTCCTGCTGGAACGCCGCCCGGCGGCGCGGCCGCCAGCGAACTGATCTTCGCGCCGGTCGGTCTGCATGACCGCCCGTGGAGTCCGGCGCACCTGCGTTGCACCCCGCGTCCGGATGGCGGCTTCGACCTGTCCTGGACGGCGCGCCTACGCCTGGGCGGTGATCGATGGGACGGGGAAGCGCCGGCCGTGGACCCCCTGCGTTTCCGCGTCGAGGTCCTGAATGAGGAGATCGCGATCCGGACGTTTGAGGTCGAGGGCGAGGCGGCGATCTATCCGGACGCTCAGGCAGCGGCGGATTTCCCGGACGACTTCGACAACGCTGATGTGGCCGTGGCGCAGTGGAGCGACGGCTACGGTTGGGGCGTTCGCGCCCGCACCGCGCTGATCTGAACGGGGTTGAAACGCAGATTTGGGACAGGCGGCTTTGCGCGAAGATGCGAATGCCCTAACTGACGGACTGGACTTGGTACGGCAGGAGCGAACTCGAACGTGGCGGGCGATCCCTACAAGGAACTGGGCGTTTCGAGGGGCGCGAGCGCGGACGAGATCAAGAAGGCGTTCCGCAAGCTCGCCAAGGAGCTTCACCCGGACAAGAATCCCGGCAATCGCGAGGCGGACGAACGCTTCAAGCGGGTGACGGCGGCGTTCGATCTGCTCGGGGACGCCGAGAAGCGCGCCAAATTCGACCGAGGCGAAATCGACGCGGACGGCCGCGAGCAGTTTCGCGGTTTCGGGGGCGGGGGCGCGCGGGGCGGCCCCGGCGGGAGCCCGTTCGGTCAGGGTGGTCAGCGCGGCGGCTTCGAGAACATCGATCTGGACGAACTGTTCGGCGGCATGTTCGGCGGCGGGGCCCGCCCCGGCGGACCGCGCGGCGGCTTCTCCGCCCGCGGCGCGGACGTCAAGGCGACACTGGAGATCAGTCTCGAGGATTCAATTTCGGGCGCGACCCGGCGGATCCAGTTCTCGGACGGGCGCACGCTCGATGTGACCATCCCCAAGGGGGCGGCCGATGGGCAGGTCATCCGCCTGCGAGGCCAGGGCGCGCCGGGCGCCGCGGGCCGCAGCGAGGCCGGCGACGCGCTTATCACGCTGAAGATCGCCCCCCATCCAATGTTCCAGCGGGACGGCGCGGACCTGACCATGGACCTGCCGGTGTCGCTGCCCGACGCCGTACTGGGCGGCAAGGTTCCCGTTCGAACCCCGGAGGGCACGGTCAATATGACCATCCCGCCCGGTTCGAACTCCGGCAAGGTGCTGCGTCTGAAGGGACGGGGGGCTCATGTGGGCGGCAAGCGCGGCGATCTGCTGGCCAAGCTGATGATCCTCCTGCCGGACAGCCCGGACGAAGGCCTCACGAAGCTCGCGCAGGACATGCGTGACCGGGGCGCCTACCGACCGTGGCGCGACTGATGGCGGGAAAGCCGAATATCAAACCGGACCGGCCGTGGTTCTCGTCGGGCCCGACGGCCAAGCGCCCGGGCTGGTCCAGCCAGGCTATTCCGCATGAACTGCTGGGTCGCGGCATCCGCGCGCCCGAGGTGGTGGAGCGTTTCGCCCATGGCCTCCAGCTCACCCGGCGGCTGCTGCAGGTCCCCGCGGCCTGGCGGCTGGTCTATGTGCCGGGGTCCGACACCGGCGCCGTCGAGGCCGCGCTGTGGTCGATGCTGGGCGAGCGGCCGGTTCAGGTACTGGCGTTCGAGAATTTCGGACAGGTCTGGGCCACCGATATTCGGGACCACCTGAAACTTGAACCCGAGATCCTGACCGCGCCGTGGGGCGCCTTTCCGGACGTGTTGAAAGTCGACCCGGCGAAGGACCTCGTCTTTCCCTGGAACGGGACGACATCGGGGGTGAAGGCCCCGGATGACGACTGGATCGCGGCGGATCGGGAAGGCCTGGTGATCTGCGACGCCACCTCGGCGGCCTTCGCCATGCCCCTGCCATGGGACCGGTTGGATGTCGTGACCTTCAGCTTCCAGAAGGCGCTGGGCGGCGAGGCGGGACTGGGTGTCGCGGCCCTGTCGCCGAGGGCCGTCGATCGGCTTGATCGCTACACGCCCCCCCGCCCTGTGCCCAAGGTTCTGCGGCTGAGGAATGCCGAGGGCTTCGACGCCGCGCTCGCGTCCGGCTCGATGATCAACACCTTCTCCGTCTGGACCATCGAGGACTGGATCGACGCCGCCGACTGGGGCCTGTCGGTTGGTGGGCTGCCCGCGCTGATCTCCCGCACCGAAGCCAATGCCGCGGCGCTTGACGGCTGGGTCCGGCAGACCGACTGGATCGACTATCTGGCCACGGATCCCGCCACACGCTCGACGACGTCGGTCTGCCTGAAGTTCGTCGATCCGCGCGTGACGGCCATGGATGAGTCCGCACGCCAGGCGCTGGTCAAGCGGATGAAGGCGCTGGTCGAGGGCGAAGGCGCGGCCTTCGATATCGAAAGCCATCGCAATGCGCCGGCCGGGCTCCGCATATGGTGCGGCTGCACCGTCGAGACCGCGGATGTCGAGGCGCTGACGCCGTGGCTGGGCTGGGCCTACGAAACGGCGCTGGCGGAATAATCCGCCGCTCCGGGCGACACCGCTCGATTCCCCCGCTATAGGCTGCGCCCGCATTCGAAAGTCCCGGTAGCGGAGAAACGTCTTGGCGAACGTCGCGGTGGTCGGCGCCCAGTGGGGCGACGAAGGCAAGGGCAAGATCGTCGACTGGCTGTCGAACCGGGCAGACGTGGTCGTGCGTTTCCAGGGCGGCCACAATGCGGGCCATACCCTTGTGGTCGACGGCAAGGTCTACAAACTGGCCCTGCTGCCCAGCGGCGTGGTCCAGGGCAAGCCCTCGATCATCGGCAACGGCGTAGTCGTCGATCCCTGGCATCTGGTCGGCGAGATCGAGAAGATCGTGGCCCAGGGCGTCGCCATCAGCCCCGAGGTGCTGATCGTCGCAGACAACGCCTGCCTGATCCTGCCCATCCATCCGGCGCTGGATGTGGCCCGCGAGGCGGCGGCCAGCGCCCCTGGAGCCCGCATCGGCACCACGGGACGCGGCATCGGCCCGGCCTATGAGGACAAGGTCGGTCGCCGCGCGATCCGCGTCTGTGACCTCGCCAGCGCCGAGGACCTGAAGGTCAAGATCGACCGTCTGCGGGCGCACCACGATCCGTTGCGGGCCGGTCTCGGGCTGGAGCCGATCGATCCGGACGCCTTGCTGCAGCAACTGCTGGAGATCGCGCCGAAGATCCTCCCCTATGTCCAGCCCGCCTGGCGTGTCCTCGACAAGGCGCGCCGCGACGGCAAACGGGTGCTGTTCGAGGGGGCCCAAGGCGCCTTCCTCGATGTCGATCACGGCACCTATCCCTATGTGACCAGTTCCAACACCGTGGCCGGTCAGGCTGCAGCCGGCGCCGGCATCGGGCCGCGGGGAGTCGGCTATGTGCTGGGCATCGTGAAGGCCTATACGACCCGCGTCGGCGAGGGGCCGTTCGCCTGCGAGCTGAACGACGAAGTGGGGCGGCACCTGGCTACCGTGGGCCGGGAGGTTGGGGTCAACACGGGGCGCGCACGCCGCTGCGGCTGGTTCGACGCCGTTCTGGTCCGGCAGTCGGTGGCCATCAACGGCATCGACGGCATCGCCCTGACGAAGCTGGATGTCCTCGACGGACTGGACACCCTGAAGATATGCACCGGCTACCGCATCGGCGGCGAGGTGCTGGATTACCTGCCTTCCAGCCTGAAGGCGCAGGCCGCGGCGGAGCCGGTGTTCGAGGAGCTCGAGGGCTGGAGCGAGAGCACCGCCTCGGCGCGCAGCTTCCGCGACCTCAACGCCAACGCCATCAAATACGTCCGTCGGATCGAGGAACTGATCGGCGCACCGGTGGCCCTGTTGTCGACCAGCCCTGAGCGGGACGACACCATCCTGATGCACGACCCGTTCCAGGGGTAGCCGGTCCGGGGGGGCGAAATCTCAGCGTTCAACGGGTCTTAACCGGCCACGGTTAAGCATGACGGCTCCATCTGGAGGCCGTGTCTTGTTTGCTGTCGATCCTCGCGTGCTGGCGAAGCTGGCTCCGGTGCTGAGGCGGGTTCTCGTCGTCGATCCGAACCCCCATGCCGCCCGCCTGCTGACCGAGATCATCAAGGGGATGGGCGCGGGCGAAATCGTGGTCGAGCCGAGCCAGCCGCGGGCGCTGCAGGCGGCGGCGGCGCTGGAGCCGGGGATCATCTTCACCGAACGGAACGGTGACAACCTCGACGGCGAGGCTTTGGCGCGCGCGATCCGGCGGTCAAGCTTCGCCTGCCGCCGTGCGCCCATCATCATGGTCACCGCCGATGCGACAGCCAGCACGATCATCGGCGCCCGCGACAGCGGGGTGCACGAGTTTCTTCGCAAGCCGTTCACGAGCGCCGATCTGCTCAAGCGGGTCGAGAACGTCGCCCTGAAGCCCCGCGACTGGGTCGAGGCGGTCGGCTACGTCGGGCCGGACCGGCGGCGCTTCAACTCGGGAGAGTTCACGGGCGACCGCAAACGCCGGGCCGACAAGCCGGCCAGCGGCGCGGCCGCGGTGGCCGCCGCGAAGGACCAGGCCATGCGAATCCTGGCCGCGGCCCTCGATCAGTTCGACAACGATCCCCTTCAGGCCGTCCGGGCCATCCGCGAGCAGGCTGCGACCCTGAAGTCGCTGGCCATGAAGGTTTCGGACTCCCGTCTCGCCGTCGCTGTCGGCGCGCTTGAAGTAACCCTGGCTTCGGGCCCGCCCTGCAAGGCGACGCTCGCAGCCCCGATCGGATCGCTGCTGGCCATGGCCCCGCCGGAGCCGCTGAAGAAGGCCGGCTGAAGCCGGTCGGCCCCGCCGACCTCCTCCGCGTCAAGCGTCGACCAGGTTCCGCTCTTCCGCCGCCGCGCGCATGGCTTTCTGCAGCTTCTCGAAGGCGCGCACCTCGATCTGGCGCACGCGCTCGCGCGACACGCCATACTGCCCGGCCAGCTCTTCGAGGGTCACCGGATCGTCCTTCAGGCGGCGCTCGGTGAGAATGTGCTTCTCGCGGTCAGTCAGCTCCTGCATGGCTTCCTCCAGAAGGCCCATGCGGATCGATTTTTCCTCGTCCTCGGCGAGCTGGGTCTCCTGCGAGACCGCCGTGTCGTCGGCCAGCCAGTCCTGCCATTCGCTCTCGCCGTCGGCGCGCAGAGGCGCGTTCAGCGAGGCGTCGCCGCCGAGACGGCGGTTCATGTTGGTGACCTCTTCCTCGGACACGCCCAGCTTGGTGGCGATGGCGGAGAGGTGTTCCGGACGCAGGTCGCCTTCCTCGAAGGCCGAGATCTGGCTCTTGGCCTTGCGCAGGTTGAAGAACAGCTTCTTCTGCGCGGCCGTGGTGCCCATCTTCACGAGCGACCAGCTGCGCAGGATGTATTCCTGGATCGAGGCGCGGATCCACCACATGGCGTAGGTCGCCAGGCGGAAGCCCTTGTCCGGATCGAATTTCTTGACGGCCTGCATCAGGCCGACGTTGCCCTCGGAGATCACCTCGCCGATCGGCAGGCCGTAGCCGCGATAGCCCATGGCGATCTTGGCCACGAGGCGCAGGTGAGAGGTCACGAGACGGTGAGCGGCCTCGGGGTCCTGATGCTCGGTCCAGCGCTTGGCGAGCATGAACTCCTCGTCCTTCGCCAGCATCGGAAATTTGCGGATTTCAGTCAGGTATCGCGAAAGCCCCTGTTCAGGCGACATCACCGCGAGCGATCTGGTTACAGCCATATGGTCCCTCCGACCGTCAAAACGAGCGGGTTCTTCGGAAGCGGCCACCCGATGTGCGCCGTCGCCTCACCCCTCAACCGATGAAATAGGGTCGGGTTTCCGCATTTGTCAGAGGCGGATCGTCACACGGAAGCATGACCGTTGCCCCGGCGCCACTGCACCGAACGAGTGGCTGTATAGCGCAGAGTCAGTCCTTTATCAAGACGGACTATGTAAGGCCCAGAATCTGGCGATACGTCGGATGAACCACATCGACGTGCTCGGGATGCTTCTGCAGCCAGGCCGCGAAGAATGGGCAGACCGGCAGGATCAGCAGGCCACGACGCCGCGCGTCTGCGACCACATGCTTCACCAATCGGCTGGCGATCCCCTGGCCCTCAAGCGCCTCGGGCACGAGGGTTTCGGTGATCATCAGGTTCTGGCCGGACAGATTGTAGGTCACGACGGCCACATCTCCGCCGACCGGCAGTTCGTAACGATGGGCGTCGGCGTTGTCCCTGATGCTCTCGTCGGTCATGCGGCCTCCCTTACGGATGTGGGACTCTAGAGGGCCTGCAGCAAGCGCTCGAGGGCGCTCATGTCCGCCGGCGGCGCGGTCTCGAAGCGAAGCTCAGCTCCAGTGACCGGGTGTCGGAACCCCAGAACCGACGCGTGCAGGGCCTGACGCGCCAGACCCGCCTCTGCGATCGCGGCCCGGACCGCGGCGGCAGGGCTGCCCGAGCCATAGGTGGCGTCGCCAAGGATCGGCGCGCCTTTCGACGCCAGATGCACCCGGATCTGGTGCGTCCGGCCGGTGTGCAGGGTGCAGGCGACCCGCGCCGCCATAGGGGCGCCGCCAGCCCGGGACGGAACCCCGAAGACATCCTGGACGACATAGTCGGTGATGGCGACACGCCCCCCGCTCCTGAGCACCGCCATCTTCTTCCGGTCCGAGGACGATCGCCCGATCAGGGTCTCGATCCGGCCGTTGGCCGGACTGGGCGCCCCGCGGGTCAGGGCGATGTAGGTGCGTTCGATGTCGTGGGCCGCGAACAGGGCCGACAATCCAGCGTGGGCCCGATCCGACTTGGCGGCGACCATCACGCCTGATGTGTCCTTGTCCAGTCGATGCACGATGCCCGGGCGCGCAACGCCTCCGATCCCGGACAGCGAGCCGCCGCAGTGGGCCAGCAGCGCATTCACCAGTGTTCCGGTCTCGCAGCCCGGAGCGGGATGCGCGGCCATGCCGGCCGGCTTGTCGATGACGATCAGGTCGGCGTCCTCGAACAGCACGGTCAGGGGGATCGCCTCGGGAGCGGGGGTCGCCGCGACCACCGGCGGCAGAGTGACGGTGTAGAGCCCCGCCTGCGCCTTGGCTGATCCGCTCACGACCGCCTGACCGTCCCGGCTCACCGCGCCTTCCGCCAGAAGCGCCTGCAGACGGGCACGCGACAGCTCCGGAAAGATGTCGGTCAGCGCCTTGTCCAGCCGAACCCCGCCTGCCGCGAGCTCCGCCGTCAGGACCGCAGGCTCGTCGTCTTCGATCAGAGGTTCGTCGGACACCGGGCGCTCCGTCGCCGGAAACGGCGATGGTCGCATCTAGCACGAGGTCGCGCGGCGTCGCCAAGGCGCAAGCTTGGCTGTACCGGCGAGTATGATAAGGTTAACGCGGCCGTGAAGGGGGAACCGAGCCATGAGACATCTGATCATCGCAGCTGCCGCGGTTGGCGCGGGGCTCGCCCTCGGCAGCTGCGCCACCATGAGCGCCGAGCAGTGCATGGCGGGCGACTGGTCCGGACAAGGCTACATCGACGGCCAGCAGGGCTTGACCATGAGCCGGCTGGACGACCACGCCGAGGCCTGCGCCAAACATGGCGTCACGCCGGACGCCGCCGCCTATGCGGCCGGACGACGGCAGGGCCTGGTGAGCTACTGCACCCCCTACAAGGGTTTCGAGGTCGGACGCAGCGGTTCGGGCTACGCGGGCGTCTGCCCGTCCGAGCTGGAAGCGGACTTCATGTTCGCCTACCGGGACGGCCAGGTGGTGCATGCCGCGGAGCAGGCGCTGTCGGACGCGCGGGGCCGGGTCGACAGTCTCGGAGCCCGGCTCGAGGAACTGGATGACAAGATCACGGCCAAACAGGCCGAGGCCCGCGCCGACGGTCTTACCGACGAACAGCGGGACCAGATCCGCAACCGCATCCAGGAAATCCGCCGCGAGCGCGCCGACACCGAACGCGACTGGCGCCGCGCCCAGGACGAGGTCGACGACGCCGAGCGTGACGTCCGCGACGTCCGCTGGCGCTTCCGCGACCAGTACGGCAGCTGGTGAGCGACCGGCCGGCGCGTGGCGCGCCGGCCGTGAGGCCTTACGCGGCCTTCTTCTCGAGCTTCTTCTCCCACTGGCCCAGGGAGGCCAGGCCGTTCATGCGGGCGCGGTGGTGGAAGGCGGACTGGCAGGCGACGGCGTTCTCGGCCTTGCCCGACCAGGCCCGCTGCGGCGCGGCCTGAAGCGCGCGGCCGTACGAGAAGGTCATCTTCCACGGGAAGCCGCCGATGCGGTTCATGGCGTCGAGGTGGGCCGTGGCCTGCTCGTCCGTCTGGCCGCCCGACAGATAGGCGATGCCCGGGACAGCCGACGGCACGGTGGCCTTCAGCGCGGCGATGGTGCGTTCGGCCACTTCATGGACGGTCGCCTGCCGAACGCTGCCCTTGCCCGAAATGACCATGTTCGGCTTCAGGATGACGCCTTCCAGCGCCACGCGTTGTTCGTACAGCTCCTGGAAGACGGTCTGCAGCACCCAGCGGGTGACCTCGTCGCAGCGGGCGATGTCGTGCGAGCCGTCCATCAGCACTTCGGGCTCGACGATGGGCACGATCTGCTCCTGCTGGCAGATGCGGGCGTAGCGGGCCAGGGCGTGGGCGTTGGACTTCACCGCGCCCCAGGTCGGGACGCCGTCGGCGATGTCGATGACGCCGCGCCATTTGGCGAAGCGGGCGCCGCGCTCGTAGTGGGCGCGCAGGCGCTTGGACAGGCCGTCCAGTCCCTTGGTGACGGTCTCGCCGGGGAAGCCGGCCATCTTCGTCGCGCCCTTGTCGACCTTGATGCCGGGGATCGAGCCGGCGGCCTTGATGATATCGACCAGCGGAGTGCCGTCCTTGGCGTCCTGGTACAGGGTTTCCTCGAACAGGATCACGCCCGAGATGTGCTCACGCATGGTCTGCTCGGCGCGGAACAGGCACTCGCGATAGTCGCGGCGGTTCTCTTCGGTGTTCTCCACACCGATCGCGTCAAAGCGCTTCTTGATAGTTCCGGTGGACTCGTCGGCCGCCAGAATGCCCTTGCCGGGCGTGACCATCGCCTGGGCCACCGCATTGAGCGCCGCCAGATCCATCGAGTCCTCCTGAGTGTTGTCGTTTGCGGGTCATCTAGCTCCGCCGGAGCCGGAAGTCACGCATTGTTACAGTCCGCGGCTTGGTCAGGCGGCATCCCTCGCACCGGCCGAAACTTCCCGGCCGCAGCCACCGAGAACAGCGAAGAGCCGGTCGATCTGGATCGGCTTGGTCAGGACGCCGTCGGCGCCCGCGGCCATGTATCGTTCGACATCCTCGGCGAAGGCGTTGGCCGTCAACATGTAGATCGGGGTGTCGGGCGCCATGCTCTCCGCCCGGATCCGCCGCACCGCTTCGATTCCGTCCATGACCGGCATGTTGGCGTCCATCAGGACGAGATCGAATCGTCCTCTCTCCAACTCACCCAAGGCGATAGCGCCGTTCTCGGCGAAGGTCAGGTCTACCCCGGCCGGGCCGAGCAAAACTTCCAGCACGCGGCGGTTCGCCGGATTGTCTTCGGCCGCGAGGACGCGCAGGCCGGGCGCCGCTTCCAGGTCCTCTTCAGTTGCCTCGAAAGCCTCACCGGCGGACGCGGTCTCGAACGGACAGGTGAACCAGAAACGGCTTCGTCCGCGGTCGTCGCGATCCGCGCCGATCTCGCCTCCCAGCAGCCGGACGTTGCCGGAACAGATGGACAGGCCCAATCCCGCGCCGCCCGCCTGCCGACCGGCTTCGGTTTGCTCAAAGGGCTGGAATATTCTGTCCCGATCTTCGTCGGCCACGCCCGGACCCTCGTCGATCACTTCCAGCCTGACCTGCTGACCTTCCGCGATGGCCCGAACGAGGACCTCACCGCCGCGCGGCGTGAACTTCAGGGCGTTGGAGATGAGGTTGACCAGGGTCTGTTCGAACCGTCCCTCGTCTGACCGGATGCGCTCGACCGTCAGCGCCGCGGCGTCGAGGGCCAGCGAGGCCCCCAATTCCTGGGCGTGAGGTGTCCAGATGCCGACGATCAAGCGCAGCTTGGCGCGAAGATCGAAATCGTCCATTCGCGCCACCGCCTGATCGATCCTCGACATGTCGAGCACGGCGTTGAGCAGGCGAAGCAGCATCTGGCCGGAGGCCAGGACTCCGTCGTTGAGCTCGTGCTGATCCGGGGTCAGAGGTTGGCGTTTCAGGGCTTCGGCCAGACCGAGCACCGCATTCAGCGGAGTGCGAACCTCGTGGCTGGTGACGGCGAGGAAAGCGGACTTGGCGCGGCTGGCCTGTTCCGCGGCGTCTCTCTGCGCGGCGAGATCCTGATTGTGACGATGGAGCCGGGCCGCGGCGCGATGCCGTTCCACGACCCGTCCAAGGACGGCCCCGATCTGGTCCAGGGTCTCAAGCAACTGAGGATCGGGAGGAACGGGTCGGCGTTGGAAGAACTCCAGCACGGCGGCGACCTCGTCGCCGATCAGGGCGGGGAAGGCGAACCCTGCTCGCAGGCCGCTTTCGCGCGCGCTCGCGGCCCGCGGGAAATTCTCCTCTACAGTGACGTCTTCGGCCCAGATGGCGCGGGCCTCGTTCAGGACCCGTCCCGGGAGCCCCACGCCCCGGGGAAAGGACATCGCGCGCGTCTGGACACGGAAGGGGGTGTCCTCGGCCTCCAGCGGATGCCAGACGCCCGAGGACACCAGCAGGCCGCTCACGTCCTCATCGGGAAACATCCAGACATGGCCCGTCGGCCAGCCGGCGTGGTCGCATATGCGTTCGACGGCGAACCTGAACGCATCAGCCGGATCCTCCATGTGATTGGCGGCGGCGGCCACGGCCTGGATCAATTCCAGGCGTCGCTGCTGTTCGAACAGGCTCCGGGTGCCGCCTTCCGCGATCCGTTCGGCCTCGCGGCGCGCCTCTCGCTCCCTCGCGAGGCGGCGTTCAAGGCGGGCGATGCGCTCTTCCGGGGTCGGTTCAGGCGGGGGGGCTGTCAAGCGGCTTCGTCCCGGGCCGCCATCGGCGACCATGTCAGGGCAAAGGAGCATTGCGGATCCCCCTGCTGGGTGCAGCGGAGGTGGCGGAAGTCGACCGGCTGGCCGAACCAGGCTGCCGCGCCCTCGACGAAGCCCTGCGCCAGCGCGCACATGTTGCGCGCCGACAGGTAGTCCATGATCAGATCGCCCGACGCGTCGGTATGCATGTGAAAGTGCGGACAGGCCGCGCCGGGATAGAGCTTGCGCACCTCGGCGTGGATGATGTGGTTCACGCCCTCGACGAAAGTCCGTCCGTCTTCGCTGCCCGTGAAGAAGGCGGGATAGAGCTCGGCGAGGACCGGGATTGCGTTCTGGCCGAACCAGCGCAGGACCTGGTCGCGGTCGAGGGAGAGCGCCGCCATCGCGGCGGCCACCAGCGCCTCGATCTCCTCATCCGGATAGTTTCCCAGCGAGGTGTAGACCCCGGACACGCCCGAGGCGTCGATCAGGACGTCCCAGGTCTCGGGGCCGAAGGCCCGGCCGACCGCCTCCTCCAACAGGTTGAAGACTACGCCCTTCATAAGACTCTCCCGCAAGAAGGAGGGAGACTTTAGCCGCGAGCCGACACCACAACCTTAACGCTGGCGTATGAGATTTGCCCGGGCCCTCAGGCCGACCGCAGCGCCTCGACGCCGGGCAGGGCCTTGCCTTCCATCCATTCGAGAAACGCGCCGCCGGCGGTCGAGACGAAGGTCATGTCGTCCGCCACGCCCGCGTGATGCAGCGCGGCGACGGTGTCGCCGCCGCCGCCGACCGCCGTCAGGACCCCGGCCTTGGCCAGCGCGGCTGCATGGTGGGCGACCGCGACCGTAGCCGCGTCGAAAGGGGGAACCTCGAACACGCCCAGCGGCCCGTTCCAGATCAGCGTCTTCGAGGCTGTCAGGGCTTCGACGAGGCGGGCGACGCTGGCTGGGCCGGCGTCGAGAATCTTGTCGTCGTCCGACAGCGGCTGGCCGGCGACAACGGCGCGGGCGGCGGTGCCGGGCTTGACCTCGGTCGCGACGACGAAGTCCACGGGGAGCAGGATTTCGCAGCCTCGAGCCGCGGCCTCGGTCAGGATTTCGCGAGCGGTGTCCGCCATGTCGCGCTCGGCCAGCGAGCCGCCGATATCGACGCCTTGGGCGAACAGGAAGGTGTTGGCCATGCCGCCGCCGATGGCCAGACGGTCGAGCTTGCCGACCAGGTTCTTCAGCAGGTCCAGCTTGGTCGAGACCTTGGCCCCGCCGACGATGCCGATGACCGGCTTCTGCGGCTTGCCCAGTGCAGCGTCGAGGGCGTCGAGTTCGCGCCGCATCGACTCGCCTGCATAGGCGGGCAGCCGCCGCGCCAGGCCCTCCGTTGAGGCGTGGGCCCGGTGCGCGGCCGAGAAGGCATCATTGACGTACAGGTCGCCCAGTTCCGCCAGCTGCGCCGCGAAGACCGGGTCGTTCTTCTCCTCGCCGGCGTGGAAACGGACGTTCTCCAGCAGCACCACGCCGCCGGCGTCGACATCGGCGATCATCGCCTTCGCCTCGTCGCCGACGCAGTCCTCGGCGAACCGCACCGGCGCGCCCAGCAGCCGCTCCAGATCGTCGACCACCGGCCGCAGGCTCATCGACGGCACGCGCTGTCCCTTGGGCCGGTCGAAATGCGCCAGCAGGACGACCTTCGCGCCCGCGTCGCGCAGCTTCTCTATGGTGGGGATCGCCACCCGCAGCCGGGTGTCTTCCGTCACCTTCCCGCCCTCCATCGGCACATTGAAGTCCACGCGGACCAGCGCGGTCTTGCCGGCGAGGGAGGGGGCGTCGTCGAGGGTGCGGAAGGTCATCGGGCAGTTCCTGTCTTCTCCCTGTTCGCGCTGCGAATGGGGAGGTGGCGCGACGCGGCTTCGCGTCGTGTCGGAGGGGCGGGTAGCCCCAGGCTCGGTGCAGCGGACAGCGCCACTCCACCGCTTCGCGGTCCCCCTCCCCATCGCCTTGCGACGGGGAGGAGACGCCTTGGTTAGATGAACTTCGCCATCACCAGCGCCGTATCGGCCATCCGCGTCGCGAAGCCCCATTCGTTGTCGTACCAGCTCAGCACCCGGGCCAGCTTGCCGTCGACCACCTGGGTCTGGGGCAGGGCGGCGGTCGACGAGGCGGCGATGTGGTTCAGGTCCGTCGACACCACCGGATCGGTGGTCGTCGCCAGCACGCCCTTCATCGCACCGTCGGCGGCGGCCTGAAGCGCCTTGTTGATCTCTTCCACCGTGACCTCGCGGCCGGCCACGACCTTCAGGTCGACGACCGAGACGTTCGGGGTCGGCACCCGGATCGACGATCCGTCCAGCTTGCCCTTCAGTTCCGGCAGCACCAGGCCCAGGGCCTTGGCGGCGCCGGTCGAGGTCGGGATCATCGACAGGGCGGCCGCGCGGCCCCGGTAGAGGTCCTTGTGCATCGTATCCAGCGTCGGCTGGTCGCCGGTGTAGGCGTGGATGGTGGTCATGTAGCCGCGCTCAATGCCGAACAGGTCGTTCAGCACCTTGGCGACCGGGGCCAGGGCGTTGGTGGTGCACGAGCCGTTCGAGACCACGATGTCGTCGGCGGTCAGGACGTCGTGGTTGACCTTGTAGACGATGGTCTTGTCAGCGCCGTCAGCGGGGGCCGAGACCAGCACCCGCTTGGCGCCGGCCTTGAGGTGGGCGCTGGCCTTGTCCTTCGAGGTGAACAGGCCGGTGCACTCGAAGGCGATATCGACGTTCAGATCCTTGTGCGGCAGCTCTTCCGGGTTGCGGATCGCGGTCACCTTGATCTTGCCGAGGCCGACGTCGATCCAGTCCTCGCCGCTCTCGACCGTGCCGGGGAAGCGGCCGTGCACCGAGTCATACTTCAGCAGGTGGGCGTTGGTGGCCACCGGCCCCAGATCGTTGATCGCCACCACCTCGATGTCCCGACGGCCGTGCTCGACGATCGAGCGCAGGACGAGGCGGCCGATGCGGCCGAAACCGTTGATGGCGACGCGGACGGTCATGGGGCGGGCTCCTGAAGCATGATTTGCGGTTGGCGCTTCAATGGAACCGGCGGCCCGCCGTTTCAACCCCGCTGCTGTAACAAGGCGTGATGAACTGTAACGCTTCGATTCGTCCGCCGTCAGTCAACGGGCGGTCGGCGCGATCGGCAGGTCAAGGCGTGCGGTGAGACCGCCGCCGTTGCGGGAGGTCAGGATGACGTCGCCGCCATGCGCCCGGGCTGCCTGCCGGGCCACGGTCAGGCCGAGGCCGGCGCCGCCGGTTTCCCGATTGCGCGATCGTTCGCCGCGATGGAAGGGTTCGAACACCGTCTCCAGTTCGCCCACGTCGATTCCAGGGCCGTCGTCCTCGACCTCGACGATGGCCCGGCCATCGTGGGCGAAGGTCTTCACCCGCGCCGCGCCGCCGAATTTGATCGCGTTCGAGATAAGGTTGGTCAGCGCCCGGCGCAGACTCGCGGCGTCCCCTTCGACCGGCAATGCGCGGCCGCCCCCGAAGCTCACCGCCGCGCCGGTCTCGGCGAAACCGTTGGCGCAGTCCGCGGCCAGGGCGTCCAGATCCAGAGGCTCGCGGCGCTCCGGCGTCGTCTCGCCCCGCACGAACGCCATGGCCTGGGCGATCAGGGCGTCCATCTCCTCGATGTCGGCCGCCATCCGGTCGCGGACCGCGTCGGGCGCCTGTTCGGCCCGGAAGCGCAGCCGGGTCAGGGGCGTGCGCAGGTCGTGCGCGATCGCCGCGATGGTCTGGGTTCGCTGCCGGATGTGATTGCGTAACGACGCCTGCATGTCGTTGAAGACGTGGATCGCGGTGCGCACCTCGCTCGGCCCGGACGGCGCCAGCGGTTCGGCGTCCGGGTCGGCGCCCAGCCGTTCCGCCGCCTCGGCGAAGACCCGGATCGGGCGAGTCAACCGCCGGGCCATCCACCACACGACCGGCGCCAGCAGCAGCATCGACAGCGCCAGCGCCAGGAGCATCTGGCGTTGCCACGGCGATATGAGCCCCCGCGGCGGCTCAACCGTGGCCCAGCGGCCGTCATCCAGCCTCAACGAGGCCGAGAAGGGGGCGAAGGTCAGCCGTTCGGCGATCACGGTGAAGCGACGGGATTCAGTGTCGATGATGACCGGACTCACAGCGCCGGATCCGTGCTGCGCCCGGACTTCCGTCTGCAGGCTGATCACCCCGTTGACCTTGGGCGCCGCGGTCGTCGACCCCGATGCAGAGGGTGAGGAAACTACGGCCTCGTCGCCGCGGCGGACGAAGACGAAGTTGGTCGCGTCGGCAGCCTCACCCGGGCGGGGAGCCGGTGCAACGGGCATCGGCGCGCGCTTCCTCGCGGGCCGTTCTATGGCGACCACGACCTGATCCGTAGGGACCCCCAGGCTCTGGGCGAGGCCGGCGCGGAGGGCCAGGGCCAGCGGGTTGTCCGTCTCCCGATCGCGCGAGATCATCGGCGCTTCGGAAAGCCTGCGGCGCAGGGCGCGTCCGTCGGCGGTCTCGGCCGCCTCCCCCTTCAGGGCACGGGCGGCGGTTTCGATGCTGAAGCCGGCGGGTCGAGGCTCCGGCGACAGCACAAGCACGCCGAACGCTACGGCGTGGGACAGGACGATGGCGAACGCCGCCAGCGCCGCCACCTGGATCATCACCGGCAGGGAGGAGGGCCGTCTCAAGCGGCGCCCCTGTGCCGCTCGACCCTGACATCGAACCTGTAGCCCTCGCCGCGCAGGGTGTGGATCATTTCCAGCCCGGACCCGTCGTCCAGCTTCTTGCGCAGGCGGCTGATCTGCACGTCCATGGCGCGGTCGAAGACGTCGGCGTCCGCCCCCCGCGCGTGTTCCAGCAACTGGTCGCGGCTCATGATCCGTCCCGGTCGCTCGGCGAAGGCCCTCAGCAAGGCGAACTCGCCGGCCGACAGACCCACCAGCTCTCCATCGGGCCGCGTCAACTCGCGCCGTAACAGATCCAGCCGCCAACCCGCGAAAGCGAGGCAGGGCCCCTCCGGTTGGGCCGGCTCTCGCGGGCGCCGCAGCACCGCGCGTACCCGGGCCAACAGCTCGCGCGGGTTGCAGGGCTTGGCCAGATAGTCGTCCGCTCCCAGTTCCAGGCCGATAATCCGGTCCGTATCCTCACCCATGGCCGACAGCATGACGATCGGCGGTCCCTTGCCCGCAAGGCGCCGGCACACGGACAGTCCGTCCTCACCCGGCATCATCACGTCCAGCACCACCAGATCCGGCGCGCGGACGGCCATGGCCCTGTCCATCTCGGCGGCCGTGGCCGCGCCCTCGGCTGCATAGCCGTGCTGGGCCAGATAATCGGTCAGCACCTCCCGGATGCCGGGGTCGTCGTCGACAACCAGGATGCGCGGGGCGGCTTCGGCTTGCATGACGGCCATAGTGACGTCCTGTCCTCGCGCCGTCATTTCAGGATTGAAACAATTCGGGCCCCGCCTGAAACACGGCCGAAAGCCGGGCATGGTCCAAGGGGGCAGTCCTGACCACCGGGAGCAGACCGCCCATGTTGACCCTGATCGCACTGACCGCCGTCCTGATGCAGGATCCGCCGCCGCCGCCGCCCGCGCCGCCGGAAACCCGGACCCGGGTCATGGTCATCGGACCCCAGGGTCCTGGCTCGCTCGATAAGGATGGCGACGGCCAGGTCTCCCGCGAGGAGTTCGCCGCGCCGATGAACGATCATTTCGGCCGGATGGACAAGGACGGGGACGGCCGCCTGTCGACCGACGAACTGTCGACCGGAGCCGGAATGGCCGAAGATGGAGCCGTCATGATCCGGCGCGGCGGCGACGGCCACCACTTTGAACTGCGGCGCTCCGCCGACGGTCCGGGCGGGGAGCGGACCATGGTGTTCGCCGGCGGCCCGGGCGGCGAACCGGGCGAACGCGAGATCGTCATTCACGCCCCCGGCGGCCCTGGCGCGCCCCACATCTTCCATGCGCCCGGTCACGGCGGCCCCGGCGGCCCCGGCGGCCCCGGCGGCCCCGGCGGCGATGCGCGGTTCGAGATCCGCACCATCGGCGGCCCGGGGAATGGCCCCGGCGAGATGGACAAGGACGGCGACGGCCGGCTCAGCGAGGCCGAGTTCACCGCCCCCCTGCGCGACGCCTTCGCCCGCATGGACGCCGATCACTCCGGCTTCATCGAGGAGGGCGAGCGCGGCGACGGAGATGTCCGCGTTTTCACCCATCGCATGGAGACGCGTCGCGAGGGCGAGGATTGACCGCACCCGGCGCATTCGTGATTTGAGGAACCGGGGTTCGCCGCCCTAACGTGGCGACATGAACCTCCGCCGCCTCATTCTCCGACTGACCGGATCAGCCGCGATAAGCCTTGCGCTCGTCGCGGCCCCGGCCCTGGCGCGCGACCCCCGCCCGGCGGCTGAGGCGACCGCCGCGGTCGCTCCCGCTCCGCCGTCCCGCGAGCGGGTCCGTATGAACCAGCGCGTCTTTGACCGCGTCTGGAACGAGGTTCGCGGCCAATACTACGATCCGGGACTCCATGGCGTGGACTGGGGCGAGGCTCGCCGCACCTTCCGACCGCGGGCGCTCGCCGCGCCGGACGACCGGACGCTGTATCGCGCGCTCGGCGAGATGCTGGCCCTGCTGGACGACGATCACGCCAGCGCCTCGGCCCCCGCGATCGCCCGGCGTCTGGATACCATGCGCCAGGCCCGGCCCGCCATCGGCGTCACCCTGCGTCCGGACGCCGCCGACCCCGGCTTCTATGTTGTTGAGACGGTCCGCGAGGGGTCTCCCGCCGAAGCGGCCGGCGTCGCCGCCGGCTGGCGTCTGGACACGACCCGTCCCGGCGTCTGGCACCCCGAACTGGACGTCGTCGAGGACCAGACCGTCACCCTCGTCTTCTTCGATCCCGACGGCGCGGTCCGAACCGTGACTGTCACCCCCCGGGTCATGCAGCCGCGGCCGCCGTTCGTGGCTGATCTGTCCCGCCCCGGTGTGGCGGTTCTGCGTATCGACGCCTTCGACCCCGGCCTCGGAGACTGGGTGGGACGTCAGCTGGCGGCCCTGCCGTCCGGAACGGACATCGTCCTCGACCTGCGCGGCAATCCCGGCGGGCGTCTGCTCGAGGCGGATGCGCTGCTGAGCTGTTTCCTGCCCCGGGACCTCGCCTGGGCCACCCGCACCACCCGCGGAGGTCAGGCGATCGTGCTGAAGACCGCCGGCGGCTGCGGCGAACTCGACGGGCCCGCCGCCAACGAGGTCGCCGTTCTCGTCGACGCCAAGAGCCGCAGCGCCGCCGAACTGACGCCCGCCGCCCTGCAGGAGGCCCGGCGCGCCGTGGTGGTCGGGGAACAGACCGCCGGCGCCGTGCTGATCTCGCAGGACACCCGGCTGCCGGACGGCGGCCGTCTCAGTCTCAGCCGCTCCGATTTCGTCACCGCCGGCGGGGTGCGTCTCGAGAAGCGCGGCGTGACGCCGGACCTCCCCGCGCCGGTCGTGGGCGAGGACGCGGATCAGGATCCGGCGCTTGAACTCGCCATCGCCGCCCTGTCCGGATCGGCCGAGGCGCAGGTCCGCGCCGCACAGGCTCCTGCGCTTTAGCCGACGACGGGCCTCACCCTCAACGCCGCCTCCCGGGCCCGCTCGCGCGCTTCTTCGACGGTCGCGCCCCGCGCGGTCGCCACGCCCATGCGCCGGCGCTCATAGCTTTCCGGCTTGCCGAACAGCCGCAGGTCCGCGGTCGGGATCGCCAGGGCCTCGGCCACGCCTTCGAAGGCGACGCCCGCCGCGTCCACACCTCCGTAGATGACCGCGCTCGCCCCGGGCTCGCGCTGGCTGACGTCGACAGGCAGACCCAGGATGGCGCGGGCGTGCAGGGCGAACTCGCTCATGGTCTGGGTCGCCAGGGTCACCAGCCCCGTATCGTGGGGACGCGGCGACACCTCCGAGAACCACACCTGATCGCCCTTGATGAACAGCTCGACGCCGAACACGCCCAGCCCGCCGAGAGCGTCCGTGACCTTGCCGGCGATGTCCTGCGCCGCCGCGAGCGCGGCCGGCGTCATCGCCTGCGGCTGCCAGCTCTCGACATAGTCGCCCTTGACCTGCCGGTGGCCGATCGGGGCGCAGAAGTCGGTCCGGACAGCGCCGTCTCTCATCGACCGCACCGTCAGCAGGGTGATCTCGAAATCGAAGTCGATCCGGCCCTCGACGATGACCCGCGCCGTCTCGACCCGCCCGGCCGACTGCGCATAGGCCCAGGCGTTGCCCGCATCCTCGACCGTCTCGACCATCGATTGGCCCTTGCCCGAGGACGACATCACCGGCTTGACGAACACCGGCAGTCCGATCCGGTGCGCCGCCGCGGCCAGCTCGTCCGCGCTGCCGACGAAAGCGTAGGGCGAGGTCGGCAGGCCCAATTCCTCCGCGGCCAGCCGCCGGATGCCCTCACGGTTCATGGTCAGGTGGACGGCCCGCGCCGTCGGAATGACCACGGCGTGCCCGGCCGCCTCGACCTCGACCAGGACGTCGGTGGCGATGGCCTCGATCTCCGGCACGATGATGTGCGGGTGCTCGGCGGCGATGAGGCCGGCCAGGACATGCGGGTCGGTCATCGGGATGACGTGGCTGCGGTGCGCCACCTGCATCGCCGGCGCATTCGGATAGCGGTCGACCGCGATCACCTCGACCCCGAGCCGCTGCAGCTCGATGGCCACTTCCTTGCCCAGCTCTCCGGCCCCCAGCAGCATGACGCGGGTGGCGGTGTCCGACAGGGGGGTGCCGATGCGCATGGTCAGTCTCCGGTGCGGGCGGGTTCGATCAGGTCCCAGGCGTTGCCGTACAGATCCTCGAACACGGCGACCACGCCATAGGGTTCGTGGCGGGGCGCCTCGCGGAACACCACGCCCGCTGCGGTCCAAGCCGCATGGTCGCGGGCGAAATCGTCGGTCTCAAGGAACAGCCAGACCCGGCCGCCGGCCTGATCGCCGACCCGCGCCGCCTGCCCAGGCGTCGTCGCCTTCGCCAGCAACAGGGCCGTCTGGCTACCCCGCGGTCGCACCGTCACCCAGCGCTTGCCGCCGCCCAGGTCGCTATCCTCGACCTGCTCGAATCCCAGCTTGCCGACATAGAAGGCCAGCGCCTCGTCATAGTCGCGCACCAGCAGGCTGACGGCGCCGATCCGGCTCATGAGACTAGAGCCGGGCCTTGACCGCCGCCACCACCGCCTCGGTGGTGATGCCGAACTTCTCGTACAGCACCTCGGCCGGCGCGCTGGCCCCGAAGCCGGTCATGCCGACGAAGCCGCCGTCCTCGCCGATGAACCGCTCCCAGCCCTGCTGGATGGCGGCCTCGACGGCGACCCGGACGGTGCCGCGGCCGATGACGCTGTCCTGATAGGCCTTCGGCTGCTGGAAGAAGAGCTCGAAGCAGGGGACGGAGACCACCCGCGTCGGGGTGCCTTCGGCCTCGAGGGTGTCGGCCGCCGCCAGCGCCAGCGGCACCTCGGTGCCGGTCGCGAACACGGTGGCCTTCGCCGCGCCCTTGGCGGCCCTCAGCTCATACGCGCCCTTGGCCGACAGGTTCTCCGACGCCGCGACCGTGCGCACCGCCGCCGTCTTCTGGCGCGACAGCGCCATCGCCGACGGCGCGCTCTTGTGCTCCAGCGCCAGCTTCCAGCACTCCATCGTCTCGATCGTGTCCGCGGGGCGGAACACCAGCAGGTTCGGAATGGCCCGCAGCGCCGCCAGATGCTCGACCGGCTGGTGCGTCGGCCCGTCCTCGCCCAGACCGATCGAGTCGTGGGTCAGCACATGGATGGCCCGCACGCCCATCAGGGCGCCGAGACGGATGGCCGGACGGCTGTAGTCCGAAAACACCATGAAGGTGCCGCCATAGGGGATGACCCCGCCGTGCAGCGCCATGCCGTTCATCGCCGCGGCCATGCCGAACTCGCGGATGCCCCAGTTGACGTAGCGCCCCTCATAGGTCGGCGCGTCGAGGATCGGCGTGCCCTTGACGAAGGTGTTGTTCGAGCCGGTCAGGTCGGCCGAGCCGCCGATCAGCTCCGGCACGGCGGCGAACAGCTCGTCCAGCGCCGCGCCTGACGACTGGCGCGTGGCCTGCGCCGGCTTGCTCTCGACCAGTTCGGCGATCTTCGCATCCAGCTTGGCGAAGGCCCCCTCGGGCAGGTCGCCCTTCATGGCGCGGGTGAAATCGGCCGCCTGCGTCGACGCCGCCAGCCGCGCTTCCCAGGCCTTGCGCTCCTTGGCCCCGCGACGTCCGACCTTCTTCCACGCCCTGTCGACGGCTTCCGGCAGTTCGAACGGCTCGTGGGTCCACGACAGGCCCAGCCGGGTGGCGGCGATCTCGGCCGCGCCCAAAGCGGCGCCGTGCGTCTTGTGGCTGCCTTCCATGGTGGCGGCGCCGCGACCGATCTTGGTCTTGCAGGCGATAAGAGTCGGCTTGTCCTGCCGCGTCGCCCACTGCAGGGCCGACTTGATGGCCTTCATGTCGTGGCCGTCGACCGCCTTCACCGCCCAGCCGGCGGCCTTGAAGCGCGCCTTCTGGTCGGTCGTGTCCGACAGCGACACCTTGCCGTCGATGGTGATCTCGTTGTCGTCCCACAGCACCGTCAGCTTGTTCAGCTTGTAGCGCCCGGCCAAGGCGATCGCCTCCTGAGACACGCCTTCCATCAGACAGCCGTCGCCGGCGATGACCCAGGTGCGGTGGTCGACCAGATCGGCGCCGTATTTCGCCGCCAGATGCCGCTCCGCCATGGCGAAGCCGACCGAGTTCGCCAGCCCCTGGCCCAGCGGCCCCGTGGTCGTCTCGACGCCCGGCATGTGGCCGTACTCGGGGTGCCCCGCCGTCTTCGAACCCCACTGGCGGAAGTTCGACAGCTCCTGCTTCGTCGCCGCCTTGTAGCCGGTCAGGTGCAGCAGGGCGTAGATCAGCATCGAGCCGTGCCCGGCCGACAGGATGAACCGGTCGCGGTCGGCCCAGTCGGGCTGGCTGGCGTCGAACTTCAGAAATTTCGAGAACAGCACCGTCGCCACGTCGGCCATGCCCATCGGCATGCCGGGGTGGCCGCTCTTCGCCTTCTCGACCCCATCCATGGCCAGGACGCGAATGGCGTCCGCCATCTGCTTCGGCGTGGCTTTTTCGGATACGGATTTGGCGTCGGTCACGGGGGGACCTTTCGTCGGAAGGCGGAAAAAGGGAGGCGCGCCGCTTTACCCCGACGCGCCAGCAGGTTCTATACGGATTCTGGAGGATATGATCTGCATGGACGCTGCATCGGCCGCCAAGGACCGGGTTGATCGCGCATTGGCGCTGCTCGAACGCCGCCTGATGGATCTGAAAAGCCGCGCCGCCGCCGGATCCGGCCGGACTCCGGACGACGACCTGTTCGCTCCCCAGCCCTCCAGCGAGACCGATCGCATCCGCATCCATGACCTTGAGTCCGCCGGACGCGACGCCGCCCAGGCGCTTGCCCGCGCCGCTGACGCCATCCGCGATGCGCTCGCTGAGCAGGAGAGCCGCTGATGGCGACGGTGACCGTCGAGATCAACGGCCGTCCCTACGCGGTTGGCTGCGCGGACGGGCAGGAGGAGCGGGTCCGTATTCTCGCCAAACAGTTCGACGGCCATGTCCGTCAGGTCGCCGGCGAGGTCGGACACGTGGGCGACATCCGCCTGTTCCTGATGGCCGGCCTGCTGCTGGCCGACGAACTGCATGAGGCGCGGCTGGCCAATCCGGCCTCCGAATCCGCCGCCGCCGCCTCGACGGACGGGGTGGCCGAGGCCCTGAACGCCGTCGCCGCCCGGCTGGAAAAGATCGCCCAGGGGCTCTGACCCAATTGCGGCCCAACCCTTTCGCCTTTGTCATTTGCGGAGATGTAATAGTGCTTATACATTTTCGCCCATGCCCCACTCCTTGCGCACACATGGCGTTCTTCTCCGCAGGCTGACCGAGCACCTCGATGGGGCGGTCGAGCGGTGGTACGCCCGCGCCGGGCTGGACTACCGGCCCCGCTTCACCCCCATCGTCCGCGCGCTGCTGGAGCGCGGCCCGCTCAGCCTTCGCGCCCTGTCCGACCACATCGGAGTCAGCCACTCGGCCGTCAGCCAGACCGTCACCCAGATGGGCGCCAGGGGCTGGGTCGCGCCCGGTCCGGGGCGGGATGGCCGGGAGCGCATCATCGCCCTGACGGCCTTCGCGATGGAGCGGCTGCCCCTGCTGGAACGCTGCTGGGCCGAAACCGAGACCGCCTCCCGAACCCTCGACGCCGACATCGGCCAGCCGCTCGCCGATGTCCTGATACGAGCGCTCGACGCCCTTGAATGCCGCCCCTTCGCCGACCGCCTGTCCGAGGCCTCGGCTCAGTCTTCCGGAGACAGCCTGTGAACCGCTTTCGCCTGATTCTTTCCCTGTCCGCGGCCGCCTGTCTGGCCGCGTCCCCGGCCCTCGCCCAGCAGGCCGCGCCGGTCGCGGTGGCCCGGGCGGAAGCCGCCGCCCCGCTGACCGCCGGTCAGCGGCAGGCCGCCGTGGCCTCCATCATTCAGTCGATCGAGGCCCGATACGTCTTTCCGGAACGGGCGCCCGCCATCCGCGACCGCCTCAACGAGGGCCTGGCGAGCGGACGCTACGACACCGACGACCGGAACGTCTTCGCCGAGCGCGTCACGGCCGACCTGCGCGCCGCCAGCGGTGACGGGCACGTCTATCTGACCCACGCCCCGGACCAGTACGCCGCCGCGCTCGGGGCGGAGGATGACGCGCAGGACAGCCCGGCGCTCCAGGCCATCTGGGCCGCCGCCGCCGTGCGCAGCAATCACGGCCTGACCGAGACGCGCATCCTGCCCGGCAACCTCCGCTATCTGCGGATCAGCCAGTTCCACTGGGTCCACGACCGCACCGGTCAGGCCTACGACGACGCCATGCGCTTCATGCGCGACGGCGACGCCCTGATCATCGATCTGCGCGGCAACGGGGGCGGGGATCATGCCGCCGTGCGGTACCTGCTCAGCCATTTCATGGAGCCGGACCAACTCGACATCACCTTCCTCGAGGCGGGCAAGGATCCGGTCCAGTCGCGCACGCTCGACAACCTTCCGGCGGGACGCGTGCGCGGCAAGCCGCTCTACGTCCTGATCGATCGGCGGGTCGGATCGGCGGCCGAGGCCTTCGCCTATGATGTCCAGCAGTTCCGGCTGGGAACCCTGATCGGCGCGACCACGGGCGGGGCGGCCAACAACAACACCTTCTTTCCCATCGCGCCGGGCTTCATGCTGAGCGTCTCCTACGGCCGTCCGGTCCACCCGGTGACCGGCGGGAACTGGGAGGCCGTCGGCGTCAGTCCGGATGTCGCCGTGGATCCGGAAACCGCGCTGGACGCCGCGATGGCCCAGGCGCTGCAAACCCTGCTCGCCCGCAGCGAGGCCGATCCGGTGGACCGCGCCGGCTGGGAGTGGGCCCGTGTCGCGATCGAGGCTCGCCTGCATCCGGTCCATCTGCCGCCCGAGCGTCTGAACGCCCTGGCGGGGAGCTATGGCGGACGGACCATCGTGTTCGAGGACGGCCGCTTGGTCTGGCGTCGCCCGAACGGCCGGACGGCCGCCCTGTCGCCTCTGACCGCCGATGGTCTGTTCGCCGTCGAGGGAACCGACGACCGGCTGCGCATGCGCCTGACCGGGGACGCGCTTGAAGTACAGCGGATTGACGAGCCCGCCCCCTCCCGTTTCGCACGGGATTGACGCGGCCCGCCATTGTTCCGCCCCGCCCGAACGACTATCTTGCCCGACGGCGGGTCCTGCTGCGGCCCTCGTCGAAGGCAACATTTCCTCGCGACCTTAATTCACTCGAAGGGAGCTGTCCCTGATCAGGCCCGTGGGCCTGGGCACACGGCGCCCACCTGGCTACCCAG
>NZ_JAKFDS010000007.1:0-11294 GCF_036676055.1 Brevundimonas sp. | reverse complement strand
TCCGGAAGACGCCCCGATCGGCCTGATCGCCGTCGACGCCCTGTATTCGCCGGTCAAGCGCGTCGCCTATCGCGTCGAGCCGACCCGTCAGGGCCAGTCGCTGGACTATGACAAGCTGATCCTCGAGGTCGAGACCAACGGCGCCGTCTCGCCGGTTGACGCGGTGGCCTACGCCTCGCGCATCCTGCAGGACCAGCTGCAGATCTTCATCACCTTCGACGAGCCCAAGAAGGCGGTCGAGCAGGCCGACGGCAAGCCCGATCTGCCGTTCAACCCGGCCCTGCTCAAGAAGGTCGACGAGCTGGAGCTGTCGGTTCGTTCGGCCAACTGCCTGAAGAACGACAACATCGTCTACATCGGCGACCTGATCCAGAAGACCGAGGGCGAAATGCTTCGCACCCCGAACTTCGGCCGCAAGTCGCTGAACGAGATCAAGGAAGTGCTGGCGACCATGGGGCTCAGCCTCGGCATGGACGTGCCGAACTGGCCGCCGGAAAACATCGAAGACCTGGCCAAGAAGTTCGACGACCAGATCTAGTTTCAACCCTCCGCCCCAGGCCTTCAAGGCTGACGGAGCGGTTAGAATGAGAGAACCCCAGGTCCGCTTTCGTGGAAACCAGGGTGAGTAGGAGAGACCCCGATGCGCCACGGCGCCGCCTATCGCAAGCTCGGCCGCACGGCCAGCCACCGGACCGCGATGTTCGCCAACATGGCGGCGTCGTTGATCAAGCACGAGCAAATCACGACCACGCTCCCCAAGGCGAAGGAACTGCGTCCCTTCGTCGAGAAGCTGGTCACGCTCGCCAAGAAGGGCGACCTGCACGCGCGTCGTCAGGCCATCAGCCACGTCCGTGACGTGCCGCAGGTGGGCAAGCTGTTCGAGACGATCGGCCCGCGCTACGCCGACCGTAACGGCGGCTACATCCGCATCATGAAGGCCGGCTATCGCCATGGCGACAACGCCGCCATGGCGGTCATCGAGTTCGTCGACCGCGACGTCGACGCCAAGGGCCTGGACTCGGGTCCGGTCTATGAAATCGAGGGCGACGAGGAAGCGTAAGCTTCTTTCGTTGGGGCTTCGAAGGGGCGGCTGGAGCGATCCAGCCGCCCTTTTTTCGTCGCCGCCTGACCAGGACATACCGGGACATCCTTGATCGCCGGCCCGTCATGCAGGCGAAAGGGTCGATATGCGCGACAGGCTTGCCCCTGACTACGGGCGGCGCCAGATGGCGTCCATGACCGTCTCCATCGTTCCCTTCCGTCCCGACCACGTCGCCGCCTGGGCCGCGCTCAACGAAGCGTGGCTGGCCGAGGGCGGCTTCGCCATCGAAGCCAAGGACCGCAAAGTGATCTACGATCCGCAGGGCGTGATCCTCGACGCCGGCGGCCGCATCTTCATGGCCGAGCGGGAGGGCGAGGCGATCGGCTGCTGCGCCCTGATGGCCATGGACGACGGCGGCTATGAGGTGGCCAAGATGACGGTGTCGCCCGCGGCGCGGGGGCTCGGTCTCGGCCGCCGTCTGCTGGAGGCCTGCGAGGCGGCCGCCCGTGCCGCCGGGGCCCCGCGCCTGTATCTGGAGACCAGCAGCACCCTGGAGCCCGCCGGAGCGCTCTACCGCAGCTTCGGCTTCGTCGATCTCCCGCCCCGGCCCAGCCCCTATGTGCGGGCCGACGTATGGATGGAGAAGCCGCTCGGGTGATCGGGGCCGGGCCGCCTACTCCTTCGACAGGTCCTGACGGCGGAACCAGACGATCGACAGGGCCAGCGGGCCGAAGGTCCACAGGGCCAGGCTGATCCAGGCCTTCAGCGGCAAGCCGTCGGGCAGGGCGGCCGCCCGCTCGCCGCCGGCGATCAGGGCGCTGACCGTATCGACCGCAGCGCCCGGATTGATCAGCACGGCCAGCCAGGCGTCCGGCGTGACGCCCATCGACATCAGCATATTGGGCGAGAAGAACTGGGCCACGCCCACGACCAGCGGCACGAACAGCGCCGCCAGCAGCGACCGGGTCACCACCGCCGCCAACATGCCCATCATGGTGAACTGGAGGATGCGCGCCCACGACAGGGCGAACTGGCCGATGAACTGGCCGGCCATCGCGCCGGTCATCGAGAAGGTTAGCTGGCGCTCGAATACCGCCGCCTTGATCAGGTTCTCGATCAGGCCGGCGACCAGCATCAGCAGCATGGCGACCAGAGACATGACCGCCACCACCGCCAGCTTGCCCAGCAGCAGATTGGTGCGGCTGTTGCGGGCGCTGATCAGCCGCCAGGTCTCCCAGCGATAGTCGCCGGCGTAGATGGTCGCCGCGCCGATCAGGACGAACAGCAGGATGAGGGGATTGGCCAGATCCCCTGCGGCCGACACCATCGTCTCCCCGAGGTCCAGCGGACTGCTGGTCATCATCTGGGTCAGCTCCGCCGGTGCCTTGCCGTTCACCATCAGCTTGGTCTCGCTGCCCTTCAGGACCAGGTTGGTCAGGGCGCCGATCGCCACGGCGATGATCGGCACGAACAGCACGCTCCAGAACAGGGCGGTGCGGTTCTTCGACAGGCGGAAGCCTTCCGCGCGGATGGCGTCAACCAGCATGGATCGTCTCCGGCGCCTGGACGACGCCCGTCTCGGTGAAGAAGATGGCCTCGAGGTCGGTGCCGACCCAGCGGGCTTCGTGGATGTCGACGCCGGCGGCGGCGAGGGCGCGGATCAGCGCCGGGCCCTCGTCCCGCTTGATGTCGGCGAGGACGGCGTCGCCCTCGGCCGCGCCCCTGGAGCCGAGCACCTCGAGAACCTGGGCTGTCTGGGTGACGGACAGGCGCAGCCGCTCGCCGACCGCGGTCAATTCGCTGACCGCGCCTTCCCGGACCAGCTTGCCCTTGTTGAGGATGGCGACGCGGTCGCAGACGCGCTGGACCTCCAGCAGCTGGTGGCTGGCCAGAACGACGGTCACGCCGTCCTCGTCGGCGAGGCTGCGGATCAGGGCCCGCATTTCCTGGATGCCGGGCGGGTCCATGCCGCTGGTCGGTTCATCGAGGATGACCAGCTCCGGCCGGCTCATCAGCGAGGCGGCCACGCCCAGCCGCTGCATCATGCCGACGGAGAAGCCGCGCACGCGGCGGTCCGCCGCCTCGGTCAGGCCGACGCGCTGCAGCCAGTGGGGAATGTCCGCCTGACCTCCGATGCCATGCTCCAGCGCCAGCCAGCGCAGCACCTGGCGGGCGGTCATGTAGGGGGGGAAGCGCGGGGTCTCGATCATCGAGCCCATGCGGCGCATGTGGCTGACCTCGGTGACGGCCCCGCCCATCACGCTGGCGGTCCCGTCCGAGGCGCGGATCAGCCCCAGCAGGATGCGGAACAGGGTCGACTTGCCCGCCCCGTTGGGCCCCAGCACGCCATAGACCCCGCCCCGCGGGATCGACAGGTCCAGCCCGTCGAGGGCGCGAACGGTTCCGTAGGTCTTGGTCAGCCCCGTGACCTGGATTACGGGCGTTTCGATAACAGCGGTCATGGGCACAGGTTGAGCGTGCGTCGCCCGATCGCGCAACCCGCCGGCGGATTAAGCTTCGGCAATCTGCCGCGGGCCGGCGGGCGGAACGTGAGGAAAACGTAACCGTTTGATCGTCCGTGCGCCTTGATCGCGTCGAAAAGACCGGGCGAAATCGGCGTACAGGATCCTTCATGACCCTTCGGATGATGATGAAGACCAGCACCCTCGCGATCGCTCTCGCCCTGACCCTCGCCGCCTGCGGCCAGCCGGATGACAGTCAGGCCCAGGACGGCGTTTTCGCCGACAACCGGGCCCTGCCCGGCGACGCCCTGTCGATGAAGGCCAGTTTCGCCCCCGTGGTGCGCGAGTCGGCCCCGGCCGTGGTCAACATCTCGGCCCGCGGCGTCCAGCAGGTCCGGGACCCCTTCTGGGGCATCCCCGGTCAGCGCCAGACCGGCTCGGTCGGCTCCGGCGTCATCGTGCGGCCGGACGGCGTGGTCGTTACCAACAATCACGTCATCGAGGGGATGCAGCAAATCCGCGTCACCCTGAACGACCGGCGCGAATTCTCGGCCCGGGTGGTGCTGGCCGACGCCCGCTCCGACATCGCCGTGCTTCAGCTCGAGGGCGTCAACGAGCGCCTGCCGACCCTCGCCATCGACGACCGCGAGGAACAGCAGGTCGGCGATCTGGTGCTGGCCATCGGCAATCCGTTCGGGGTCGGCCAGACGGTCACCAACGGCATCATCTCGGCCCTCAACCGGACCGAGACGGGCATTTCCGACAGCGGCTCCTTCATCCAGACCGACGCAGCCATCAATCCGGGCAATTCCGGCGGGGCGCTGGTCGACATGGACGGCGATCTGATCGGCATCAACACCGCCATCTTCTCCCGCTCCGGATCGTCGTCGGGCGTCGGCTTCGCCGTGCCGGCGACGCTGGTGAAGCGGGTGGTCGATTCCGCCGTCGGCGGCGCGACCGCCGTGGTCCGGCCGTGGCTGGGCGTGAAGGGCGAAAGCGTCAGCGCCGAGATCGCCCGCAGCATCGGCCTCGACCGGCCGCAGGGCCTGGTGGTCACCGACGTCTGGCCGAACGGTCCCGGCGCCCGCGCCGGTCTGCGCGAAGGCGACGTCGTCACCGCCATCGACGGGGCCGAGGTCAACGACCAGGGCGGGCTGAACTTCCGGGTCGGCACGCGCGAGCCGAACGAGGCGGTGCAGGTGACCGTGCTGCGGGACGGCCGGCCCGTGACGCTGAATGCGCGGGTGCAGCGGCTGCCGGGCGACGCCGATGTCGACAAGGCGACGGTGATCCGCCAGGGCGGATTGTCGGGCGCCGAGGTCCTGACTCTCAATCCGGCCCTGGCGGACAGCCTCGGCGGCGACCCCTTCGCCACCGGCGTCATCGTCAGCCGCGTGGACAGCCGCGGCTACGCCCGGCGCGGGGTCGGGATTCAGACGGGCGACGTCGTTCTGGCGGTCGACGGGCGGCCGGTCACCTCGGCCGGCCAGCTCGCTGATCTGCCGCGCGGGGCCCAGCTGACGGTGGAGCGGCGCGGCCAGCGCGGAATCCTGCTGGTCCGCTGACGCCGCACCGGCCCGGCTGAACTACGCCGCCTTGATCGGCGCTCCAATCGACCAGCAATGGCCGAACGGGTCCTTCAGCTGGCCGTAGCGGTCGCCCCAGAACTGGTCGGCCAGTGGGAACACCGGCACGCCGCCCGCGAGGATGGCCCGGTTCCACCATTCGTCGGCGTCATCAACCTGCAGGTGGATGGTGACGCCCTTGGGGACGATGTCCTGCTCGCCATCGTACTCAGGGAATTCATCGTGCAGCAGCACGCTGCAGCCGTTGATCCGCAAGGCCGCGTGCATCAGGCGCTCGCCGTCCTCGGCCAGCATCCGGCGTTCCTCGGTCGCTCCGAAGGCGCGGGTGTAGAATTCGATTGCGGCCTGTCCGCCCCTCGACGGAATCGTCAGATGAGGCATGACACCGGTCGTCGGGCCCGGGGCGGCGGGGTCTTCGGCCATGCGCGATCTCCTTTGGAGAGGGCATACTAACGCGTGAAAACAGCGTCCGGAACGCCTATCTCTGCTCCTGCATGACCGATCTGTTCGAAGCCTCCGGCATCCACCCTCCCGACGCGCCCCTGGCCGACCGCCTGCGCCCCCGCACCCTCGACGAGGTGGTGGGCCAGGATCATCTGCTGGGCGAAGGCGGGCCGATCCGGCGCATGGTCGAGGCCGGACGTCTCGGCTCGATGATCCTGTGGGGTCCGCCGGGCACCGGCAAGACCACCATCGCCCGCCTGCTGGCCCAGGCCGCCGGCTACCAGTTCCAACAGATCAGCGCCGTCTTCTCCGGCGTCGCCGACCTCAAGAAGGCGTTCGAGGCCGCCCGCATGCGCCGCGCCGCGGGCCAGTCGACCCTGCTGTTCGTCGACGAGATCCACCGCTTCAACCGCGCCCAGCAGGACGGCTTCCTGCCGTTCGTGGAGGAGGGGATCGTCACCCTCGTCGGGGCCACGACCGAGAACCCGTCGTTCGAGCTGAACGGCGCCCTGCTGTCGCGGTCGCAGGTCTATGTGCTGAAGCGGCTGGATGACGCGGCTCTCGATCAACTGTTGATTCGGGCCGAGGCGCAGGAGGGCAAGGCCCTGCCGCTGAGCCCCGAGGCGCGTCAGGCGCTGCTCGCCCTGGCCGACGGTGACGGCCGCTACCTGCTGACCATGTCGGAGGTGCTGTTCGACCTGACCGACACCGGGCCGCTGGACGTCCAGGCCCTCGCCGGCATTCTGCAGAAGCGCGCGCCGGCTTACGACAAGAGTCGAGAAGAGCACTATAACCTTATATCTGCGCTGCATAAATCGGTTCGCGGGTCAGATCCCGACGCGGCCCTCTACTGGCTCGCGCGGATGCTGAACGGCGGCGAGGATCCGCTGTATCTCGCCCGCCGGATCGTCCGCATGGCGGTCGAGGACATCGGCGAGGCCGACCCCCTGTCGCTGCTGGTCGCCAATGCCGCCAAGGATACCTACGACTTTCTCGGCTCCCCCGAGGGCGAACTGGCCCTTGCCCAGGCCGTGGTCCACCTCGCCACCGCGCCCAAGTCGGTCGGCGTCTACGAGGCCTTCAAGGCGGCGAAGCGCGCGGCGGCCGAGACGGGCTCTCTCATGCCCCCGGCCCACATCCGCAATGCGCCGACGAAGCTGATGAAGTCGCTCGGCTACGGCAAGGGCTACCAGTACGACCCCGACACCCCCGAGGGTTTCTCCGGCGCGAACTTCTTCCCCGACGGGATGGACCGCCGCGTCTTCTACGCCCCGAAAGGCGAGGGGCATGAGGCCAAGGTCAAGGAGCGGCTGGAGCGCTGGGCGGCGATGCGGGCGAAGGCGCAGGAGGATCAGGCGTGAACCTCAACCAGGTCACCGTCGAGGTTTCTGACATCCCGCGCGCCCGCGCCTTCTACCAGCGTCTCGGACTGGAGTTGATCGTCTCCAGCGACCACTACGCCCGCTTCCTCTGCCCCGGCGGCGCGACCTTCTCGATCCACCGGGCCGCCGACCCCGCACCGGGAGGAACCGCCGTCTATTTCGAATGCCCGAACCTTGACGACCGCGTCGCCGCCCTGAAGGCCGACGGGATCGTTTTCGACAGCGACCCGGTAGACCAGCGCTGGCTGTGGCGCGAGGCCTGGCTGCGGGATCCGGACGGCAACCGGCTGTGTCTGTATTTCGCTGGCGAGAATCGCGTGAACCCGCCCTGGCGGGTCGTGGATGCAGCGTTGCCGTAACCGCGTTTTCGGACCATCCTCCGCCCATCGGAAAATTCCTTGGGAGGGGACAATGACCGACACGACCTCAATGACCACGAGCACGCCCTGGCACCTGTGGGCCGTGGGCGTGGTGAGCCTGCTGTGGAATGCGTTCGGCGGCTACGACTTCATCATGACGACGACGCAGGGCGCGGCCTACATGCGGGCGTCCGGCTTTGATCAGGCGATGATCGACTACTTCCTGGCCATGCCGGCCTGGATGTACGGGCCATGGATTCTCGGCGTCTGGGGCGCGGTGGCCGGCTCGATCCTGCTGCTGCTCCGCAACAAACTCGCGGTCTGGGCCTTCGGGTTGTCGCTGATCGGCGCCGTGATCAGCCTGATCTACGGTCAGGTCATCAACCCGCCGCCGCCGGTTCCGGCGGAAATGGCGATGATGAGCTACATGCCGTGGGTCATCACGGCGATCGCCGCCTTCCTGGCCTGGTACGCCTGGACCATGAGCAAGAAGGGCGTGCTGCGCTGACGACGGGCTGACGGGGGAGGGCGGTTCGCGTATGCACGCGCGGTGACCGACCGCTCCCCCGTTTCCCTCTCCGAAGACGAGATCGCCGCCGTCCGCTCGTGGGTGCTCCACGAGGACCCGCATCTGCTCATCCTCAACAAGCCGGCCGGCCTGTCCAGCCAGGGCGGGCGGATCAAGGCGCACACGCTGGACGACCTGCTGTGGGCCTTCATGCGCTCCAACGGCAAGCGGCCGGAACTGGTGCACCGGCTCGACCGCGACACCTCCGGCGTCATCCTCGCCGCCAAGACCAAGCCGGCCGCCGGCTTCCTTGGCAAGGCTCTGCAGATGCGCCGTTTCCGCAAGACCTACCTGGCCCTCGTCTCGGCCGCCCCCGAGCCGCGCGCGGGCACGATCGACGTTCCGCTGGTGCGTCAGGAGATCGGTCGCGAGAGCTATATGCGCGTCTGCGCCTTCGACGCCCCCGGCGCCCAGGGCTCTCAGAGCCGCTACCGCACCCTGTCGGCCTCGGAGGACGGCGCGCTGGTCGAGCTGGAGCCCCTGACCGGGCGGATGCACCAGCTGCGGGTGCACATGGCCCACATCGGCCGCCCGCTGGTCGGCGACCCCCGCTATGGCGGCGCCCTGACCTTCGCCGGCCGCGCCGCGCCGCGCCTGATGCTGCACGCTGCGAAGCTGACCTTCCCCCATCCCGAGGGCGGGGATCTGACGGTCGAGGCGCCGCTCCCGGCCGATTTCGAGGCCCTCAGGCAAGCGGCGGAACTTTAGGAACATTCGCCGCCGCCCGGCGCTATTTCAGACGAACGTCCGGAGCTCCGCCATGAACCGCCTGACCCTGCCGCTGATCGCCGCCGCCGGCCTCGCCCTGACGGCCTGCGCCAGTCTCGCTCCCTACGGCCCGCAGATGGGACCCGGCGGGCAGGGCTATGCCGAGCAGCGCATCGAGTCCAACCGGTTCCGGGTCACCTACAATGGCGTCGGCGCGCCCGGACCGGTGGCGGACATGGCCCTGCTGCGCGCCGCCGAGCTGACCACGGCAGAAGGGTACGACTGGTTTGAGGTGACCCAGCGCTGGATCGATGGCCGGCCGGACAGCGCCGGCGGCATGCGCCCCAGCGTCGGCGTCGGCTATGGCTCGAGCAGCTACGGCGGCCGTTACGGCAGCTACCGCAGCTCGGGCGTCGGCGTTGGCGTCGGTCTCAACTTCAGCGGCCCGTCGCCGACCTCGACCACGCTTGAGGTGGTGATGGGTCGGGGCGAGCGGCCGGATCGTCCCGACGCCTATGACGCCCGCGGCGTTCAGGACAGCCTGCGCCCGAGGCTGTAGGCCCTAGCGCCCGCCGCGGGTCAGCGCCCGGTATTCGACCAGCCGCTCCTTGTCGCGTCTCACCTGATCCGCGACGGCGTTGTCGACGTCCAGCGAGGCGTAGCGGACCCAGTTCTCGATGCCGAGCTTGTCCTGGACGGCCGAGGTCGGGGTCTGCCAGCGGAAGTAGGACAGCAGGCCGACGACCGCCGACAGCGCGATTGCCAGCGCCTGCAGACCGCGGAAGGCGACCTCGTGCCCGGCCGGCGCCGACTGCACCGCAATGACCGCCGCGCCGACGAGGAACACCGCCGGCGTCAGCAGCCGGGCCAGCCAGCGCATCCAGTAGCGCTCGCGCCGCACCCGCCACAGCTCCATCTGGACGTATTTCTCGAGGTACTCCATGCGCGCGCCCAGCCACATGGTCAGCCGCGTCAGATACAGCGCCCGCTGCCCCCACGCCTTGCCGTCCTGCTGGTAGCGGGTCTCGGCCTGGTCAGCCATGGCGCGGCCCGAGGTGAACAGGTTTTGCAGCTCCCGCGTCCGCTGCACGATCTCGCGCGACAGCTGGTAGGAGTCGTTCTCCAGCCGGAACCGGTACTGGATGAACAGGATCTGCTGAACGCCCCAGTAGAGGCCCAGGGCGACCAGCATGGCGCCCGCCGCCAGACCGGCGCCGGCCATGTCCGTCCCGGTCCAGCGGCTGAACCACGTCGGCCCCAGCACCGCCAGCGCCCCGAACGCCGCCATGGCCAGCGCCTGGGTCAGGCGCTTGGACAGCACATGCACCCGCAGGGCGTCGAACACTCCCCGGCCATAGGCGTAGATGCCGGCGCGCAGGTCGGAATCGACCGGGAACCGTTCCTCGATCTGGCGGGCGAACAGCACGTGGAAACGGTCGGGCTTTCCCTCCGTCTCCCAGAACGGAAAGATGTCCAGCGGCTGATTGAAATACTCGTCGATATGGGCCGAGACGCGATCGGTCGCCTCCGGGTCCTCCGAGAAATACTCGCTGTCCTGGATCGGATGCAGGATTCCTTCCGGATTGCGCAGCGGCCCGCTGCGGCGGACGGGCGTGGCCGAGGGTATGGCGCGGTCCTCAACGTCTGCGGCTCCCCGCGGCGGCGGATTCGCCGCGGCGTCGATGCCCCCGTGCAGCCGGGCGTCGAACCCCTGGCCGCCGTGACCGCCGTCGGCGGGGGCGCTGTGGGGGGCGTGGCTGTGGTCGTCGTGCGACATGGCGCTTCGGCGGTCCTTCGTTGATAGCCCGGCAGTATGGCGGATCGTCCCCGCCGGACCGACGGCCTTCCCTCGTCAGGCGAAGCTGTGCCGTTAGGTTCAGGTATCGCCGTTAACCGTGGCGCCGGGCAAGTGAAGTTTCGGTCAGATGGCCGGGGCGCAATCACGCCGCGCCGGCCGCCTTCGCTTTGTCGCCGGGTGCAGTATAAGCCCCCGGACATGACACGTCTTCTGATCGTCGCGGCCGGAGGGGCCCTCGGTGCGGCCGCTCGTTACGGCGTCGGCCTTTGGGCCTTCCGCCTGTTCCCGACCGCGGCCTGGCCGTGGGGCACCCTGGCGGTGAACCTCATCGGCGGCCTGCTGATGGGGCTTCTCACAGGCTGGCTGGCCTTCCGAGGCGGGGTCCATGGCGAGAGCCTGCGCCTGTTCGCCGCCGTCGGCGTGCTGGGCGGGTTCACCACCTTCTCGGCCTTCTCGCTGGAGACGGCCCTGATGATCGAGCGCCGCCAATTCGCCATGGCGGGGGGCTATGCCGCCGTCTCGGTGGTCCTGTCGATCGTCGCCCTGTTCATCGGCCTGATGGTCGCCCGCCGCGCCTTCGGAGCCGCCCTTTGACCGACGAACCCATTCGCGACGCTGAAGCCGCCCCGAAGCGCGAGGTCCAGACGATCTATGTCGCTGAGGCCGAGGACGGCATCCGCCTCGACCGCTGGTTCCGCCGGCGCTGGCCGCACCTGTCCAACATACAGGTGCAGAAGATGGCCCGCAGCGGCCAGATCCGCGTCGACGGCGCCCGCATCAAGCCCGAAGGCCGCCTGACCGCCGGCGCCGCCGTGCGCGTCCCGCCCATCCCCGACGACACCTCGCGTCAGGCCGGCGACGCCCACACCCTGTCGCCTCAGGATGTAAAGTTCGCCAAATCCCTCGTGCTCTACGAGGACGACATGGTCATCGCCATCAACAAGC
>NZ_JAKFDS010000006.1:0-3067 GCF_036676055.1 Brevundimonas sp. | reverse complement strand
CTTGGGCATGCCGGGGATGTTCATCCCGGCCATCGGGCCCGCGGCCTCGCGCATCAGGGCGGAGTTCACCTCGTCCAGCTTGCGCTTGGCGTCGGCGTGGGCGGCGACGATCAGGTCGGCGAGAATCTCGGTCTCGCCGGCGACCATCAGGCTGTCGTCGATGGTCACGCGCGTGACCTCGCCGGGCCCCTTCAGGTCGATGGTCACGAGACCGCCGCCGGAGCTGCCGGAGGCGGTGGTTTCGGCCATTTTCGCCTGGGCGTCCTGCAGCTTCTGCTGCATCGCCTGGGCCTGCTGCATGAGGGCGTTGAGGTCTTTCATGGGCCCTAGATAGGCCCCCTCGACCCGGGGCCGCAAGGGCGCGGCGGACGGTCGCGGGCGCGATTGGTAACAGGATGTGTTCTTGAATGATCCGACAGGCTTCCTAATTCGTATTAGCCACAGTTGCTAATACCGATCAGGAGGATTTCCCATGGCATTCGACGCTTCCGCAGTCCGCGACCGCCCGCTGTCCGACAGCGCCCTGGCCCAGCTGTTCACCGAGGCGCGGACGCGCAACGCCTGGTCCGACCGGCCGGTATCGGAAGACCTGCTGCGCAAGCTGTATGAGCTGACGAAATTCGGCCCGACGGCGGTGAACGCCACGCCCGCGCGCTTCGTGTTCGTGACCTCTCCGGAGGCCAAGGCGCGGCTTGCGCCGCTGATGTCGGACGGCAATCGCGAGAAGACCCTGCAGGCTCCGGTCAATGTGATCATTGGTCAGGACATCGAGTTTCACGAACAGCTGCCGAAGCTGTTCCCGCATGCGCCGGGGGCGAAGGACTGGTTCGCGGATGAGGCCGGACGGCGCGAGACGGCGTTCCGGAACGCCTCGCTGCAGGGCGGCTATTTCCTGCTGGCGGCGCGGGCGCTGGGGTTGGACGTGGGACCGATGTCGGGGTTCGATCCCGAGGGTGTGAAGGCCGCGTTCTTCGCCGGCACGACGGTGGAGCCGAACTTCATCGTCAACCTCGGCTATGGCACGGACGAGAACCTGTTCCCGCGGTCGCCGCGGCTGGGGTTCGAGGAGGCGGCCGTCATTCTTTAGGCGCAAGCCGCCGGCCGGCCGACGCCTGGCGGGTTGAACCGGCACACGATCTCGGTGCAGGTCGTCGCCAAATCCTCAGGGGAATAGCCCTGAAAGCGCCGGTCGATCTTCATTGACCGGACCCGCTGCAGGTCGTCCGGGTCGATGGTCGAGTGAACGTCCACGATCTCGGCTCCGAGGGCCTTGAGCATTTCGAGGAAGTCCCGCTCCCGGAGCCGGTTGTGGTAGCTGATCCTGTTCTTGACCAGAGGCGACCACAGCCATTCGGGATAGCGCAGGAAGTTGACCTTGCTGACCCGGCTGTCGAAGTTGTGGTAGTGGTCGTGCAGGCCGATCAGGGCGTAGAACACCCCGTCCGGTTTCAGCACCCGCCGGGCCTCGGTGATGATGGCGGACGCCGCCTGTTCGGGAACGTGTTCCAGCACGGCGTATGAGAAGAAGATGTCGACCGACCCATCCTTCAGGCCCGTCTCCGACGCGTCGCCGGGCGCGTAATACTGGACCCGCGCGGTTCGCAGCAGGGACTTGAGGTCGTTGGACGCACGCGCCGCCCACAAGGCCCCCCATTCCGGGCGGGCCTGAGCAGCGACGGCGGCGGCGGTCTGCGCCATATCGAGGCGAAGGTGCCGGACGTGATCGTAGGTATGGACCCGCTCGGCCCCCTCGGCTGACAGGCACAAGGTCGGCAGGGCGTCCCACCCGGTCCCGACCTCGACTATGGTCGCGCCCTTGATCGGATGGAGCTGTTTCAGCCGGTTCATCACCCGGGCCATGTCAGTCACCCGGTTGGCCAGAACCTCCGGCCCACGCCTTCGGGCATTGATCCGCTGAAGCCGATGATTGATCGCCTCGCCGCCCGGAAGCCGGGCGAGAACGGCCTGAACCAGAACCTTCGCTTGCCACATGGCGTCCTCCTCCCTTGGGCGAGGACGTTAACACCAGAAGGCGAAAAGAGAGAGCCCGCAACTGAGGCGGGCATGGCGCCCTGACAGGCCTGCCTCACTGGCTGATGCAGAAGCCCAGCGCGGGAGATGTCCGCAAAGGGTCGAAAGCGGTCCTTGCGCCGCCGTCAGCCCTCAGTCCTCGTCCCCCGCCGCCTCATCCGGAATGACCGGCAGCTCCACCGGCGGCGCCAGCGTCTTGATCTCGCCGATCTTCGCGCCCGGGAAGGCCTCCATCACCGCGACGATGAACGGGTCGGCCTCGATCTGCGCGCGCTCTTCCGCCCGTTTGCGGCGGTCGATCTCGATCATGGTCTCGCCGCCGCCCTGGCCGTTGGCGGCGATCAGCCAGGTGCGGCCGGTCCATTCCTTCAGGCGTGACGAGAGGCGGCGGGCCAGGTCGATCGGGGCCCCCTCGATGCTTTCGTAGGTGATGGCGCCCGGCTTGAAGGCGACGGGGCGGACGTAGCGCTGGACGTCCATCTGCAGGCCGACCTCGCGCTTGTCGCCGATCAGGGCGACGACCTGTTCGAACGATTGCGGGTCGGGCAGGGCGGGCGCGGCGACCGGGCGGGCGGCCAGTTGGGCCGAGGCGCCGCCGCCTCCACCACCCGAAGGGCCGCGCGGAGCGCCGCCGCCGCCGATGGGTTCGCCGTCGCGCAGGGCCTTGAGCGCCTCTTCCGGGCCGGGCAGGTCGGCGGCGTAGGCGAGGCGGACGATGGCCATTTCGACGGCGTCGGCGGGGTTGGGTGCGCGGCGGACCTCGTCGAGGGCCTTGAGCAGCATCTGCCAGACGCGCGCGAGCGTGCCGGCCGAGATGACCGCGCCGAGGGCCGTCAGCTTCTGGGCCTGGTCATTGGGCAGGCGGGTGGCCTGCGGCCCCAGCATCTTGGCCACCGAGGCGGCGTGGCAGTGTTCGAGCAGGTCGTTGGTCACCTGCACCGGATCGGCGCCGTAGCCGTAGAGGGTGCGGAACAGCTCCAGCGCCTCGGGCGTGCGGCCGGCCATGATCGATTCGAACAGGGCGATGGTCTGGCTG
>NZ_JAKFDS010000005.1:0-7590 GCF_036676055.1 Brevundimonas sp. | reverse complement strand
CCGCGTCGGCGACTTCGGCTTCGCCCTCGGCATCTTCACCGTCTTCTGGATGTTCGGCACCATCGAGTTCGCCGAGCTGTTCCCGATGATCGCCGCGCGCGAGGGCACGGGCTGGGAATTCCTGGGCCACACCTGGTCGGCGCTCGACCTCGCCGGGGTGCTGCTGTTCATCGGCGCCATGGGCAAATCGGCCCAGTTCTTCCTGCACACCTGGCTGCCCGACGCGATGGAGGGCCCGACCCCGGTGTCGGCCCTGATCCACGCCGCGACCATGGTTACGGCGGGCGTCTACATGGTCTGCCTGCTTTCGCCGATCTTCGAGTACGCGCCGGTCGCCTCGTCGATCATCGCCCTGACCGGCGCGGTGACCGCCCTGTTCGCCGCGACCGTCGGTCTGGCCCAGAACGACATCAAGCGGGTCATCGCCTATTCGACCTGTTCGCAGCTCGGCTACATGTTCTTCGCCGCGGGCGTGGGCGCCTATGAGGCGGCCATGTTCCACCTGTTCACCCACGCCTTCTTCAAGGCCCTGCTGTTCCTCGGCGCCGGCTCGGTGATCCACGGCATGCACCACGAGCAGGACATGCGGAAGATGGGCGGCCTGTGGAAACTGCTGCCCGTCACCTATGCGGTGATGATGATCGGCACCATCGCCATCACCGGCCTCGGCATTCCCGGGATCGGCGGTCTGGCCGGCTTCTATTCGAAGGACATCGTCATCGAGAGCGCCTTCGCGGCGGCGGCCAGCAATCACTCGCCGATGGGCCTGTTCGCCTTCGCTGTCGGCATCCTCGCCGCTGGTCTGACCGCCTACTACTCGTGGCGCCTGGTGTTCATGACCTTCCACAACAAGCCTGTCTGGAAGGAAGAGGACGCGCATCACGCCGATGACCATGCCTCGCACGCCCAGTTCGAGACCCACTCGGAGCCGCTGGCTGACGATGCGCATGCGCACGACGACCACGCCCATGACGACCACGCCCACCATGGTCCGCTGAAGCCGCACGAGAGCCCGTGGGTGATGCTGGTGCCGTTGCTGCTGCTGTCGGTCGGGGCGATCGCCGCCGGCTTCCTGTTCGAGCCGTTCTTCACCGGCCACCACGAGAACGAGTTCTGGCGCGGCGCCATCTTCACCGGCGAGCACAACCACGTCCTGCACGACGCCCACGGGGTCCCGACCTGGGTGAAGTGGTCGCCGCTGATCCTGACGCTGATCGGGACGTTCGCCGCCTTCTGGCTCTATGTCCTGAAGGAAGGCATGGCGCGCCGCATGGCCGACCGGGGCGGCGTGATCCACGCTTTCCTGTACAACAAGTGGTACTTCGACGAGCTGTATGACTTCGTCTTCGTGCGCGGCGCCAAGGCGCTCGGCGATCTGTTCTGGAAGATCGGCGACGTGAAGATCATCGACGGCCTCGGCCCCAACGGCGCGGCCTGGGCCTCGCTGAAATCCGCCGCCCGACTGGGCAAGCTCCAGTCCGGCTATGTCTACCACTATGCGTTCGTGATGCTGCTCGGCGTGGCCGGTTTCCTCGCCTTCGCCATCTATGCGTGGGGAGCCTGATCTTGCCCCAGATCCCCTTCATCCTCAGCGTCGTCACCTTCCTGCCGCTGGTCGGCGCGGGCCTGATCCTGATCGCCCGGCTGCTGGGCAAGGGCGAGGCGGCCGGCGCGGCGCGCTGGATCGCCCTGGTCACGACGCTCGTGACCCTGGCCGTCTCGGCCGTGCTGGTGGCCGGCTTCGACGGCTCGAGCGCCGCCTATCAGTTCGTCGAGCGCTATGTCTGGTTCGCGGGCGCCGAATATCACATGGGCGTTGACGGGATTTCGGTCCTGTTCGTGCTGCTGACCGCCTTCCTGATGCCGCTGTGCATCCTCGCCAGCTGGACCACGATCAAGGAGCGGGTGGTCGACTACATGATCGCCTTCCTGGTGCTGGAGACGCTGTGCATCGGCGTGTTCACGGCCCTCGATCTGTTCCTGTTCTACATCTTCTTCGAAGGCACCCTGGTGCCGATGTTCATCATCATCGGCGTGTGGGGCGGGGCGAACCGGATCTACGCCTCGTACAAATTCTTCCTCTACACCCTGCTCGGGTCGGTGCTGATGCTGCTGGCCATGCTGTGGATGGCGGCCGAGACCGGCACCACCAGCATCCCGGCGCTGAAGGAATTCGCCTTCCCGGCCTATGCGCAGCCCCTGTTGTGGCTGGCCTTCTTCGCCTCGTTCGCGGTCAAGATGCCGATGTGGCCGGTCCACACCTGGCTTCCCGACGCCCACGTGCAGGCGCCGACGGCCGGCTCGGTCATTCTGGCCGGCATCCTGCTGAAGCTGGGCGGATACGGCTTCCTGCTGTTCAACCTGCCGATGTTCCCCCTGGCGTCGCAGATGTTCGCGCCGCTGGTCTTCGCCCTGTCGGCCATCGCCATCGTCTACACCTCGCTGGTCGCCTTCCGGCAGACCGACATGAAGAAGCTGATCGCCTATTCGTCGGTGGCGCACATGGGCTTCGTGACCATGGGCATTTTCGCCGGCAACGATCAGGGCGTGCAGGGCGCGGTGTTCCAGATGCTGAGCCACGGCCTGATCTCGGGCGCGCTCTTCCTGTGCGTCGGCGTGGTCTACGACCGCATGCACACCCGGGAGATCGCCCTGTACGGCGGCCTGACCGCGCGGATGCCGTGGTTCGCCGCTATCTTCATGCTGTTCACCATGGCCAACGTCGGCCTGCCGGGGACCTCGGGCTTCATCGGCGAGATCCTGACCATGACGGGCATCTACCAGGTCTCGACCTGGACGGCCTTCGTCGCCGCCTCGGGCGTGATCTTCTCGGCGGTCTATGCGCTGACGCTGTATCGCAACGTCATGTTCGGCCAGATCACCAATCCGGCGATGAAGACCATCACCGACGTGGACCGGCGCGAGCTGCTGATCTTCGTTCCGCTGATCCTCGGCACGCTCTGGCTGGGCGTCCAGCCCGGGCTCGTGCTCGACTTCACCAACGCCTCGGTCGGGGCCCTGACCTCCGCCTATCAACTTGCGATCGGCGGGTGAGACCATGATGCCTGATCTGATTTCCGCCCTTCAACTTTCGGCCCCGGAAGCCGCCCTCGCGGTCGGCGGCCTCGTGCTCCTGATGGTCGGCGCCTTCGTCGGCGAGAAGAGCGCGCGGCTGGTCTCGGTTCTGTCTGTCCTGCTGCTGCTCGCGGCGACCGCCCTGGCCGTGACAGGTCCGCTGGGCCGGGCCTTCAACGGCGCCTATGTGGCCGATCCGCTGGCGGTTTACGGCAAGGCCCTGATCTTCCTGTCCAGCGCCGTGGCCATCGTGCTCGGCGACGGCTGGATGAAGCGCACGCGTATCGCCCGTTTCGAATTCCCGGTCCTGATCGTCCTGGCCTCGGCCGGCATGGGGATGATGGCCTCGTCGGGCGACCTGATCTCGCTCTACGTCGGCATCGAGCTGCACTCGCTGGCCCTGTATGTGCTGGCCGCCTTCCACCGCGACGACCTGAAGGCGTCGGAAGCAGGGCTGAAGTATTTCGTGCTCGGCGCCCTGTCGTCCGGCCTGCTGCTGTACGGCGCGAGCCTGATCTACGGCTTCACCGGCTCGATGCGGTTCGACGAGATCGCCGCCTACGCCGCGACCAACGCCTCGCCCGGTCTGATCTTCGGCCTCGTGTTCCTGATCTGCGGCCTGGCCTTCAAGGTCTCCGCCGCGCCGTTCCATATGTGGACGCCCGACGTCTACGAAGGCGCGCCGACTCCGGTCGTGGCCCTGTTCGCCACCGCCCCCAAGGTCGCGGCCATGGTGCTGATCGCCCGGACGCTGGAAGGGGCCTTCGCCGGTTCGCACGACCAGTGGGCCCAGGTGCTGATTCTGATCTCGCTGATCTCCTTCGCAGTCGGCGCCTTCGGCGGTCTGGTGCAGAAGGATATGCAGCGACTGCTGGCCTATTCCTCGATCGCCAATATCGGCTACGCCCTGCTGGGCATCGCCGCCGGGACGACCCTGGGCGTTCAGGCCATGCTGCTGTTCATGACCCTGTACGTCATCGACCAGTTCGGCTTCTTCGCCATCCTGCTGTCGCTGAGCCGGGGCGGGCGGCCAATCCGCCGCATCCAGGATTTCGCCGGCCTGCGCAGGGACCGGCCGGTCATGGCGTTGGCCCTGACCGTGCTGTCGCTGTCGGTGCTCGGCATGCCGCCGTTGTCCGGCTTCTGGGGCAAGTGGGCCGTGTTTGGGGCCGCCGCGGACGCGGGCTACTGGATGGTCGGCGCCGCCGGTCTGGTCGCCTCCGTCGTGGCCGGCTTCTACTATCTGCGGATCATCAAGCTGATGTGGTTTGATCCGGCGCCCGAGGGCGTCGAGCCGATCGACCGTTCGCCGATCGAGGCGAAGACCATCGCCGTCGCCGCGGCCCTGTTCTCCTTCCCGCTGGTGATGGTCGCCCTGAGCTGGCTGGAGCCCTTCGCGCGGGCGGCGGCGGTCGGTTACGGGGCGGGCTGACGGTGGCTCCGGCCGCGCCCGTCCTGCTGCTTGAACAGACCGACTCCACCAATGCGGAGGCCCGCCGCCGGGCCGAAGCCGGCGAAACCGGCCCGCTCTGGATTGCGGCGCGGCGCCAGACCGCGGGCCGTGGACGCCGCGGCCGGGTCTGGGAGAGCGACACGGGCAATCTGTTCGCCACCCTGCTGACCACCACGCGCAAGCCTCCGGCCGAGGCGGCGCAGGTCACTTTCATCGCCGCCCTCGCTGTCGCGGACCTGCTGGACCGCTATGCGCCGCCGTCGCTGGTGACGATCAAATGGCCCAATGACGTGATGCTGGCCGGCGACAAGGTCGCGGGCGTGCTGGTCGAGTCCGGCGTCCACGCCTCGGGCGGTCTGTGGCTGGCGGTCGGGATCGGGATCAACCTCGCCGAGGCGCCCGTCGGCACGGAGCGGCCCGCCACGGCGCTGGCGCAGCACCTGTCCGGTCAGGTCGGCGCGCCGCCCATGATCGATGTCGCCCTGCGCGAGCTGGCGGAGGCCTTTTCTGTCTGGATGACGCGCTGGGAGGCGCTCGGATTTGAACCGGTTCTAGACGCCTGGCGCGCCCGCACGACCGGGCTCGACGGCCCCGCCGTCGCGCGGCTCGGCCATGAAACCGTCACCGGGCGGGCCGAGGGCGTCGCGCCGGACGGGGCGCTCCGGCTCCGGCTGGCGGGTGGCGAACTGCGGCTGATCTCGGCCGGCGACGTATTCTTCGGGGAGGCCGCCTGATGCTTCTGGCGATCGAGCAAGGCAACACTAACACCCTGTTCGCGGTCCACGACGGCAGCGACTGGGTCGCCCAGTGGCGCACGGCCACTGAGGCAAGCCGCACCGCCGACGAATACGCGGTCTGGCTCAGCCAGCTCCTGACCATGCGCAGCCTGTCGATCGGCCAGCTGGACGGATGCATCATCTCCAGCGTGGTGCCGCAGTCGATCTTCAACCTGCGCAACCTGTCGCGGCGCTACCTGAGCGTCGAGCCTCTGGTCATCGGCGAGAACGCCGAACTGGGCATGACGGCGCGGATCACCAAGCCGAGCGAGGCGGGCGCCGACCGGCTGGTCAACGCCATCGGCGCGCACCTGGTCTATCCCGGCGATCTGATCATCATCGACAGCGGCACCGCCACCACCTTTGACGTGGTCGCCGCCGACGGGGCCTTCGAGGGCGGGGTCATCGCGCCGGGCATCAACCTGTCGCTGCAGGCCCTGCACGAGGCGGCGGCCATGCTTCCCCGCATCGCCATCCAGCGGCCGGAGCACGTGATCGGCAAGGCCCCGCGCTCGGGGTGGAAGGTGTTCCTGGTCACCCTGCTCAGCGTGGCGGGAGCGGCGGCGGCGGCGATCCTGCTGCGAATGATGATCCGGTGATCGAGAGACCTTGGCCGGAGCTTGGCGCCGGGGCCGACGCGCCCGCGCCGCTGACTGCCCGCGGAGAGGGTCTGAGAACGACTACGGCTGCTTCTTGCCTCCGGAAACTGCGGGAGCCTGGGGCGCGAGATTGCACTGGCAGCGCGCCTCCCGGGGCACATGGGCCAGCGTCTGCTCGATGTGAGCGCCACAGCCCGCCCAGGTCGGCCTTCCACACTTCGGGCACTGCACCTCGCGACACATATCTTCTTCGCTCCCCTGGGACGGTTGGTCCCCTGTTATCGCATCCGCCCCGCAGTTAGAGAACGTCCATGAGCGCCAGACGGGTCGCAGTCCTAGGTGGGCAGGCAGCCGGGCTTCGGCTCGAGCGGGTGCGTGCGTCGCAACGCTTCGTGGACGGCCAGTTCCGCAACAGCGCCGGAGCGGGCGTCGGCCCCGGTCTCAAGGGCAGCCCATTGCCGCTGCTGGGCGAGTACTTCCGCGGAGGCCAGGCCCGGGTTCCCAAAGGACCCCTGCCGCTGCTGGATCCCCGGCCGGTCTGGCAGCGGCCGGCGGAGACCGGGCTGCGGGTCACCTGGCTGGGACACAGCACCCTGTTGTTGGAAGTGGATGGCTTCCGGATCCTCACCGATCCGGTGTTCGGAGACCGCGCCTCCCCCGCCTCCTTCACCGGGCCCAAGCGCTTCCATCCGGTGCCGGTGCAGCTCTCCTCGCTGCCGCCGCTGGACGCGGTGTTGGTCTCGCATGACCACTACGATCACCTCTGCATCGCCACCATCCGCGAGCTGGCCCGGAGGCGGGTGCCCTTCATCACCGCGCTGGGGGTGGGCGCGCATCTGGAGGCGTGGGGCGTCCTCCCGGAGCTGATCACCGAGCTGGAGTGGTGGGAGGAGAAGGTCCTGCCCGGAGGAGGACTGAGCTTCACCGCCGCGCCGGCGCAGCACTTCTCCGGACGGGCGCTGGGGGATCGCAACGCCACCCTGTGGGCGTCCTGGGTGCTGCGCTCCGATCGCCACCGGGTGTTCTTCAGCGGCGACACCGGGCTGACCGAAGAGTTTCGGGAGATCGGCCGGAGGCTGGGGCCGTTCGACCTGGTGATGCTGGAGATCGGCGCCTTCCACCCGGCGTGGGCGGACATCCACCTGGGGCCGGAGAACGCGGCGAAGGCCTTCGGGATGCTGGGAGGAGGAACGCTGCTCCCGGTGCACTGGGGCACCTTCAACCTGGCCCTGCACGCGTGGGACGAGCCGGCGGAGACCCTGCTCCGCCTCGCCGATGAACAGCGGCTGCGGGTGATCACTCCCCGCCTGGGAGGCTCGCTGGAGCCCTCCCGGGTGGAGCAAGTCGACCCCTGGTGGAGAGAGGTCTGATCAGCGGCTCCAGGCGGCGATCAGCTGATCGGCCCGGGCGGCGGCTGGCTCTGGCTGCAGGCCGCAGGCCTCCAGGGCGGCCACCAGGATCAGCCGGGCGCGTTGGGCGCGGGCCTGGGTGCGGTCCGGGGTCTTGGCCAGCTCCAGGCTCATGTCGCGCAGGATCGCGGCCAGCGTCGTTCCCCGGGACGGCATCGGCGGGACCAGCTGCTCGGGCGGGGTCCGGATCGCCAGCGCGGCCTCGAAGGAGGCCACCCGCTTCTGCGCCGCGGCCGCGGAGAGTTCGCGCACCCTCAACAGCGCGGCCACCCGGGCCC
>NZ_JAKFDS010000004.1:0-77820 GCF_036676055.1 Brevundimonas sp. | reverse complement strand
CGTCGAGGAAAGTCCGGGCTCCACGGTGAAAAGGCGGCGGGTAACTCCCGCCCGGGGCGACCCGAGGGATAGCGCCACAGAAAGCAAACCGCCTGCCCCTCGGGGCAGGGAAGGGTGAAAGGGTGGGGTAAGAGCCCACCGCGTGCCTGGCAACAGGGACGGCATGGCAAGCCCCGCCTGGAGCAAGACCGAATAGGGACGTCGCGCGGCCTCGGCCGCAGGGTTCACCGCCCGAGGCGTCCGGGTAGGTCGCGAGAACCGGTCAGCAATGGCCGGTCCAGAGGAATGATCGTCGCCGTCTTCGGACGGAACAGAACCCGGCTTACAGGCCGTCTGACCCTTATTTGGGGCGCTCCCCTTCGCGACGCGGTCGCTCACTGCCTGAGCGCCCCGTCGGAGGCGCGCACCTGCAGCCGCGCCGTTAACCTCTTGCGGCGCGGCCTTCATCCACAGCCTGTCTATACTTTGAATGTTCTGTGTATGTTCTGGTTTCTACAGCGTTCGATCCCAAGGCTGAGGTTAATGTCCGTCAACTAATCCCATTGAGACCCATTTCGTCCCATGCTATCCCATACGTCTGAGTTGGGGATGAGCGGGCGCGTGAATGCGCTCCAGACGCAGAGGGGCGGATCGAAGGGTCCGAGTTTGGGCAGGGCGTGTTTCTCTCGACCTATGAGAAACAACTGGATGGCAAGCGCCGCCTGCTGATTCCGCAGGAGTTCCGCACGGCCGACAATGGCGCCGAGCACGGCGTCTTCTGCTTCTTCTCGATTGAGTCCGATTGTCTCGAGGCCGGCGGCGACAAGCTGATGGCCGAATATGTCTCGATGATCGAGGAACTGCCGTTCGGCGACGACGTCCGCACGGCCCTGGAGGAGACCTTCTACGCCGGCCAGCGGCCTCTGGCCTACGACGGCGGCGGCCGTATCACCTTGCCGGAACACCTGTGTCAGGATGCCGGTCTGGGCGAGGATGTGGTTATCGTCGGCCTCGGGTCGCGCTTCCAGATCTGGGATCGCGCCCGCTGGAACGCGCGCCGCGACGAGCGTCGGGCGCTGGCCCGTCAGGCGGTCCGCGAACGCGGCGAGGCCGGGCGCAAGGCGCTGCTGGCAGGCCGTCGTCCGGGCGGGGAGGGCGCATGAGCCCGCACGCTCCCGTCCTGTTGGCCGAGGTGCTCGAGGCCTTGGCCCCGGGGACCGGCGATGTGATCATCGACGCCACCTTCGGCGCCGGCGGCTACACCCGCGCCATCCTTGCTACCGGCGCGACCGTCATCGCCCTCGACCGCGATCCGACGGTGCAGCCGCATGCGGACGCGGTCGCCAACGACTTTCCGGGCAAGTTCCGTCTGATCCGCACGCCGTTCTCGGGCCTGGCCGAAGCGTTCGCCGGGAGCGGCGAGGCGAAGCTGGACGGGGTGGTGTTCGACATCGGCGTGTCGTCGATGCAGCTGGACCAGGCCGAGCGCGGCTTCTCCTTCATGCGCGACGGGCCGCTGGACATGCGCATGTCCGACGAGGGTGAGACCGCCGCTGACATCGTCAACAGCTGGGACCACGGCCCTCTGGCTCATATCTTCAAGCTCTACGGCGACGAGCGCCAGTCGGGCCGCGTCGCCACCGCCATCCTGCGGCGTCGCGCCGAAAAGCCGTTCACCAGGACGCTGGACTTGGCCGAGGTGGTCGAAAAGGCCTTGGGCGGCCGCCGCGGCGCCCCTATCCATCCGGCCACCCGCGTGTTTCAGGCCCTGCGCATCGCCGTCAACGATGAGCTGGGCGAGCTGCGCGCCGGTCTGGAGGCGGCCGAGGCGACGCTGTCGCCCGGCGGTCGGCTGGCTGTGGTCACCTTCCATTCGCTGGAGGACCGCATCGTAAAGGCCTTCCTGACCGAGCGGACCGGCAACGCGCCCGGCGGCTCGCGTCATGCGCCGGTCGCGATCGATCCGCGCAAACCCAGCTTCTCCCTGCGCTTCAAGGGCGCCCGCGAGGCCGGTGAGGAAGAGCGCGCCGCCAATCCCCGTGCGCGCTCGGCCAAGCTGCGCGCCGCGGTGCGCACCGACGCGCCGGCTTGGGGGAGGATCGCGGCATGAGCGCGGCCCAGACCCTGAAGCGCGTGTTCGACCTGAAGGTCCGCGGCATCCGCTGGGTCGAGATCATCGGCCTGATGCTGGTGGCGGCGATGATCTTCTCCGTCTACCTCGCCAAGGCCGCGGCGGCCGACGAGAGCGCCCGCATCGCCAGTCTCGAGCGGCAAATCACCCAGAACGGCCAGCGCGTTCGCCTGCTGCGGGCCGAGGCGGCGCGTCTGGAGCAGCCCGGCCGGCTGGAGGCCCTGTCGCGCGGCGCGGGTCTTGGCCCTGTCGACGTGCATCGCCAAGCTACCGAGGCGAGCTTGCCCGACCTGGCCCCGATACCCGACCCCGAGCCGGTGGTCATCGTCGCCCCGACCGTTCCGACCGCGCCCGCCGACGCCGTCGCCCCGTCTCCTTCCGCGGAGGTCGCGCAGTGAGCGTGCACGACGATCCGCACGCGTGGAACCGTCCCGCCCCCGGACGCCCCGGCGGCGTCTCCCTGCCGTCGTGGCGCTGGCTGTCCGAAGCCATGTGGCGGATCGAGCATTCGTTCGGCCGCGCGCGCGCCGACGCCCGGCCCGAGGAAGACACCCGGGTCCGCATCTTCGTCATCCTGTCGCTGTTCTCGTTTGTTTTCGTCTGCCTGGCGCTGGGCGCCGCCAATGCGGCCCTGCTGGCGCCGAAGGGCGGCGTCGGGTCGATCAGTCATCCGAACGCAGTGTCGCGCGCCGACGTGGTCGATCGCAACGGCGCCCTGCTGGCCACCAATATCGTCCACTACGGACTGTATATCGATCCGTCGGAAGTGTGGGACCGTCAGGCCGCCGCGGCGCAGATCAAGCGCGTCCTGCCGCGCGTCTCGATATCCCGGCTGAATCGGGTGCTGTCCGGCGAGCGGCGGCTGATCGTGATGCCGGGACTGACCCCGGGCGAGAAGGCCGCCGTGCACGGCCTCGCCCTCGGCGGCGTCAGCTTCGAGCCTGAGGACCGGAGGGTCTATCCCCTGGGCGATTCCGCCACCCACTTGCTGGGCGCGGCGGACACGGGCGGGCAAGGCATCTCGGGCGCCGAACTGGCCTTCGACGCCGCCATTCGCGCGGCCGGCGCGCGCGGCGAGAGCTTCCCGCTATCGATCGACCTGCGCGTCCAGGGCGTGCTTGAGAACGAACTGGCGCTCGCCGTGGCGGAGAGCCAGGCCAAGGGCGCGGTCGGCATCATCGCCGACGTCCAGACCGGCGAAATCCTCGGCATGGCCAGCTGGCCGACCGGCGACCCGCTGAACCGCGCCACCTCGGCCCACTATGAGATGGGCTCGGTGTTCAAGACCTTCACCGTCGCGGCCGGCCTCGACACCGGCCGCGCCGACATGAACACCCTGTTCGACGCCTCCCAGGCCTTCATGATCGGCAACCGCCGCATCACGGATTTCCACGCCACCAATCAGGTGCTGACCTTGGAGGAGGTCTATCTACACTCGTCCAACATCGGCACCTCGCGCCTCGCGGTCGAGATGGGGCCGACGACGATGCGGGACTATTTCACCCGCTTCGGCCTGATGGACGCGGCGCCGATCGAACTGCACGAGTCGGCCCGGCCGCGGCGGCCGACCAAGTGGGACGACTCGACCCTGGCCTCGCTGTCGTTCGGCTACGGCATCATGATCACCCCGCTGCAGATGTCGGCGGCTATGGGGGCCCTGACCAATGGCGGGCGGTTTATCCCCCTGACCCTGCGCAAGGGCGGCCTTCCCAACGCGGAGGCCCGCCAGGTGGTCAGTCCGGAGACCTCCCTGACCCTGCTGGACCTGCTGCGGCGCAATGTGGTGCGCGGTTCGGGCGGGCGGGCCGAGGCGCCGGGCCTGCGGGTCGGCGGCAAGACGGGCTCGGCCAACAAGCTGGTCAACGGACGCTATGATCCGACCCATGCTGTCGGCACCTTCGCCGCCGTCTTCCCGGCCGACGGCCCGGTCAACGCCCGCCGATATTCGATCCTGATCCTGATCGACGAGCCGGGGACCTATCCGCGGACCGGCGGCTTCGTGGCCGCGCCGGCGGTGGGCCGCATCGCCGACCGCATCGCGCCTTTCCTGGGCGTCGAGCGCCGCGCCGACCAATACCGCACGGCCCTGGGCGAGAAGATCCCCGCCTTCGAGGATGTCGAGGGGGACGGGCGATGAGCCCCGCCTCGATCAAACTGTCGGATCTGCTGCGCCGCGACGTGCCGGCCGATCCGGTGATCACCGGCGTCACCGCCGACAGCCGTAAGGTGGCGCCCGGGAGCCTGTTCGTGGCCCTGCCCGGCAGCGCCGCCGACGGACGCGCCTTCATCCCTCAGGCCCTGTCCCAAGGCGCCGCGGCCGTGCTGGCCCCGGCCGACACCGACGCGGCCCTGGCCCCGGTTCTGGTCACCTCGGGCGATGTGCGACGCAGCTACGCCATCGCCGCGCGCAGCTTCTACGGCACCCAGCCGGCCACCTGCGTGGCCATCACTGGCACCAACGGCAAGACCTCGGTGGCCGCCTTCTGCCGCCAGATCTGGGCCTCGCTCGGGCTGTCGGCCGCGAGCATGGGCACGCTTGGGGTTTTGAAACAGACAGGTAACGTTAATCAGGCGTTGACCGGTCCCGGCCTGACCAGCCCCGACGCCGCCGACGCGGCGCGGCTGCTGGCCGAACTGGCCGCGGGCGGGGTGACCCATCTGGCGCTCGAGGCCTCGTCACACGGCATTGAGCAGCGCCGGCTGGACGGGGTGTCGCTGAAGGCCGCGGCCTTCACCAACCTGACGCAGGATCACCTCGACTACCACGGCGACATGGAGAGCTACCGCGCCGCCAAGCTGCGCCTGTTCGACACCCTGCTGCCGCGCGGGCGGACGGCGGTGCTGAACGCCGACAGCGAAGCCTATTCCAGCTTCGCCGCCGCCTCGATCATGTCCGGCCTGGGCGTCATGGGCGTCGGGGAGCGGGGGCGCGACCTGAGCCTGGTGTCGCGCCGGGCCGTGCCCGAGGGTCAGCGGCTGACGCTGGACGTGCGCGGGACCCTGCACGAGGTGCTGTTGCCGCTGGCCGGAGCCTTCCAGGCGTCCAACGCCCTCGTCGCCGCGGGCCTGTGCATCGCCGCCGGCGAGACGCCCGAACGGGTGCTGGCCGGTCTGGAGCAAATCACGGGCGCCCAGGGCAGGCTGCAGCGCATCCCAGGGGCCGGGCGCGGCGAGGTCTACGTCGACTACGCCCACACGCCGGACGGGCTGGAGACGGTGCTGAAGGCGCTGCGACCGCACGCGACCGGGCGGCTGATCGTGGTCTTCGGCGCCGGCGGCGACCGCGACCGGGCCAAGCGGCCCCTGATGGGCGAGATCGCGGGGCGGCTGGCGGACGTCGCCATCGTCACCGACGACAATCCGCGCTCGGAAGACCCCGCCGCCATTCGCCGGGCGGTGCGCGAGGGCTGTCCGGACGCGCAGGAGATCGGCGACCGCCGCGCCGCCATCCGCCACGCCATCGAACAGATGCGCGACGGGGATGTGGTGGTGATCGCCGGAAAAGGGCATGAGCAGGGACAGATCGTCGGCGGAACGACCCATCCGTTCGACGACGCCACCGAAGCCGCTGAAGCCCTGCGAATCCATGCCTGAACCTGCTCCCCTCTGGACCTCCGCCGAAATCGAGGCCGCGACGGGCGGACGTCTGTCCGGCGCCCCGTTCGAGGCCGTGGGGATCACTTACAACAGCCGCGAGATCGTGCCGGGCGATCTGTTCCTGGCGCTGAAGGGCGCGCGCGACGGGCATGACTTCGCCGCCTCGGCCTTCGCCGCGGGCGCGGCCGGGGCGATCACCGAACACCCTGTCGAAGGCGGACCCTCCGTCGTCGTGGCCGACACCCTGCGCGCGCTGGAAGCCCTCGGCGTCGCCTCGCGCGAGCGCAGTCCGCAGGTGCGCCGGGGCGCCGTCACCGGCTCGGTCGGCAAGACCAGCGTCACCCAGGCCATCAAGGCCGGCCTCGACCTGGCCGGCCCGGCCCACGCCTCGATCAAGAGCTACAACAACCACATCGGCGTGCCGCTGACCCTGGCCAGAATGCCCCGCTCGACCGCCCGCGCGGTGTTCGAGATCGGCATGAACGCGCCGGGCGAGATCGCACCCCTGTCGAAGATGGTGCGGCCGCACGCGGCCTGCGTCACCACCGTCGGCCCGGTCCATATCGAGGCCTTCGCCGAGGGTGAGGCGGGCGTGGCGAAGGAAAAGGCGGCGATTTTCGAGGGCTTGGCTCCCGACGGGGTGGCGGTCCTCAACGGCGAGGTCGGTTTCGCCACGGTGCTGGACGCCGCGGCGCGCAAGGCCGGCGCGCGGCTGGCCGTCTTCGGCACCTCCGCGGGGCATGACGCCCGGCTGCTGGATTTCGAGCCCGGCTCCGGCGGCGCGCGGGTCAAGGCCGAGTTCTACGGCAAGCCTCTGGACTTCACCCTGCGCCAGTCCGGCTTCCACTGGGGCCTGAACAGCCTCTGCGTGCTGCTGATGCTGGATGCGCTGGGTGTGCCGCTGGAGACCGGTCTGGCCGCCTTGGCGGATTTCCAGCCTTTGGCCGGCCGGGGCCAGACCACTGTGGTCAAGGCGCCCGGCGGGGCCTTCACCCTGATCGACGAGAGCTACAACGCCAATCCGCTGTCGATGGCGGCCGGCTTCCGGAGCCTTGGTGCCAAGCCGGTGGGCGTGGGCGCGCGCCGGGTCGTCGTCCTGACCGACATGCTGGAGCTGGGCGACCAGTCCCGCAGCCTGCACGAGGGACTGGCCGGGCCGATCGCCGCCGCCGGCCTCGACCTCGTCCACGCCGCCGGGCCGGAGATGAAGCGCCTGCACGACGCCCTGCCGCCGGCCCACCGCGGGTTGTGGCGCGAAACGGCGGCCGAACTCGCCGCCGAAGCCGCCGAGCTCGTCGCGCCGGGCGATATCGTCATGGTCAAGGGATCGAACGGCTCGAAGGCGTCGCTGGTCGCCAAGGCTCTTGCTGCTCTGGGAGGGGCCGCCTGATGTTTTACCTTCTCTATCTCCACTACGCCGACATCGCGCAGGACTATCCGCTGCTCAATCTGGTCCAGTACCAGACGGTGCGCGTCGCCTTCGCCATGGCCACGGCCATGATCGTCGCGGTGGCCATGGGCAGCCGGTTCATCGCCTGGATGCGGGTCAAACAGGGCAAGGGCCAGCCGATCCGGTCGGACGGCCCCGTCTCGCACCTGTCCAAGGTCGGCACCCCGACCATGGGCGGGCTGATGATCCTGGCCGGCATCGCGGTGGCCGTCCTGCTGTGGGGCGACCTGACCAACCCCTACATCTGGATCGTGTCGTTCGTGACCGCCGCTTTCGGCGTGCTGGGCTTCATCGACGACTACGCCAAGGTGTCGAAACAGACCTCGGCCGGCCTGACCTCGAAACAGAAACTGGTCGCCCAGGTCGCCGTTTCCCTCATCGCGGGGGTGATGACAGTGCTGTGGATGACGGCCTCGCCGACCACGCCCAATCTCGAGACCTCGATCGCCTTCCCGTTTTTCAAGGCGGTGCTGCTGAACGTCGGCTGGTTCTATGTCGTGTTCGCGGCCTTCACCATGGTGGGCTTCTCCAATGCGGTGAACCTGACCGACGGGCTGGACGGCCTGGCCATCGTGCCGGTGATGATGGCGGCGGCGGCCTTCGGTCTCATCACCTACCTGGTCGGCAACTTCATCTTCTCGAACTATCTGGGCGTCCACCATGTGCCGGGCGCGGGCGAGCTGGCGATCTTCTGCGCCGCCATCATCGGCGGGGGCGTAGGCTTCCTCTGGTACAACGCCCCGCCGGCCAAGATCTTCATGGGCGACACCGGCTCGCTGGCCCTCGGCGGCGCGCTCGGCGCCATCGCCGTGGCCACCAAACACGAGCTGGTGCTGGGCATCGTCGGCGGCCTGTTCGTGATCGAGGCGGCTTCGGTGATGATCCAGGTCGCCTACTTCAAGGCCACCAGGAAGCGCATCTTCCTGATGGCCCCGATCCACCACCATTTCGAGAAGATGGGCTGGCCGGAATCGACCGTCGTGATCCGCTTCTGGATCGTCTCGGCCATGCTGGCCCTGGCCGGCCTTGCCACCCTGAAGCTGCGATAGGGCGATGATCCCTGTCCCCGGCTTCGAAGGACGGCGGATCGCGGTCTTCGGCCTCGGCAGGTCGGGACTGACGGCCGCGCGCGCCCTGAAGGCCGGCGGGGCCTTGCCGGTGCTGTGGGACGACAGCGTCTCCAGCCGCATGCAGGCCGAGGCCGAGGGGTTCACGGTCGAAGACCTGACATCGGCGGACTGGTCGGGTTTCGCGGCGCTGGTGTTGTCCCCGGGCGCGCCCCTGACCCATCCGAAGCCGCACTGGACGGTCGGCAAGGCCCGGGACGCCGGGATCGAAATCCTCGGCGACATCGAGCTGTTCGCCCGCGTCGCCGCGGCCCTGCCGGAGGGAGACCGGCCGAAGATCGTGGCCATCACCGGCACCAACGGCAAGTCCACCACCACCGCCCTGATCGGCTGGGTGCTGAAGCAGGCGGGCATGACGGTTCATGTCGGCGGCAACATCGGCATCGGCGTGCTGGCGCTTCCGGCGCCGACGCCCGGCGCGAACTATGTGATCGAGGTGTCGAGTTACCAGCTGGACCTGACGACGACCTTCGCCCCGGACGTGGCCATCCTGACCAACCTCAGCCCGGATCACCTCGACCGCCATGGCGGCATGGAGGGCTACGCCGCCGCCAAGATGCGGATCTTCCAGTCGCAGGGTCCCGGAGCGATGGCATTGGTCGGCATCGACGACCCCTTCGGGCTCAACATCGCCGAAGACCTGGTCGGGCGGGAAGATCGCCTGATCCTGATCACGACTCACAAGCACCATCACTGGGACGACTGGCGGGTCGGGTTCGAGAAGGCCGGCGCCGTCACCGCGATAGACGGCGTCTTGGCCAGTCGTGGCGAATATATCTGCGACCTGTCGCGCGCACGCTCGCTTCCGGGCCGCCACAACGCCCAGAATGCTGCTTTCGCCTATGCCGCCGCCCGCGCCCTCGGCGTTTCCCGGGATGCGGCGATCCAAGGCCTCCTCACCTTCCCCGGCCTCGCCCACCGGATGGAGCACGTCGGAACGCTCGGCCGGGTGCGTTTCATCAATGACTCAAAGGCGACCAACGCCGACGCCGCGCGGCAGGCCCTGTCGTCCTATGAGCGCAGCTACTGGATCGTCGGCGGCCGGGCCAAGGCGGGCGGCATCGATGACCTCGAGGACCTGTTCCCCCGGGTGGCCGAGGCCTTCCTGATTGGCGAGGCGGCGGGGCCGTTCGCCGCGCGCCTGGGCGACACGCCGCACAGGATCAGCGGCGACATGGCCGGCGCCGTGAAGGCCGCCGCCGAGGCCGCCGCCGCCACGGGACGGGACGAGGTGGTGCTGCTGTCGCCCGCCGCCGCCAGCTTCGACCAGTATCCCGACTTCGAGGCGCGCGGAGAGGCCTTCCGCGCCGCCGTCCTCGCTCTCGGCGCCACCCCGGCGAACGCGTCATGACCGACAGCTACAGCCCCGCCTTTTCCCGCAACGACCAGAGCCCGATCGCCAAATGGTTCTGGACGGTCGACCGCGGCCTGCTGGCGGCGGCGCTGACGCTGATGGCGCTGGGCGTGGCCCTGAGCTTCGCCTCCAGCCCGGCGGCCATCAATGCCGACCAGTCGATCTCGGACCCCTTCCACTATTCGTGGCGGATGCTGGTCTGGGCTTCGATGGCGCTGGTGATGATGCTGGCCAGCTCGCTGCTGTCCCCCCGGGGGGTCAGGCGCATCGCGGTGCTGGCCCTGCTTGGGGCCATCGTCGCCATGATGGCCCTGCCGTTCATCGGCGATGAGGTGAAGGGGGCCGCCCGCTGGATCAACCTCGGGCCCTTCAGTCTGCAGCCGTCGGAGTTCGCCAAGCCCGGCCTGATCGTTTTCGCCGCCTGGATGTTCGCCGAGGCGCAGAAAGGGCAGGGGGTGCCGGGCGTCAGCATCGCCTTCGGATTCTGGGCGCTGACCGTCGGCCTGCTGCTGATCCAGCCGGACATCGGCCAGACGCTGCTGGTCACCACCACCTTCATGGCCGTCTTCTTCATGGCGGGCGTGCCGCTAAAATGGGTGGCGGTGATCGCCGCCGCCGGCATGGCCGGGCTGGTTTCGCTGTATTTCGCCTTCGGCCACATGCGCGACCGCCTCAGCCGCTTCCTTTCGCCCGAGAACACCGACACCCACCAGATCGACCGCGCCTCCGAGGCCATCCGCGCCGGCGGCCTGGTCGGACGCGGGGTGGGCGAAGGGGTGATGAAACGCCACGTCCCCGACCTGCACACCGACTTCATCTATTCCGTCGGGGCCGAGGAGTTCGGCCTGATCCTGTCGCTGGCCATGATCGGCCTCTACGCCTTCATCGTCGTGCGCGGCATGAAGCGGGCGATGAAGCTGAACGACCCCTACGAGCAGACCGCCGCCGCCGGCCTGTTCATGCTGATCGGCCTTCAGGCCTGCATCAATATCGCGGTCAACCTGAACCTGATCCCGACCAAGGGGATGACCCTGCCCTTCATCAGCTACGGCGGATCGTCGATGCTGGCCATGGGGCTGACCATGGGGCTCGCCCTGGCCCTGACCCGCCGCCGTCCGGGCGCCTATGAGCCGGGCGCCAGCCTGCCGCAGCGGCGGCGAATCCTTCCCTAGGAGCGCGCCATGTCCAAAGTCTGTGTCGTCGCCGCCGGGGGCACCGGCGGGCACATGTTCCCCGCCGAGGCCCTGGCCCGGGAACTGGCCTCGCGCGGCTGGCGTATCGTTCTGGCCACCGATCATCGTGGCGAGCAGTACGCCCACGCCTTCCCGGCCGAGGAGCGGATCGCGCTGGACGCCGCCACCGGGCGCGGCCCGATCGGGCTGGCAAGGGCCGGGCTGACTATCGTGCGCGGCGTGACCCAGGCCCGCCGGGCGCTGAAGCGGCTGGACGCGGCAGTGGTGGTCGGTTTCGGCGGCTACCCTTCCGCGCCGGCCCTGCTGGCGGCGTTGAGCCAGGGCTGCCCGACCCTGCTGCACGAGCAGAACGCAGTGCTGGGCCGCACCAACCGCTGGCTCGCTCCCTACGTCGGGGCGGTCGCCTCGTCCTTTCCCAACTTGCAGAAGGTCCCACAGGGCGTCGGGGCCCGCGTGACCCTGATCGGCAATCCGGTCCGCCCCGACATCCGCGCCCTGTACGACCGGCCGTTCAAGGCCCCGGCGTCCGGCGAACCGATCCGCGTCCTCGTCACCGGCGGCAGCCAAGGCGCACGCATCCTGTCCGAAACCGCGCCGCGGGCGCTGGCGGCCCTGCCGGAGGCGATCCGGTCGCGGCTGAAGGTGCAGCAGCAGTCGCGGCCCGAGACGCTGGAAGCGGCGCGCCAGATCTATCTGGACGCGGCTATCGACGCCGAGGTCGCCCCCTTCTTCCGCGACATGGCGCAGCGGCTATCGGCGGCGCATCTGGTCATCGGTCGGGCCGGGGCCTCGACCTGTTCCGAACTGGCCGTCGCCGGCCTGCCGTCGCTGCTGATCCCTCTGAAGATCGCCATGGACAATCACCAGACCTTCAACGCCGCCGCCCTCGCCGATGCGGGGGGCGCCGAGGTGATGCGCGAGGACGATGTTACCGTCGACCGACTGACGGCTCGCCTGGCGGCCATCCTGGGCGACCCGGCGCGGCTGGAGGCCATGAGCCGGGGCGCCCGGGCGGCGGCCCTGCCCGACGCGACCGGCTCGCTGGCTGACATGGTCGAGGCGGCGGCCCGCCCTGCCGTCTGAACTTATCGTCGCGCCGCTGGCGCGGGGTTGGCGAACAGGGCATTGGCGGCGGCGCGCGCGGCGGCGGCGTTGGCGACCGGCATGGTGCGGGCCCGCTCGGCCGGAGCGCAGGCGGCTTCCAAGGTGATCGCGCCCGGCGAGCCTGCGGGCGGCGCTGATCGATCGGCGGGCCCCCCGTCGGTCTTCAGGTGGGTGTCGCCCGTATAGAGGACGGTGTGGACGGTCCGCGCCGTCCGTGCGGCGCAGTCGATCTCCCACTCCAGCGCCAGGGTGTCGGCGCCGCTGGGAATGGCGTCCTTCAGGAACAGCCAGGTCCAGGTTCGCCTCAACGCGCCGTCGTCGGTCGGCGCGGTCATGTAGCCGGCGACCGCCGGGGCGGCGAACACCTGTCGCATCGGACCGTCCAGCCCCGCCACGGCCTCCTGCGCTGGAGCCGGCGTCGCGGCAAACAGGAGCGCACTCACGGCTGCAATCTTAAGTACTGTATTCACGGAACAATCCCTCCGATTCCCGACGCACTATCCGCGGAAAGCGCCGTTATGCAAACCTCAGTCGCCAATTTGATTATGGTCAGGACGGCCCGTCGCGCCTGATAGGATCCATGCCCCCCTTCGTCACCGACATGACCCGTGAAATCTTCCGCCTCTGGCGCGAGTTCTGGTGGCTGCCGGAATGGGCGGTGGTGGCCATCCTTGTGGTCGGCTTCGTCTTCGCGGGATGGGCGGCGAACCAGATCATTTTCGCCCTGCTCAAGCTGGCGGTGCGGAAACGCGACGTGTTCTGGCGCGGGGTGGTGGGGCGCGCGCGCCTGAAGGTTCGGATCGCGGTCATGATCGTCGCCTTGGCCTTGGCCGTCACAGTTTCGCCGCTCGACCCCGCGCCCTCGGAGTTCATCCGGCAGGCGCTGGTCTTCCTGTTGATCCTGACCCTCGGCTGGATGCTGATCGGCGCCTCTGACATGTGGGCGATCGTCTATCTGCGCCGCTTCAACATGGAGGCGGAAGACAACCTGGTCGCCCGCAAACACATCACCCAGACGCGCATCCTGCAGCGGGTGGCGGCGTTGCTGATCGCCGTGATCACCCTCGGGCTGGCGCTGCTGACCATTGCGGAAGTGCGGCAGTGGGGCATGAGCCTGCTGGCCTCGGCCGGCGTCGTCGGCATCATCGCCGGTTTCGCCCTGCAGCCCTTGCTGACCAATATGATCGCCGGCGTGCAGATCGCCACCGACCAGCCAATCCGGCTGGACGACGCCGTCATCGTCGAGGGCGAGTGGGGCGTGATCGAGGAGATCACCTCGACCTATGTGGTGGTCAAGCTGTGGGACTGGCGGCGGATGATTCTGCCGCTGACCTATTTCATCCAGAAGCCGTTCCAGAACTGGACGCGAGAGACGGCGCGGCTGATCGGCACGGCCTTTCTGTATGTCGACTACGCCGCCCCGATGGAGCGGCTGCGGGCCGAGCTTGAGCGCATATGCCGCGACAGCCCGCTGTGGGACGGCGATGTGGTCAGCCTGCAGGTCACAGACATCACCGACCGGGTCGTCCAGGTGCGCTGCCTGGCGAGCGCCCGTAATGCCCCGGCGGCCTTCGACCTGCGCTGCGAAATCCGCGAAAAGATGCTGGCCTTCATGCGGGACGAATGCCCTGAGGCCCTGCCGCGGGACCGGCAGCTCAACGCCTCGCTCGAACCGGCCCGATCGTCGGACAGATCGTAACCGGGTGTTGACGGGCCGCGTCTAGGCTGCCGCCATGACGCGCTTCATGACGCTCGACTTCGCCGACGGCGATCGCCCGGCCCTGCTGGCTCGCGTGGCGGCGATGGCGCGCGGGCCCTACGGCTACGTGGTTACGCCCAACGTCGATCATGTCATCAAGCTGATGGACGGTCGTGTCGAGGCCGCGGTCTATGAGGGCGCAGACCTCAAGATCTGCGACAGCCGCATCCTCGCCCATCTGGCGCGGCTGCGCGGCAAGGCGCTGGCGGTTTATCCCGGCTCGGACATGACCGCCGATCTGCTGGCCTCGGACCACGATCTGACCATCGGGGTGTTCGGCCCCGACCGCGCCGCCTTCGACGATCTCACGGCCCGCTTTCCGCGCCGACGCTTCACCTTCATCGACGCCCCGATGGGCCTGACGCCCGGAACCGGCGTCTGGGTCTCGGCCGTGGATGAGGCGGCCCGGGCCGAGTGGGATGTGCTGCTGGCCTGCGTCTCCTTCCCGAAACAGGAGCGCTTCGCCCACGCCCTGCGCGCCGCAGGCCGCAAGACCGGCGCGGCCCTGTGCGTCGGCGCCTCCGTCGACTTCCTGACCGGCCGCCAGCAGCGTGCGCCACGCCTGTATCAGGCCCTGTCGCTGGAATGGCTGCACCGGCTGATGACCCAGCCCCGCCGCATGTTCCGCCGCTACGTCATCGAGGGCCCCGCAATCTTCGGCCTGTTCGTCCGGCACGAGGTGCTGGGGCAGGGTTGAAAGCGGCGCGGGTCCGCCTCAAGCTTGGCCGATGTCCTTCGACCGCCTCGACTTCCGCACCTCTCACCCTCTGTCCGTGGATGACCCCGTCGTTCGCCGGCCGCTGCTGCTGGAAGGCGAAGCCCTGCATCGTCAGCTGCGTCCCGCGCTGGACGCCGACTATCCGGCCCAGATCGAGCGGATGTTCGCCGAGGGCGCGCGTCTGGTTCAGCTGGTCGACGAGGACGAGGTGCGGGCCATCGGCCTGTGGCGGGTTTTCGAGACGACCTATTGCGGTCGCCGTCTCGAGATCGAGGATCTGGTTTCCAGCGAGGCCCACCGGTCGCGCGGCTATGGCGCGACCCTGCTGAGCTGGTTCGACGCCCGAGCCCTGGCGCTCGGCTGCCCGACCACCACCCTGCACTCCGCCGTACACCGCGACCGCGCCCACCGCTTCTATTTCCGCGAGGGCTTCCACATCATGGGCTTCCACTTCAGCCGCAAGTCGGGCGCCGCCTAGGCCGCCACGATCTCTTCGGCCTGGCTCAGGTCGACGCTGACCAGCTGGCTCACCCCCCGTTCCGGCATGGTGACGCCGTACAGCCGGTCCATCCGGCTCATGGTCACCGGGTTATGGGTGATGACAATGAAGCGGGTGTCGGTACGCTTTCGCATCTCATCCAGCATGCGGCAGAAACGGTCGACGTTGGCGTCGTCCAGCGGCGCGTCGACCTCGTCGAGCACACAGACCGGCGCCGGATTGGCGAGGAAGACGGCGAAGATCAGCGCCGCCGCCGTCAGCGCCTGCTCGCCGCCCGACATCAGGCTCATCACCGACAGACGCTTGCCGGGCGGGCAGGCGTAGATCTCGAGGCCCGCCTCCAGCGGATCATCGCTCTCGACCAGCTTCAGCTCCGCCTGGCCGCCGCCGAAGAGCGCCTCGAACAGGGTCTTGAAGTTGTCGTTGATGATGTCGAACGCCGCCAGCAGCCGCTCGCGGCCTTCCGCGTTCAGTTCGTCGATGCCGTCCCTAAGCCGGGCGATGGCGTTCGTCAGGTCGGAGCGCTCGACCTTCATGGTCTGCAGCCGGTCGCCGTACTCATTGGCCTCTTCCTCGGCCAGCAGATTGACCGCGCCCAGCGCCTCGCGTTCGCGCTCCAGACCGTACAGCAGGCTCTCGGCGCCGGCGGCGTCAGGCGGGCGGGCGATGGCGTCGTCGGTCAGCTTCTGGCCCAGCTCCTCCGGCGACATCTGGGCCGTCTCGCGGAGATTGGCCTCGGTCTCCGCCATCTTCTCGGTCGCCGCCTCCGCCCTCGCCGCCAGTCCGGCCCGGGCCTCGCGCGCCGAAGAGGCCGCCGCCTCCGCCGCCCGCGCGGCCCGGTCGGCCTCGGCCGCCTGACCCTCGGCCATCGCCAGGGCGTCGGCCGCCGCTTTGCGCCGGGTCTCGGCAGCCGTCAGGGCGTCCAGCAGCGATGACCGCTGGGCCGCCAGCTGCTCCGGCGCGTCCGAGGCCGCCTTCAGCCGCGCGGCCGTCTTCTCCGCGTCCTTCCCCAGCGCCCCGATCCGCGCCTTCGAGTCCTTCGCCCGTGCGGTCCAGCCGTCGCGTTCCCGATTCAACCCGTCCAGTCGAACCTGCCGTCCGGCGACCTCCCGAGCCTCGGCGTCGCGCTCCACCCGGGCCGTCGCCGCCCCGCCGCGCGCTGCGTCCGCCGCCGACCGCGCCGCCGTCAGTTCGGCGCGCAGGGCCTCAAGCGTCTCGGACGGCGCCTCGACCCCTTCGGCTTCGGTCAGCGCCTCCCGCGCCGCCTCGACCTCGGCTGTCAGTCGCGCCAGACTTTCGTCCAGCGCCTGGGCCCGGGCCTCCCGGCGCGCCTGCTCACGACCCAGGGCCTCGACCTCGTCGCGCGCCGCCGTCACGGCCTTGTCCAGCGGGAAGGGCGCGGCGCGCGCGGCCTTCACGGCCTCTTCCGAGGCGCGGAAGGCCTCGGTCGCCGCCTTCAGTGCGGCCTGCGCCGCCTCCAGCGCCGGCTTGCCCTCGTCGATCTCCGCTTCCAGCTCCGCCAGCCGGGTTCGCTGGGCCAGCCGCACCGCCGCCGGGCGCGGGGCCTCGGCCCTTTGCACAAAACCGTCCCAGCGCCACAGGTCGCCTTCCCGGGTGACCAGCCTCGCCCCGACGGGCAATGCGCCCGCCAAGGCCTCGATCCCGCTGCGTCCCGCCACGCCGCACAGCGCCAGACGGGCTTCCAGCTGTTCGGGGGCCGAGACATGGTCGATCAGCGGCTCCACTCCGTCCGGCCATGACGGAGAGGGGACCTTCGCCCCCGACCAGTAGGCCGCCGCCCGGGCGTCAAGCGCCGCGTCCAGATCGTCGCCCAGCGCCGCTGCCAGCGCGGCCTCATAGCCCTTTTCGGCCTGGACCCGGTCCAGCGCCGGCGGATGCTCGCGCTTGCCTTGCACCAGCAACTGGGCGAGGCCGCGCGCTTCCGTCTGGAGCCGGCCCAGCCGATCCTCGGCCAACCGCGCCGCCTGCCGCGCCTCTTGCTCGGCGCGGGCCGTGTCGCCGCGCTCCGTCTCCGCCGCCTCGACGCCCGCTCGCGCCGCCGCCAGCTGCGCCTCCGCCTGGTTCAGCGCCGCCTTCGCGGCCTCGATTTCCGGCGATTCCAGCGGCCCCAGGGCGTCGCGCTCCCCTTTCGCGGAGGAGAGCTGCGCCTCCGCCCGGGCGACCCGCGCCTCGGCGTCGCGTTTGCGGGCGGTCTCGGCGGAAACCCGCGCCTCTACGGCGGCCACCGCTCCGGCGACCCGTTCAACTTCGGCGTCGGCCGCCTTGCGGGCGTCCTCTGCGGCGGCCAAAGCCGTCTCCAGCTCCGGTCCGCGCGCGGGGGCGGCGGCCATTTCGGCCTGTACGGCCTCCAGCGCCTCGCCCAGCCGCGTGAGCTCGCTTTCGGCGTCCCCGGCCATGGCGATCTCGCGTTCGATGTCGGCGGCGATGCGCGCGGCCTCGGCCGTCAGTCGCTCGACCTCGGCCCGCGCCGCCTGCTCCGCCATGTCCAGCCGATCGCGTTCCAGCGAGGCGCGGTGCAGCAAGGCCCCGGCCACGGCGTCTTCCTCGCGCGCGGGTTTGAGCGCGTCCTGGGCGTTCAATGAGGCCGTCTGGGCCCGACCGGAGGCGGTCGTCGCCTCCAGCACCGCCCGGTCGGCCTCGGCCAACTCCTTCGCCGCCGCCGCCGCCGCCGCCCGGGCGTCGTTCCAGCGCACGAACAGCAGGGCCGCCTGCAGGGCGCGGATCTCGGCCGAGATTTTCTTGTACTTCTCTGCCTGCCGCGCCTCGCGCTTCAGCCGCGTCAGCGTCGTCTCCAGCTCGCGGCCGATGTCGTCCAGCCGCTCCAGATTGGTCTCGGCCGCCTTTAGCCTCAGTTCGGCCTCGTGCCGCCGGGTGTGCAGGCCGGCGACGCCGCCCGCCTCCTCGAGGATGCGGCGGCGGTTCTGGGGCTTGGCGGCGATCAGCTCGCTGATCTGTCCCTGACGGACGAGGGCCGGGGAGTTGGCGCCGGTCGAGGCGTCGGCGAACAGCAGCTGCACGTCCCGCGCCCGCACCTCCTTGCCGTTGATCCGGTAGGTCGAGCCCTGGCCCCGGTCGATGCGGCGCGAGACCTCGATGATAGCGCTGTCGGTGAAGGGCTGCGGCGCCCTGCGCTGGGCGTTGTCGATGGTCAGCGAGACTTCGGCGTGACTTCGCGGCGGGCGGTTGGCGGCGCCGGCGAAGATGACGTCGTCCATGCCCTGACCCCGCATGGCCTTGGCCGAATTCGCCCCCATGACCCAGCGGAGGCTCTCCAGCACATTGGACTTGCCGCAGCCGTTGGGGCCGACCACGCCGGTCAGGCCCGGCTCGATATGCACCTCGGCGGGATCGACGAAGGACTTGAAACCGACGAGCCGAAGGCGCTGAAACTGCATCCTGCTAGCAGGTCACCGGCCGTCGAGCAGCGGCTGGATCAAGGGTTCGAAAGCGTCCACGCCACGCGAGGTCATGATCGCTTCATCCGGCACCCTCTCACCGTTGACGAGGAAGCTGGGCGTGCTGTTGACGCCATCCGCGTTTGATTGCCGGGCCCGGGCGTCGATCTCCATGAACGAGGCCTCGCTTGAAAAACAGGCGTTCATCTGGTCGCGGGTCAAACCGCCCGCGGCGCCGGCGGCGGCCAGCCACCGAACCACGGTTTCCTGCGCCGGCGGGCCGGGTACGGCGTGAAGCTGGGCCTGGCTGCGGAACAGCGTATCCAGAACCACGTCGTATTTTTCCTCGGGGGCGCAGCGAGCCATGACCGCCCCGGCGACTGCGATCTGCTGCGGCGGAGTCGGCAGGTCGCGGAAGGCCACCCGGACCTTGCCGGTGTCGACCCACCGCGCCTTGAACGCCGGGAAATCATTGGTGTGCCAATCGGCGCAGTGGCCGCAGGTCGTCGACAGGTAAACGGTCAGCGTCACCGGGGCGGCGGGAGAACCCACCGTCCGGTCGCCCGGGCGCACCGGCTCGACGGTCTGGGCGAGCGCAGTCGCCGGCGCGGCGATCACGACCAGAAGCGTCAGCAGGAATCGTGAAAGCCGCGCCACTGGACGATCAGCTCTTGGCCAGTTCGGCGTCGATCGCCTTGGACAGGTCGGCCATGCTCGGGCCCGAGGGGGAGCCCGGCGTAATCACCTTGGTCCCGTTGACGATGAAGGTCGGCGTGCTGTCGACCCCGGCGGCGCGGGCCGCCTCGGCGCGCTTCTCGGCGGCGGCCATGGCGGCCTCGTCGGTGATGCACTGCTGGACCCGCTCATTGCTCAGGCCGGCGCCGTTGCCGACCCGGAACAGGGTCGACCGCGGATCGGTCACGAACTCCTCGCGGCTCGCCAGCAGTTCATGGATGACGTCGAAATACTTGTCGCTGCCGGCGCAGCGGGCGACCAGGAAGCCGGCCACGGCGATCTCGGCCGGCGGCGTCGGAATCTCGCGGAACACGTAGCGGACCTTGTTGGTGTCTACATAGGCGGCCTTGAACGCCTCCCAGTTCTCCTTCTGCCAAGCTTCGCAGACATGGCAGGTCACCGAGGCGTATTCGACCACCGTGACCTTCGCGCCCTCGGCCGCGCCCAAGGCCATATCGCCTTCCGCCGGCGCCCCGGCCCCGCCGCTGTTGCAGCCGGCCAAGGCGACCATGGCGGTCAAGGCGGCGGCGGTCATAGCCGCACGGCGGCTCATGGCGGCGTATCGGGTCGTGGCGCTCATGGGGTCGTCCTCACTGGCACGGGGATGTGGGAGCATCGCGCGATTCCCCGAAAATGCGCGCGTCTGGATCTCCGGCGACAGGCCGGTTCTGGCCAGTCTATCGCTCAACAGCCGATCTAGCCAAGGGAGACCGGCGGCGCCAGCGGGTCATGTGTCGAACAACGCCGCCGCCTAGTCGCGGGCCCGGTCGCGGCCCTTCTGCGGATCGCCCAGCACCGCGCGTCCCAGCCGCTCCAGCGGGCCCTTCAGCGGATCGGGGGCCTCGGCCACGGAGGCCTTCAGTTCGGCCTCCTGATGCGCGGGCAGGGGACGTTGGATGGTGCGGGCGTGGACCGGAGGCGGCAGGCCAGTCGGCGGCTTCACGGGGCCTTGGGCGATCCTCAACTTCTCGACGCTGCCGGCCCCGAGAAACAGATTGACCCGCTGCAGGATTTCCTCGGACTGGTGCTGCACCAGCAGGGCCGCGGGGCCAGCGACGCGCAGCTCCAGCGTCCCGCCCGCGCCGCCGCGGCCCTTGCTAAGCTTCTGGGGTCGCGTGACACGGGCGATCCGTTCCCCGACGATTTCCGTCCAGCGGGGCTCCAGCGCCGAGGCGCCCCGGCCGAATTTCGCATCCAGCTCCCGGATCAGCCCCTGCAGCGCCCGACCGGCCTTGGGCGCCGGGCGCGGAGCCGGGCGCGTGCGCCGTCGCGACAGGATTTCGCGGGCTTCGGCGTCGGTGGGCAGCGTGCGGCGCATTTCCGGTTTATAGCGCGGGGAATGGCCCCCGTCCCGATCCAGGTTTTCACGCAGGCCGCTACCGACGCCCCTGCCGTCCGTGCAGCGCTGCTGGATTGGTACGACGCCCACGGCCGGACGCTCGCGTGGCGGGTTGGCCCCGGAGCTTCCCGGCCGGACCCCTACCGTGTCTGGTTGTCAGAGGTGATGCTGCAGCAGACGACGACGGCGCATGCGACCCCCTATTTCCTCGCCTTCACCCAACGCTGGCCCACCGTGGATGACCTTGCCGCGGCGGCGGACTCGGACGTCATGGCGGCCTGGGCGGGGCTCGGTTACTACGCCCGCGCGCGAAACCTGCTGGCCTGCGCGCGCGCGGTGAGCGGCGAGCATGGCGGCGTCTTCCCCAATACCGAGGTCGGCCTGCTGGCCCTGCCGGGCGTCGGCGCTTACACCGCCGCGGCTGTCGCCGCCATCGCCTTCGGCCGCCCCGCCAATGTCGTCGATGGCAATGTCGAACGCGTTATGGCTCGTCTCTTCGCTGTCGAGACGCCGCTTCCCGCCGCCCGACCGGAACTGAAGCGGCTGGCCGGGTCGCTGGTCGGGGACGAGCGACCCGGCGACTGGGCCCAGGCGCTGATGGATCTCGGCGCGACCGTGTGCCGGCCTGGCCAGCCGCTCTGTGAGCGCTGTCCCCTGACTGCTTGGTGCGCCGGGTTCCAGGCGGGCAGGCCTGAGCGCTATCCGCTGAAGTCACCGAAGGTCCAGCGTCCGCGCCGCCGCGGCGTGGCCTGGGTGCTCCGCGACGCCCGGGGCCGCGTCGCCCTGGTCCGGCGGCCCGACAAGGGGTTGCTGGGGGGGATGCTGGGTCTGCCGACCTCGGAATGGTCCTCCGCCACCATCGAGGGCCCGCCTCCGGCTCCGGCGGACTGGCGCGACGCGGGCGCGGTCGAGCACGTTTTCACCCACTTCTCCCTGACGCTTGATGTCCGCTCGGGCGAAGGCGGCGGCGATTTTGTCTGGACGCCGGTGGATGAGGCGCTCGCCGCCCTGCCCACGGTCTTTCGCAAGGCGCTGGAGCGCGGCCTGGGTTAACCCAGCGTCCGCACAATCACCTCGCCCCCGTTGCGTCTTGGAATGGCGACCGTGTGACTTCCCATGCGCTGGAATGTCAGGTCGACCATGCCCTCGCCGACCTGCAACCGGCTGACGTTCAACCGGTCGATCCCCGCCGGCAGCATCGGTCGCGTGATCTCGACAGCCCCTTCGATGGCGTCGATGCGGACGCCCAGCGCCGCCTGCAACATCAGGAACACCGACCCCGCCGCCCACGCCTGGGGCAGGCAGGCGACCGGATAGGCGATCGGCGGTTCGCCGGTCATCCGCTCGAAGCCGCAGAACAACTCGGGCAGGCGCATCTGGAAATGGGTGGCGGCGGCGTAGATCTCGCCCAGCAACAGGGCCACTGCACGGCGCTCGCCGTACTGCGCCATGCCCGCCGCCGCCATGGCGGTGTCGTGGGGCCAGACCGAGCCGTTGTGGTAGCTCATCGGATTGAACCGCGCCTGGCCGGTCGCCAGCGTCCGCAAGCCCCAGCCCGAGCGGAACTCGGCGCCCAGCATCCGTCTGGTCACCGCCTTGGCCCGCTCAAGCGACGGCAGACCCGTGAACAGCAGGTGTCCGGCGTTCGACCCGATCGAGCGGCACTGTTCGCCGTCCCCGTCCAGGGCGATGGCGTAGAACTGCTCGTCTTCCATCCAGAACCGTTCCTCGACCAGCGTGCGCACCCCTCCGGCCCGGGCCGCCCATTCGGCCTGACGGTCATCGCCGACCAGCCGCGCCATGTCCGCCATCGCCTCCCAGGCCGCAAAGGCGTAGCCCTGCACCTCCAGCAGCGCGATCGGGCCCTTCGGAAAGCGCCCGTCGCGATGGAAGATCGAGTCCTCCGAGTCCTTCCAGCCCTGGTTCGACAACCCGGAGTCGGCGGCGCGCTGATAGCTGATCAGGCCGTCGCCGCTGATGTCGCCGTGGTCCTTCATCCAGCCGACGGCGGCCAGCAGATTGGGCCACAGGGAGCGGATCGTCTCCAGGTCGGCGGTGCGCTTCAGATAGGCCCCGGCCAAGGCCACGAACAGGCAGGTGGTGTCGACCCCGCCGTAGTAGAGGCCGAACGGCACCTCTCCCAGGGCCGACATCTCGCCGGCGCGCGTCTCGTGCATGATCTTGCCCGGAGCCGAGTCCTGGAAGGCCGAGAACTCGGTCGCCTGCCGCATGGCCAGATAGGTCAGCACTCCCTTGGCCAGGCTGGGGTCCAGCCACAGCATCTGCCAGGCCGTGAGGATCCCGTCGCGCCCGAACGGCGTCGAGAACCACGGCACCCCGGCATAGGGGTAGGGCCCGGTCGGCAGGTCGGTGGTCAACAGGGCCACATCGGCCCGCGACTGATCCAGCCAGTCGTTGAAGCGGGGACTCTGCGGCCCGCGGATCGAGGCTCCCCGCCGCCGGCGCGTGCGCATCGCCACCCGCGCCTGCAGGGCGTGGACGCGGAAGCGGGTCTCGTCGGGGGCCTCGCAGGCTCCGATGCCGCATTCGACATAGAGGTCCATCCGCCGCCCCTTGGGCAGACTGAACATGAACTCGGCGCGCGAGGCGGTCAGCCGGGCCGGCGGCTCCGAAAAGGCCAGACAGCTGCTGCGCTGCACTCCGTCGACGCCGAGGTAGCGGAACAGCACCCGTCGCCCGTCCGCGGTCGGGGTCTCCTGCGTTCCCCGCTTCGCCCGCGGCGACCCGCGCACCTGGAAGATGTCGGCGAAGTCGGCGGCGAAATCGAACGCCAGCGGCAGCAGCACATCCTCGACGCCATGATTGACCATCCGGACCCGTTCGAACATCCGCCGGTCGCGGACGAACCGCCGCCGCTCGATATGGATCACGCCCGCCGGGGCCGAGCGGCCCCCCATCGGCGGCAGCGGCCGATTGGTCGAATGGGCGGTGAAGAAGACGTTGTCCTGGCTGACGCCCGAACTCAGCCGCGACGGCCGGGCCAGACCCGCCGTCAGCACGAATCGCGACAACAGCCGGGTGTCCTTGTCGAACAGGCCGTCGGCGCCGCCCTTCATGTCACCCCAGACATCGGCGACGACGAAGGTGTCCGCGTCCTTCAGCGCCATCAACTGCTCCAGACCGTCCGCATCCTGCGACTCGGCGGCGTTGACCTGAACACTATAGGCGTCGTCCATGCGGAGCCTCTGACGGGTTGCTGGTGAGCCTGATAGGGTCGCGGCGGAATGCGGACCCTTGATGACCGCATTGGTACGCTAATGGACGAGGCAGCCCTAAGGTTCAGTCCCGACGTCAGACCTGGTTGGCGAAGACCCGCTCTTCCAGCGGGCGCAGCGGGGTCACCACCTCCCCCAGCGGCTCTTCGGCGAACGGGCGACGGGCCAGGAGGTCACCATAGACGTCAAGATAGCGCCGGGCCATGGCCGTGGCTGAAAAGCGCAGCTCGAAGCGCGCCCGGATCGCCTCGCGATCCAGCAGGTGCGCCCGCCCGGCCGCCGCGATCGCCTGCTCGACCGTGTCGACCAGATAGCCCGTGGCGCCGTCCTCGATGATCTCCGGCGTGGAGCCGCAGCGGAAGGCCACCACCGGCGTGCCGCACGCCATGGCCTCGATCATCACCAGGCCAAACGGCTCGGGCCAGTCGATCGGGAACAGCAGCGCCTCCGCCCCGCCGAGGAAGGCCGACTTCTGGTGGTCGCCGATCTCGCCGATGAACTCTACCAGCGGATTGGTCTCGACCATCGGCCGGATCACCGTCTCCCAGTAGACCTTGTCCTGTGCGTCGACCTTGGCCGCCATCTTCAGCGGCTTGTTCAGCTTCACAGCGATCTCGATGGCCCGGTCAGGCCTTTTCTCGGGCGAGATGCGACCGAGGAAGGCCAGATAGCCGTCCGGCTTCGGCGAGAACCGGTACAGCTCGCCGGGCATGCCGTGATGCACCGTCGCCTTCCAGTTGGCCAGCGGCAGCGGCCGCCGTTGATCGTCGGAGATCGAGACGAGTCCGAATTCGGTCCAGCGTTCATAGACGCCAGCCAGGTCCTTCAGGTCCAGACGCCCGTGCAAGGTGGTGATGGTCCTGTTGGCGTACCGGGTGAAAAAGGGAAAGTGGATCATGTCCGTGTGGAAGTGGATCACGTCGAACTCGTCGACGCGTTTCAACACCTCGGACAGCATGGTCATATGCGCCGCCAGATCGGACTTCAGCGGGCTCGGATCCAGCCGGATCGCCTGATCCCGAACCGGAATCAGCCGCGCCCGCGTCTCCGCGTCGGCGGCGGCGAACAGGGTCACCTCGTGACCCAGATCGACCAGCGCATCGGTCAGGTGCGCCACCACCCGCTCGGTGCCGCCATACAGCTTCGGCGGCACGGCTTCATACAGCGGCGTGACTTGCGCGATTTTCATGGCGATGGCTCCCGACGTCCCGGGGAGGGGCGTCAAACCTCAACCATCTCGCAGGTGCGAAGTTCCCGGAACGGCGTTTTTACCCTGCAAACTGCGAGGGTTACCGCGTTACAATGGTCCGCTGGCGGTCACTGCATCCCGGCGCGGACTTCGGCCCTCAGGGTATCGATCGACCTAAGTCCTTGATCCGACTTGAAGCGCCAGTAGGTCCAGCCGTTGCAGGCAGGGGCGTTCTCGAACAGAGCGCCCAGCTTGTGGATCGAGCCGCTCAGCGAACCCGACACCAGCGAACCGTCAGCCCGGACCCGTGCTTCGCGCTCCCCCTTCGGGCAATAGAGCCGGTCGCCCGGCCGCAGCAGGCCCGCTTCGACCAGGGCGCCGAACGGCACCTTGGGCTCGGCCCGCTTGGACCCCGTCACCGCCAGGTCTTCCGGCGCGGCAGGGATGACCGCCTTGATCCGCTTCTCGGCCACCTTGGCGTAGCCCTCGTCGCGCTCGATGCCGATGAAATGCCGGCCCAGCCGCTTCGCCGCCGCCCCGGTGGTGCCGGTGCCGAAGAAGGGGTCCAGCACCACGTCGCCCGGCCGGGTCGCCGCCAGCAGCACCCGGTGCAGCAGGGCCTCGGGCTTCTGGGTCGGGTGCGCCTTCTTGCCGTCGGCGTCCTTGATCCGCTCTTCGCCGGTGCACAGGGCGAAGGTCCAGTCCGAGCGCATCTGGGTGTCTTCGTTGAAGGCCTTCAGCGCGTCGTAGTTGAAGGTGTAGCGCTTCTGCTCGCGGCTGCGCGCCGCCCAGATCAGGGTCTCGTGCGCATTGGTGAAGCGCGTGCCCTTGAAGTTCGGCATCGGGTTCGACTTGCGCCAGATGATGTCGTTCAGCACCCAGAAGCCGAGGTCCTGAATCGCCGAGCCGAGGCGGAAGACGTTGTGATAGCTGCCGATGACCCAGATCGAGCCCTCCGGCTTCAGCACCCGCCGGCACTCGGTCAGCCAGGCGCGGGTGAAGGCGTCGTAGGTGGCGAAGCTGTCGAACTTGTCCCAATCGTCGTCGACCGCGTCGACCAGGCTGTTGTCGGGCCGCAACAGGTCGCCGCCCAGCTGCAGATTGTAGGGCGGGTCGGCGAAGACCATGTCGACGCTGGCGTCGGGCAGGCCCTTCAGCACCTCGATGCAATCGCCCCTCAGAACGACATCGGTCTTCAACCCGGACATATCACTCGATCCCGCACAGCTTGGAGACCGAGTGGTGAATCATCGCGGTTAAGAGCGGGTTAGCCCCGGCGAATTCGCGGAACGATCGGGACGCGGTTGGTGTTGGAGCGGACCAAGGAAAAGTTTCCCGATGATCCTGTTCGCCTTTCTCCAGCGCCTTCTGGCCTTCGCCTCGCTGGGCGTATTCGCCGTGGCCGTCTGGCTGCTGTGGGGTTGGTACGACGCGCAGCATGTGGCCACGACGCTCGATCTCGCGGAACCATCGACCGCCGCCCTTTGGTTGGGCGTGGGTTTGCTGGCCTTCAGCCTGCTGGGCCGCTTTCCGGTCCTGATGCTGCTTGGGCAGGCGGGGGCAGCGTCCCCCGCCCGCCGGGCCGTCGGGGTCGAGGTCGCGGGCGCCGACGGGGCGGTTCTGCACGTCGAGATCGAGGGCGCGGCCGAGGGGCCGATCCTGCTCTTCACCCACGGGTGGGCGCTCTCGTCGCGCATATGGGCGGAGGCGCGGGCGGATCTGGCCGACCGCTTCGGCCTCGTCTTCTGGGATCTTCCGGGGCTGGGCCGGTCCGGGCGTCCGCCCGCTGGCTATTCGATCGAAGGGTTCGCCGAGGATCTGTACGCGGTGATCGACAGCCTGCCCGAGGACCGGCCGATCATCCTTGTCGGCCACAGCATCGGCGGCATGACGCTGCTGACCTTCTGCCTGCGCCATCCCGAACTGCTCAACCGGCGAGTGGCCGCCGTCGTGCTGGAGAACACCACCCATACGAATCCGCTGGAGACGATGGCCTTCTCGCGCTTGGTCAGGCCGCTGCAGCCGGTGATCGAACTCGCCCTGAAGCTGGACATGCTCCTGTCGCCCGCCCTGTGGGTGATGAACTGGCAAGCCTGGCTCAGCGGCTCGACCCACCTGGCCGCCCGCTTCATCGCGTTTGGCGCGCGTCCCACCCGGGAGCGACTGGACCGCACCGTCCGACTGATCACCAAGAACTCGCCGGCGGTGCAGGCCCGAGGCAACCTCGCCATGCTGCACTGGTCTGTCACCGACCGTCTTCCCGGGATTAACGTTCCGGCCCTGGTCTTCGTGGGCGGTCGTGACCTGATCACCAAAGACCATGCCGGCGAGGCCATCGCCGCCGCCCTGCCGCAGGCCCGGCTGGTTCGGGTCGAGGACGCCGGCCACATGGGCCCGGTCGAGAAGGCCGCTTTTTACAACGAGCAGATCGGCGATTTCGCGGAGTTCGTCCGCCTGCTGCGCAGCCGCGCTCCCACGGCCGCGCGTCGTTCCTTCCTGTCGCCCGACGCTGATCTCGCGCCGCAGGCGTCACCGGCCGGGGAACCGGGCGAACGTGGCGATCCGGCGCTCGTCGTCCACCCGACGGTTCGCCCGATCTAAGGCCCGTGCGGCCGGGTCCCCCTGCCAACCCATACCCTGTCATCCCGGCCGAACCCGGTCATTCCCTGCCATCCCGGAGCCCGGGCGTCGTTCGTCGGCGCGGGCCCGGAAGCCGCTGCGTCCGCTTCTGACGCAGGCGCGTGCTTTCATGGCCGGGCAGGGACGAAGTCCGCGCTGGCCGTGCATTTGGTCCCGCGGATGGCGGGCCGCGCCCGGGCGAGGGAGAAGAGAGGGATGTGCGGGAGTGTCGGGATGACAGGGCTTTGCTATTTTTGGGCGGACAGGGCGCCCCGGCCGCAGCCGGAATCGTCACAGCTGCTCACGTTTTGTTACACCCTCAGCCTCGCCTTGCCGCCCCTCGCGCGGTAAGCGGGGCCATGCACCGCGAGGGATACGAGTCCCCGCGTTCGATCACGGCTCAGAGGCTGATAAATGACTCAGTGGGTGTACGGCTTCGGCGGCGGGTCCGCTGACGGCGATGCGTCGATGAAGAACCTTCTCGGCGGCAAGGGCGCGAACCTGGCCGAGATGTCGTCGCTGGGCCTGCCCGTTCCGCCGGGCTTCACGATCACCACCGAGGCCTGCGTCCACTACTATTCCAACGGCCAGAGCTATCCGGCAGACCTCGCTCAGCAGGTTGAGGCCGGCCTGCGGAAGGTGGAGCAGGTCGTCGGCAAGACCTTCGGCGATCCGAAGAACCCGCTGCTGGTCTCGGTCCGGTCGGGCGCCCGCGCCTCGATGCCGGGCATGATGGATACGGTCCTCAATCTCGGCCTCAACGACGAGACGGTCGAGGGATTGGCGGCGCTCAGCGGCGACCGCCGTTTCGCCTTCGACAGCTACCGCCGCTTCATCACCATGTACTCGAATGTCGTGCTGGGCCTCAGCCACGACGACTTTGAAGAGGTGCTGGACGACCACAAGGACCGGCTGGGCGTCACCATCGATACCGACCTGTCCGCCTCCGACTGGGAAAAGGTGGTCGCCGAATACAAGCAGGTGGTCGAGGACCGTCTGGGTCAACCCTTCCCGCAGGATCCCAACGACCAGCTGTGGGGCGCCGTCTCGGCCGTCTTCGCCAGCTGGATGAACGACCGGGCCAAATTCTATCGCCGCATGCACGACATCCCCGAGAGCTGGGGCACGGCCGTCAATGTGCAGTCGATGGTGTTCGGCAACATGGGCGACACCTCGGCGACCGGCGTAGCCTTCACCCGCAACCCCTCGACCGGCGAGGCGAAGCTCTACGGCGAGTTCCTGATCAACGCCCAGGGCGAGGACGTCGTCGCCGGCATTCGGACGCCGCAGTCGCTGACGAAGGCGGGCCGCGAGGAGATGGGCGAGACGGCCCCCTCGATGGAGGAGGCCATGCCCGAGGTCTTCGCCCGGTTCGTCGAGACCGTCGGCAAACTCGAAACCCACTACCGCGACATGCAGGACATCGAGTTCACGGTCGAGCAGGGCCGGCTGTGGATGCTGCAGACCCGCAACGGCAAGCGCACAGCCAAGGCGGCGCTGAAGGTCGCCGTCGACCTCGCCGCCGAGGGTGTGATCTCGCAGGAGGAGGCCATCGGCCGGGTCGAACCGGCGGCGCTGGATCAACTGCTGCACCCGACGCTCGACCCGAAGGCCGAGCGCAAGGTCGTCGCCGCCGGTCTTCCCGCCTCTCCGGGCGCGGCCACTGGCAAGGTGGTGTTCGACGCTGACGAGGCCGAACGCCTGTCCCAGCTCGGCGACGCCGTCATCCTGGTGCGCGAGGAGACCAGCCCCGAGGACATCCACGGCATGCACGCCGCGCGCGGCATCGTCACCGCCCGTGGCGGCATGACCAGCCACGCGGCGGTGGTCGCCCGCGGCATGGGCCGTCCCTGCGTCTCGGGCGCCGGCGAGATCCACATCGACGAGAAGGCCGGGACCTTCACCGCCCGCGGTCGCGTCTTCAAGGCCGGCGAGATCATCACCATCGACGGCTCGAAGGGCGAGGTGCTGGACGGTGCGGTCGGGATGATCGAGCCCGAGCTGACCGGCGACTTCCAGACCCTGATGGCCTGGGCCGACAAGGTCCGCCGCCTGCGGGTCCGCGCCAACGCCGAGACGCCGCTCGACGCCAAAACCGCGCGCGGCTTCGGGGCCGAAGGCATCGGCCTGTGCCGCACCGAGCATATGTTCTTCGATGACGCCCGCATCGCCGCCGTGCGCGAGATGATCCTCGCCGACGACGAGGGCGGTCGTCGCGCCGCCCTGGCGAAGATCGCGCCGTTCCAGAAGTCGGACTTCGTCGAACTGTTCCAGATCATGGCCGGTCTGCCGGTGACCGTGCGCCTGCTCGATCCGCCGCTGCACGAGTTCATCCCCCACACCGACGCCGAGATTGAGGCCCTGGCCGAAACCCAGGGCCTCGACGCCGCCAAGCTGAAGCGCCGGGCCAAGGAGCTGCACGAGACCAACCCCATGCTGGGCCACCGCGGCTGCCGCCTCGGCGTCGCCTATCCCGAGATCTACGAGATGCAGGTCCGCGCCATCCTCGAGGCGGCGCTGGAGGTTCAGGCCACGTCAGGCGCGGCTCCGCTGCCCGAGATCATGCACCCGCTGGTCGCCCTCGGCCTTGAGATGAAATACCTGCGCGAACTGACCGACCGGGTCGCCCGCGAGGTCTTTGCCGAGACCGGCCAGTCTATCGCCTATCTGGTCGGCACCATGATCGAACTGCCGCGCGCGGCCCTGCGCGCCGGCGACCTGGCTGAGTACGCCGAGTTCTTCTCTTTCGGCACCAATGACCTGACCCAGACCACCTTCGGCATCAGCCGCGATGACTCCGGCCGTTTCCTGCAAGCCTATATGGACGAGGGCATCTTCGAGACCGATCCTTTCGTCCGCCTTGACCAGGACGGCGTCGGCGACCTGATCCGCATCGCCGCCGAGCGGGGCGGGGCGGTCCGCCCGGACATCAAGATGGGCATCTGCGGCGAGCACGGCGGCGACCCGTCGTCGATCGACTTCTGCGAGCGGGTCGGCCTCAGCTACGTCAGCTGCTCGCCCTACCGGGTGCCGATCGCCCGCCTCGCCGCCGCCCAGGCTGCGCTGAACGCCCGCGCCGGGACAGAACGGGAAAAGGACCGCTAGAAACCGAACGTCGATATAAAGTCACGAGAAGGTCACGGTTGGGATATCGCCGTCTGTGCCATGCGATGCACAGTTGGCTTCAAGTTGTTTCCGGCCTCTGGAACGCCCCAAACGTCGACCCATTTGTACCCTGCTGGATGGGGCTGGTCACCGCAGAAGTGACCACATCTAGAGGATACAGAAACAATGCGTAACGTTCTTCTCGCGACTGCCGCTCTTACTCTCCTGGCTGGACCGGCCATGGCCCAGAGCTTCTCGGATCCGCAATGGACCGGCTCGGTCGGCTACACCCATCTCGACAGCGGCGACGAGAGCCTCGGGGCCATCACCGGACGCGTCGGCGCCAAGGTCTCGCGCTACATCGGCGTCGAGGCGGAAGGCTCGTTCGGCGTCAAGGACGAGGATGTGACCATCGCCGGCGTCGACGGCACGATCGAGCACGAGTACGACGCCGCCGTCTATGCGGTCGGCTCTGTGCCCGTGAACCCGAACCTCGAACTGTTCGGCCGCGTCGGCTACGGCACGACCTCGCTCAAGGCCGATGTGGCCGGGGTCACCGCCACCGAAGATGGTGAGAGCATCAACTACGGAGCTGGCGCCAACTACTTCTTCGACGGCCAGAACGGCGTCCGCGCCGACTGGACCCGCCGGGACTTCACTGACGACGCCGGCGGCGAGATCGACACCTATGGTCTCAGCTTCGTTCGCCGCTTCTAGGACCAGAAACGACGAAGGCCCGCGGCGATCGCCGCGGGCCTTTCCGTTGATGGCGGGTGGGTCAGGCCACGCCGGGCTGCAACGCCCAGCGCATCGAGCCTTCGCCGAACGGCTTGAAAAACAGGTCGCGATAACGCTCGAACACCTCAACGATGCGGTTGGCCAGATCCTGGGCGACGGTCTCGCCGCGCTGTCGCTTCATCGCCGCGACGCACTGGACCACGTCCTTCTGATGGGCGGATCCGCCCATTCGCTTGAGGACCGCGGCGATGTCCTGGGCCAGGGGATCGATCTGCGCTGCCCACGGATTGGTGTTCTGAGTCATTCGGGACACCCCCTTGTTCTCGACACTGCGGAACCGGTCGCAAATACTGGCAGAGGATGCAAGCGTGACCGCGAATTCGTGATCGGGGCGAGTGATTCGGAGCCGGTTGGGCGCGTTTGCGTTGAGACGCCATGACCCGTGCAACCCTCAGTCTTTTCGCCGCCCTCGCTCTCGCCGCCTGCGGTCCGGGCGAGCCGAACCCGCCCACCGAACCGGCCGAGCCGATCGACACGCCCGAGGCCGAAGCGCCCCCGGGCCCGCCGCCTCCCGGCACGGGCTCGGTCCTGCCGGGGTCGGGGCCCCGCAGTTTTGTCGGTCGCTGGGCCGCCGACGTCTCCTGGTGCCCGAATGTCACCGGGCCTGAGCGGCCTATCGAGATCACCACGACCCGTTTCGAGGGTTATGAGAACAGCTGCGCCATCGCCGCGGTCGACCAAGTCGCGGATGGCTACGAGGCCGCCCTGACCTGCACCGCGGAAGGGGCGGTCACGAATGAGCGCGTGAGGATGGCGGTCTCCGGCCAGACCCTGCGGCTCACGTGGCTGAACCGCGACAACGCGGTCGTCGCCCTGACGAAATGCACGACGCTTGAGGATACGCCGGCCGGCTAGGCTCAGCCGTTGAACAGGAAGTGCATCACGTCGCCGTCCTTGACGACATAGCCCTTGCCCTCGGCCCGCATCTTGCCGGCTTCCTTCGCTCCCTGCTCGCCCTTCAGGGCGACGAAGTCGGGGAAGGCGATGGTTTCAGCGCGGATGAAGCCCTTCTCGAAATCGGTATGGATCACGCCCGCCGCCTGCGGCGCCGTGGCCCCGATCGGAATCGTCCAGGCGCGTGCTTCCTTGGGGCCAACCGTGAAATAGGTCTGCAGGCCCAGCAGCGCGTAGGCTTCGCGGATCAGGCGGTTCAGGCCCGGCTCCTCCAGCCCCATGCTTTCAAGGAACTCCGCCTGTTCCGCCGGATCGAGCACGGCCAGTTCGGAGTCGATCTTGGCCGAGATGACCACCGCCTTGGCGTTGTCGGCGGCCGCGCGCTTCGCCACCAGGTCCGACAGCTCGTTGCCCTTGTCGGCCGACCCTTCGTCGACGTTGGCGACATAGAGCGCCGGCAGGGAGGTCAGCAGCTGCAGCATGTGCCACGCCTTCTCGTCCTCCTTGTCGACCTGGACCACGCGAGCCGGCTTACCGGCGCGCAGCGGCGTCAGGGCCATATTGATCAGGCGCAGGGTCTGCTGTGCCTCCTTGTCGCCGCCCTTGGCCTTCTTCTCGACGTTGACGACCCGCTTCTCGAGGCTTTCGAGGTCGGCAAGCATCAGCTCGGTCTCGATGATCTCGAGGTCAGAGACCGGATCGATGCGGTTCTCGACGTGGGTGATGTCGTCGTCGACGAAACAGCGGGCGACGAAGGCCACGGCGTCGCAGTCGCGGATATTGGCCAGGAACTGGTTTCCGAGCCCCTCGCCCTTGGACGCACCGCGCACCAGGCCGGCGATGTCGACGAAGGTGATGCGCGAGGGAATGATCTCCTTCGAGCCGGCGATGGCGGCCAGTTGCTCCAGCCGCGGTTCGGGCACCGCGACATCGCCGGTGTTCGGCTCGATGGTGCAGAAGGGATAGTTGGCCGCCTGGGCCGCCGCCGTCTTCGTGAGGGCGTTGAACAGGGTGGACTTGCCGACGTTGGGCAGGCCGACGATCGCGACTTTCAGGGCCATGGGGGCGGGATTTTCCTAGGTGAGCGCGAGCCTTTAACGGGTCGCGGCCGATTTGTCAGGCAGGCGGCGCGTCAGTGCTCGGCGTGGCCGGAGTCGGTGAGCGTGGGCTGGCCGACTTCGGCCGTGATCTCGAGCGGCGGAGCTGAGGCGAAGGTCAGGGTAAGGGCGACCGTGTCCCCGGCCCTCAGCGGCTCCTCGACCGCCAGCAGCATGATGTGGTTGCCGCCGGGCTTAAGTTCGACGGCTTGGCCGGCGGGGAGGGTGAGCCCGTCCTTGAGCTCGCGCATCATCATCATATTGCTCTCCATCCGGCTCTCGTGGATCTGGGCGCGGCCGGCGACCGGGCTGGAGACGGCGACGAGCCGGTCATCCGCAGCGGCGGTGAGAGTCAGGTAGCAGCCGGTCGTCTGGCGCCCGACAGGGGTCGGACGGCACAGGGCCGCGGAGACCTGAACGGCGGCGGCGCCCGGCGCCGCCTTTTCCCCGGGCGTACAGGCCGCAAGTCCGGCGGAAGCGAGCAGGAGGAAGGGGAGGAGAGCGCGGGACATGCGGGGAGCTTTCTGAGAGATCGCGGCGGTCTATCGCCCGCCACGCTGCCCGGCAAGGCGGCCTGCTGTCACGGTTCAGCTTTCGCCGCGCGCCGCTTGCCGGGGACTGTATTTGGGAGCCGGGGCCAGACGCATGACCTCGGCCTGATAACGGTCGTCATCGCCCGCTAGGGCGAAGGGCAGGGCGGCCGCCACCGCATCCAGCATCGGATCAAGCCAGGCACGGTCGGCCTTGTGGAAATCGCTGAGGACATGGCCGTGCACCAGTTGCGGCTCGCCCGGGTGGCCGACGCCCATGCGCGCGCGGCGGAAGTCGGGGCCCAGTTGGCTGATCAGCGAACGCACGCCGTTCTGGCCGGCCGCGCCGCCGCCCGTCTTCATACGGAACCGACCCGGAGCCAGGTCGATCTCGTCATGGAAAACGATGACCTCCGACGGGGCGACCTTGTAAAAGCGCGCCGCCTCTCCGACCGCCCGGCCGCTCTCATTCATGAACGTCTGGGGCTTCATCAGCAGGACGCGCACGGGCCCGGCGGCGGTGGGAATCTCGCCCTCGCGGATCACCGACTGAAATTTGGCGCGCTCGGGACCGAACGACCAGCGCCGCGCGATTTCGTCTGCGGCCATGAAGCCGATGTTGTGGCGGTTGCCCTGGTATTTCGGACCCGGATTGCCCAGGCCGGCGATGATGATCATGGCGGGTTCCGGAAAAGGAAACGGCCCCGTCCGTCGCCGGATGGGGCCGTTCCAGTAGCAGCTTGTCGCGAGGGGATCAGCCCTCGGCGGTGTCTTCCGCGGCCGCGGCCTCTTCGGCGGCGCCCTGTTCGGTCGCTTCGACCTCGGCGGCTTCGGCGGCGACTTCGGCGTCGTGGGCCTCGTCGGCGGCGGCCGAGATGGCGGCCGAAGACGTCTTGATCGAGGCGATCACGAAGTCACGGTCGGTGATGGTCGGCTCGACGTCCTTCGTGCCCTTCAGGTCGGTCCAGCGGATGGTGTCGCCCAGCTTGTGGCCGGCCAGATCGACGATCAGGTCTTCCGGGATGTGATCCGCGCGGACCTTCACCTCGACCGAGTGACGCACGACCTCCAGCGAACCGCCCTGACGGAAGGCTTCGCACTGGTCCTGGTTGATGAAGTGAACCGGAATGTCGATCTTGATGGTCTGCTTTTCGTCGACCCGCATCAGGTCGAAGTGCAGCGGACGGTCCGACACGGGGTCGAACTGCACGTCGCGGGCGATGACCGGTTGGGTCTCGTCGCCGTACTTCAGCGTGACCAGGTGGCCCAGCAGCTTGCCGGTGTAGAGCGACTTGCGGAAGTCACGCTCGTTCACCGAGATGGCCACGGGGGCCTTGTCGCCGCCGTACAGCACGCCCGGGACCATGCCCGCACGACGCGCGGCGCGGGCGCCGCCGGTGCCGACGCCGTCACGGACATCAACGTTCAGAATGATCTCGGCCATCTGGCTCGCCTCAACAAACAGAAACGCCGCGCTGCGTAATCGCCCGCGCGGCGGGGTTCAAACCCTCGAATTCAAGAGCGCGGGCTATTACACGCACACGCCCGGCGACGCAACCGTCTGGCGCGCGGATTGCGCCGCGGGTCAGCCGTCGCTGTTCAGCGCCGTGGTTGCGGACACTGAGGCCGCCACGGCTCCGGCCGCCACCGGCGTCTGAACCGGCTCCGAGCCGGCCACCTCGGTCGAGGGGGCCGGGAGCGGCGCGGCCTTGATGTTCTGGGCCGTACAGGTTGCGAGGTCGCGCGCCACGTGGCGGCCGACGCAGAAGATGTCCTCATAGCTGGGGCGAGATGCGGCGAGGCACTGGAACAGCATCAACTTGGACATGTTCAGGCAGAATTCGCTGTTCTGCTCGACGGTCAGGGCCTCGGTGTTGGCGCGGGCGTCCTCGCCGCCGGCCCCCAGCGCCGCCAGCGCGGCCAAGGCCAGCGAACGCACGACCGCAGGCGTATAGGGCGGACCCGAGCGGGCCGGCGTCACCTCCAGACCGGAGCCTGTATTCGCCGCCGCGAATAGCCGCGCCGACTCCTCGGCCGACGGCAGCATCTGGACGGCGGAAAGCGCCTTGGCGCCCTGCAGGCGGGTGTCGCGGTCAGTGATGTTCACGACGGCCCAGCGGCGCCGCGGGTCGGAGCGGCCCTGGATCGTGTAGGCGTCTTCCTCGACGGCGTCCGCGATCGCCAGCATGACGGCAGAATCGCGTCCGATGGCCTCGACGATCAGGCCCGCCGCGGCGTCGGCGCCGGGCAGAGTGGCGGCATACGCCGGATCCGCGATGATGCGGGCGACCATTTCCTGCCGGATGGCCGGATCCACAGCATAGGTGCGGACGCCCTGCACGAATTCGGGCGACTGAAGCGCGAGGATCGAGCCGTAGGCGATCATGCCGCGCGACAGCTGGGCGGGTTCGTAGGAGGCCCCCTTGCGGATCGCCGCCTGGATCGATTCCGCGCTCTCGAAGCCCGCTTCAATCGAGCCGGCGTCGCGCATGAACGCCACGTAGATGGCCGCGGCCTGCGCCACGCCTTCGTTCAGGCTGACGGCCGGCGGCGGCGGCGGGGGCGGCGCGGGCTCAGGCTCGGGCTCGGGCGTGGCGCAAGCGGCGAGAACGGACATCGCGGCGATAGCGGCCAGCGACAATCCGCGTCGAAAACGAGCCTCAAGCATACGAAATCCCCACGTGACGCCCGGCGCCTTCCGCAGGCGCCGGAACCTCAGACCAGCTTATAACGCGACCCAAACGGTTCCACGAGCGTTAATGCGCGCCGGACCGATCGGGCGCGGCGGCGTGGGGGCGACTATTGAGCGGGGGCGCGGTCCGGCCCGGTGTTCAATCTTTCCGTTATCGAGGGCGCCGGCCGCGGAGGGGTGGGCGTGGGCGGCCGCGTCACGACCGGCGGCGCTTCGGGCGTTATGATGATCGGCGTGACGGCCGGGGGCGGCGCCGGATCGGCCGGAGTGACATCGGAGACCGTGACGATCGGCGCCGGCATGGCGACCCCGCGGGAGCAGGTGGCGAGATCGCGGACGACGTGGCGGCCGAGGCAGAACATGTCCTCATAGTTCGGACGCGAGGCGGCGAGGCACTGGAACAGGTTCAGCTTGGACATGGTGAGGCAGCCGTGGCTGACCCGGTCGAACTGCAGAGCGTCGGTATTGGCCCGGGCGTTCTCGCCCGCGTAGCCGAGAGCGGCCAGCGCCGCGAGGGCAAGAGCGTTCTGGACGGCGGGCGGATAGGGCGGCTTGCGAGCTTCGCCGCTGACCGGAAGCGCGCCCCCGCCGCTGTGGGCGGCGGCGAACAGCCTTGAGGCCTCTTCGGCGGAAGGCAGCATGGTCTGGGCCGAGCGCGCCTTGGCCGCTTCCAGCCGGCCCTCCCGATCGCTGACCTCGGCGACCCCCCAGGACCGACGGGGATCGTACCGGGCCTGGATCGCGTAGGCGTCGTTCTCAACTGCGTTCGCGGCGCGGCTGAGTGCGTTGATATCCGCGGCCAGCGTCGCCATGACCAGGCCGGCGGCGGCCTGGGCGCCCGGGAGCGTCGAGGCGAAAGCCGGATCGGCGACGATGTCGCCCACCAGCCGCTCGCGCGTGGCGGCGTCGCCGGCGAGGCCGCGCACCCCGGCGACGAACTCGGGCGACTGCAGGGCGATGATCGAGCCATAGGCCACCAGCCCGCGGGAAATTTGCCCCGGGTCGTAGGCTGAGCCGCGGCGCAGGATCGCCTGGATCTGATCAGGATCGGTGAAGCCGCCTTCCACCGCCGCCATGTCGCGGGTGAAGGCGACATAGACGGCCGCGGCGTCGGCGACGCTTTGGTTGAGGGCGATGGGGGGCGGGGTCCGGGCGGCGATCTCGGCCGCCACGCGGGCGGCCTCCGCTTCGGCGGCGGCGTTTTCGGAGGCGCAGCCCGCCAGAACGGCGGCGGCGGCGAGGACGGCGATGGAAAGACCGCGGCGCGGGGTAATCGGGCGCATCAGGACTCCTCGGGTTACCGGCGTCCAGCAACGCCCAATCTGAGGGCGCAAATGGGGCGGGGCCCGATCGGGTTCCGAGATTCTAGTCGAACAGCTTGGAGACGGATTCCTCATTGGCGATCCGCCGGATGGCCTCGCCGATCAGGGGGGCGACCGAAACGGTGCGGATTTTCGGGCAGGTCAGGACCTCGTGAGGCTGTTCGATGGAGTCGGTGATGACCAGCTCCTTCAGCGGCCCGTCGGACACGCGCTGCACGGCAGGGCCGGACAGGACGCCATGGCTGATGTAGGCCGAAACCTCTGTCGCGCCCTTGTCGATCAGGGCTTGGGCGGCGTTCACCAGCGTGCCGCCGGAATCGACGATGTCGTCGAACAGGATGCAGCGCCGTCCCTCGACGTCGCCGATGATGTTCATGACCTCGCTTTCGCCGGGCTTGGCCCGGCGCTTGTCGACGATGGCGAGATCCGCGCTGAGCCGACTGGCCAGCGAGCGCGCCCGCACCACGCCGCCGACGTCGGGCGAGACGATCATCAGGTCGTCACCTCGCGGATAGTGGTCCTTGATGTCCTGGGCCAGCACCGGCGTCGCCACCAGGTTGTCGGTCGGGATGTCGAAGAAGCCCTGGATCTGTCCGGCGTGCAGATCCATCGTAAGGACGCGGTCGGCCCCGGCGCGGGTGATGAGATTGGCCACCAGCTTGGCCGAGATCGGCGTGCGGCCTCCGGTCTTCCGATCCTGCCGGGCGTAGCCGAAATAGGGCATGACGGCCGTGATCCGCTTGGCCGACGCGCGGACCAGCGCATCGGTCATGATCAGCAACTCCATCAGATTGTCGTTGGCGGGGTAGCTGGTCGATTGCAGGATGAAGACATCTTCGCCGCGGACGTTCTCCTCGATGACCGCGAAGACTTCGTTGTCGGCGAATCGCTTCACCTGGGCCTTGGTCAGGGGCATGTCGAGGTGGGCCGCGATCGCCTGGGACAGGGTCCGGTTGGAGTTGCCAGAGAGCAGCTTCATGTCCGGTCATCCTTTCGCCGTCATCGCCCGGCTCAGAATGCCGCCGTCGCGCTGGCGCGCTTCATATCAGGGGACGGCTCAGCCACAAGCGCCGAGAGTCTTTTTGGCGGACTTCTTCCCGCATTGGCGCGGGGTTGTTCGCTGGTGTAGAGATCGCGTCACGTTTCCGGGGGCGCCGACGGGTGGATGCCCGCCGGCCTGTCATGTTGAGGTCGTCCTTGCCTGCTTCCAAGTTTCGCGCCGGTCTGATCCTGTCGGCCGTGGCCGTCTCGGCCCTGACGATTTCCGCCTGCGGCACTCGCGGCGCCCGGCCGAAGCTCGCCTATGAGGAACGTCCGGTCGAGGCGCTCTACAACACCGGCTACCAGCGCCTCGAGAGCCGGCGCTGGGGCGACGCGATCGACTACTTCCAGGAGGTCGAGCGCCAGCATCCGTATTCGGAGTGGTCGCGGCGCGCGATCCTGATGCAGATCTACGCCCACTATCAGAGCAATGATTACGCCGAGGCGATCGCCGCCTCGGACCGCTTCATCCAGCTGTTCCCCGGCAATCCCAGCGCGCCCTACGCCTTCTACATGAAGGCGTTGTGCAATTTCGAGCAGATCACTGACGTGGGCCGCGACCAGGGCTACGCCCAGGCCGCGTTGGACGGGCTGCGTGACGTGGCTCGCCGCTATCCCGGGACTTCCTATGCGATCGACGCCACGGTCAAGATCGACATGGTCAACGACCAACTGGCCGGCAAGGAGATGGCCATCGGGCGCTACTACCAGCGCGCCGGCCAGCCGCTGGCGGCGATCAACCGCTACAAGACCGTCATCGACAACGAAGCCTATCAGCGCACCTCGCACGCGCCCGAGGCCCTGTACCGGCTGGTCGAGGTCAATCTGCAGCTCGGTCTGAAGGAAGAGGCGACCCGCAATGGCGCGGTGCTGGGCCACAACTATCCCGGCAGCCCCTGGTATGCCGAGGCCTACGCCCTGCTGACCGAGGAAGGCCAACAGCCCGACGTCGCCCCCGAGGGTCGGCGCGAAAGCTGGCTGCGCCGCATCATCCCGGGCTGACGTCCGCTTCTGACGTATGGGGCGGTCATGACGGGCGATCATCGCTAGACTGAGCCCCATGGCGAATCAGATCCGGACCACCGCGCCCTCATGCTGACCGCCCTCTCCATCCGCGACATCGTGCTGGTGGACGTGCTCGACCTCGACGTCGACGCCGGCCTGACGGTGCTGACCGGCGAGACCGGGGCGGGCAAGTCGATCATTCTCGACGCCTTGGGCCTGGCCCTTGGCGCGCGCGCCGATGCCGGCCTGGTGCGAAGCGGCGCGAAACAGGCGTCGGCCACCGCCGTCTTCACGGCCCCCGACGACCCGGACCTGATCGAGATGATCGCGGCGCGCGGATTCGAGGTCGTCCCGGGCGAGGAGCTGATCCTGCGCCGCACCCTGGCCGCGGACGGCCGCAGCCGGGCCTTCGTCAACGATCAGCCCGCGGGCGTTACGGCGCTGCGGGAGATCGGTCAGGCTTTGGTCGAGGTGCACGGCCAGCATGAGACCGTCGGCCTCCTGGACTGGAAGACCCACCGCGCCCTGCTGGACAACTATGGCGGGCTGCAGCCGCAGCTGGCCGGGGTCGCCGCCGCCGCCGACCGGCTCAAGGCCGCCGAACGCGCCGTGTCCGATCTCAGGGCAGCCGCCGCAGAGGCGGCGGCTCATCGGGAAGAGCTGGAACAGAACCTCGCCGACCTCGATGCACTGGATCCTCGCGCCGACGAGGAAACGGAGCTGGCCGGCGAGCGGGCGCTCCTCGGGGCAGCAGAAAAGGCCATCGCCGACCTCGCGGACGCCCGAGCCTCGCTGGGCGGAGACAAGTTGTCGCGCAACCTCTCGGCCGCACTGCGCGCGGTCGAACACGCGCGCCAGCGGGCCGGGCAGGCGGGGACCGACCCCGAGCATCCCTTGCTGCAGAAGCTCACGACCGCGGCCGAAGCCATCGACCGCACCCTGGTCGAGGCCGAGGAGGCCATCGCCTGCGTCGACGCGGCCGCGGACGCCTTCGACTTCGAGCCCGGTCGCCTCGACAAGGCCGAGGAGCGGCTTTTCGCCCTGCGTGCGGCCGCTCGCAAGCTGAACGCCTCTGTCGAACTCTTGCCGATCCTGCGGGTCCGCTTCCGAGAGCAGCTAAGGCTGATCGAGGACAGCGCCGAGGGCATCACGGCCGCCGAGCGGGCTGCCTCGGCTGCCCGCGAAGGTTATGACATCGCCGCCCTGCTGCTCACCTCTGCGCGCGAGGCGGCTGCAGAGCGCCTGACCGCCGCGGTGATGGACGAGCTTGGGCCGCTGAAGCTGGATCGGGCGCGCTTCCGCGTGGCGTTTGAGCCGGTCGCCGACGGTCGCCGCGGACCGCTGGGCGTCGAGACGGTGCGGTTCGAGATCGCCACCAACGCCGGCACGGAATTCGGGCCGCTGGACGCCATTGCGTCCGGCGGGGAGTTGGCCCGCTTCGCTCTGGCCATGAAGGCGGCGCTGGCCGGGCGCGAGGATCAGCGCCAGCCGGTTATGATCTTCGACGAGGTCGACCAAGGCGTCGGCGGGGCCGTGGCCTCGGCGGTCGGCGCGAGACTCCAGCGTCTGTCCCAGGGCGCCCAGGTGTTGGTGGTGACCCACAGTCCGCAAGTCGCGGCTCGGGGCGATGTCCACTGGAAGGTGCGCAAGGCGGACGGCGGCGGGGTGACCACCACGACGGTCGACGCGCTGGATGATCAGGCCCGCCGCGAGGAGATCGCCCGTATGCTGTCCGGCGCTGTCATCACCGACGAAGCCCGCGCCGCGGCACGGGCCCTCATAGGCTAGGCTCCCAGGATCCAGCCCTCTTCCTGCTCGACGCGCGCGATCAGCGCCTCGTCCGCACCCTTGGGCGGGGCGAAGGCCTTCGAGAGGTCGTCGGCCTCGTCCATCTTCGCCAGCGCCTCGGCGGTGGCGCGGACCTGGGCCTGATCCTTGAACTCGCCGGGGTTCGGCCGGGCGTCGAACATCGACGGCCAGACTTCGACCACCAGGGCTGACAGCGGCTCCACGTCCGCAGCGTCCAGCACCCGCCAGCCGGTTCCGAACGGCCAGACAGCGCCGGAGGGGCCCAGCTTTTCAAGCAGGCGACGAACCACCGGAACCCCGACCAGGGTCTGACCGCCGACCGCGCCGGCTCCATGCATCTGCCAGACGCTCTTGGGCTGGAGCCGGCCCTTGCGGACGGCGTCCTCGGTAGCGCGGAACTCGGGTATGTCGGCGCCTGCGCCGGCAGGAGGTTTGGTCGTGGTCAGCCAGCGCTGGGCCTGCTTGGCCGGCGCGCCCCACATCGGCCACGGGTTGTCGGTCATCAGCCGGTTGATCTTGGCGGCCACCTGATAACGGTTGTTGGTATTGTCCGGCTTGTCGACGACGTTCGAGGCGATGAATTTCCACATCGCCTGCCACGGTGTCCCCGTCAGCTTCAGCCGCTCGGCCGTGCCCGCCGGATAGCCGAAGTTGAAGTCGAAGCCGACGAGGACCCGGTCGCCGCGCTTTCGGTGATCCGCCAGCAGGGTGGCGAGCAACGCTTCACCCTCGGCCCGCGTCGCGACATTGTGCGTCTCGGTATACAGGCGGAAGCGGACGTCGCGCTTGGCCACGCCGATCCAGACCGACTGGTCGCCCAGCTTCTTGCCTTCGGCGGCGGTCCAGTCGGCGATGATATAGGCGTCAAACAGGCGGGCCACAGGGGGCGCTCCGGATACTCAGGCGGAAGGGATCGGGGGCTTCTAGCCCCCCGGTCGCCGGGGAGGAAGGGCGATCAGCCTTTCAGCAGTGCCTCGAGGTGCGACAACCAGCGGCGTCCGAGCCGCAGAGCTTCGCCCGGCGAGCTGGTTTGAACCGGGAGGGTGGCGTCCCAGAGGGCCAGTTCGAACTCCGGGTGGCGGGCGTCGGCGAACATCAGCCGCAGCACCACCTGTTCTGCGTCCGGGGCGAGGATGTCGAGCGACTTGCGGGCCTCCCCGCGGCGGACCCGGGCGACCACATGGCCGTCGACGATGATCTCTCCGCCGTCGATCTCCTCGAAGGCGTACACCAGCCCGGTTGCGCCCCGGTTCCAGAGCACGGCGATCTGGGCGCCGTCGAAGTCCAGACCGGCGGCGCGTCCCTCCGCGGGCGACAGGGCCTCCGCCTCCGGTGAGGCGCCCAGCGACTTGAGCAGGGCCCGGCGCATCCGCCGTACGGGCTCCATCCACCAGGCGAGGATCAGGGCGCCGGTAGTCAGAGCCGCCGCCGCCAGCGCCACGAGCAGAATGACCCGGAGCGCCTCGGCCACGGCTAGTCCTCCAGCTCGACCACGACCGGGACGTGATCCGAGGGCTTGTCCATATCGCGGGCGTCGCGGTGGGTTTCGATAGACTGAAATCGGTCGGCGGCCTGCGGCGACAACAGGTGGAAGTCGATGCGGATGCCGTGGTCCCGTTGCCAGGCGCCCGCCTGATAGTCCCAGAAGGTGTAGGTCCCCGGCGGCTGACCGCCCAGTTCTCCGGCGTCCAACAGCCCCAGGTGGCGCAGGGCGCGGAAGGCGGCCTGACTCTCTGGCTGGAACAGGGCGTCGCCAACCCAGGCTGACGGGTTCCGGGCATCGTCGGGCGTGGGGATGACGTTGAAGTCGCCACACAGGGTGAACGGCTCTTCCAGCGCCAGCAGGTCGCGCGCATGAGCGTACAGGCGCTCGAACCAAGCCAGCTTGTAGGCGAACTTCTCCGTCCCGAGCGGATTGCCGTTGGGCAGATAGATGCAGCCGACCCTGACCGGGCGGGGCGCCTCGATCACCGCCTCGATGTAGCGGGACTGTTCGGCCTCGGCCTCATAGCCCGAGCTATCCGCCCCGGGCAGGCCGCGTCGCACGTCGGACAGCGGATGCTTCGACAGCAGGGCGACGCCATTGTAGCTCTTCTGGCCGTGGACCTCGACGTTGTAGCCGAGGGACTCAAGCGGCTCGCGAGGGAATTTCTCGTCGACGCATTTGATTTCCTGCAGGCAGGCGACGTCCGGTTTCGCCGCCTCCAGCCAAGCCAACACGGTCGGCAGGCGGGCGTTGACCGAGTTCACATTCCAGGTGGCGATGCGCATCGGCCATGATTACGGCGCGTCGGGGCCTTCTGTGAAGCGCTGATCGCCCAAACGAAAACGCCCCGGAGCGAACTCCGGGGCGCGGTCGTCGATCAATGGGGATGATCTTACTGTTCGCTGGTCGCCGGAGCAGCGGCAGTCAGGGTGCAGCCGCCGGCGATGGTCGCCGCCTCGATGCAGGTGTGAACCCGCTGGGCCGTAAAGGTTGTCCCGACGCGGGCGAAATAGCCGCCGCCGGCGCCGCACTTCACTTCGTAGACCGTCAGGCCTTGCGCGTCGCGTCCGACACGACGGGCCTCCTGCACGTCGCAGGCGGCGGCGTCGGTTCCGGCCAGCACGGTCTTCCAGGCGCCGAGGGTCTCGGCGGCGGTGGAATAGCGGCAGGTCTCCTGCTCCAGGGCGAGGTCCCAGCAGGGCGTGGCCTTCCAGGCGCCTTCGGCGTTCTCGAGCCAGTAGCCGTCGCGGTCGGCGCAGCCAATTTCATAGATGATGTTGCCGGCGGTGCTCTTGCCGATGGCGGCGCCCTGGTCGACCGTGCAGTCGATGCTGGCGGCGCGGGCGTAGGCCGAAAGAACCGGAACCGGGTTCAGATTCACGGGCAGGGTGCACTGCTGGCCGACGTCGGCGGCCGGGTCACGCAAACGGCTGGTCTCAGCCTGTCCGGCCAGCTCCAGACAGTTGAAGGTCTGGGGCGGCGTCGAACTGACGGCGAGATAGCCGGGGCCTTCGGCGCAGATCGCCTCGAAGGTCGAATGCTGCTCGAGTGTGACGCCCAGCAGGGTCGCTTCCGTCACCTGGCAACCCACGCCGGCGGCGGTCAGCACGGCCTGGGCTGCGGCCTTGTTCTCTTCCGGCGTGGGTGCGGCGGGCGCACGCTCCTGGTTCCGGTTGGCGCGCTCCCGCTGACGCTGGCGATCGTTCCTGTCTCCCCCGATGCGACCCGGCAGAATCCGCTCGCCGCTGACGGCGCCACCGGCTTCTTCCGAAGCCGTCCGACCTTCGGGCGGACCGTACTGGGCCATCGCGGGCTGTGCTGTAATCAGGACCAGCGCCATCGCGCCGCCGGCCAGCGCGAACAACTTCTTATGGAACACGGTCAAACTCCGGAAGGGAAAATGGTCGGCGAAACCCTTGGCGGCCGGTTGTGGCGGGGTCAAGGCGATTGCCGATCTGGACGCACCTCCCGGCTTGAGCCTATCTTGCCCTAAGTTTTGATTGGAGACGGACTTGGCGGGCGGCGTCATCCTGAGGGACGGAACTCTGACCGGGCGCGAGGAGCGCGGCCTGTCGTATCCGTTCGGCGCTCCGCCGGGACCCGGCCAGGCCGTGGAAGTGGCGGCCGGCGTACTGTGGATGCGGCTGGCCATGCCCATGGCCCTGGATCACATCAACGTCTACGCCGTCCGGGACGGCGACGGCTGGGTCCTCGTGGACACCGGCCTCGATATGTCCGCCACCCGCAAGGAATGGGCGCAACTGCTGGACGGGCCGCTGGGCGGCCGCCCTATCAGCCGGGTGATCTGCACCCATATGCATCCCGATCACATCGGACTGGCCGGCTGGCTGTGTGCGCGTGTCGCGGCGCCGCTGGTGATGACGCGGCTCGAGTACGTCACCGCCCGCATGCTGCTGGCTGACACCGGACAGCCCGCCCCGGAAGCGGGAGCGGTCTTCTACCGGGCAGCCGGATGGGATGAAGCCCAGGTCGAGGGCTACCGGACCAGCTATGGCCAGTTCGGGCGGATGGTTGCGCCGATGCCGCCCGGCTTCGTGCGGATGCGCGAGGGCGACCGGTTGTCGATCGGCGGCCAGGGCTGGCGCGTGGTCATAGGCGAAGGCCACAGCCCGGAGCACGCCTGCCTGTGGCGCGAGAGCGACGGGGTCGTGCTGGGCGGCGACCAGATCCTGCCGAAAATATCATCGAATGTGTCGGTGTGGCCGACCGAGCCGGACGCCGATCCGCTGGGCGACTGGCTGGACTCGCTGGATCGGATGAAGGTCGTGTTTCCGGACAATGTCCTGATCCTGCCCTCACACGGCGAGCCGTTCCGCGGCGTTCAGGCGCGATTGGAAGGCCTGATCCGGGGGCACCGGACGGCGTTGAAGCGTCTGGAGCGGACCCTGCGCGAGCCCTGCCGGGCTGTGGACGTCTTTCCCGCCCTGTTCGCGCGACCGGTCGGCGACGGCGTCCGCGGCATGGCGACGGGCGAAAGCCTGGCTCACCTAAATTATCTGCTCCACCGGGGCCGGGTCTCGCGCAGGCGCGATGCGGACGGCGTGGACTGGTGGACCCTTATCAGACAGGACTCAGAGGCGTGACCGAACATATCAAGACAGGGCTGGCCGACGGCGTGCTGACCGTGACGCTGGCGCGGCCGGAGAAGAAGAACGCCATCACCCAGGCCATGTACGCCGCCCTGTCGGACGCGACCGAACAGGCTCGCACTGACGACGCCGTGCGCGTGCTTCTGTTCCGCAGCGAGGGCGACAGCTTTTCAGCCGGCAACGACATCGCGGACTTCATCGCTATCGGCTCCCAGACGGAACAGCCGTTCGACATGTCGGTGTTCCGCTTCCTCAAGGCGCTGGCCGAGCTGGACAAGCCGGCGGTGGCGGCGGTGCGGGGCCGGGCGGTCGGCATCGGTCTGACCCTGCTGCTTCACTGCGACATGGTGGTGGTGGCCGAGGACGCCCTGTTGTCCGTGCCATTCATCAACCTCGCCCTCGCGCCCGAGGCGGCGTCGTCGATGCTGTTGCCGGCAGTGTTGGGACACCAGCGGGCCTTCGAGATGTTCGCCCTCGGCGAGCCGATCGACGGGCGCACCGCCGTCGCCTGGGGTCTGGCCAACCGGGCGGTTCCCGCCGAGCAGGTCGAGGCGACCGCGGCGGAGCTGGCGGCGAAGCTGGCGGCCCGCGCGCCTAATTCGATCCGCAAGACCAAGCGGCTGATGCGGGACGCCGAGGCGCTGTGGGGGCTGATGCAGCGGGAGGGCGAGGCCTTCGGCAGCCAGATGAAGAGCCCCGAGGCGATGGAGGCCTTCATGGCCTTCAGCCAGAAGCGCGCGCCCGATTTCTCGAAATCCGGTTGATTCCCTCGCGCGCGGTCCTTAGGTGCGCGCGCCCATGACCGCCACGCCCGTCCTTTCTCCTCCTCCGCACATCGATGCGGAGACCGCCGCCGACGCCGATGCGGTCGAGGCTCTGGTGCTGGCCGCCTTCGGGCCGGGCCGCTTCGCGAAGACGGCCGAACGCCTGCGCGAAGGCGCGGCGGTGGCGGCCGGCTTCGTGGCGCGGGATGGGGGAGATGTGCTCGGCTGCGTCCGCCTGTGGTCCATCACCATCGGGGGAGCGCCCGCCCTGTTCCTCGGCCCGATCGCCGTCGCCGCCGATTATCGCCGGACCGGTCTGGGGGCCGAGCTGGTGCAGGCCTGCCTGACCTGGGCGGTGGAGAAGGGACAGGGCGTGCTGCTGGTCGGCGACGCCCCGTATTTCGGCCGCTTCGGCTTCGTGGCCGCGCCCGACGTGCGCCTGCCCGGTCCGGTCGATGCGCGGCGGGTCCTGTGGCGGGGCGAAGCGCCGCCGGCCGGCATGGTTCTGCCCGCCATCTGAGCGCAGTCCGGCTGGATAGAGGATTGCCAGCGCCGCAGGGCGCCTTAAGTCTGCATCCATGTCCGTCCCCGCCGACAGCAAGACCGGACTGGCCTCGATCGCCGAGGCGGCGACCCGAGGCCCGGAATCCGGCGAGGGCGGGCGCGGCCTGCCGCCGGTCCACCTGTGGAACCCGGCCCACTGCGGCGACATCGACATCGTCATCCGACGCGACGGAACCTGGCTGCACGAGAACTCGCCGATCGGCCGGCCGGAGCTGGTGCGGCTGTTCTCGACGGTGCTGCGCAAGGACCCTGACGGCTATTGTCTGGTGACCCCGGTCGAGAAGCTCTCGATCAAGGTGGAGGATCTGCCGTTCCGGGCCGTGGCCGTGATGGAGGCGGATGGCGTGCTGTCGTTCACGACCGACGTCGGCGACGTGGTCGAAGCCGGTTCCGGGCACCCGATCCGGGTCGAGACAGATCCCGTCAGCGGCGAACCTGCGCCCGCCCTGCATGTCCGCGCCGATCTGTGGGCCCGTATCGTCCGGCCGGTGTTCTATGAGCTGGTCGAGCAGGCGGAGGTCCGGGACAGCCGGCTGGTGGTCCGCTCCGGTGATGCGGCATTCGCCCTCGGCCCGGCAGGAGCCGGCGTCTAATGAGTCTGGTCTCCCTGCGAGAGCGGCTGCTCGAAAGGCTGGCGCCCGTGTCCGAGTGGACGCCGGGGAGCCCGCCCCGGCGGTCGGACTACGACCTCAATCCCGACGCGCCGCGCCCGGGACGGACGCTGCGCCCCGCGGCTGTGCTGGTGCCGGTCATCGCCCGGCCCGGGGGGGCGACCGTGCTGCTGACCCGCCGCTCTGACAGCCTCGCCAGCCATACAGGCCAGATCGCCTTCCCCGGCGGGCGGCTCGACCCCGGCGAAACCGCCGCCCAGGCCGCCGTGCGCGAGGCTTGGGAGGAAGTGTCGCTGGATCCCGGCGCCGTTGAGGTGCTGGGTGTCGGCGACGGCTATGAGACGGTCACAGGCTTCATGGTCACGCCGGTGGTGGGCTGGCTGGCGGAGCCGCCGGTGGTGTCCCCATCTCCCGACGAGGTCGCCGAGGTGTTCGAGGCTCCGTGGGACTTCCTGATGGACCCGGCCAACCATCGCCGGGACTTCCATGATCCCGACGCCGGTCCGCGACGCTGGTTCTGGGCCATGCCGTACCGCGAACGCTACATCTGGGGCGCCACCGCCGCCATCGTCCGGGCCCTGCGCGTGCGGCTGTATGGCGACGAGGCGGAGGCGGCCGCCGCCGTCGATGAGGACGCCGCATGACGGTCCGCATCCCCGAGCAGCCTTGGTTGACCGCATCCTCGACCCGCGCGGTGATGGCCGCCCTGGAGGCCTTCGGCGGCCCCGGCTGCGCCCGCTTCGTCGGCGGCTGCGTCCGCAACGCCCTGATCGGCCAGCCGGTCGCCGACATCGACATCGCCACCACCCTGACGCCGGAACAGACAGACGGGGCCATCCGCGCCGCCGGCCTGAAGTCGGTTCCGACCGGCATCGCCCACGGCACCGTCACCGCCGTCGCCGAGCGCAGGCCGTTCGAGATCACCACCCTGCGGCGCGACGTCTCGACCGACGGCCGAAACGCCACGGTGGCCTTCACCGACGACTGGGCCGAGGACGCCGCGCGCCGCGACTTCCGCCTCAACGCCCTCTACGCCGACGCGGACGGTCAGGTCTTCGATCCCACCGGCGAAGGGATCGCCGACGCGCTGGCGGGTCGGATCGTCTTCGTCGGCGACCCTGAGACCCGCATTCGCGAGGATTTCCTGCGCATCCTGCGCTTTTTCCGATTCCACGCCTGGTACGGACGCGGCGCGCCCGACGCGGCGGCGCTCGCTGCCTGCAGGGCCCTTGCCGACGGCATGACGCGCCTGTCGGCCGAACGGGTCTCCAGCGAGCTGATGAAGTTGCTGTCCGCCCCGGACCCCCGCGCCGCCGTGGCCGCCATGGACGCGGCCGGCGTCCTGTCCCGGGTGCTTCCGGAGGGGCGGCTGAGCTCACTGTTCGACGCCGCTGTTGAGCAGGGGGCTGATCCTGTGGCGCGGCTGATGGTGCTGCTTCCGCCCGACGAGGCGGTAATCCGGCAGGCGGCGGCGCGGCTGCGTCTCTCCAACGCCGTCCGCGACCGGCTCGCCTTCGCGGTCCAGGCCCTCCCGGGCGTCGGCTTGGGGATGGGTGACAGAGAGGCCCGCGCGGCGCTCTATCGTCACAACGCCCAAGCCGTTTCTGACGCGATCCGCTGGCGCTGGGCCGAGGCGCCTGACCAAGCGGATGAGGCCCGCCACCTGCTGAAGCTGGCTGATGGATGGACCCGTCCCTCGCTGCCGGTCGGGGGCCGCGATCTGGCGCGCCTCGGGGTCGCGCCCGGCCCGGAGACCGGCCGCCTGCTGAAGGCCTTCGAGGCCGGCTGGATCGCCGAAGACTTCCCCGTCGCCGGTCACGCCGAGCGGCTGGCCGCCCTCGTCAGCGCGCGGCGCGGGTGAACTCCGTGACCACCGGGCGATGGTCCGAGCCGGTCGGCTGGCCCAGCCGTCGGCTCTCGAATGCGAGTCCGGGGGAGGCGTAGACCTGATCGATGGTCAGGCTGACAGGCGCGGGCGCCTTTGCGGGCCATGTCCCGGGGAAGCCGGGCGCCGGGTGCAGGCCGAGCTCCCGCCGAATCTGTTTTCCGATCCGGGCGCTCGACACGCTGTTGAAGTCCCCCGACACGACGACCGGACCGTCCAGGTTTTCGACCACCTCCTGCAGAGCCATGGTCTGGCTGATCTGCCCCCACTGTTCCTGGAAGGGCCACGGCCGGGTCAGGTGGACGCCGACGATATTCAGCCGGCCCAACGGAGTCCTGGCCACGGCCGCGACGGCGTGCAGGCCGTCCGGCGGGTCGTCCAGGGCCGTCAGGGGAAAACGCGAGCCGATCACCGACCGTGACGGGCCGCGCGTCTGGTCCATTCGCATCGAGGTGGCGCGATGGGGGTAGCCTTCCAGCACCTCGTCGATCCGGGCGGTGGCGGCATGCCCGAGCTCGATCAGCACCACCACGTCCGCGTCGGCCGCTTCTATTGAGGCCCGGATCGCGGCGACGTCGTTGTTCAGATAGTAGAGATTGGCGGAGTAGAGCCGCACGGTCGGCGCGCCCGGTTCGGGTGGAGGTCCGTCCGGAAACCATTGGGGGGCCACGGCGATCAGCAGGGCGGCGCAGGCCGCCAGTCCGTGCAGCGCCGCCATCCTCAACCGCGTCAGAGCCAGCACGGCTGTTGCGGCCGCCGTCGCCGCCAGTGCGGGGACGGTGAACTGGGCCAGGATGTCGAACCACCGGTGCCCGATTCCGCTCAGGGCGACGAGCGCCAGGCCCAACGGCGCGGTCAGGGCCAGTCGGATCAGGGCGTCCAGCGGGCCGCTCGGCGCCCACTGCGCCGGCCGTAAGCGCTGGCCTTGCCTTATCGGGTGAACGGGGGGCGTCATGGCGCGTTACTGTCTCGCTTTGGAGGGTGGGCATGGCCAGACGGACCATCGGCGATATCGAGAAAATCTGGACCAATGTCGAGGGCGTGAAAAAGCTCTCCGACCGGACTATCGGGATAGGTCCCTTCGGCATCGGACTGGACGGGCTGCTGACCTGGATTCCGGTCGTCGGCACGGCCTACTCGGTAGGCGCGGCGGCCTGGCTGCTCGTGCAGGCTACAAGGGTGAAGGCGTCGCCCGGCACGCTGGCGCGAATGGCGGCCTATCTGGGTCTCGACAGCGTCACCACCCTTGTCGGTGAGGTTCCGTTCCTCGATTTCGTGCCCAGCGTCGTCGATGTGCTGTTCCCGGGCCACCTGATGGCGGCCAAGGCGCTGCAGAAGGACATCGAGACCACTCACTGGGTCGAAGCCAGCGAGCGGGAAGCGCGCGCCTCGGGCGATCACGAGCGTCATGTCGCCGAAATGCGAAGCAAGGGCGGGCTGCGTCGCGTCGTCTATCTGCACGACTAACGGTGTTTCCGACTGCTGGCAGTTAATGTGCCGCCATCCTAATTTTTCCGACTAACATCATGATCCACAACGACATCGTGCTCCGGTCAGCGTCCTGAGCGCGCCGTAGGGCCGGACAGCCGCACACTGATCTCCGACAGTTTTCCGGAGATTTGTGATGAGCGACGACCACAGCGCCCGCCTCGGCCTTCCCTATCTGGCAGCCGGCCAGATGCAGAAGCATGTGACCTTGAACGAGGCCCTGACCCGGCTGGACGCTTTGGTCCAGACCGCCGTCGTCAGCCGCACGGAGGCGACCCAGCCGGTCACGCCGACAGACGGGGTGCTGTTTATTCTGCCCGCCGGCGCGGTCGGCCCCGCCTGGTCCGGTCGATCCGAGGGGGCGCTGCTCCGCGCCGAAGGCAGCGGCTGGAGCGAGATCCAGACCGGGGATGGCCTTGTCGCCCTTGTGCTCGACTCCGGCGAGCTTGTGGTGCGCCACGGCGGCGTCTGGGTCCCGCTCGGGGAACGTCTGGAGGCGATCCAGAACCTGACCCGACTCGGCGTCGGCACGACGGCGGATGCGACCAATCCGTTCGCGGCGCGGCTCAACAAGGCGCTGTGGACAGCGCTCGGGGCGGGCGAGGGCGGCGACGGCGACCTGCGCCTGACCTTCAACAAGGAGGGGCCGGCCGACGTCCTGTCGCTGCTGTTCCAGAGCGGCTGGGGCGGTCGGGCCGAGCTCGGGCTGATCGGCGACGATGATCTGAGGCTGAAGGTCAGCGCCGACGGCTCGGCTTGGCGCGATGTCTGGTCCGTCGATCGCGCGTCGGGACGGATCAGTTTCGATCGGGGCGCCGGCCGACGGACGGTGACGGCCATGACGGAGAGCGGAAGCTACGCCGTTCCGGCGTGGGCAAGGACCATCGAAGCCGTGGTCGTCGGCGGCGGCGGAGGTGGCGGAGCAGGAGCTTTCGGTGCTTCCGGGTCCCGCTTCGGAGGCGGCGGCGGCGGCGCGGGCGGCGTCAGTCGGGCGATCTGGCCGGCTGACGACCTGGCCGTCGGGCTCGCTGTAAGCATCGGCGCCGGCGGGACGGGCGGCGTCGCCGGGACGGGAGCCCCGGGCGGGGATTCGACGGTCCATCTGGGCACGACCGCCCTCCTTGTCGCCAGGGGCGGCGGCGGGGGTAGTCCGGGTGACGCCGTCAGCGGCGTGGCGGGCGTGGCGGGCGCGGGGACGCAACACTCCAACGGCGGAGGCGGGTCCAGCGTCACCGCCGCCGGGGGCGAGGGCGGGACCCTCGACCACCCGGAAGCGCCGGGCGGGGGCGGTGGCGGCGGCGGGCTCGACGGCTCCGGGATGGCGCGCGCCGGCGGAGCCGGCGGAGACGGCGGCGCGCTGACGCTCAAAGCGGTGGGCGGCCCGGGTGGATCAGGCACCGCCGGGGATTCCGGGGTGAATGCGCCACATCCGACGCTCCATTGGTCCGGAGGAGGCGGCGGCGGCGGGGGCGCGTCGGCGTCCGGCGGGGGCCACGACGGCGGCGATGGAGGGGCCGCGGGCGGCGGCGGCGGCGGAGGCGGGGCCGGGGAGACGGCCGGCGGGGCGGGCGGGGCCGGCGCGAACGGCCGCGTCTGGCTGATCGCCCAAGGATGACCGCGATGACCCGACTCCGCGACGAAGCTGCGCCCGCGCTGCTTGAACTCGAGACCTGGGACGTCCCGTTCCGGCTGTCCGCTGACGACCTCTACCTCGAGGCGGGCGCGGATCGCCGCGCCGGCGGCCGTCCTCCCGACGATCAGGAGGACGACCGATGATCAAGGACACCGAATCCCCGGTTGCGCCGTCGCCGCTGGCGGAAGGCCGCTGGCTCTGGCGTCGGCTGTATGTCTTCGCCAGCACCGGCGCGGCCTGGCTGCTGCTGGATCGGCTGCTCCACCTGACCCCGCCGGATGCGGCGCTGCCGCTGGCCAAGGGGCTGATGTCGCTGCTGGCCCTGACCATGATCCTGTACCTGGTGGCCCCGACGGCCCAGCAGTTGATCGCCAGCCTGCGCTCGCTGCGGCCGCCGCTGGACGGGGAGGGCGGCTGATGGCCTTCCGTCTCTCGGAACGGTCGCTGAGGCGCCTCGCCGGCGTGCACCCGCGGCTGGCGGCCCTGGCGCACGAGGCCATCGCGCTGAGCCCGGTCGACTTCATGATCACCGAGGGGCTTCGCATGCCACAGCGGCAGGCCGCCCTGGTGCGCGCCGGCGCCAGCCGCACGAGGCGCTCGCGGCACCTGACCGGACACGCCATCGATGTAGCGGCGCTGGTCGACGGCCAGGTGCGTTGGGACTGGCCGCTCTATCCTCGCATCGCGGCGGCCTTCAAGGCGGCCGCAGTTCGCCAGGGGACGGCCATCGTGTGGGGCGGCGACTGGCCGACCCTGCGGGATGGCCCGCATTTCGAGCTCGACAGAAAGGTGTTCCCGTGAAGGCCCTGCTTCGCCTGCCGCCCCCCCTCGGCTGGATGGCGCTGGTGCTGGCGGCGGTCCTCGTGACGGCGATCCTCGGAAGGGGGCTCGGCCTGCGTTGGGACCCTTTCGACCTTTCCGGGCGGCGTCTCAGGGCGGCGGAGACGCGGGCGTCGACGGCGCAGGCGGACGCTGACGCCCGCCGGCTCGAAACCGAAGGAAGCGCGGGCCAGGCCCGCCGCCTTGAACATTATCACAGACAGTCCGTGGCGGTCGTCCAGGCGACCGCGCAGTCCACGGCCCAGGCCCGGAGCGCCCATGATGCCTCGACACCTCTGGATCCGGCTCGCGCCGACCGCCTCCTTCGCCATGATGGCGAGTTGTGCCGCCTCGCCCCCTCCGTCTGTGATCCCGCCGCGACTGGCGCTGCCGGAGGCGGCGATCCGACCGTGCGTCCTCGAGCGCCTGCCTGAGGCGCCGACCCTGGGCGATCTCGAGGTCGCCTATGTCGCCCGCGGCGCGGCCCTTGTGGCGTGCGAGACCGCCCGCGAATTGGCGGTCGGGACGCTGCTCGCCGAGCGGGCCATGCAGGATCGCTGGCGCGAGGGGCAGGGGCCCCGCCCCCGCCTCCGGCCCTGAGCGCTGGGGCCGGGACGCGATCCGGGAGGGTAGTCTTGAATCCGCCACGGGGCTCCGCAGCAAGAACTGCCGGGTGAGACGGCAAATCCTGCCGGGCGCCCGGCAAATACTGCCGCCCCGGTGACGTGCTTAACAGGAACTAACGCAGGGAATTCAACGGAAGGGACCATGGCACGCCGGATCTGCCGATGGTCCCGTCCTTGCTGCTACACCGCCGAGCAGAATGCTCCCGGCAGCCAAAATGGCGTCGGACACCTTGAAGAAGGACTACGTGTCATGGCGCTGAACAGCGTAAACACGAACGTGGGCGCAATGATCGCCCTCCAGAACCTGCAGGTCACCAACAAGGACCTGTCCACGGTTCAAAACCGCATCAGCACCGGCAAGGCCGTCGCGTCCGCCAAGGACAACGGCGCCATCTGGGCCATCGCCCAGGGGCAACGCGCCGAGATGGGTGCGCTGAACGCCGTCAAGGACAGCCTGAACCGGGGCCAGTCGGCCGTGGACGTCGCGCTTTCCGCCGGCGAGTCGGTCTCCGACCTGCTCATCCAGCTGAAAGAGAAGGCCCTCGCCGCCAAGGACACCTCTCTGTCCACTGACGCGCGTGCGGCTCTGGCTTCGGACTTCGACTCGATCCGCGACCAGATCGGAACCGTGGTGGCGAACGCCAAGTTCAACGGCGTGAACCTGCTGGACGGCACCGCGACCAACGGCTTCAAGGCCTTGGCCAATGCGGCGGGTTCCTCCACCATCGACGTGGCGTCCCAGACGATGACTCTGGCCGCTCTGGCGATCACCGCCAGCACGTTGTCCACCGCGACGCTCGCTGGAACGGCGCTCACCGCCGTAGACAGCGCGATCGCGGACGTCTCGTCCAAGCTCGCCAAGCTCGGCACCGGCTCCAAGGCCTTCGGCACCCAACTGACCTTCGTCGGCAAACTCCAGGACGCCCTGGAATCCGGCATCGGCAACCTGGTGGACGCCGATCTGGCCAAGGAAAGCGCCCGACTGCAAGCGCTGCAGACCAAGCAACAGCTTGGCGTGCAGGCTCTGTCGATCGCCAACTCCTCGACCTCGATGCTGCTCGGACTGTTCCGCTAAGGATCGACCGGGAGGGCGGGGCTTCGGCCCCGCCCGACCGATCCGGGCCGCCCAACGGAGACGTCGACTGAACGTCGGCGTAGGGAGAGATGCAGAGCAAGGCCAGCATAGACCCGATCGGCGCCGTCGCCGTTCAGCCCGCCGCCGCGTCAACCGCGAGCGGCGACTTCCACGATTCCAGGTTCGCGCAGGAGGCCGAACGCGCCGCGCGCTACAGGCTGGTGATCGAGGAAGGGCCGCAGTCCGGGTCCTTCATCTACAAGACGCTCGACCGGGTTACCGGCGAAGTCATCAAACAGCTGCCTCGAGAGCAGGTCGTCAACCTGATGCAGGCGGCCCGGTATAGCGCCGGCTCGGTGATCGACACCAAGGCCTGACGCCCAGCGTATCCGCAAGACCCGCCGCGCAGGAGCGATCCGCGCGGTTAAAGCGCGTGGTTAGCGGCCGTTAACCATGTGTGCACGGTTCCTCTCCTAGCCTTGGCCAAACCTGAAAGGCCGAGTCGGATGACGAACAGCGTCCACACCAACACTTCCGCCGCGATCGCGCTGCAGAACCTGACGCGCACCAACGAGCGCCTGGGCGATGTGCAGAGCCGCATCTCGACCGGACTGAAGGTCCAGGGCGCCAAGGATAATGCGGCCGTCTGGGCCATCGCCCAGCAGCAGCGGGCGGATGTGGGGGCGCTCAGCGCAGTCAAACAGAGCCTCGACCGGGCGACGTCCATCGCCGATGTGGCCCTTTCGGCCGGCGAATCGGTCTCCGATCTCCTCAACCAGCTCAAGGAAAAGGTCGTCGCGGCGAAGGATTCGTCGCTGAAGACGCAGTCGCGTGAGCTGCTGAACGCCGACTTCCAGGCGTTGCTGAAGGCGATAGCCTCGGCCGTGGACAATGCGGCCTTCGACGGCGGCAATATCCTCAACGGTTCCCTGACGAGCGGCATCACCTTCCTCGCCAACGCCGACGCCACATCCTTCGTCACCCTGACCGCCATCGACCTGAGCCTCGGCGGGACCATCATCGAGCTTTCGACATCGGACAGTCTGCTGAGCCTGACCGGCGCCACCCAGGCCCTGACCCGGCTGGACGATTCGATCACCCAGTTGAACGCCGCACTCGGCGGGCTCGGCGCCCAAGCCAAGCAGATCGCGGCCCACACCGGTTTTGTGACCAGGCTGGTCGACACTCTGGAGTCGGGAATCGGCAATCTTGTGGACGCTGACCTCGCCAAGGAAAGCGCACGGCTTCAGTCCTTGCAGGTGCAGCAGCAACTCGGAGCGCAATCGCTGTCGATCGCGAACCAGGCGCCGCAGATCATTCTGTCGCTGTTCAGGGGCGGCTAGGCCCGCCCGGCCCCCGGGCGGCCGATATAGACCGGCGCGGGTCGCCGCCGCTGGGCGCGGGGTCCGAAGCCATACAGCGCGAGCAACGATCTCAGGGTTTCCAGGAAGGCAGACATGACGCACGTCTCCTGCTTCAACGGCGACCGGCTAACGGTCGTCGCGTGCCATTGTTCCCTGAGTCGCGTTCGGAGTCGCTTCGCGGGCGGATCTTAAGACCTCATTACGCCCACCGCGTCAGACTGGCGGCCGGGAGCGCGCCGTGATCAACAACAGCCATCTTCTGGGACTTTTCGGCGGCACGGCCCCGCTCGCGCTGGACACGACGGCCGCCTCCCTGAATCGGGCGAGCCGCAGGCAGCCAACGCCCCCGTGGTCGCCGGACGCTGAAGCGCCGAAGCAGGACGCTCTGGTCCGCTCGGCTCTCGCCGGGCGGAGACTCATCAATGAGGACGGGGCCCAGCTGGATGTGAAATCCGCGTCGGCCGACTACCGAAAGCTGTTCGCTCTGTATCAGGGGCTGAATACTCTGAGCGCTCTCGCCAATCGGTCGGCGACCAAGGGCGTCAGCAGCCTGGAGCTTGCCCAGCTGGGCAGGCGCTTCAGTTCCGGCCTGGCGGAAATCGGCTCCTGGATGTCCTCGTCGGAATTCGACGCGGTGCGAATGGTGCAGGGAACGTCGAAGACCACCAGCAAGACCACCGCCGCTGTGCCAAGAGACAGCGCCCGTTCGATCATCGGGCCGATCCACGAGGGGTCCGCCGATACTCCGGTCGCCGCATTTCAGGGCGACACCCGTTTCAGCATCACCATCAAGGTGCCCGTGGGAGTCTCCAGCTACCAGACGACAGCGGTGCCGATCGATCTGGCTGACATGGGGGCTACGCCCCGGACCCTCGACAACGTCGTCAACCACATCAACGGCAAGCTTGAGGCGGCCGGCTTCGCAACCCGCTTTGGCCGCGAGCAGATCAAGGCCGAGCCCCGAACCATGCAGGTTAACGGCAAGCCCGTGACCCTGCCGGCGGGCGCCGACCGATGGGCCCTCGTGATCCGCGGCTCATCGACCGAGACGGTCGGCTTCACGGCGGCGGAAACCTCCGACGCAGTCTATGTCGTGCAGTCTTCGGGGGTCGCCGGCGACGCGCAGCTGCTGAAATTCCAGAGCGATGGCGGCGCGGCGGCGGCGCCAACCGCCCCTGGCGTCGGCGAGACCCACTGGGTCCCGGGCCGGCTGTCGCAGGACGACTTGCCTGACGGCGTCGAGACCGTCCGCGCCAGCGCCGTCGGTCCCGACGGCTCGCTGTGGATCGTCGCCGATGTGACGGCGGGCCCGGACACCCAGCCGATCAAGGGCGTCCAGGACGTCGCTCTGATGAAATACGATCCGGCCGGCCGGCTGGTCGCCACACGCACCCTCGGCGCCGCCTCGACCGCCAGCGGCTACGCCATCGCCATCGACGCCAATGGCCAGGTGGCGGTGGCTGGATCCGTCACGGGCGCGCTCAGCACCAAGGCCACGGATGCGGGGAAGACGGGCGATGTGGCCGGCGTCGCTGACAGCTTCGTCACTGTGTTCGACAAGGACGGGCAGGAGATCTGGACCCAGCGGCGGGGCGCCCGCGCCGCCGACGAGGCGACGTCGGTCAGCTTCGGCGCTGACGGGACCGTCTATATCGGCGGTCGCGCCAAATCGGCCGTAACCGGCGCCGCCGCGGTGGGCGGCTGGGACGGCTACGTCCAGGCCTTCAAGGCCGGCGAACCCTATCCCACGGCGGGCATCGTCTCGAAAGCGACGGCCGCCAGCCAGTTCGGAACCAGCGGGGACGACGCCGTCGACGCCATGACGATCGACGGTTCCAACCTCTACACGGCCGGGGTCGAGAATGGCCGCGCCGTCGTGCGCCGCTTCACCCTCGACGCCGCGGGTGTTCCGACTCTCGCCTCGACCCGGGACCTCGGGACGATCAGCGGCGATATCGCCGGGGTATCGGTTTCGGGGGGGCAGGTGATCCTGACCGGCACGAGCCGCGATAGCGGTTTGTCCGCCGGAACCACCACCACCACCACCCACTCCGGTGGCAAGGACGTCTTCGTCGCCACCCTGTCGGCCGATCTGACCCCGGCGGGCGGTGACCGGATGACCTGGTACGGAGGAGCGGGCGATGACAGCGCCGCCGACGTCAAGATCCACAACGGCAAGGTCTGGATCACCGGGGTCGCCGACCGCGATCCCGCCGCGGACGAGACCGATCCCGCGACCGGCTATCTGGTCCGTCTCGATCCGGCGAGCGGAGCAGTCGAATACGAGCGGAGCTGGTCCGGCGAAGGCGATCAGGCGCGTCCTCTGACCCTCGCCGTGGCGACCGGCGGCGCCAGCGTTCTGGACCGGCTCGGCTTCCCCCAGGGCGAGATCGACCAGAGCGATTCGAAACGCCTCGTGGACGCCACCTCGCTCCGGGTCGGCGACCGGTTCTACGTCAGCCCCGCCGATGGCGGGCGCCCGGTGGCGGTTACGATCGCCGCCAAGGACACCTTGGCCTCCCTGGCCCGCAAGATCGAGATCGCCTCCAACAGCAAACTCAAGGTCACGGTGGCCTCGGAAGGCGGCTCCATAACGGGCAAGGACGGCGAGATCACCACCACCACCGGCGGCTTTCAGCGCCTGTCCATTTCGGCCCGCGACGGAAAGTCGGGGGCTGTTCTCACCGCGGGCGAGACCGGGCGGGATGCGCTCGCGGGGCTGGGGCTGTCGTCGGGCTATATCGGCGCCACAAGCGGTGATGACGTCCGCAAGACCTTCGGGCTCGACCTGCCCGGGAACCTCCACCTCGGCGATCCCGCCGCAGTCAAGACGGCTGGTGAGCGGCTCCAGGCGGCGATGAAGGCGGTTCGCGACGCCTACCGCTCGCTGGACCCCGCCACCGCAGCGTCAACGGCGGCGAACGGCCCGGTCCCGGCCTATCTGACCAACCAGCTGGCCAACTACCAGGCCGCCCTCGCGCGGTTGGGCGGCTAGCCCTGATCACGGACGAAGGCCGTTGACGCGGCATGGCCCGGCGGGGTTATTGGACTCCCCAGCCGCGCGAGCCCTTCATGCCCCAGGACAATCGCATCCTTATCGCCATAGGCGCCGGCGTGGCGGTTGTCGCCGCCGTGGTGATCGCGTTGCTGTTTTCCGCCGGGCGCGAGCGCGACCCTGCACCGCCGCCGGCGGCCCAGGGCGGGCTGACGGTCGACGTCTCCGACGCCCCGGAGTTGAACACGACCCGCGAGTTGCGCTGCTATGTCGACGGCCAGTTCGCCGGCATGGCCACCCTCGCGGACTGTGCGCGACGCAATGGCCTGGCCACGGATGCGCTGGACGTGGGCGTCGATGAGACGGGGGCGCTGGTCGCCCTTCCGGCCGCACCGGTGATTGAACCACCTGTCGAGATGGCCGTGGCCGAGCCCCAGACGGATCCGGGACTCCCGGAGCCCAGCCAGGCGGAGCAGCCGGCGGTCGAGTCCGCAGCAGGCGCCCAATGCCTGCGTCATACCGGTTCCGACTGGCGCGCTCTTTCCTCGAACATGAGCCTGAACGCCTGCGTCCAGGCCCTGTATTCGGGCACCTGCGTTCGCCCCGGGGACGCCCAGTACGGTCGTTGGGGCAACACGACCCTGCGGCTGGTGCCCCGCCGCGTCGAGCAATCGTCCGACAACAGCCGTTTCCGCACCTTGGTCGAACAGGACCGCAGCTGCCAATTTCCGGACCTCCGTTGATGACCCGCGCACCCCTTGTTCTATCAATCGGCGCTGGCGTGCTGGCCCTCGCGGCCTGCAGCGGGGCGGTAGAGGCTCCGTTCGAACCCGGCGTCTGCTTCGCCGTGGAGCGCGGCGCCGAAGGTGAGGCCCCGGCGTTCAACAAGCTGGCCGAGGACCAACCGCAGATCGAACACTGCGCGGCGCGGCTGGAGGAGATGCGGTTGCACTTCCTGCGCCAAGGCGGCAGCCGGCAAGAGATCACGGGCGCCTACCAGGGCCAATTCATCTTCCTCGACCAGGAAGGGGTGTGGATCGGCAAGTCCCTGGACGGGTCGCGCTTCATCCTGATGGCCCGGACCGGCGACGGACGGCTGGCGGTGCCCGGGGCGATCGTCAGGGATGAGTCCGGTCGGCCGATCGGCGTGGCGGCCCCGGTCGAACCGGCGCCCGCGCCGGCCACGGGCCAATAGCGAACAAAACTGGAACATTCGTCCGCAATCGGCTAGGTTGCGGACAGGAAAATCAACCGGCCTAGGGCGATGCACGTCAGGCCCAGAAAAGGAATTCGATGATGGCGGGCAGCGTCAACAAGGTCATTCTGGTCGGCAACCTGGGGAAGGACCCGGAGATCCGCACGCTCAACTCGGGCGAACGCGTCGCGAACCTGTCGCTCGCGACGTCCGAGCAGTGGCGCGACAAGGCCACTGGCGAGCGCAAGGAGAAGACCGAGTGGCACCGCGTGGTCATCTTCAACGAGAACATCGTCAAGGTGGCCGAGAACTATCTGAAGAAGGGCTCGACCGTGTACGTCGAGGGCTCACTGCAGACCCGTAAATACGAGCAGAACGGCGTCGAGAAATACACCACCGAGATCGTGCTGCAGAAGTTCCGGGGCGAACTGACCATGCTGGGCGGTCGTGGCGACGGCGGCGGCGCCTCGCGGGGCGGCGACGACGACTATTCGTCCGGCTTCTCGACCGGCGGCGCCAACAAGCCGAGCGGCCCGAAGGAAAGCTACGACCTGAACGACGACATCCCGTTCTGACGACAAGGAGGCAGGGCGTCCCGATGGAAGGGCGTGGATGGTCAGGCCTCCGCGCCCCGCCCGGACGCGCCAGTCGATTTGTTGGTTGAGCCACATTCGGAAATGCAAAGTGTGGCCTCGCGTCATCGCCTCAAGCCGCGCCGCGGGCTAATCGATCCGGGTGATCACGCCCGACAAGCCGCACAGTCCGCTCTCCCTCGTCGAGATCGCCGCCATTATTGCGGTGGTCGTGATCTGGGGGGTCAATAATGCGGCGGCCAAACAGGCGACCGAGACCCTGCCGCCGCTGCTGACCGGCGCGCTCCGCTTTGGCATCGCCGCCGCCTGCCTGATTCCGTTTGTGCGGCCGCCGTTTCCGAACTGGAAGAGCCTGCTGATCATCGTCGGGCTCGGCGGACCGATCCACTATGGCCTGATCTACCTGGCCTTCTGGCTGGCGCAGGACGTGAGCCCGGTCTCGGTTGCAGCGCAATTGTGGGTGCCGTTCACCGCCCTGTTCGCCTTTCTGCTCCTCGGGGAGCGGCTATCGCGCTTCGCTCTGATCGGCATGGGTGTCGCCTTCCTCGGCGTGGCCTGGATGACGCTGGATCCTCACGCCATCGCGGACTGGAAGGCCATCCTCGTCGGGATCGCGGCCAGCGCCGCTTGGGCGATGACGACGGTGATTGCCCGACGGACGACCTCGATTCCTCCGCTGAAGATGCAGGGCCTGCTGGCGCTCGTGGCCCTGCCTGGTCTGGCCTTCGGTTCGGCTGTCTTCGAAGAGGGGCAGATGCAGGCGATCCGCGACGCCGACGCCCTCGTCTGGGCCTGCGTCATCTGGGCGGGTCTGGTGTCGTCGGTGCTGGCCACCACACTGGTCTTCTGGCTGGTCCAGAAGCGCGAAGCCGGGCGAGTCACGCCCTATCTGCTGGCCACGCCGGTAGTCTCAATCCTGATCGGCTGGCTGTTCATGGGCGATGTGCTCACGGCCCAGATCCTCGCCGGGGCGACCCTCACCATCGGCGGAGTCGCCGTCGTGGCCCTTGCGGAGCGGGGCCTCAGGGCCGGGGCCGCAAAGGCCTGAGATCCTACAGACCAGGCAGCTTGAAGCCGGTGTCGCGGCGCGGCGCGATGACGATGCCGGCCCGGCCGCCGGTCAGGGCCTGAAGCCGGGCGTACTCGCTGGCGGCGTCGATGGTCACCGCGCCGTTGGCGGTCTGGCTGGTGGTCGGCGCCTGGGAGGCGGCGTCGTCGCGGCGCCAGAACAGAATGCGGTTGGCCCAGCCTTCTTCCTTGTGAGCCAGATCGCCGAACTCGTCGTCGACCACATAGCGGGCGAGGGGATCGGCGCGGTCGCCGCCGGCCTGGGCGACCAGGATCTGCTCGCCGGGCGAACGGGTCACGGCCTGCCGCTGACCGAGGAGGATTTGACGGGCGGCCGACTCCGGCGCCAGTTCCTGCGGACGCGGTTGACCCGGCGCCGGCGGGCGCAGGCCGTATTCCGGCGGCACGGTCAGGGGGGCGGTGGAGACCGTCAGGAATTCATCCGGAGTGACCTTGGTCAGGCCGATGCTGTTGCGCACCGAGTTGCACCCGCCCAGCACGAGGGCCGATGCGGCGAGGGTCAGGACGGCGGTGCGGGTAAGGCGCATGGTCAATCTCGGCTGGGCGCGCCAGAAGGCGCGCGCGTAAACCCTAGAGGAAGCGGCTGATTACGACTTTTCAGCGGCCACGCCAACCTTGGCGGCCCTTTCGGAAAGGACGCTGTCAAGGATGAGCAGGACGACGCCGATGGTGATGGCGCTGTCGGCGACGTTGAAGACCCACGGAAAGAAGCCGGTCCCCGAGAAGTCGAGGAAGTCGACCACGAAACCGAAGCGGATGCGGTCGATCACATTGCCGACCGCGCCGCCCATGATCAGGCCAATGGCGGTCACCAGCAGGCGGCGGTCGGCCTTTAGCGCCCACCAGCCCAGAATCCCCGCCACGACGATGGAGAAGGCGCTGAGCATCCACCGCGCCGAACCGTCGCCGAACAGGCCGAAGCTGACGCCCCGGTTCTCGACCCAGGTGAAGTTGAAGAGGGGCGGCCAGACCGCCACGCGGCCCATCTCGCGCAGGTCGAGGCCGGAGAGCACCCAGGCCTTGGTCAGTTGGTCGACGACGACGATCAGGATGGCGAAGCCGTAGGCGGCCAGGGCGATGCGTGGGATTTTCATTCGGGTCGCTGAAAGGTGAGACCGTCCGGTTAGCAGCCTAGGCGGCGGGCGCGAAGGGGCAATCGTGTCGCGCGGTTGCATCAGGCGACGATGCTTGCGCCGGAGCGCGGCAGCCCTCAAATGTCCGGTCTCCCCGCCGAGACCCCCCGCCGCTGCAAGGAGCGCCGATGCCGCATGCCGACAGCCTGATTCTCACCCTGGTCGGCGGCTTTGTGCTGGCCTTCGTGTTCGGGATGCTGGCCAACCGGCTGAAGCTTTCACCGCTCGTCGGCTATCTGGTCGCGGGCGTCGTCGTCGGGCCGTACACGGCGGGGTTTGTCGCGGACACGGAATTGGCGCCGCAACTGGCGGAAGTCGGCGTCATCCTGCTGATGTTCGGCGTCGGGCTGCATTTCTCGTTGGTCGACCTCATGAAGGTCCGCAAGATCGCTATCCCGGGCGCTCTCGTTCAGATCGGCGCGGCCACGGGCCTCGGCTGGGGCATGGGCCGGTTGATGGGCATGGGCGATCTGGAAGCCGTGCTGATGGGGTTCGCCCTGTCGGTGGCCTCCACGGTTGTGCTGTTGCGCGCACTCGAGGAGCGAAAACAGGTCAAGGCCGAGGTCGGCCGTATCGCCATGGGCTGGCTGATCGTCGAGGATCTCGTGATCGTCCTCGCTCTCGTCATCCTGCCTTTGCTGGTCGCGGGTACGGGCGAGACCGTGAGCGCCCTTGCGCTGGCGCAGTCGATCGGATGGACCTTGCTGAAGGTGGCCGGCTTTGTGACCTTCATGCTGGTCGTTGGGACCCGGGTCCTGCCGTGGCTGTTGATCCGGATCGCCCACACGCGGTCGCGCGAACTGTTCACCCTGGGCGTACTGGCCATCGCCCTCGGCATCGCCTGGGCCGCCTATCAGTTGTTCCACTCGTTTGCGCTGGGGGCGTTCCTCGCCGGGCTTGTGCTGAACAGTTCGCCGCTGGGGCACAATGCGGCCGAGCGGTCCTTGCCCCTGCGCGACGCCTTCGCGGTGCTGTTCTTCGTCTCGGTGGGCATGCTGTTCGACCCCACCATCCTCGTGCGCGAGCCGCTGGCGGTGCTTGGCGTGCTCGGGATCGTCATCGTGGGCAAGTCCCTTGCCGCCCTGGCCATCACGGCCATCTTCAAGCTGGACCGCGCGACCAGCCTCACCGTCGCCGCCGCCCTCGCCCAAATCGGGGAGTTCTCCTTCATTCTCGCGGCTCTGGGGGTCAGTCTCGGCGGCATCAGTTCGGAAACGCGCGACCTGATACTCGCCGCGGCCCTGCTGTCGATCTCGCTCAATCCCTTTGTATTCGCCTTCATCGACCGGATCGGGGCCCGGCCCCGGCCGCCGGCGAGCGGGTCTCCGGAGGGGATCGCCCTGGCGAAGGAAGAGGCCGCCGCGCCGAATCCCGCGACGGCCTGATCTCCTGATCCGTCAGAGCACGCCGATCATGCTGGCCACCAGCGGGTGGCGAACGATGTCCTGTTCGGCCAGGCGCACCACCGCGATGTCCGGCACCGGCCCGAGCCGTTCTGCGATGTCCGAGAGGCCGGAGATGCCGGGCAGCAGGTCCGACTGTTGCGGATCGCCGGTCACCACCATGGTCGAGTGCCAGCCCAGCCGCGTCAGCAGCATCTTCAGCTGGACGTAGGTGCAGTTCTGGGCCTCGTCGACGACGATGAAGGCGTTGTTCAGAGTGCGGCCGCGCATATAGCCGATCGGCGCGATTTCGATCAGGCCCTCGGCCATCAGCGCCTTGACCCGCTTCATCGACAACCGGTCCGACAGCGCGTCGTAGAGGGGGCGCAGATAGGGCGCGAGCTTGTCTTCCATGTCGCCCGGCAGGAACCCGATCGATTCGCCGGCCTCAACCGCCGGGCGGGACAGGACGATTCGCCCGACCTTGCCCGCCTCGAGCGCCTCGACGGCCTTGGCGACGGCCAGATAGGTCTTGCCCGTGCCTGCGGGCCCGAGGGCCAGGACCATGTTGTGATGGTCGATGGCGGTCATCAGCTCGGCCTGGCCGTCGGACTTCGGCTTGAGTGTTTTCAGATAGGCCTGGTCCCGATCGTCATTGGAGGGATAGGGCGACCAGCCGGCGTGGGTCGGAAGGCGCCGCACCTTGGCGTCCTCGATGAATTGTCGCGAATCCAGAACGCCGTGTTCACGGGACATTTCACGGGTCTGACGCTTGATTGCCGCACGCTTGGTCATGGACGCCTCCAGGGCATGAAAAAAGGCGACGCCGTAAAAGCATCGCCTCGAACGAAGGTGGGGAGGAGGGAGACAGAGGATGCAACGCACCCGCCCGGGTCGGAGGAAGGTCCAACTTCCAGCGGGAATACCCGCCGACCAGAACGCGTCACGCGCGCTCTCCTGGGTCTGGCCGGACCGGGCTTGATCCGGCTTCGGACTCGGGACCGAAATGGCGACCCCGAATCGCATCTACACTCTGATGCTAGCGTGGTTTACGAGAGCTTAAAGCCCTTGTTTTCTTTAGAAATGACGGTGTTGTGATGAATGTTTACGGTCTCGGTGACAAGCAACCGCAGCTACCGCCTCAGGGCGAATACTGGATCGCGCCGACTGCGACCGTCATAGGAGACGTGATTCTCAAGCCGGGCGCCAGCGTCTGGTTCGGCGCGACGGTTCGGGGCGACAACGATCCGATCACGATCGGGCGAGACACCAATATCCAGGACGGAAGCGTACTGCATTCGGATCCCGGCGAACCGCTGACCATCGGCGACGGCGTGACCGTGGGGCATATGGTCATGCTCCACAGCTGCGAGATCGGCGACAACACCCTGATCGGCATCGGATCAGTGGTGCTGGGTCGCGCCAGGATCGGCAAGAACTGCCTGATCGGCGCGAACACCCTGATCACCGAGGGTAAGGTCATCCCCGACGGTTCGCTGGTCATGGGTCAGCCGGGCAAGGTGGTGCGGACGCTGGAGTCGGGACAGATCGAGGCGCTCAGGGCCTCGGCCGCCCACTATGTGCAGAACTGGAAGCGCTATGTCAGCGATCTGACGCCGGCTGGCTAACTGGTTTTCGTCAGCAGCCCGGACAGGCGCCGGAGCTTGGGCGCAACCACCGGAATGGTCAGCATCGTCGAGGCCAGCGCCATCAGCAGCAGGGCGGTGAAGGTCTCATTGGTGATGATCTGCTTGTCGAGCAGGATGTTGACGAAGATGATCATGATCAGGGCTTTGGTCTGCAACAACCAGCCGATGATCGAGGCCTCGCCCTTCTCCCATTTGAGAATCCTGCCGGCGATCCGGATGCCCAGCAGCTTGCCGGCCACCGAGGCGACCAGCAGCAGCGCGGCCGCGCCGAAGACCATCAGGCCGCCCACGTCCCACTGGGTGCGCAAGCCGGTGGACAGGAAGAACACCGGCATTACGGCCAGCAGGATGTTGTGGCGGAACTGGTCCATCTGCTTCTGGTCGAACCAGTCCGAATCCAGCACGGCGCCGGACAGGAAGGCGCCGACCATGTAATGCAGGCCCGCCCAGTCGGCGGCGAAGCCGCAGGCGGCCAGCCAGATCAGCGATACGTACCACCGGTCCGGCCGTGGGATCCGCCGCATGATCATGCGGATGGCGATGGTCGCGGCGGCGAAGCCGACGAGGAAGGCTCCCTGCCGGCCGATGCGCTCCCAGTCGAGGAGGATGAGCGCCAGCACGCCCCAGATGGCGACGTCGTCCAGGCTGGCGTAGCGGAGGATCCGCTGGCCCAGCGGCTGCCGCAGGATGTCGAGCTTTTCCATCAGGAGGACGAGGATCGGCAGCGCGGTGACGGCGCAGGCCATGCCGATGCCCAGCACTACCTGCCAGGTCTGACCCGCCGGCCCGGCCCAGCCCGGGCTCGTGGCCAGCATGGTCATGGCGGCCATGGCGCCGAAACCGAGGGGTACGGCCAGCGCCAGACCCGCGGTGACGCCGGTCTCGCCCCTGTGCTTCCACGCCTGTTTGAGGTCCAGCTCGATTCCGGCGATCCAGACGAAGATCATCACCGCCCACCACGCGATCCCGTTCAGAGCCGTGACGACCTCCTTGGTGAAGACGAAGCCGTAATAGTCGGGGAAGGCCGCACCGAGAACGCCGGGCCCCAGCAGGATGCCGCCGATGATCTGCACCACGACCAGCGGAGCCCAATAGTCGGTTCTGAACACCCGCCAGACGAGATACGGCACGCTGAATATGATCAGCATGGCGATCAGGAAGACCTCAGTGATGGTCATGTGCATTGGCGTCCCCCCCGGCCAAAGGCTGAGGATGAGGCTATGCATGGCCGGTGAGGGGAGGGAAGGGATCAGCCCTCTGTCGGGGCTGACATCATGTAACAGGGCTGGTCAGGCGATCCGACGGCCATGCAGCGCGGCGAGGCTAAGCGGCGCCCGCGCGGCCTCGCCCACGCCGATCGACACCCGGGCGGTCAGAAGTCGTGGCTCATCCGTCGCCAGGGTCAGGGTCGCGGCGGGGGCATAGAGCCCCAGCAGCCTGTCCGGTTCGCCGGAGGGGCCGCGCAGCGGCAGCAGGGTGACCTCGATCTGGGTGGCGATGGCGCCGGCGAGGGCCACGACCACGACCGGCCGCCCCTCGCGGACCGTCTGGGTCAGGGCAGTGGACACCAGAGGCCGGGACGCGGCGCGCCAGAGCGACAGCAGGGAGTGACCCTTCAGGGCCTCGCCGTGAAAACCTTCGATCCAGCTTCCTGCCAACCGGATGATGGCGTCTTCACCCGTCCGACGGGCGACGAAAGCGCGCGGCAGGCGCAGGCCCAGGGCGTCAGGTTCCACATCCGCGCGATTTGGGATTCCTCCACGCGACTCGGGGCGCCCCGCCAGGGACGTCCAGTGGTCGATCAGGAATTGCGTATCAGGGTGAAACATCGCCTGGGCCTCTGGCCGCTCTGCCCGCAAGGAGCGGGCCGGGCGAAAAGCAACGGAAACGAAAGGCTTTTGCGGTGAGATGCGGGCTGGAGCGGCCTGCGAATTGCGCGGGCGCGAGCGAATTGACCTGGAGGTCGGCCCATGCGGGTGCGGATCATGAACTGGACGCCGGGCGTGGCGACCTTCGTCGTCGTGACGGCGATCGCCGGAACCGCCGCGGCGCAATGCGGGCCGGTGTGCCCGCCGCCGCCGCCGCCCTGCTGCGAGCCTCCGCCCCCGCCTCCGCCGCCCCCGCCTCCGCCGCCGTGCTGCGAGCAACCGCCGGCGCCGCCGTGCTGCGGCGGCGGCGGCGACTTCAATGTCAATGTGAACGTCAACGCCAGCGCCGAGGCCGGCGCCCGCAGCCGGGCCGGCCTTAACGCCCGTGCCGGAGGCAGCGTTTGGGTTTCCGGCGGCGGCTCCGCCTATGTGACGGTCGACCAACCCTATCCCACCACGATCAACGGCCTGACGGTCGAGGGCGCCCGTGTCCGCCAGATCATCCGGGTGCCCTATGAGGCGCGTCGACGCTGGGAGAAGCGGGTGGTTATCCGCGCCTTCTGCATTGATGATCGTAACGTACCGCACCCGGCCTCGCAGGTAAGGCCGGACCGGGACGTCCATGGCGACTATGAGGGCGAACTGTACCGGTGCCTTGCCGGAACCCGGCTTCAGTATTCCTGGGCCGAGTACACCGGCGATGCGGAATTCGGGCATGGCGAGACCATGGACTGTCGCAAGGGCGAGGCCCTGTGGCACGGCCGTGGAGGCCAGGTTGAATGCCGCGCCCAGAGGGCCGAGCGCGAATGCAACGAGCGTTCGCTGCTGCGCCGCTACGGCGCCGGCGTGAAGATCCTGACCATGGTCCGGGAGGAGATCTACACCGAGTACCGCGAGGAAGTGGTCGAAGAGGCCGGCGTCGCCGTGTCGGGCGCGTCCATGACCCTGGATGGCGGCGTCGGCGGACGGGTATTCTGACGCGGAACCCGACACCGGCATTCAGCCCGGCGTCATCCCGCCATCGGTAGGGTGTCTTCGTCGGCTCTGTCGACGATCCTGAGAAGCGACTGGCCCCGATCCGCAAGGACCGGGGCCTTTTTTCGTCCTCTTATTGGGCCGCTGCGGCGGCGTCGGTCGACTGCGAGGACATGACCGTTGCGCGCCAGGCTGTATCTGCACGCAGGTACTGGCGCGCCAGACGCTGGATGTCGGCCGGAGTGATCGCCTCAAGGTCGGAGATGTGGGTCAACGTTTGTTCGACGTCTTCCGGCCTCGTCGCGACGTCGGCGAGTTGGCCCAGCCAGTATTCGTTGCCCGCCTGGTTGCGGCGAAGCGATTCGATCACCGGAAGGCGGGCGCGGTTCAGCTCATCCTCCTCGACCGGCGCGTCCCTCAGACCGGTCACGATCGAATCGACCGCCGCGTAGAAAGCCGGCAGCGTGTCCGCAGCGGTCTGGGCCGTGATCGAGATTGAGCCGTAGCCCTCGAACACGTCCGAGGCGCTGGCGCCGACGCCGGGCGAGTAGGCTAGGGCCTGTTTCTCGCGGATTTCCTCAAGCACGCGGAGCTTGAGCACCTCGGACAGGATCGAGACCTGACGCGCTTCGGTCCGGTCGTCGACGGCGTCGGTGGTCGGCCAGGCGATATAGGCAAGGGCCTGTTCGGCTGGGCCGGTGTGGGTCAGGCGAACGGGCTCCGCCACGCCGGCGGGGAATCGCAATTCGGTTGCGCCGGGCGCCGGCGGGGCGTCCGGCCCCCGGGGGGGCAGCGCGCCGAAGGTCGGGGCGACGGCGGCGATGGCGTCTTCTACGGTGACGTCACCGACGACAATGACATCGATCGGACCCGAGGCGAGGCCCCGGGTCACGCCGGCGCGCATGTCCTCGATGGTCCAGGCCGCGACATCCTCGGCGCCGGGGAAGGACTGGCGCTTGTCGCCGCGGGCCAGCAGACCAGACGCCTGCAGCTGGAAGGCGCCGCCCGGCGTGGCCATCTGCTGGGCGATGATCTGCGGGAAGAAGGCCTTGATCTGTTGGAACGGCGCGGGCCGCAGACCAGGATCGGTCAGGTAGGCGGTCAGAACCTGCATCTCGAGCCCGAAGTCCTGCGGCCGGGTCGCGCCGGACAGGCTGTAGGTGTCGCTATCGACCCCAAAGTCCGCCGAATAGATGCGGCCGTTCAGCACGCGGCTGACTTCGTCCGCCGTCAGCTTGCCGAGACCGCCTTGGGTGAAGACCAGCGGCGCCAGCGACTGCGGGTCCGACCGGTCAACGGGCAGGCCAAGTTCGCCGATGCCGGTACGGACGCTGACGAGGATCTGCTCGTCGCGGAAGTCGGTCGGCTTGACGGTCAGGCGGACGCCGTTGCCGAAGGTGATGACAGTCGCGCCCAGTTCCGGGATTTCGCGGCGATCCTCGACAGCGCCGGCCGGGCCGAAGCTGGCATAGGGCCAGTCGAGCGCGGCCTGCGCCGCGGGGGCGGTCACCTGAACCTGACGCGAGGCTTCGAGCGCCGCCGTGACGGCGGCTTCGCCGCCCTCGATTTCAACCGGCGTGACGACGAGGGCCAGAGGGCCGCCGCCTTCGAACACTGGCTGCAGGGCCTGGTTCACCCGGGCTGCGGTGAGGCCTTCGACCGAGGCGTTGAACAAATCGAGGTTGGTCTGGGGCGACGAGAAGACGCGCTCGTCATTGACGGCGCCGACGAGGCCGTTGGCCAGGGCAGGCGTGCGGCGGGTGGCGGCGCTGGCCACGGCGTTCTCCAGCGCCGTCCGGGTCTCGGTGATCTCGCGCTGCAGCTCGGCGTCGGATACGCCGAACTGCACCAGGCGACGCTGCTCCTGCTCGATGGTCTCAAGCGCGCGCTTCCATTCCCCGGGATTGAACTGGGCGGTCACCGTGGCGATGTCCAGGCTCTCGGCGAGGGTCGACTGTCCCCCGCCGGCGGAGATGAAGGGCGGGTTATCCGCGCGGGCGATCTCGCCCAGACGACGGTTCAGCACGGCGACCCCGAGATTGCGCAGCAGGTTGTCCCGCCGCTCGACTACGGTGTCCGGATCGGTATCGGGCGCCTTGATCCAGTTCAGCTGGATCGACGACTGGATGCCGGGCTCGATCAGAATGCGGGTCTCGGGATCGCGGGGCGCGACCGTGCCCAGGTCGGGCTCCGGCCCTTCCGCGCCCTTGGGCTCCCAGCTCTCGAAGGCGGTGCGGATTTTCGCTTCCATCTCCGCAACGTCGAAGTCGCCGACGGCGACCATCGTCGCGCGGGACGGACGGTAGTACGCCTCATAGAATTCGACGAAGCGCTCGCGCGGGGCGGTGCGGATGATCTCCAGATCGCCGATCGGAAGGCGCTGCGAAATCCGTTGGCCGGGGGCGAGCAGGGCCAACTGGGCCTTTACGGAGCGGAGCCCGGGCGTGTTGCGAAGCCGTTCCTCGCCGACGATGACGCCGCGCTCGGCGTCGACGGCCTCGGGCGCCATCAGCGCCTCCGAGACCTGTTCGCGCATAATCCGCAGGCTGGTCTCGACAGTCTCATCGTTGGTCCGCGGAAGCTCCAGCATATAGACGGTCTGGTCGAATCCGGTGGAAGCGTTGGTGTCGGCCCCGAAGGCCAGACCCAGCCGCTCCAGAATGCGCAGAAGGTCGTTCTCCGGGATGTTGGTCGTCCCGTTGAAGGCCATGTGTTCCATGAAGTGGGCCAGGCCGAGCTGGTCTTCATTCTCCATCAGGGAGCCGGCGTCGATGCGCAGGCGCAGCGAGGCCTGGCCCGGCGGGGTGGCGTTGCGCATGATGGCGTAGCGCATTCCGTTGGCCATCTGGCCGAAGCGCACGTCCGCGTCGGCGGGCACGTCGCTGGCGCTCTGGGCCCACGGTTCGTTCGGCTGCGCCTGGGCGAGGGCCGGCGAGGCTGCGGTCAGCACCGCCACGGACGCGGCGGCGAGGAGGAGCAGACGACGGGGGGAACGCATGTACGGGCTTCTTTCCGATGGGCGCGAAAGCTCCCGCTCGGGGCCGCGCCGGACAAGTTTCAGGGGCGCGATCCTGGACCGCCGACGCCCCTGACAACCTTTCAGCGACACGGAACGGCCGCTCAAGTTACGGAAGATTAATGTGAAGGCCGCGAGACATAGAAGCTGGCGGAGTTGCCGACGGCGTTGGCGCCGGTGATCACGGCCCGGGTCGAGCCGGCGACCGTCGTGTTCGCGGCGGCCGAGACGTCGCCGCTGTTGGTCTGGCTGTTACGCGCCTCGAGATAACCCTCGCAGTCCGAACAGGCGTAGCCGGTGACGCTGTTTCCGACCGCATCGGCTCCGACGTAGACATCATAGCCGTTCGTGCCCGAGAAGGTGGCGGTCACGTCGACGCCGCCCGAGTTGAACTGGCTGTTGTCGATCTCGACGTAGATGTCATTGTTGCCGACCGACAGCTCGTTGGCGGCGCCGCGCGCATGGGCCTCGGCGCGGCCGTAGTCGTAGGCGGTGGTAGTGGCCGCGGCGCGGACGAAGGCGGTGTTGTCCTGGCGCGAGTCCACGACCACCGATCCTCCCTCATTATAGAGCACCGCCTGGTTGGCGGCGGCGCGGGCGCGACCCGCCAGGTCCCAGGCGTTGCCGGCGTTGGCGCTCGATTCGGCTTCGACAAAGTCGCCCGTCGACGTCTGGACGATGGCGAGGTTCTGGCCGGAGGTCTGGCCGCTGGTCAGCTGGATGGCATTCACGATGGCCTGGCTGTCCACGACCGCCTCGGCGGGAATGTACTGGGTTTCGATGCGGTTGTAGGCCCGCACCGTGGCGGATGACGACTGGTCGATCGCGCCGCCGACAGTCGAGCCCTCGCCATACATGGCCACCGTATTCGAGATGGCCGAGGCGTTGATATAGGCGCCGCCCAGCAGGCGGGCGTCGTCGTCGCCCAGTTGCGACGTGGCGCTGACCAGACCGCCGGTGTTGGACTGGGTCGCATCAACCGTCAGGTCCGAATCATAGGCGCTGACCGCCAGATAGTTGCCCTGGGCTTGGGTGGTGGCGTTCACCACGCCATAGGTGTCGCCGCCAAGGGTCATGTCGGTGCTGGCCACCGCGTCGCCCCGCATGTCCTGGTCAGATTGCACCGTGATGGAGCCGTTCTCGATCGCGCCCGAGGCGCTGTTGCCCTGGGCCGAGGTGCTGACGGTGACCTGCTCCTGAGCGTCGACGACGTTCAGCGTCTGGTGCGAGAAGACGTCGCCCAGCTGCAGCTGTTCGTTCAGGACGACCGTCCCGGCCGGAGGCGGGGTCTGCGCGGCAACCTCAGTAGCGGCTGCGGCGCAAATCGCCGTCGCGGCGATCGTGCCAGCGAGACGGATCCGCGCGGGTTTCGCCATTGTTCGTTTCCGTATTGGGATAAGCCGGATAGTAGCCGCCGGTCGGACCGGTCGTGCCTCCGAGGGGGTCCGGTCCCGCCGACAGGCAGATTTCCGGGCCGGGGGCACCGTACAGATTGGCCATGAACTCGACGGTCGCCCGCTCGATCAGGGCCCGCACCGCCAGCTGGACAGGCTCCAGCCCGCCTTCGCCGGCCGAGATGTCGAAGACGTTGCCGTTCAGGAAGTCGAACACGCCGGCCGAGATTTCCCGGCCGATGATCTGCTTCTGGTAGGAGACCACGTCGACGACCTCGAGCGTGGTGGTCTGCACCAGCCGCAGGTCGATGGCGATGTTCATCACGAAGGCCTTGCCGGCGAAGGCGGTCGAGAGCGGCGTCTGGGTGCTGGCCTGGCCGGCGGCCATGTCGAAGCCGCCCGAGCGGATGTTGTAGTTCACCTCGGTGATGCCGCCGATGATGTAGAAGTCCGTGCCGGGCACCGATCCCGCGAGGATGCGGCGGTACTGGACGTCGTCCTCGCCGCCGGGACCGGCGTCGCCGATAAGCCGGTTGTTGGCGTAGCGCAGCTCCATTTCGGAAACGGAGGTGTCGTAGCGTTCGACGATCCGCGCGCCCGACTTGGCGAGGGCGGTCATGGCCATCAGCGAGGCCCCGCCGGTCACCTGCCGGCCGCCGTCGGCCGAGACCGTGCCGGTGTAGTCGGCGATCCGGCCCACCGCCATGCGCGGGGAGGGGAGGTCATATCGCCGGGCGTAGTCGGCCATGCAGTAGAGGGCGGCGGAATAGGGGGTCGGGTTGGCCGTCACCGGCGCGTTGCCGATCGGCGTGGCGTAGGTCCCGTCGGGGCCCGCCGACGCGGAGATGCAGCCCCCCAGGAGCGCGGCGATGGCGCTGGCGGCGACGGCGGTCTTGAGGCGCCGGGCGGTCTGACCGTGGATCATGGAAGCCTCAGGGCGCCGTTCAGGCTGGTTCCGGCGGTGACGTTGCCGTTGTTTGTCTGGGTGGAGTTGACGATGACCGTGTTGTGGTTGCCCTGGACCACCACGTTGAGGCTGTTGCCGATCGCCGTGGAGCCTCCGATGGCCGTGCCGCCGTTCGCGCCGCCGCCGACTCCGGAGAAGCTCGACGAGACGCCGCCGGAGGCGCTGGAATAGCTGCTTGCGCCGGCCTGGATGATGCCGTCGACGATCAGGCGGTTGCCGTTCTGGTCGCGGGTCGAGCCGGTCTGGGGGCGGGCGGTGGTATAGCGCGAGCCGCCATAGCCGGCCTGATAGGTCCCCATGCCGGAGGATCCGGCCGACTGGGCCGCCGCCGCCGTTGGCCCGGCCAGGGCCAGGAGGCCCAAAAGGGCGGGAATGGTCTTGAGCCGGATAGTCACGGCGAACCTCCACACGCGAACATAGTCTACGGGACGTTAATCAACCCACGTGCCAATCTGGATCATGGTTATTAAGAACCACTTGCCATCCTTGGATATTCGTCGCCGCCCTCCCCGGAGCCTGCCCTGACCGACCAGCCGTCCTCCGAACCGATCTTCAAGGCCCCTGCGGTCGCGGTGATTCTGGCCGCCTCTCTGCCGATCCTGTTCTGGTTGCAGACGCGGGCGCCGGACGGGGGGCTGTCGCTGGCGTTTCAGCCGGCCTCGCTGTGGCGCGGGGAGGCGTGGCCTGGACTGTTCACCTCGATGTTCGTCCACGCCGGATGGGCGCACGTGGCCATGAACGCGACCGGCGTCTTCGCCTTCGGCCCGCCGGTCGCCCGCCTGATGCCGCGTGCGCGGGGCGTCCTCGGGTTTCTCGCCTTCTATATAGTGACAGGACTGGCGGGAGCGGTTGGGTACGGGCTCGTCCATCCCGACAGCTATGACGCTCTGGTCGGCGCCTCGGGCGCCGTGTTCGGACTGATGGGGGCGGCCTTCCGCCTGCTCGGACGGAGGGATGGGACCCTGCGCCCGCTGACCGACCGCCGCTTCCTGTTGATGGCTGCGGTCATGATGGCGGTCAATCTGGCCGTGGGCCTCATCGGACTGGTTCCCGGCTCCGCAGGGGCGCGGGTGGCGTGGGAAGCTCACGCGTTCGGATTTATTGCGGGCGCCTTGCTGATCGGCCCCTGGGTACGCCTGTTCCGCTCACGCCGGACGTCATTTGCTTCCCCGCCCGATCTGGGCGACCCTCCGTCCTGAAGCGGTCCATCCGCGGCCGCGCTCTATATAGAGAGGGAGGAGCCGCGATGCTGGTCGCCGAAATTCTCAAGGACAAGGGCGACGCCGTATACAGCATCCGCCCGGATGTGCGGTTGGGCGAGGCTTGTGGCGAACTGGACCGACTCAAGGTCGGCGCGCTGATCGTCTGCGACGCAGACCGCGCCGTCGGCGTTCTGTCGGAACGCGACGTGGTCAGGGCGATCGCCCGGGACGGCGGGGCGGCGCTCGAGAGACCCGTTTCGGACTTCATGACGGCCGACATCGTCTTCGCGGGTCCCGCAGAGACCGTCGGGATTCTGATGGAGCGGATGACGGACCGGCGGATTCGGCACCTGCCCGTGCTGCGGGAGGGTCGCCTGGCCGGGGTGATCTCGATCGGCGATGTCGTGAAGTGCCAGATCGCTGAAGCGACCCAGGAAGCGGAATCGCTCCGGACCTATATCGCGGCGGGCTGAGGGCCGGCCCGGGCAGGACCAAACACCGCCCGCCGACCGGGACTCTGCGAGAAAGTTCGAGAATCTGAAGGAATCGGGTTGCGGTCCAAAAGGCCGCTGCGTATATCGCCGCCTCGCTCGGAAACGGGCCGGCCGCCGGGGCCGCGGAGACGAAAGTCTCCCACGGTTCCCCGGGAAGAAAGTCGCGAAAGCGGGTTGCTTCCTTAAGGTGTTTCGGTTAGGTTCCGCGCTCCAATCGAATCGTCGGACGAAACAGAGGCAAGCCTCTCGGCTTTCCAGACGGTTTTTTGCGGCCCGAAGTCCTCGGATTTCAGTCTCCGCAAAATGGCTCAAAAAGCCCGGTTGACACGGATCGGCGGCCTCTTTAGGAAGCCGCCTCCGCCGCCCTCCGGGGCGGGATTGCAGAGAGAGGTTCTTCTTTAAAAAGAACCACTTGACGCAGAAAAATGAGGCGCTAAACAGCGCCTCCCTCGCCTCCGGGCGGGGCCGCTGAAAAGAGGTTCTTCTTCGAAAGAACTGCTTGACACGGAAAACCGAGGCGACTACATCGCCGCCTCCGCCGTAACCGGGCGCTAAACGGTGGGGCCGGTCCTCCGGTTCCTGGGTCTTTGAAATCGTTGATCTGGAAAGAGAAACGCAGGCGGCGGTGTCCTAGCGACGGTTCTTCGGAACTGTCTCGACACTGACAACTGCGGTCTTTTTGAAAAGACACCATGACGTCGCTCT
>NZ_JAKFDS010000003.1:0-3460 GCF_036676055.1 Brevundimonas sp. | reverse complement strand
CCGCGAGGATCCGCACGTCGGTGTTCTTTTTCGCGTTCCGTTCCAGGGTGCGCAGGGGCGTCGCCAGGATGCCGTCACGGTCGCAGACGGCCACGCCGACCCTGACGGTGCCGACGTCTACCCCGAGCTTGACGCCCTGGGGGTAGTCGCCGGGCACGGCAGCTTCGTTCACGGGTCGTCCGTTATCGCCGGGTAATGGCGTCCACGACGGCCGCGAGGGCGGCGCCGACCTTGCTGGCGTCCGTGCCGCCGCCCTGGGCGACGTCGTCCTTGCCGCCGCCGCCGCCGCCCAGGATGCCGGCGGCGAGGCGCACCAGGGCGCCTGCCTTGACCCCGGCTGCCCGGGCAGCTTCGTTGGTGGCGATCAGGATCACGGGGCGGTCGTTGCTGACACCGGCGACGGCGACGGCGGCCGGCTCGGAGCCGAGACGGGTGCGCAGGTCCAGGGCCAGGCCGCGGAGGTCATCCGCGCCGCTGACCTGGCCGGCGTCGTGCGCGATGACCTTGACGCCGGCGGCGTCCTTGGCGGTGCCCACGAGCTGCGCGGCTGCGGCCGTGAGCTGCTCCTTGCGCAGGCGTTCGAGTTCCTTTTCGGCGGTTTTGAGTTTGGTCAGCGTGGTGGCGATCCGGTCCGCGAGCAGGCCCGAGGGAACCTTGAGCATTTCGGTGAGTTCGGTCACCAGGGCGCGTTCGGCGGCGAGGTGCCGGAAGGCGTCCATGCCGACGAAGGCCTCGACGCGGCGGTTTCCCGATCCGACGGACTGTTCCCCGAGCAGGGAGAGGCTGCCGATCAGCGAGGTGTTTTCGACGTGCGTGCCGCCGCAGAGCTCACGGGACCAGGCGCCGTCGATCTCCACGACGCGGACTTCGTTGCCGTAGTTCTCGCCGAAGAGTGCCATGGCGCCGAGGGCCTTGGCCTCGGCGAGGCCCATGATCTTGGTCTCCACCCGGTAGTTGTTGCGGATGGCGATGTTGGAGACTTCTTCGATTTCCGAGCGGGTGGCCGGGCTCAGGCCTTCACCCCAGGCGAAGTCGAAGCGCAGGTAGCCGGCCTTGTTGAAGGAGCCGCGCTGCAGCGCTTCCGGGCCGAGGATCTGGTGCAGGGCCGCGTGCACGATGTGGGTCCCGGTGTGGGCCTGTTCGGCGGCGTGCCGTCGTTCCCGGTCCACGGCGGCCTGGACGAGGGAGTCGGCGCCGATTTCGCCTTCCCGGACGATGGCCTTGTGCACACTCAGGCCCTTGACCGGGCGCTGGACGTCCAGGACCTCGACGACGAAGCCGTCGCCGGTGATCAGTCCGGTGTCCGCGGCCTGGCCGCCGGCCTCGGCGTAGAACGGGGTCTCGGCCAGGACGAGTTCGATCTCGTCGCCCGTGGAGGCCTGGGATACCTTGCGGCCGGAGGCGAGGATGCCGCGGACCTTGGACTCGCCCGTGAGCTCGGTGTAGCCGGTGAAGACGGTCTCGCCGGCGGACAGCAGCTCCTGGAAGGCGCTGAGATCCGCGTGGGAGCCCTTCTTGCCCTTGGCGTCGGCCTGGGCGCGCTGGCGCTGTTCGAGCATGAGCTTGCGGAACTCGGGTTCGTCGACCTTCAGTCCGGCTTCTTCGGCCATTTCGAGGGTGAGGTCGATCGGGAAGCCGTAGGTGTCATGCAGGGCGAAGGCGTCGGCGCCGGAGAGCGGCCGGCCGGCGGCCTGGGACTCCTTGACGGCGTCCTCGAGGCGGGCCGTGCCGGAGGCGATGGTGCGCAGGAACGCCTTCTCCTCGGCGTACGCGATCCGGCTGATCCGGTCGAAGTCCGTCTCCACGATCGGGTAGACGCCCTTCATGGCGTCCCGGGAGGCCGGCAGCAGTTCCGGCAGGCAGGCCTTTTCGACGCCGAGCAGGCGCATGGAGCGCACGGCGCGGCGGATCAGGCGGCGCAGCACGTAGCCGCGGCCCTCGTTGGAGGGGGTGACGCCGTCGGCGATCAGCATGAGGGAGGAACGGATGTGGTCGGCGACGACGCGCATCCGCACGTCGTCGGTGTGGTGCGGGTCCTGGGCGGACTCGGCCGAGGTGTATTCCCGGCCGGAGAGCGCCGCGGCCCGGTCAATGACGGGGCGGACCTGGTCGGTCTCGTACATGTTCTCGACGTCCTGGAGAATCATCGCGAGACGTTCCATGCCCAGGCCGGTGTCGATGTTCTTCTTGGGCAGTTCGCCCGTGATGTCGAAGTCCACCTTCGAGCGGACGTTGTCGATCTGGTACTGCATGAAGACGAGGTTCCAGATTTCCACGTAGCGGTTCTCGTCCGCGATCGGGCCGCCCTCGACGCCGTACGCGGGGCCGCGGTCGTAGTAGATCTCGGAGCAGGGGCCGGCCGGGCCGGGCTGGCCGGTGGACCAGTAGTTGTCCGCCTTGCCCATCCGCTGGATCCGCTCGGCGGGCATGCCGGTGTTCTTGAGCCAGAGCTGCTCGGCCTCGTCGTCCTCTTCGTAGACGGTGACCCAGAGGCGCTCCGGCGGGAGGCCGTAGCCGCCGTCGTCAACGCCGGTGGTGAGCAGTTCCCACGCGAACTTGATGGCGTCTTCCTTGAAGTAATCGCCGAAGGAGAAGTTGCCGCACATCTGGAAGAAGGTGCCGTGGCGGGCGGTCTTGCCGACTTCCTCGATGTCGCCGGTCCGGATGCACTTCTGCACGCTGGTGGCGCGCTTGTAGGGGGCTTCCTCGCGGGCGGTCAGGTATGGGATGAAGGGGACCATGCCGGCGACCGTAAACAGCAGGGAAGGGTCGCTGGAGACCAGGGACGCGGAGGGAACCGCCGTGTGGCCCTTGCTGACAAAAAAGTCGATCCAGCGCTTGGTGATCTCCTGCGACTTCATGAGCTGATTACATACCCTTCAATATTCACTGCGTCTGTTGTTGCGTCTGCGGTTGCGCCTGTGGTCCGCGGGAACGGTCTGGTCCCGGCCTTCGGCCGTGGCGGCGTCCCTCTTGCGGGAGCCGCCCTCCTTCAATTCTCTCCCGGCTAGCGCCGGACTGCATCCCGGCCGGCAGTGCCGTGGCCGATGGCCTTTTCCAGGCCGGCATCGATGCCGAGGGCGGAGCGGAGTTCGGTCTCGCGCTCGTTCATGCCTTCGCGGACGGCGTCGGCGAAGTCGTACAGGCCGTCGGCCAGCCGGCCCACGGCCCGGTTGAGGCCCTCAGGGCCCAGGTTGGACTGTGCCTCGGTGATCTTGCGGAACGCGATGACGCCGATGGCGACGCCGATTCCCATCCAGATGATTCTGTTCATGTCAGGTTCTCCAGCGGGGATTAGCGGCTGCGGCGGCCGGTAGCGGGCTTTTTACGGGCAGAGAAGGCCGCCCGCACGCCGTAGCTGAAGGAGGCGACCTTGATGAGTGGAGAACCTACCGTGGCGGCCATGAGCGATGACAGCGCCGAGATGTTGGCGGACGCGTCGGAGACGTTGTTCGCGATC
>NZ_JAKFDS010000002.1:0-94412 GCF_036676055.1 Brevundimonas sp. | reverse complement strand
CGCACAATGGCGCGCTCGGCCGGGCGGCCTGATCTACGCCCTGCCGCTCCGATAACGACATCGGCCGAGGCCGGGGGGATTTATGGACACGACCAAACGCGGCGGGATCCCGCTCTATCTGTGGATGTTGCTGGGCTTCGCGGTCGGCCTCGGCGGGGGGCTGTACGTCAACCTGACGGGGCAGGTGGTGATCCCCGAGGTGATGAGCCTGATCCAGGCGGTGGGGCAGATCTTCCTGCGCCTGCTGTTCATGCTGGTGTTGCCGCTGCTGTTCTCGGCGCTGGCGGTCGGCGTGGCCGAGATGGGCGATCTGAAGTCGCTGGGCCGGGTCGGCTACAAGACGCTGCTGTTCACCATTCTGGTCTCGGCCATCGCGGTCGGCATCGGCCTGGGCATGGTCAACTGGTTCCGGCCGGGCGACGGGGTCGATCCGCTCCTCGCCCAGCAACTGCTGGCCCAGGGCGCCGAGGGCGCCTCGGCCATCGTCGGCAATGCGCCCAAGACCATCGAGGCGGGTCAGTTCTTCCTCGACATGATCCCGTCCAACGTCTTCACCGCCGCGGCCGAGAACCAGATTCTGCCGGTCATGGTGTTCGCCCTGATCTTCGGCATCGGCATGGTGATGGCGAAGAGCCGCGCCACCGATCAGCTGCAGGAGACGCTGCAGGGCGTGTTCGAGGTGATGATGAAGCTCATCAACCTCGTCATCAAACTGGCCCCGATCGCCATCGCGGCCCTGATGTTCAACCTCGCCGCCGTGTTCGGCTGGGACCTGCTGGTGCGCCTCGGCGCCTATGCGGCCGTGGCCGTGGGGGCGATGGCGATCCACATGTTCGTCGTCTATCCGCTGCTGGTGTGGATCTTCGGCGGGATGAACCCGCTGAAGTTCGCCAACGGCATCCGCGAGCCGTTCGTGGTGGCCTTCTCGACCGCCTCGTCCAACGCCACCCTGCCGATCGCGATCAAGGCGGCCGAAGAGAAGCTGAAGCTGCCGAAACGCATCTCGCGCTTCGTCCTGACCGTCGGCGCCACCGCCAACCAGAACGGCACCGCCCTGTTCGAGGGGGTGACCGTGCTGTTCCTGGCCCAGTTCTTCGGCGTCGATCTGAACCTGCAGCAACAGCTGGTGGTGATGCTGGTGTGCATCCTCGGCGGCATCGGCACGGCGGGGGTTCCGGCCGGATCGCTGCCGGTCATCGCCCTGATTCTGACCATGGTCGGGGTGCCGGCCGAGGGCATCGGCCTGATCCTCGGCGTCGACCGCTTCCTCGACATGTGCCGCACCACGCTCAACGTCACCGGCGACCTCGTCGCCGCCACCGTGGTGTCGCGCGGCGAGAGCGACGAGGTGGTGCCGGCCGAGCTGCCCCTGCCGGCGGTCGCGCCGCCGAACTAGGCGGGTCAGGGCGCGCGTTCAGCCGGTCGCGACCTCGGTATCCTCGCGTCCGCCCCATTCGGCCCAGCTGCCGTCGTAGAGACGCGAACGTCGGCCGAGGACGGCGAGGCCGAGGCTGAGGATGGCGGCGGTGACGCCGGAGCCGCAGGTCGTCACGACCGGCCGGTCGAGGTCCACGCCGGCGTTCCGAAAGGCGGTCGCGAGCTCCGCCGCCGGCTTCATCGCACCCGTGTCGTCGAGGAGGGTCGGGAAGGGAAGGTTCAGGGCGCCGGGCATGTGACCGGACCGCAGCCCCGGACGAGGCTCGGGCGCGCGGCCCTCGAAGCGGTCCGCGGCGCGGGCGTCGAGGACCTGGGCCTCCCCCGCCAGCGCGGCGCGAACGGCGGCCAGATCGGCCACGGCCGCCCGGTCGAGACGGGCGTTGAACACCGCCGGGGCGACCGGAGCCGTCGGGCCAGACCCGGTCTCGCGCCCTTCGGCGCGCCATTTCGGCAGGCCGCCGTCGAGCACCTGCACCCGCGGCGCGCCCATGACGCGGAACATCCACCAGGCGCGGGCCGAGGAGCGGATGCCGACGGTGTCGTAGACGACAATGTGGTCGGTCTCGCTGAGACCAAGGCGACCCATCCGGGCGCTGAAGACCTCGGGCGACGGCAGCATATGCGGCAGGTCGCTGTCGGGATCGGAACTGGCGTCCAGATCGAAGAACACCGCGCCCGGCAGGCGGGCAGCTTCGAAATCCGGGCGCCCGTCGCGCCCGTCCAGATGCCAACTGGCGTCGACGAGGCGAAGCCCCGGCTCGTGCGCATCGAGGCGCACGGCGAGGTCGGCGGTCGAAATCAGCGGCGGAAGAGGGATCATGCGCCCAACCTAGCAGAGGCGGCTCAGCTCCGCGAAAGGCCCAGCTGGATCACGTCGGTGCGGGCGGAGCGGAAGCCGGCCTCGCAATAGGCGAGGTAGAAGCGCCACAGGCGGCGGAAGCGCTCGTCGAAACCTCCGATGCGGCGGATGTCCTCCCAGGCGGCCTGGAAGCGCTCGTCCCAGAGCCTCAGCGTCTCGGCATAGTCCTGACCGAACCGCTCCACGCCGCGCCAGTCCAGGCCGGCGGCGGCCACCACGGGCTGCAGTGCGGCCTCCGAGGGAAGCATGCCGCCGGGGAAGATGTATTTCTGGATGAAATCCGTGCGCTTGCGGTAGCCGGCGAAAACGGCGTCGTCGATGGTGATGATCTGCAGACCGGCCCGTCCGCCGGGCTTCAGGACTTCGTGGATCTTGCCGAAATAGGCGGGCCAGTATTCCTGACCGACCGCCTCGAACATTTCGATGGAGGCGACGCGATCGAAGCGGCCGGGCACGTCGCGGTAGTCGATCAGCTGGATGTCGGCCCTGTCTGACAGGCCCGCGGCGAACATCCGCCGGCGGGCGAAATCGAACTGTTCGCGCGAGATGGTGATGCCGGTGACGCGGGCGCCGACCTCCCGGGCCGCGAATTCGGCGAAGCCGCCCCAGCCGCAGCCGATCTCGAGCACCGAATGGCCGGCCTGAAGGTTCATCGAGCGGGCGAGAGCGGCGTATTTCTCTCGCTGGGCCGCCTCCAGCGTCATGCCGGCGCGGGTGAAGCGCGCCGAGGAATAGGTCATCGAGGGGTCGAGCCAGGCGGCGTAGAAGGCGTTGCCGATGTCATAGTGGGCGTGAATGTTCTTGCGCGACCCGGAACGGCTGTTGCGGTTCATCCGGTGTGACAGCCAGTGGAAGGCCTTCATTACCGGGTTGCCGCCCACCAGGCGTCGGATGTGCTCGCTGTTGTGAGCGAGGGCTTCGAGCAGGGCGGCCAGATGCGGCGTCTCCCACTCGCCGGCCATATAGCCCTCGGCGAAGCCGATATCCCCGGACGCGAGGACCCGGCCGGCGAAACGGTAGTCGCGAATGTCGAGAGTGGCGGAGGGACCGGGGCGGACGCCTTCCAGCAGATGGCTGGCGCCATTGGGCAGAAGCACGGTCAGGCGGCCGACGGTCCAGTTCGAGGCCAGCAGGCGCAACAGAAGGCCGAACCCGCGCGGCGTGCGGGCGACGGCCTCGGAGCGTTCGGCGGTGACCGACGTCATGCGGTCGAGGTTGGGTCCGACGGGGCGCCCCGTCAATCCCCGGTCGCCGGGAGGGCGCGGAGGGCCTGCAGGGCCCGGTCGCGGGCGGCGGCGTGATCGACGATCGGGGCGGGATAGCCGCCTCGGTCCAGACGCACCCCTGCGGCGCGAAGGACCTCGGCCGGGGCTGTCCACGGCGCGTGCAGCCAGCGGTCGGGCAGCCGGGCCAGCTCGGGGACCCAGCGGCGGACGTAACGGCCGTCGGCGTCGAATTTCTGACCCTGGGTGACCGGATTGAAGATACGGAACCAGGGCGAGGCGTCGGCCCCGGAGCCGGCCACCCACTGCCAGTTCTGCACATTGCTGGCGAGGTCGGCGTCGACCAGGGTGTCCCAGAACCACGCCTCGCCGGCGCGCCAGTCGATCAGCAGATCCTTCACGAGGAAGGACGCGACGATCATGCGCACGCGGTTGTGCATCCAGCCCGTGGTCCACAGCTGGCGCATGCCGGCGTCGATGATCGGATAGCCGGTGCGGCCGCGCTTCCAGGCCTCGAGGCCGTCGGGATCGTCGCGCCACGGCATGAGGTCGTACCCGGGCCGGAAGGCCGTATCGGTCATCTGCGGGAAATGGTGCAGCAGCTGGGCCGAGAAGTCCCGCCAGCCCAGTTCGGCGACGAACTTTTCCGCTTCGGCCGGCGCGACATGGCCGTTGGACGCGGCGCGGCGGGCCGTTTCGACCGCTCGCCATGGATGGATCTCGCCCCAGTGCAGATGGGGTGACAGGCGGCTGACCGACGGCTCGGCCGGGTGGTCGCGCCCCTTCGAGTAGGTCTTCAGCCCGCGCCCGACGAAGGCCGCGAGGGCTGTAGCGGCGCCGGCCTCGCCGGGGGTCCAGTCGAAGCCGCCCGCCCAGTCGGGCGTCGTGGGGCGAAGGGCCCAGTCGTCGAGGGAGCCGCTCGCCAGTCTGGAAACGGCCTCGACAGCGGCGGGCGCAGGCATGGGGGCCGGCGGGGCCGCGGCTTCCAGCAGGGCCTTGAGGAAGGGGGTGAAGACCCGATACGGCCCGCCCGAGCCTGTCCGAACCGCCCCCGGACGGGCCAGCAGCGCGCCGTTGTAGCCGTGGCATTCGACGCCGTCGGCCGTCAGGGCGTGGGCGATGTCTGCGTCGTGGAGGAAGGCGTCCGGTTCGAAGCGACGGTTCATGAACACGGTGTCGGCGCCGGTTTCCGCGATCAGCCGGCGCAGCTCCGCCTCCGAATCACCACGGCGGAGGACCAGTTGGGCGCCGCGCCGGCGCAGGTCGGCGTCGAGGGCGCGGAGCGAGCCGTCCAGCCACCAGCGCGAGGCGGCGCCGATGCGGCGGACGGCGGGGCCGTCGTCGAGGATGTAGACCGGAATCAGCGGGCGACCGGTCCGGACGGCGTGGTCGAGGGCCGGATTGTCCGCCAGCCGGAGGTCCTGACGGAACCAGACAATGACGGGGGCCGGTCTGGTGGTCATGCGGTCGGGCTCCGTGATAGCTTGCGGACCACGCTGTCCCACGCCACCTGATCTCCGCATAGGTGCGGCAAGGGCCGCGCGTCGCCAAGCCGCAATTCCGGGAACCCCGCCGTGTCCAAGCCGAACGCCGTCATCGACATCAAGGAGGGGCTGAAGCGCCCCGTCAGCATCGGCGGAGGCCAGCGTATCGTCTTCATCGCCGGCCCGTGCCAGCTGGAGAGCCGACAGCACGCGCTGGAAATGGCCCATGCGCTGAAGGAGATCGGCGAGCGGCTGAACGTCGGCGTCATCTACAAGACCAGCTTCGACAAGGCGAACCGGACCAGCGCCAACGCCGCGCGCGGCCTGGGCCTGGCCGGCTCGCTGCCGATCTTCGCCGAGATTCGCGAGAGCGTGGGCCTGCCGGTGCTGACGGACGTCCACACCGAGGCGCACTGCGCCGAGGCGGCCCAGGCCGTGGACGTTCTGCAGATCCCCGCCTTCTTGTGCCGTCAGACGGACCTGCTGCTGGCCGCGGCGGCGACCGGCAAGGTCATCAATATCAAGAAGGGCCAGTTCCTCGCCCCCTGGGACATGAAGAACGTCATCGCCAAGGTCGTCGGGGCCGGAAATCCCAACGTCATGGCCTGCGAGCGGGGCGTCAGCTTCGGCTACAACACCCTGGTCTCGGACATGCGGTCGCTGCCCATCCTGCGCGACATCGGCTGTCCCGTAGTGTTCGACGCGACCCATTCGGTGCAGCAGCCGGGCGGGCAGGGGACCTCCTCGGGCGGACAGCGCGAGTTCGTGCCGGTGCTGGCCCGGGCGGCGGTGGCCGTGGGCGTGGACGCTGTCTTCATGGAGACGCACCAGGACCCCGACAACGCGCCGTCGGACGGGCCCAACATGGTGCCGCTGGATCAGTTCGAGGCGCTGGCGGCCGACCTGATCGCCTATGACGACCTGACGAAGGCGCGGATGGCGAAGGCCGGCTGAATCCGTTAGTCGGGTTCCATGGCTGAACGGACTCTCGACCTCGGCGGACTACAGGCGCTGCTGGAGCGCGTGCGCGGGCTCAAGGTGGCCTGCGTCGGCGACCTGATGCTGGACCGCTATGTCTATGGCGAAGTCAGCCGGATTTCGCCCGAGGCGCCCATTCCCGTGCTGCAGATGCGCCGGACGACCTCGATGCCGGGCGGGGTCGGCAATGTGGCGCGCAATGTCGCCGCCCTGGGCGGACTGGCGCGGCTGGGGGCCGTGGCCGGCCGCGATCCGGCCGGGGACGAGCTGGCGGCGATCATCGCCGTCGAGCCGGGCATCGAGGACGCCGTCGAACGACGGCCGGGCGTGGCCACAATCGTCAAGACGCGGTTCGTCGCCGCGGGCCAGCAGCTGCTGCGCCTCGATGAGGAAACGGCGGCGCTTCTGGTCGATGAAACAGCCGCTTTTACCGGTGCTTCGGTCTATCTCCTGTCAGATTACGCAAAGGGCGTGGTCAGCGATCTGGTGATCGCCCAGGCCCTCGCTGCGGCCGAGGCGACGGGCGCGCCCGTGGTGGTCGACCCCAAGGGGCGTGACTTCGCCCGCTACGGAGCGGTCGATCTGATCAAGCCCAACGCCAGCGAGCTGGCGGCGGCCACCGGGCTGCCGGTCGAGACGGACGCCGAGGTCGAGGCCGCGCTGAAGGCCTTGCTGCACGCGACGACGGCCAGGGCCATCGTGGTCACCCGCGCCGGCAAGGGCATGAGCCTGATGCGGCGGGGCGAACCGGTCCGTCACTTCCCGGGCCGGGCGCGCGAGGTGTTCGATGTCTCCGGCGCCGGCGACACCGGGCTGGCGGCGCTGGGGCTGGCGCTCGGCGCGGGCGCATCGCTGGAGACGGCGGTCGAGTTCGCCATCCTCGCCTCGGGCGTGGTGGTCGGCAAGGCGGGGACGGCCGTGGTCACCCCGGCCGAACTGATCGACGCCGAGATGAGCCAGCACGCGGCCGGAGCCCACGCCAAGGTCATGCCGCTGGACGAACTGGCCCATGTGGTCGAGGGCTGGAAGCGGCAGGGCCTGAAGGTCGGGTTCACCAACGGCTGTTTCGACATCCTGCACCGCGGCCATGTCGCCTATCTGGCCCAGGCCCGGAGCTGGTGCGACCGGCTGATCGTGGCGCTGAACACCGACGCCTCGGTGCGGCGGCTGAAGGGCGAGGGGCGGCCGATCAACGATCTGGACAGCCGCGCCGTGGTGATCGGCGGCCTGGCGAGCGTCGACCGGGTCACCTCGTTCGAAGAGCCGACGCCGCTGGCGCTGATCGAACGGCTGCGGCCGGACGTGCTGATCAAGGGCGCGGACTACACCCGCGAGGGGGTGGTGGGCGGCGACCTGGTCGAAAGCTGGGGCGGGGAGGTGAGGCTGGCCACGTTCGAGGACGGCTATTCCACCACCCGGACGATCGAGAAGATGAAGGACGAGCGATGAGCCGGCGCATGATCGTGGTCACCGGCGGGGCCGGCTTCATCGGCTCCAACATCGTCGCCCGGCTGTGCGCCGGGGACCGGCGCGACGTGGTCGTCTGCGACCGGCTGGAAGACGCGGCGCTGGGCAAGTGGAAGAACCTCGCCAAACACCCGATCGCCGACTTCTGGCAGCCGGAGGAACTGTTCGAACAGCTGGAGCGGCACGCCGAACAGATCGAGGCCGTGGTGCACATGGGCGCGATCTCGTCGACCACGGAGGCCGACGCCGATCTGATCATCCGGACCAACTTCACCCTGTCGCGCGACATCTGGGACTGGTGCGCCCTCCGGGACGCGCGAATGATCTACGCCTCGTCGGCGGCCACCTATGGCGACGGAGAGCAGGGTTTTCAGGACGACGACAGTCCTGAGGGATTGGCGGCGCTTCGCCCGCTAAACGCCTACGGCTATTCGAAAATGCTGTTCGATCAGTACGCCGCGCGGCAGTCGGATCGGGGCCAGTCGCCGGGCCAGTGGGCGGGTCTGAAATTCTTCAACGTCTATGGCCCGAACGAGTACCACAAGGGCGGGATGAAGTCGGTCGTGGCGCAGATCTGGCCGAAGGTCCAGGCCGACGAGCCGGTGACCCTGTTCCGCTCGCACAATCCGGCCTACGCCGACGGCGGCCAGATGCGCGATTTCGTCTTCGTCGATGACGTGGTCGACATCGTCGACTGGCTGCTGGACACGCCGGCGGTGTCGGGCGTGTTCAACGCCGGGTCGGGTCAGGCCCGGTCCTTCCTCGACCTCGCCAACGCCGCCTTCGCCGCGGCCGGCAAGTCGCCCCGGGTCGAGTACGTCGACACGCCCGAGAGCATCCGGGACAAGTACCAGTATTTCACCGAGGCCCGGATGGAGCGCATCCGCGCCGCCGGCTTCGGGGGGCAGTCGACCCCGCTGGAGGAAGGCGTCCGGCGCTATGTGCAGGACTTCCTGGCCACGGCGGACCCGTATCGATGACGGGGCCGAAGCTGACCACCCGGCAATGGATCGGCTGGATCGGCTTCGCGCTGGTCTTCCTGTTCACGGCGGCGGTGGCGGTCTGGCGCGGGGACATCCTTAGGGCGGGGCTGGACCCGCAGGTTCCGTTCCAGACCTATCAGCCGCCGCCCGCGCCCGATTACCGGCGGCCCGAGGCCTGGGCCATGAGCGAGGTCCGGGCGCCCGATGCCGGCCCGGCCGCGGTCTTCTTCGTCCATTCGACCACCTATGACGGCGGTCGCGAATGGAACGGCCCGATCGGCGACGCCGAGGCCGACGCCTATCTGAGACGAGTGGTGCTGCCGAACTACGCCGGACCGTTCGCCCGGCTGGGGGCGGTCAGCGCGCCGCGCTACCGTCAGGGCAGTCTCTACACCCGGCTGACGCTGAGGGACGATGCGCGCGAGGCCCGGGCCTTCGCCTACCGGGACATCGCCGCGGCTTTTGACGCATGGATCGCCCGGCATCCGGAGGGGCCGATCGTGCTGGCCGGAGTCGAACAGGGCGGCGAACTGGTCGAGCGGCTGCTGCGCGAGCGGGTGTCCGGCGACGCGGCGCTGCGGGACCGGCTGGTCGCCGCCTATCTGATGGACGTGGTGACCCGCGCCGAGCGCCCGTCTCCGCTGATTCCGGCCTGCGAACGGCGAGACCAGGCAGGCTGCGTCGTAGGCTTCTCGCCCGTCGGCGAGGGCAATGACGGGGCCGCGCGGCGGCGGTTGAGGCGGGCGCTGGTCTGGGACGAGCGCGGCCGGCTGGTGGAACTGGGCGAGGACGAGGCCCTATGCGTCAATCCGGTGACGGGCTCGACCTCGACCGCGCCGACAGACGCACGTCTGAACCAGGGCGCAACCAATGCGACCGGTCTGGAGTGGGGCGCCCATCCGGCCCTGCTGGCGCGGGAGGTCGCCACCCAGTGCCGCGACGGCCTGCTGCGCCACACCGAGCCCGAGCGGGAGTCCTTCCGCCAGACAGGGGGTTGGGCGGACCGACGAAAATCGCGTCCTTACAACTTGTTCTACGGCGATATTGAAGCCGATGCGCAGAAGCGGCTGTCGGTCTGGACCGGGAGGTCCGCGGGCTAGTCCACGCCCGGCCGATCATTACGCCAGTCGAACAGGGCTTCCAGCACCTGCACGGCCTGGCCCCGGGGCGAGATCAGGTCCGGGTCGCGCCCCAGCACCAGCCGGGCGTCGTCCGCCGCGGCGAGCATCAGCTCACGATGGCGGATGGGGTCGGCGAAGCGGTAGGCCGGGAAACCGCTCTGCTTCAGACCAAGCGGGTCGCCGCCGCCGCGCAGGCGGAAGTCCTCCTCGGCGATCTCGAAGCCGTCTTCGGTGCGGCGCAGGGTCTCCAGCCGGACACGCGCCGTCTCGCCGAGACCATCGTCGCCGCCGCCGTAAAGCAGCAGACAGGTGCTGGCGGCGGTTCCGCGCCCGACCCGGCCTCGCAGCTGATGCAACTGGGCGAGGCCGAAGCGATCGGCGTGCTCGATGACCATGATCGAGGCGTTGGGCACATCCACGCCGACCTCCACGACCGTGGTGGCCACCAGCAGCGGCGTCCGGCCATCGGCGAAGTCGGCCATCACCGCCTCGCGCTCGGCGCCCGGCATCTGACCGTGGGCGAGGCCGACCTCGACGCCCATGATCCGGCGCAGATCGGCGGCGCGGGCCTCGGCGGCGGCGAGGTCCGAGGCCTCGCTCTCGGCCACCAGCGGGCAGATCCAGTAGGCCTGGGCCCCGCTGTCGAGCGCGGCCCTCAGGCGTTTCGCGACCTCGCCGATGCGGGCCAGCGGCACCACGGCGGTCGTCACCGGCGTCCGGCCGGGCGGCTTTTCGGTCAGGCGCGACACCTCCAGTTCGCCGTACTGGGTCAGTTCGAGGGTGCGGGGAATCGGCGTGGCCGACATGGTCAGCAGGTGGACCCCGCCGGTGCGCGGATCGCCCTTGGCCTGCAGCCGCTGCCGTTCGTTGACGCCGAAGCGGTGCTGTTCGTCGATCACCGCCAGCGCCAGCCGGTCGAAACGAACGGCGTCCTGGAACAGGGCGTGAGTGCCGATGGCGACGCGGGCTTCGCCGGAAGCGAGGGCGGCCAGCCGGGTGCGGCGCTCGGCCGGGGTGTCGCGGCCGGTGAGCAGGATGGTCGGGACGCCGGCGGACTGCAGCATGGGGGCAAGCCGCTGCCAGTGCTGGCGGGCGAGGATTTCCGTCGGGGCCATCAGGGCGGCCTGGAAGCCGGACGCCGCCGCGTCCGCCAGCGCCAGGGCGGCGACGGCGGTCTTGCCGGAGCCGACGTCGCCCTGCAGCAGCCGGCCCATCTGTTCGCCCGAGGCGAGATCGCGCCGGATCTCGGCAAGGGCCTGCACCTGGGCGCCGGTCAGGTCGAAGGGCAGGGCCTCAAGGATGCGATCGGACGGCTCGCCGGGGGCGATGACCGGCGCCGGGGTGATCTGGCGGGCCCGGCGGCGGCGGGCGAGAGCCAGCTGGTGCGCCAGAAGCTCGTCATAGGCCAGACGCTGGCGGACCGGAGCGTCGGGCAGGAGGTCGGGTTCGGCAGCGGGCGCGTGCAGGGCCGCGAGCGAGGCGCGCCAGCCGGGCCAGCGCCGTTTGGCCAGCCAGGCCGGGTCCTGCCATTCCGGCAGCTCCGGCGCGTGTTCGAGGGCGGACTGGACCAGTTTGCGGATGACGCGCGAGCTCAGGCCCTGGGTGGCCGGGTAGACCGGTTCGACGGCGGCGATGTCGGCGGCCTGGGCCGGGGTGAAGATGTCCGGGTGGACGATCTGCACCTCGTTGTTGAAGCGCTCGACCTTGCCCGAGACCAGCCGCCGCTCGCCCTTGGGCAGCAAGCGGTCGATGTGCTGGGCCGAGCCGCCAAACCAGATCAGATGGACAAAGCCCTCGGCGTCCGAGGCCCGGACCTTGATCGGGGCGCCGGGTTTGCCAGGCACGATGAGGCGGTCGACGATCACCTCGAACAGGCCGATCTGGCCCTCGACCGCGGTCGTCGAGGTCATCGGCCGGCGCACGATCAGGCCCGAGGGCGACAGGAACAGCAGGTCGCGGACCAGCGGGCCGGCCAGTTTCTGGACCAGAGGCAGCACCTTGGGCCCCACGCCCTTCAGGGTGGAGACCTCGGCGAACAGGGGAAAGAGACTCGGCGGCCGCATCGGCGACAGCATAGCTGGCGAAAGCGCGTCTGGAACGCTATCTGACCGCACTTCATTGAAGTGCCCTGCGCTCGGCGCTGCGGGGCGCTTCTCACGATTTCACCGGGCAAGGACGCTTGTGGCCGATACCGACGCACGCCTGAAAGAGAGATTGGGCCGCATCGCCTTCCGGGCGTGGCGGCGGGGCTTCCGGGAGGCCGACCTGGTGCTGGGTCCGTTCGTCGATCAGGTCGGGCCGACGCTGGACGCGACCGAACTGGATGCCCTCGAGGCTTTGCTGGCCCAGGACGACGATCACCAGCTCTACGCCTGGATCATCGGCACGGAGCCGACGCCGGCGGCGCATGAGACGGCCTTGATGGCGAAAATCCGGGCCTTCATGCGCGACCATGTGGCCGCGGCCGTGGCCGAAGGGGCGGGCTGATGGACGCCGTGGTCTCCAAACGCGACGATCGGGAGCTGGGCGGGGCGCCGGAAGGCCTCGACGCCCTGACGGTGGCCGAGCGGCTGAAGGCCGACGGCGGCGTCGGCGTCTTCGTGGCGCGCGACTACGCCCGCATGGGCGAGTTCGTCCAGGCATTCCGGTTTTTCGCCGATGATGTGGAAATCGTGGAGTTTCCAGCGTGGGACTGCCTGCCTTACGACCGGCTGAGTCCGACCTCGTCGGTGTCGGCGGAGCGGATGGCGGCCCTGACACGTCTGGCCCAGCGCGATCGCGACGATGTGCGGCCGCTGCTGGTGGTCACAACCGTCGGAGCGGCGGTTCAGCGGACGCCGCCGCGTGAAGTCACCTGCGGCGCCGGGTTCGCGACCACGGTGGGTCTGGATCTCGATACGGCGGCGCTGGAACGGTATTTCGCGGCGAACGGCTATATGCGCGCCTCGACCGTGTCGGAGAAGGGCGAGTTCGCCGTGCGCGGCGGGGTCATCGACGTCTATCCGCCGGGCTTCGAGGAGCCGGTGCGACTGGACATGTTCGGCTCGGAGCTGGAGTCGATCCGGACCTTCGACCCGGCCACCCAGCGATCGACGGGCCAGTTGCGCGAGGTGTCGCTGGCGCCGGTGTCCGAGGCGCTGCTCGATCCGGACAGCATCTCCCGCTTCCGCACCGGCTATCTGGCGCTGTTCGGGGCGGCCGGCGACGATCCGCTGTACGCCGCCATCAGCGAGGGCGCGCGGCGGCAGGGCATGGAGCACTGGCTGCCGCTGCTCTACGACCGGCTGGAGACGCTGTTCGACTATCTGCCCGACGACGCCCGCCTGTTCCTCGACAACCAGGTCGAGGCGGCGCGGGCCGAGCGCTGGACGCTGACGAAGGACGCCTATGACGCCCGCCGCGACGCGGCCATGGGCAAGGGCGGATCGGCATGGCGCGCCTTGCCGCCGGAGCGGCTGTATCTCACGGACTCCGACTGGAACAGCGCCCTGGCGGGACGCTGGGTGCGGCGGCTGTCGCCCTTCCATGGCCCCGGCGAAGACGCCGGCGGGCGGCTGGGACGCAGTTTCGCGGCCGAGCGGGCCCAGGACAGCGTCAATCTGTTCGAGGCGGTGGCCCGTCATGCCCAGGCGGTGAAGGCCGCCGGCAAGCGCGTGCTGTTCGCGTCCTGGACCGAGGGCTCGTCCGAGCGGCTGGCCTCGATGCTCGCCGACCACGGGCTGGAGCACGTGGTGGCCGTGCGCGATTGGGCCGACGTCCAGAAGGCGCCGAAGGACCTGTATTTGCGCGGCGTGCTGCCGGTCGAGCACGGCTTCGAGACCGACCAGATCGCCGTCATATCCGAGACCGACATGCTGGGCGACCGGCTGGCGCGGCCGAAGAAGAAGCGGCGGGCGTCGAACTTCCTCGCCGAGGCCTCGGCCCTGACGACGGGCGATCTGGTGGTCCACCTCGACCACGGCATCGGGCGGTATGAGGGGCTGAAGACGCTCGAGATCCAGCAGGCGCCGCACGACTGCCTGGAGCTGCTCTACGCGGGGGACAGCAAACTGTATCTGCCGGTCGAGAACATCGACCTGCTGACCCGCTACGGCAGCGAGGCCGAGGGCGTGCAGCTGGACCGGCTGGGCGGGGCGGGCTGGCAGGCGCGCAAGGCCAAGGCGAAGGCCCGCCTGCGCGACATGGCGGAGGGGTTGATCGCCCTGGCGGCGAAACGCAGCCTGCGGACCTCAGACGCGATCACGCCGCCGCATGGACTCTTCGACGAGTTCTGCGCCCGCTTCCCCTATGAGGAGACGGACGACCAGCTGAACGCCATCGGCGACGTGCTGGAGGACCTCGGCAAGGGCACGCCGATGGACCGGCTGATCTGCGGGGACGTCGGCTTCGGCAAGACCGAGGTGGCGCTGCGGGCCGCCTTCGTGGTGGCCATGAGCGGCCAGCAGGTGGCCGTCGTCTGCCCGACGACCCTGCTGGCGCGGCAGCATTTCAAGACCTTCAGCGAGCGGTTCGCCGGCTGGCCGGTCAAGGTCCGTCACCTGTCGCGGATGGTCACCGCGAAGGACGCGGCCGAGACGCGGGCGGGGCTGAAGGACGGATCGTTCGAGATCGTGGTCGGCACCCACGCAGTGCTGAGCGAACAGGTCGGGTTCAAGGACCTCGGGCTCGTGATCGTCGACGAGGAGCAGCATTTCGGGGTCAAGCACAAGGAGAAGCTGAAGTCCCTGCGGGCCGATGTTCATCTGCTGACCCTGACGGCCACGCCCATTCCGCGGACGCTGCAGATGGCGCTGTCGGGCATTCGCGAGATGTCGATCATCGCCACCCCGCCGGTCGATCGTCTGGCGGTGCGCACCTATGTGACGCCTTGGGATCCGGTGCTGGTGCGCGAGGCCCTGCTGCGCGAGAAATACCGCGGCGGTCAGGCCTACTATGTCGTGCCGCGCCTGTCGGACCTGCCGGACATCGAGCAGTTCCTGCGCGAGAAGGTGCCCGAGATCAAATTCGTGGTCGGCCACGGCCAGATGTCGCCGACCCAGCTGGAAGACGTGATGAGCGCCTTCTACGACGGCAGCTACGACCTGCTGTTGTCGACGACCATCGTCGAGAGCGGGCTGGATGTGCCGACAGCCAACACCCTGATCGTGCACAAGGCCGACATGTTCGGCCTGGCCCAGTTGCACCAGATCCGCGGCCGCATCGGCCGGGCGAAGGCGCGGGCCTTCGCCTATCTGACCACCCCGCCGAACAAGCCGATGAGCCTGTCGTCGGAACGGCGGCTGCAGGTGCTCCAGTCGCTGGACAACCTCGGCGCCGGCTTCCAGCTGGCCAGCCACGATCTGGACCAGCGGGGCGGCGGCAACCTGCTGGGCGACGAGCAGTCGGGGCACATCCGCGAGGTCGGGGTCGAGCTGTATCAGCAGATGCTGGAGGACGCCGTCGCCGAGCTGCGCCAGTCGGGCGAGGGTGGCGGGGTGGTCGACCGCGGCTGGTCGCCGGCGATCAACGTCGGCGCGGCAGTGCTGATCCCCGAGGAATACGTGCCGGATCTCAACGTCCGTCTGAGCCTGTACCGCCGCCTGTCGGACGCCGAGAATTCGGAGACGCGCGAGGCGCTGGCGGCCGAGCTGATCGACCGCTTCGGCCCGCTGCCGGACGAGGCGAAACAGCTGCTGCGCATCGTCGGGATCAAGGCCAACTGCAAGACGGCCTGCATCGAACGGATCGACATCGGGCCCAAGGGCGCGGTGCTGACCCTGCGCAACAATGAGTTCCCCAATCCGGCCGGACTGATCGGGCTGATCCAGAAGAACCACGCCTTCTGGAAGATCCGGCCGGACCAGAAGATTGTGGTCAAGGGCGACTGGGACACGCCGGAGGACCGGCTGAAGGTCGCCGAGCGGATCACGACCGATCTGGCCCGGGTGGCGGGGGCCGCCTAGCAGCCCGGCGCGACCGTCTCGAAACGATCGTCCCACCACGCCTGCCAGCGGGCCTGAACGTCAGCGAAGTCGGCGTCGGACAGGCCGTAGGTGGTAAGGGTCAGCATGGCGGAACCGTGCGGCTTCGCCTCGGTCGGCGGCTGGTCCACGACCACCAACAGTCCGTCGCCCCAGGCGTCGACGGTGACGCCGATCTGATGGCGGGCGGTGAACCAGACCTCACCGGCGGCCGTCGTCTCCGGGCCAAGCGGGCCCGACCAAGGCTCGCCGGCGGCGGGAGCGGCGTCGAGGCCCAGCAAGCTCCGGGCCAGACGATTCTGGCGCGGCGGGCCGGAGAAGAACAGTGTGCGCCGGGTCTCGCCCGGATGGCGGGCGAAAGCGAAGGCCAGCTGCCAGGTGAAGGAGATCCACCCCTCGATCATGCCGTCGAATACGTCCGACCAATCGCCGGCGGGCGCCGAGCGCACCACCCGGACCAGGCTGCTCTCGCCGCGCGCCTCGACCTCGTAGCGGTCCGGGACGCCGACGAAGGTGACGGAGCGGGCGGCCTCGTCGGCCTCGGCATGGGTGATGAAGATGAAGTCGATCTCATCCTTCAGGGTGTCGGCGTCCCAGCCGAACCACTGTTTGATCTTTTGCGGGTCGCGCAGGGCGGTCCAGACGATGTCGGCGGGCGCGGGGACGGTGACCTCGACGAGGACATGGTCTTCGGTGAGCGGGTCGGCGGCTTCGGTCATCGTTCAGTTCCTGGCGGGCGCGGGTTTGGAAACCGCCGGATGGGCGGCGGCGGTGAGCCGGTAGCGGCGGCCCGAGGGCGCGGCGTATTTGCGGGCGAGGGCCGCCACGGCGACGCTGACCTCTTCGGTGAAGGCGTCAAAATCGGCGGGCGTGGCGAAGACGACGTCGGCCTCGACCGTCAGGGTCAACAGGCGCGACCCTTCCGCGGCCGCATCCTGACGCATCCGGGCGACGTCCCGGACGATGGTCGAGGCGGTGGAGATGAGGTGATCGGCGGCGTGGCGGTCCTGGGCGTCGACGGCGTCGGGATCAGGCGGGGCCTGCATCAGGGCGGGATCGAAGACGTAGTTTCGCGCGGCGACGAACAGCCGCTCGGTGAAGCCGCGCTTGCGCCGTTCGCCCGCGGGCTGAACCAGGCCGGCGCCTTCGAGGGCCCGCAGGTGATAGCCGATCTTCTGACGCGGCATGCCGAGTTGCTCGGCGAGGCCGGCGGCGGAGGCGGGCTCCGTCAGCGCCGTCAGGATGCGGCGACGGATCGGGGCGAGCGCCAGCAAGGCGGTGTCCAGGTCGTCAAGCAGGGCGGAGGGTCGGGCCGGCATGGCCCGAACCTGCATTAGACAACTACAGTTGTCAAATTAGCCTGACGTGGCCGCGCGGACGTCCCGTGAGGCGCGCTCGAGCACCGCGGCGGGAGATTCGCCGGGCCCGACCTCAGCCACCCCGACTTCAAACTCGACCACGAAAGGCGACCGATCGGGGCCGGCGTCAAAGGCGGTGCAGCCGATCACGGCGGCGATACGGTCGGCGGCGATACGCCCGGCCGGGCCCCGCGTGGCGGGCAGGGCGAGGGCGAAGACATCCGCCGACAGCCGCGCCGCCGTGTCCTCGGTCCGGATCAGTCGCGAGACCATGGCGCCGATCTGGGGCAGGGCGCGATCCAGCCATCCATCCTTGCGGGCCTCGACCACGGCCGGGGTCTCGGACACCCGCAGGACCACGACGGACAGGGGCCGGCGCCGCTGGCGGGCGCCCTCCGCGACCCGGGCCAGATGGCTGGCGAACAGTTCCGGCGTGAACAGACCCGTGGCCGGATCGGTCAGGCCCGAGCCGCGCGCGCTCTCCAACGCCCGCCGGATCGCGATATGGCGGCGATGGTGGCGGGCCAGGGCCACGATGCGGTCGGCCGTCTCTTCCTCCGGCGTGTCGGCCGCGGCGACGTCGGCGAAGCCGCGGTTGTAGAGCTCGGACAGGTTGATCTCGCCGGAGCCGCGCAGATAGAGCACCGCCGGGATGTGGTAGAGGCGGGTGTTCCGCTTCATGCCAGAGGCGATCGACAGGGCCGGGGCGTGATCCTCGGCGCCCCACAGCACGGCGGCGTCGAACGGCCGTTCGTGCAGGTAATCGAAGGCTGTGTAGGGCGTCGGCGCGGCCACCACTTCGCAGCCATGGGCCACGAGGGCGTTGGACAGGGCAAGGAAATGTCGATCGGGCTTTCCGGCGGCCAGGACCCGCAGGGGGCTGGGGTCGGGCTCGATGACCGGCAGGGGTTCGCCCCGGGCGGCGAAGGTCGCCTCGCGCAGGCTGACCTCCTCCTCGGCGATGGCGGCGCGACCGAGGTTCTCGAGCCGCAGGGCCGCCTGGGCCGCGTGCGGCGGGTTCGACATCACGATATCGGCCACCCCGGACGGCCAGTCGGCCGCTTCGGGGCCGATGGCCATGACCGGCAGGCGGCGCGGCGCGACCGTCTGGCGCAGGGCGGCCACGCCCTCGGCCGCCTCGGGGATCCGCGCGTCGAGGATCACCGTCTCCAGCGGCCAGTCGATGAGCACCTGCAACGCCCCGGCCAGGGACCGCGCCGTGACCGTGCGCCAGCCCAGCGTGTCCAGCCCCTGGCACAGGGACCCGATCAGGTCGTCATCAGGGGCGACGACCAGAATGCGCGGATCGGAAGTCAAGGCGAGGTCTCCAGCGGCCCCCCACCCGGGCCGCGATGTCAGGCGGCGGACCATAGCGAGGGTCGTCGCCGCGAGGCAACCGGCGCGGCCATCCTTTCACCGGCGGCGAAATGCGCTAAAGGGGGCTCCATCGGGGCGGTACGGGATATCGATTTGCAGGCCGGGGTGGAAATGAAGGACGCTGCGCGCTGGGCGGCGCCGGCGCTGTGGGGGCGGCTGGCGGTCAAGGCCTTCGCGCGCAGCTGGGGCCGGGACGTCATGCTCTATACGGGCGGCGTGTCCTTCTTCGCCCTGCTGGCGGTGTTTCCGGCCATCGCCATCCTGATCGGCTTCTACAAGGCGGTGCTTTCGATCGGTCAGGTCAGCGAGCAGGCGGCGGCGTTGGCCGACGTCATGCCTCATGCGGCGCGGGCCATCTTCATGACCGAGATCGACCGGCTGGCCAACGCCTCGGCCAGCACGGTCTCGACGCAGAGCCTGTTCGCCCTGATCATCGGTGGCTACGCCGCCCATCGTGGTTTCAAGGCCTTGCTGGCCGGACTTAACCTGATCCATGACGAGACCGAGCCGCACGGCTTCCTCAAGTTCAACCTGCTGGCTTTCTTTGTCGCCCTGTTCGCCTTCGCCCTGTTCACGGTGGTCTCGGGCGCCGTGGTGACCTCACGCCTGCTCGAGCACACAGGGCCCGGCGCCGTCGCGAACGGCGGAGGCGGTGGCCTCGCCTTCGTTGGGCTGTGGCCCGCCCTCGGCCTCGGAGTCGGGCTGACGATGCTCTATCGCTACGCCATGTCGCACCGGACCCCGGTGGCCTGGTTCCCCGCCATCGTCGGGGGAATCGTGGCGACGGTGATGTCGACGATTTCGTCCTGGCTGTGCGCCATCTACGTCGAGCAGATCGCTCCCCTGGGCGCGACCTACGGCTCGGTCGGCGCCATCGTCGTCCTGCTGATCTGGCTGTCGTGGAACGTCAACGCCATCTTCTACGGCGGCGCGTTCGCGACCGAGATGGAGATCGTCCAGCGTTCGGCGGGGGCGCCGGAGCTGGAGCCGGCCGATCCGCTGCCGGAGTCCGTCGTCAACCTGTCGGAGCGCCGGGCGTCTCGACCTCGATAGTCAGGACGCCGTCGGCCTCCCCGATCGAGACCACCCGTCCGCCGAGCCCCGCCAACAGATGCGGCACGTCGATTCGGGCCATAGGGTCGGTGGCCAGCAGGGTCAGGCGCGTCGACGGACCGGCCTCGCGCATGGCCTTCTGCAGCCGGAGGCTGGGGGTCGGGCAACGGTGGCCGCGAGCGTCGACGATCATGCGCCGATCCGGTCCAGCAGCAGGTCCAGCGCGACGCGGACGCTATCCAGCCTGACCGCCTCACGGCCGATGTCGCCGAAGCGGCGCACCACATGGATCAGGCCTCCGGGCCCGGCCGCCGCGAAATGCACCAGTCCGACCGGCTTGTCGGCCGATCCTCCGCCCGGGCCGGCGATGCCGGTGACGGCGACCGAGATCTGGGCCGACGAACGCGCCAGGGCTCCTGCGGCCATGGCGCGGGCGACCGGCTCCGATACCGCACCCTGTCTCTCGATCAGCGCGACAGGGACGCCCAGAAGCTCGCTCTTGGCGGCGTTGCTGTAGGTCACGAAGCCGCGCTCGACGACGGCCGACGAACCCGCCACGGCGGTCAGGGCGGCGGAGACGAGGCCGCCGGTGCAGCTCTCGGCCGTGGCGATCATCAGGCTGCGGGCGGCGGCGGCTTCGACGACCTTGCGGGCAAGGGCTTCGATATCGTCTGGAAACATGCGGCGAGGGCCTTCCGAAGGGGCGGCGAGTCGGTCCAGGGTGGCGCGATGCGCCCCGGGGCGGCGCCAGCATACGGGGCGGGCATGAGCGACACCACTGGCGACTCTGCGGTCCGCGACCTGCCGGTCGACCGTCTGACGCCGCTGCTGTTCGCGGTCGCCATCTTCACCTCGGCCTCGCTGGTCTTCGTGGTCCAGCCGATGGTGACCAAGCTGGTCCTGCCCATGCTGGGCGGATCTCCGGCGGTGTGGAACACCGCGATGGTCTTCTTCCAGGCGGCGCTGCTGGCCGGCTATCTCTATGCGCACCTGCTGCAGCGGGTGGCGTCGATCAAGGTGCAGGTGGCGATCCATCTGGCGCTGCTGCTGCTCGCCGCCCTGTTCCTGCCGCTGCGCATCAACGGCTGGCTCGGCGACCCCGACCCGTCGGCGCCGATCGGCTGGCTGCTGGCGACGCTGGCGCTTTCGGTCGGCGCGCCGTTCGCCGTGCTCTCGGCCACCGCGCCGCTGCTGCAGGCGTGGTTCGCGCGGGTCCGCGTCGGCCATGCGGACGGCGAGAACCCCTACGTGCTCTATGCGGCGTCGAACCTGGGCAGCTTCCTTGCGCTGTTGTCCTATCCGTTCCTGATCGAGCCGCTGACCAATCTGTTCGGACAGAGGATGGGCTGGACGGGGGGCTACTGGGCCTTTCTGCTGATGGTCGCGGCCTTGGCCGTGGCGGTCTGGCGCCGGCGTCTGGATCGCACCGCCGAACCCGCCCGGCTCGCGGCGACGCCGCCGATTCCGTGGCGCGAGAAGGGGATCCTGGTCCTGCTCGCGGCCGCGCCTTCCAGTCTGATGCTCGGCGTGACCGCCCACCTGTCGACCGACGTGGCCTCGGCGCCCTTTCTCTGGGTCATTCCGCTGGCCCTGTACCTGCTGACCTTCGTCATCGCCTTCCAGGCCCGCCCCTGGATTCCGCTGCCGATCACCTTGGCGGCGCAAGGCGCCATCGGGGCGGTGTGCGTGCTGCTGGTGGCCTTCCGCACGCTGGAGTGGCCGATCGCCTTCGCCGTGCACATCCTCGCCTTCTTCCTCGCCGCGCTGATGTGCCATCAGACGCTGGCGGCGAGGCGGCCGCCGCCGGACCGGCTGACGGAATTCTACCTGCTGCTGTCGGTGGGCGGGGTCCTCGGCGGGGCCTTCACCGCCCTGCTGGCGCCGGTCATTTTCAACATGGTCTGGGAATATCCGCTGGTGCTGGTGCTGGTCGGACTGGCGCGACCGTGGGGCAGGGGGAAGCTGCGGGGCGAGGAAATCGGGGCGCTCGTGGCCGCGGCCGTGTTCGCCCTCGTGCCGGTGCTGCTGTCGGCCTGGCTGACCTATGACGACAACGCGCGGGGGCGGTTCTACGAGATCTCGCCGTTCGGGCTCGACCAGCTGGCGCTGTGGATTCTAGGGCCGGTGGCGATCTGCGCCTTCCTGCTGAGGGACCGGGCGCTGGTCTTCGTCGCCGTGCTGGCGATGATCGCGTTGTCATCGCAGTACGTCGTGCGGATCTACGACTGGAGCTATTCGGGCCGCAGCTTCTTCGGCGTGATGCGGGTGGCCGAGATCGAGGATTCGCGCATGGGCGGTCCGGTGCATGTGCTGATGCACGGCACCACCCTGCACGGGGCGCAGGCGCGCGACAGCGCCTTCGACTGCCGGCCGACCCTTTACTACAACCCGCTGACGCCGATCGGTCAGGCGGCGGACATCGTCGAGGCGCGCGGGCCGGCGACGATCGGCGTGGTGGGTCAGGGCTCGGGCGCCATGGCGGCCTACAAGCGGGCCGAGGACACCATGACCTTCTTCGAGATCGACCCGATGGTCGACCGGCTGTCGCGCGATCCCCGCTGGTTCACCTACATCTCCGACTGCGCCGACGGGCCGATCCGCACCGTGCTGGGCGACGCCCGGCTGACCCTGAACCGCGAGCCGGCGGGATCGTATGATCTGCTGATCATCGACGCCTTCTCGTCGGACGCCGTGCCGACGCACCTGCTGACTGTGGAGGCGATCGAGGGCTATCTGAAGCTGCTGAAGCCGGACGGCGTGGTGCTGTTGCACCTGTCGAACCGCAACCTCGACATCACCCTGCCGGCCATCGCGGCGGCGCACGCTCTGGGCAAACCCAGCCTGCACAACCTGTATCTGGAGGACCAGAGCCAGCCCGACATGGCCATCGCCTCGACGGAGGCGCTGATCATCTCGCCGACCGCGTCGGGTCTGGCCGATTTCCGGGCGCGGCCGGAGTGGAGCGCCTCGCCGGAGACCTCGGTGCGGCCGTGGACGGACGACTACGTCAACCTGTTCGGCTCGCTGTGGCGCGCCTTCCGGCCACCGCCCGAGCGACCGACCTAGGCCGGCAGGTCGATCGTCGCCACGGCCTGGGCGGCGAGGCCCTCGCCCCGTCCGGTGAAGCCCATGGCCTCAGTCGTGGTGGCCTTGACGCTGACGGCGTCCAGCGGAAGCGACAGCAGGCCGGCGAGACGTTCGCGCATGGCCTGGCGGTGCGGCTTCACCTTCGGCCGCTCGCAGATCAGGGTGACGTCGACATTGACCAGCCGGCCGCCGCGGGCGTGCAGCCGCTCGACCGCGTGGACGAGGAAGCGGTCGGACGACGCGCCCTTCCACTGCGGATCGGTGGGCGGGAAATGATCTCCGATGTCGCCGTCCCCCATGGCCCCGAGAATGGCGTCGGTGAGGGCGTGCAGACCGGCGTCGGCGTCCGAATGGCCGATCAGGGTCTGGTCGTGGGCGATCTCGACCCCGCACAGCCAGACCGACGATCCGGGGCCCCAGCGGTGGGCGTCGAAGCCCTGGCCGACGCGGGTCTGACGGGGGATCAGAGCCTCGGCCATGGCGAAATCCTCGGGGAAGGTGAGTTTCATCAGGCGGGGGTCGCCATCGACGAGGCGGACCCGTCCGCCCGCGCGCTGGACCACGGTCGCTTCATCGGTGGCGGCCTCGCCGGCGGGCCAGGCGGCGTAGGCGGCGGTGATCGTCGCATGGCGGAAGGCCTGCGGTGTCTGTGCGCGCCACAGGCCTTCTCGCTCGACAGGGTCCGCCATCAGGCCGTCGTCCCCCCGGCGCAGGCTATCCGCGACGGGCAGGGCGGGCAGGGCTCCCTCGGCGTCCGACAGGGCTTCCAGCACCCGGCGGATCACTGGAGGCGTCAGCAGGGGTCTGGCGGCGTCATGAATCAGCACCGGACGAGCGGGCGGCCCTCCAAGGGCCTCAAGCCCGCTTCGCACCGAGTCCGCGCGGGTCGCACCGCCCGCGGCGATGCGCCATCCGGTCAGGCCGGCCAGCGCCTCGCCCGCCCCGGCTTCCGCCCCGGCCGGGATGACCACGACGAGGTCCTCGGCCCCCGCCTCCAGCAGGGCTTGCACCGACCAACGGAGCACCGGCCTGCCGCCGAGCAGCCGCCACTGCTTGCCCCCGCCGGCCCGCGAGCCGGAACCGGCCGCGACCACGACGGCGGCGAAGGCGGGGAGGGGGGATGTCATCCCGGCCTTCTATTCGCCGTCGTCCTGCTTGACGAGGGGGCTTGGAGCAGCGGTAAGGAGCCGATGGCGACTGGCGTGCAAATCGGAGACGTGTGGGTGCCCGGCCGGGTGCTGACCGCGCCCATGACGGGGATCACCGACCTGCCGTTCCGCCGGCTGGCCAGCCGGCTGGGCGCGGCCTATGTCGCCACCGAGATGGTCGCCGCCGCCGAACTGGCCAAGGCGCGGCCGGACGTGGTGCGCCGCGCCGCGGTGGGCGAGGGTCTGCCGCTGACCGTGATCCAGCTGGTCGGACGCGATCCCGCCGCCATGGCGGAAGGGGCGCGCATGGCCGAGCGGGCCGGGGCCGACATCATCGATCTGAATTTCGGCTGCCCCGCCAAGGAAGTCGCCGCGGCGGCCTGCGGTTCGGCCCTGATGCGGACGCCGGACCTGGCCTGTCGCCTCATGGAGGCGGCGGTCAACGCCACCTCGCGCCCGGTGACGGTCAAGATGCGCCTGGGCTGGGACGACGCCAGCCGCAATGCGCCGGAGCTGGCGCGGCGGGCGGAGGCGCTGGGCGTCAAGGCGGTGACCGTCCACGGCCGCACCCGGCAGCAGTTCTATACCGGCGTCGCCGACTGGCGCGCGGTGGGCGAGGTCAAGGCGGCGGTGGGCGTGCCGGTGATCGTCAATGGCGACATCGTCACCGCCGAAGACGCCCGGACGGCGCTGGCGCAATCGGGCGCCGACGCCTTGATGCTGGGCCGCGGCGTCTATGGTCGGCCCTGGCTGGCGGCGCATCTGGAGCGGGCGCTGTCTGACGGAACGGTGCTGGAGGAGCCCGGCCCGGAGGAACGACTGGCCATCGTGGTTGAGCACCTGCGCGCCTCGGTCGCCTTCTACGGGCTGCCGCTGGGGCTGAAGATGTTCCGCAAACACCTCGGCTGGTACATCGAACAGGCGCCCTGGCCGACCGATCCGATGGAGCGACGCGCGGCCAAGGCGAGGCTGTGCCGGCTGGACGCCCCCGGACAGGTGGAATTGGCGCTGGCGGAGCTCTGGCGGCCGGTGACGCTTTCCGGCAACTCGGCTGTTGATATTGAGCCACAGTTCGCCGAAGCTGGAGCGGCATGACGGACTCGCCCTCCAAGGCCCCCGAACCTGACGCCGCTCCGCTGAATGGGCCGGCGCGCTGGTTCGCCGGCTGGTCTGAGGAGCGCCGCCGCAACACCTTCCTGATCGCCTATACGATCGCCTTCCTGATCACGATCGCGGCGATCTGGCTGGTCGCCGTCGCGCCGGGCGCCAGCGGCGAAGGCGCCACGGCCATGGCCAGTCAGGCCGTACTTGTCATCCTGGCGATCAACCTTCTGCTGATCGGAGGGTTGGCGGTCGTCGTGGGACGGCGGGTGCTCCGCCTGTTCCAGCGCCGGACCCATGCCGGAGCGCGGCTCCACCTGCGATTTGTGACGCTGTTTTCGCTGGTGGCGTTGGTCCCCGCTGTGCTGATCGCCCTGGTGTTCGGGGTTCTGGTCAACCGGGGCGTGGACCAATGGTTCAGCGAGAATGTCCAGGCGGCGGTCAAGAACGGGGCCACCATCGGGCGCGCCTATGTCGAAGACGTCTCGAATGAGCTGGATTCCGATCTCGTCGTCATTTCCGAACAGCTTACCGGAGCCCGGGTGCTGTTCGAGAACCGGATTCAATTCTCCGAGGCTCTGGTGCAGATCGCGGATCTGTTCGGCTACCCCGCCATCTACATCCTCGGCGCCGACGGTGAGGTTCTGGCAAGCGGCGAAGGGGTCGGCGCGCCTCCGTATCTCTCGCCGCCGCGTGAGATGCTGGAAGCCGCGGCGGAGGACGGCTCTCCGCCCCAACAGATCACGGAGAACCCGGACGCGGTGCGCTCACTGATGAGCCTGCCGGCCTATGGCGACGCCTACCTTTATCTGGTGCGGCCGCTGCAACCCGGTTTGATCGCCCAGATGCGCAACGGCGAGGCGGCGATCGTCGCCTATCGTGAGGCGCAGGAGAGCCGACAGCGCATCCAGGCCGCCTTCGCCCTGAGCTATATCGAGACGGCGCTCCTGGTGCTGGTCGGCGCGGTGTGGCTGGGCATGTCCGCGGCAAGCGCGATCTCGGCCCCGATCGGGCGGCTGGTCGAGGCGGCCGACCGGGTCGCCGGGGGCGACCTGACCGCGCGGGTCGAGGGTGAGGAAGGGCCGGGCGAGATCAAAACTCTCACCGCCGCCTTCAACCGGATGACCGGTGATCTCGAGACGCAGCAGCAGGCGCTGCGGGCCGCCAGCGAGGAGGCCACGGGCCGCACCCGCTTCATCGAGACCGTCCTGTCCGGCGTGTCGGCGGGCGTCATCGGCGTCGACAGGCAGCGACGCGTCTCGGCCATCAACGACAGCGCAGTGGAACTGCTGGCCCTGTCCGACGCCAGGATCATCGGCCGGCCGCTGGGCGAGGCGGCGCCGGAGCTGAGCGAGCTGGCCGGCCGCGCCGAGGCCCACATCGAGGAAGAAATCGACGTCAGCCGGGGCGGCGAGACGCGGCGCCTGCGCGTGCGCATCGAGGGCGGTGTCGGCGGCGAGATGGTGCTGACGTTCGACGACATCACCCGGCTGGTCACCGCCCAGCGCAACGCGGCCTGGCGCGACGTGGCCCGGCGGATCGCGCACGAGATCAAGAACCCGCTGACGCCGATCCAGCTTTCGGCCGAGCGGCTGCGGCGGCGCTATCGCAAACAGGTCGGCGACGACGTCGAGGTGTTCGACCGCTGCACCGAGACCATCATCCGCCAGGTCGGCGACATCGGCCGGATGGTCGACGAGTTTTCGTCCTTCGCGCGGATGCCGGCGCCGCGCTTCACCGCCGAGAACCCGGCCGAACTGCTGCGCGAGGCCGTCTTCGCCCAGCGGGTGGCGGCGCCCGATATCGGCGTGGAGCTGGTCGAGCCGTTGCCGAAGGCCGTCCTGCACGCCGACGGCCGGATGGTCGGACAGGCGCTGACCAACATCCTCAAGAACGCGGGCGAAGCCGTGGCGGCGCGGCGGGCGATCGCGCCCAGGGACGGCGACGGCAAACGCCCGGGCATCAGCGCGCGACTGGAGATATCGGAGGACACCCTCACCTTCATCGTCGAGGACGACGGCGTCGGCCTGCCCGCCAAGGACCGGGACCGGCTGACCGAACCCTATGTGACCACGCGCGAGAAGGGCACTGGCCTCGGCCTGGCCATCGTCAAGCGCATCTGCGAGGAACACGGCGGCGAACTGAAGCTGGCCGACGCCGAACAGCTGTCGGGCGCCCGCGTGTGCCTGGTCTTCCCCCTGAAATCTCCACTGCAAGCGGCCGCGGCCGGGGGCAGGGATGCGAAAGCGCCCCGTCCCCCGGTCGCCGCGGCCGGCGAATAGCGAGGCGACATGCGATCCACGGGAGCCGATATTCTGGTCGTCGACGACGAGGCGGACATCCGCGAGCTGGTCTCCGGCCTGCTCGAGGATGAAGGCCACGCCGTCCGCACGGCCTCCAACTCCGATGAGGCGCTGGCCGCCATCCGGGCGCGCAAGCCGTCGCTGGCCCTGCTCGACATCTGGATGCAGGGCGGCGGTCTCGACGGCCTGGAGCTGCTGGACGTCATCAAGGAGCTGGACCCCGATCTGCCCGTGGTGATGATCTCCGGCCACGGCAACATCGAGACGGCGGTGACGGCGCTTCAGCGCGGGGCGTACGATTTCATCGAGAAGCCGTTCAAGTCCGATCGGCTGGTGGTCGTGGTCCAGCGCGCGCTGGAGGCCACCTCGCTGAAGCGCGAGAACCGGCGGCTACGAGCCCAGGTCGCGGCGCCGACCGGCTTCATCGGCCGCTCCGCGGCGGCGCAGACCCTGCGTAGCACCATCGCCAAGGTCGCCCCGGCCAACAGCCGGGTGCTGATCTCGGGCCCGCCGGGCAGCGGCAAGGAGCTGGTGGCGCGCCAGATCCACGAAGCCAGCGCCCGCGCCCGCGGCGAGTTCGTGGCCATCGCGGCGGCCGGGATGACGCCGGAGCGGCTGGACCTCGAACTGTTCGGCGAAGAGGGCCAGGACGGCCGCCCGAGCAAGATCGGCGTGTTCGAACGGGCCCATAACGGCACCCTCTATCTCGACGACGTCGGCGACATGCCGCGCGAGAGCCAGAGCCGCATCCTGCGCGTGCTGGTCGAACAACGCTTCCGTCGGGTCGGCGGCGAACAGGACGTTCAGGTCGACGTCCGGGTGATCACCTCGACCTCGCGCGACCTGAAGCAGGAGATCGCCGAGGGTCGCTTCCGCGAGGATCTGTTCCACCGGCTGAACGTGGTGCCGATCCGGGTGCCGGCCCTGGCGGAGCGCCGCGAGGACATCCAGGAGCTGGTCGACTATTTCATCGAGACCCTGGCGACCTCGCAGGGCCTGCCGCGGCGACGGATGGGGGACGACGCCATCGCCGTGCTGCAGGTGCATCCGTGGCCGGGCAATGTCCGCCAGCTGAGAAACAACGTCGAACGCCTGCTGATTCTGGCGACCGGCGACCCGAGCGAGCCGATCGGGGCCGACGCCCTGCCGCAGGAGGCGACCAACGCGGGCTCCTCGGGTTCGCTGGGCGCCGAGCGAATCATCGCCCTGCCGTTGCGCGAGGCCCGCGAGGTGTTCGAGCGCGAATATCTGGCGGCCCAGATCATGCGCTTCGGCGGCAATATCTCGCGCACCGCCGCCTTCATCGGCATGGAGCGGTCGGCCCTGCACCGGAAGCTGAAGTCGCTGGGCGTGTCGCCGGCTCGCGGCGCGATCGATGACGAGGAAGAGGGAGCCGTCGAGGCATGAGCCGTGTCGCCTACGTCAACGGAACCTACCGACCCCACGCCGACGCGACCGTCCACATCGAGGACCGCGGCTTCCAGTTCGCCGACGGGGTCTATGAGGTCTGGTCGGTGTTCGACGGCCGGATGGCCGACTTCGACGGCCACATGACACGGCTGCACCGCAGCCTGGACGAACTGCGCATCCCCATCCCTATGAGCCGCGAGGCTCTTGAGCGGGTGCTGAAGGAAACGGTGCGCCGCAACCGGGTGCGCGAGGGTCTGGTCTACATCCAGGTGACGCGCGGCACGGCGCGGCGCGATCACCCGTTCCCGCCTGAAGGGACGCCGCCGAGCGTGATCGTCACCGCCCGCACCCTGCCGCTGTCGAAGGGCAATGCGGCGGCCGAAAAGGGCGTGGCGGTCATCACCCATCCCGACATCCGCTGGGGCCGCTGTGACATCAAGACCGTCGGCCTGCTGCCCAATGTGCTGGCCAAACAGGCCGCCCGCGAGCGCGGCGCCGCCGAAGCCTGGATGGTCGACGAGATGGGGCTGGTCACCGAGGGGTCGTCGACCAATGCCTGGATCGTCGACGAGAACGGCAAGCTGCGGACGCGAGACACCCAGTCGAACATTCTGCACGGCATCACCCGCGCCGCCGTGATGCGAATGGCGGCGGACGAGGGCCTGGAGGTCGAGGAGCGGGCCTTCTCGGTCGAGGAGGCCAAGCGGGCGAAGGAGGCCTTCTACACCTCGGCCAGCGGCTTCGTGATGCCGGCGGTGTCCATCGACGGGGCGACGATCGGCGACGGCAAGCCGGGCCCCGTGGCCACGAAGCTGCGGGCGCTCTACCTCGATCAGGCGCGGCGCGACGCCATCTAGGCGTTGCGACCCGCGCCGGGCCGGTTAAGGTGACCCGCCGGCGTCGATCGGTCCCGGCCGTTCCTCCGGCCGGCGAAACAATCAAGAACAGGCTGAACCTGCCATGTCGCAAGACAAGTCCAAGAACCTTCAGGACACCTTCCTCAACAGCGTTCGCAAGACCAAGACGCCGCTGACCATCTTCCTGGTCAACGGGGTCAAGCTGCAGGGCATCGTGACCTGGTTCGACAATTTCTGTGTGCTGCTGCGCCGCGACGGCCAGTCGCAGCTGGTCTACAAACACGCCATCTCGACCATCATGCCGTCGGCCCCGGTACAGCTGTACGAGCCGGAAGCCGACGAGGACTGAGCGCCTCGGGCATAGCCGGACGGCGATCGGATACCTATCTGTCGGCTTCATCCGACCACGAGAGACTGCACGCCCCTTGGCCACCGCGCTTATCGACCACGCCGTCCCGCTGATCCGGGCCATCGTCATCCATCCCGACGGCCGCAGTGAAAGCTCACGGCTGGCGACGGAGCGGCTTGAGGAAGCCTCAGGCCTCGCCAGGGCGCTGGACCTTGATGTGCGCGCGGAAGAGATCGTCCGCATCCGCAAGGTTGCACCGGCCACCCTGTTCGGTTCGGGCAAGGTGGAGGAGCTCGCCGCCCTTGTGCGCGCCGCCGAGGCCGAGGCCGTGGTCATCGACGACGACCTGTCGCCGGTGCAACAGCGCAATCTGGAGAAGGCCTGGGACTGCAAGGTCATCGACCGCACCGGCCTGATCCTCGAGATCTTCGGCCGCCGGGCGCGGACCAAGGAAGGCCGGCTGCAGGTCGAACTGGCGCGGCTGGACTACGAGCGTTCGCGGCTGGTGCGGACCTGGACCCACCTGGAGCGCCAGCGTGGGGGCACCGGCTCGACCGGCGGCCCCGGCGAGACCCAGATCGAACTCGACCGCCGCCTGATCGCCGACCGCATCGTCAAGCTGAAAGCCGAACTTGAGGAGGTGCGCCGCACCCGCGGCCTGCACCGCAAGCAGCGCCAGAAGGTCCCGTTCCCGACGGTGGCCCTGGTCGGTTACACCAACGCCGGCAAGTCGACCCTGTTCAACCGGCTGACCGGCTCCGAGGTGTTCGCCAAGGACCTGCTGTTCGCCACCCTCGACACCACCCAGCGCACCATCCGCCTGCCGCAGGGGCGACCGGCGATCGTCGCCGACACCGTCGGCTTCATCTCCGACCTGCCGCACGAACTGGTCGAGAGCTTCCGCGCCACGCTGGAGGAGGTCGGCGAGGCCGACCTGATCCTGCACGTTCGCGACATCGCCTCGCCGGATAGCGAGGCCCAGCGCAAGGACGTCGAGGCGGTTCTGGCCCAGATCGAGACGCCGGAAGGCAAGGCCCGCCGGGTGCTGGAAGTCTGGAACAAGACCGACCTGCTGGACGACGAGACCCGCGAGGCCGTGCTCGGCCAGGCCGACCGGCTGCGGACCCAGGGCAAGGCCGTGGCGGTCTCGGCCTGGACCGGGGAGGGGATCGAGGCCCTGCGCGAGACCATCGCCGGCCTGATCGATGACGATCCGGAAACGGCGCTGGTGCTCGCCCCCTCACAGGGCGAGGCCCTGGCCTGGCTGTACGAGAATGGCCGGGTCACCGGACGCGAGACGGACGCCGAGGGCCGGACCCATGTGACGGTCCGGCTGCACCCCGCCGCGCTCGGCCGGTTCGAGCGCCAGTTTTCCACGTCCTAAGCAGTCGCAACGCCGGCCCCGTCTTCGTAGGTCAGGCGGAGGGGTCGCTCGTCCCGGGCAGTATCGCCTCGAACAAGGGGCGCGTCTCGGCGCCGGTCAGAACGGGGATGACCTCGAAGGTGACTCCTGCCCCGCGCCAGCCCAGGATCCAGGCCTGCAGCCGGGCGAGGTCGTCGCACCGCATCAGCTGGAAGCAGCGGGCGAAGCCGGCTTCGACCCAGCTGTCCACGAATTCGACGCCCTCGGGCAGCATCCGGCCCCGCTCGCGCAGCCGCTCATAGACGGGCGCCATGTCGTTGTCCCGGAAGGTCTCAATGATCATGAACAGCATCACCGATCTCCATCTGGCCGGTCATCCCGACCCTATCGCCGCTCCGCCGCCTTTGCCGCGTCCCACAGCCTGTCCATCTCGGCGAGGTTGGATTGCTCCGGCGTCCGCCCGTCCTTCGCCAGCTCGGCTTCGATGAAGCCGAACCGGCGGACGAATTTGGCGTTCGCCCCGCGCAGCGCATCCTCCGGCTCCACGCCCAGCTTGCGGGCGAGGTTGGCGAGGACGAAGAGCAGGTCGCCCATTTCGTCGCGCGCCTTGTCGAGGTCGCCGGCGGCGATTTCGGCGCGCAGTTCGGCGACCTCCTCGTCCAGCTTGTCGAACACCTCGTCGGTCGAGGGCCAGTCGAAGCCCACCCGGGCGGCGCGCCTGGTGAGCTTGGCGGCGCGGGCCAGGGCGGGCAGGCCGACCGGGACGTCGTCGAGCACGCCGTGCTGCGCCCTGGCCACGCGCTCGGCCGCCTTGATGTCCTCCCAACGGGCCTTCTGGGCGGCGCCGTCCGCCTTGGCCGCCTCGTCGCCGAAAACGTGCGGATGGCGGCGCTCCAGCTTGTCGGCGATAGCGTTCGCCACATCATCGAAGGCGAACAGCCCCTGTTCCTCGGCCATGCGCGCATGGAAGACGACCTGGAACAGCAGGTCGCCGAGTTCGGACTTCAGCTCGTCCCAGTCGCCGCGTTCGATGGCGTCGGCGACCTCATAGGCCTCCTCCAGCGTATAGGGGGCGATGGTCTGGAAAGTCTGTTCCACGTCCCAGGGGCAGCCTCCGACGGGGTTGCGCAGCCGGGCCATGATGGCGTTGAGGCGGTCGACGGGGGTCGCCGCCCGGGTCATCGGGCTTCTCCGTCCCGCGCAGCCAGTTGGGCCCGGATGTCGGCGTGCTTCTCGGGCGTCAGCGGGTAGATTCGCAGCACCAGGGCCGAGATCAGCAGCAGCACGACCGGGGCGGCGATGAACAGCCACTGCAGGCCAAGGATCACGTCCGGATCGTTGACTGCGCCCGGGGCGGCGTCGAACCCGATCCATTCCAGCACCGCGAAGGCGCCGACCGAGATGGCGTAGCCCATCTTCGAAGTGGCGTTGAGGATCGAGAACAACAGGCCGGTCCGGTCCGCGCCGACGTCCAGCCGGATAGCGTCGGAGGCGTCGGCCATCATGGCGCGCAGCAGCAGGTCCGCGGCCCCGAAGGCCAGCCCTGTGCCGAACATGGCGCCGAGGGCGGCGGGGAAGTTGCCGGCCGGAACCAGCAGGGTGGCGGCGGCGAAGCTGACGGCGAAATAGATGCTGCCGATCGCCAACGCCCTGTGTTTGCCGATGCGGGTCGCCAGCACGGCCCAGATCGGCGCGCCGACGAGGCCGGCGACGAAGTAGACCAACAGCAGGATCGAGGTCTGCTCACGCTCGAAGCCCCGGGCCTGTTCAAAGAAGTAGAAGAACAGCACCCCGATCAGTCCGCGCGCGGCGCCCAGCATCAGGTCTGACAGGAGCAGGCGGCGCAGCACCGGCTTGGCGATCAACGCCAGGGTCGCGCCAAGGCCGCCGTGCGGGGGCGGGGTGACGTTCTTCGGCTCCGGCGTGAAGAGGAAGGTGATCAGCAGGGCGACCGGCAGAAGCGCGACGATGAAGCCGCCCTGCATCCGCACCGCCTCGACATAGGTGTGGCCCATGGCCTGGGCGCCGACCGGGATCAGCAGGACCGCCAGCACGCCGATGATGTTGGCCACCTGCCAGAAGCCGTAGATGCGCGAGCGCTGGTCGTAGTCGGGCGACAGCACCGAGGCCCAGCTCATCTGGCTGAGCAGGCTGATCGAATAGCCGAGGTACATGATGACCAGCCAGACCGCGAGGTGGGTCGCGCCGGCGCCCTGGCCAACGAAGAACAGCATCGCGACCGAGCCCATCAGGATCGGCGCGCCGATGGCCATCCACACCCGGTAGCGGCCCCATTTCGTCGAGGTCCGGTCGATGACCATGCCGAGGAAGGGATCGACGACGATGTCGGCCAGCCGCACGATCAGGAAGATCAGGCTGACGGCGGCCAGCGGTACGCCGACATGGCTGGCGTAGAACTCCGGCAGGGTCACATAGACAGGCAGGCCCAGCGCCGCATACGGCAGGCAGCTGGCCGCGAAGGCCGCGAGGGTCGCATTCGAGCGCCGGACCGGGGCGAGTGGGGCGCGGGCGGGCGAGGCAGGGGCGTCGGTCATGGACGGGTCCGGAGCGCGGCGGATGAGTCGCCCGCAGCTTCACCATGCCGACTTTGAGCGTTTCGCGCGAGCGGTCGCCGCCCGTTGTCCGACGGGAGGCGAAGGGTCTTGCCGCCGACACACGGCTGGGGTCACCATCAGGCGATGTCGAAGCGCGTCCTCCTGCCGATGCTCGCCGCCCTGCCGCTCCTGCTCGGGGCGATCGCGGGTGAGGCGCGCGCGCAGACCCCGGGTCTGGAGGCCTGCGACACGGATCAGATCGAATGGGGCGCTCCGGCGCTGGCCAACGCCATCTCCCACTATTCGCTGCAATGGGCGCCGTTCGGCGCGACGGAGTGGGGCTGGGAAGCCTATCTGCCGCTGATCCAGAAGGAGCTGAACACCGGCTGCGCGCCCGGCTCGCCCCGTTTCGCGCGGGCGCTCGCGGAGTTTCAATACGCCCACAGCCTTCCGGCGACCGGCTGGTTCGATCCGGCGACCTTCCAGGTCTTTCGCGGCCTGTGGCAGGAGCGGCGGCCGTTCATCATGGAGCGGGTCCGCGAACAGCCGTGCCCGGACCCGCCGCCGCTGTATCAGCTCGGCTATCTGGTCGAATCCGAGGAACACGCCGACCGCCTGACCCGCCTGCTCCGGCGTGACGTACTGGCCGCCTACCGGTTGATGGTGGCCGCCGCGCGGGAAGAGGTTCCCGAGGTCGCGGCCGATCCGGAATTGCTGCAGATCTTCTCCGGCTTCCGCGATCCGGAGGCCGACGCCGCGCGCTGCGCCACCCAGGGCAATTGCGACGGCCTGCGCCGCGCCGTCTGCTCACCGCACCGGACGGGCACGGCGGTGGATCTCTACGTCGGCCAGCTGGGGGACACAGGCGTCGACAACACCTCGCCTGCCAGTCGGCTGCACATGACCCGGGGAGCGACCTATCGTTGGTTGGTGCAGAACGCCCACCGCTTCGGCTTTGTACCCTATGTCTATGAGCCATGGCACTGGGAATGGGTCAGCCCCACGGGCGACTATGCGCTGAGCGCGGCGGCCCCGTGATCCGGCCGCTGACGCCTGGCGAGACAGATCTGGCGGGCGAGGCCTTCGGCGACGCCCTGCGCTGCGACAGCATCCGGTTCCTGGCTGCACCTTGGCCGTTTGACCGGGCCTTCGTCCCCGGCCGATGGTTTGGCCGGGACTGGATCGTCTGGCCCGGGCGGACCCTGCCGCCCGACATCGCGATCGCGCCGCTGCGGCTCCAGGCAGTTCTGGTCCACGAGCTGACCCACGTCTGGCAGGCCCAGCAGGGGGTGAACCTGCTGACGGGAAAACTCAGGGCCGGGGACCGTCCCGCCGCCTATGAATATCCGACGGGGATGGACTGCAGCTGGGGCAGGCTGAACATCGAGCAGCAGGCGATGGTGGTGGAGCACCGATTCCGGCTGGTCCGCGGGGGCGCGGTCCCGGCGCCCGCCGAGTTCTATGACCGCATCTGCCCGTTGGGGCCGCGGATCAAAACCTGACGGAGGAGGCTTGTCCCACGGCGAGCGGAACCTATGTCCGCTACAGTCGCTGTTACGAATACAGCCAGCCAGCGGAGCGCCTCATGCCCAGGATCCTTGTCCTCTACCATTCAACCTATGGCCACATCGAAGCAATGGCCGAAGCGGTCGCGGACGGCGCGCGCTCGGTGGAGGGCGCTGCAGTCGACATCCGGCGCGTGCCGGAACTCGTTCCGGAGGAGCTGGCCCGTAAGAGCGGCTACAAGCTGGACCAGGTCGCGCCGCTCGCTGTCATCGACGAACTGGCGGGCTATGACGCCGTCATCGTCGGCGCCGGAACGCGATACGGAACGGCGGCGTCCCAGATGCGCAACTTCCTCGACCAGACCGGCGGCCTCTGGGCAAAGGGCGCGCTGGTCGGCAAGGTCGGCTCGGCCTTCACCTCGACCGCCACCCAGCACGGAGGCCAGGAAACGACCCTGATCGGCCTGATCCAGACCCTGCTGCACCACGGCATGATCATCGCCGGCCTGCCATACGCCTGGGCCGGCCAGTCCCGCATCGACGAGGTGACGGGCGGGTCCCCCTACGGCGCAACCACCATCACCGGCGGCGACGGCTCGCGGATGCCCAGCGACAATGAACTGGAAGGCGCCCGCTGGCAGGGCCGCTATGTCGCGGAGACGGCGAGGAAACTGGTCGGGTGATGCGCCAACCCGCAATCTTCTTCGGGCACGGCTCGCCGATGAATGCGCTCGGCGGGCCCCATGCCGACGTCTGGCGCGAGGTCGGCCGGGCCGTGGGCAAGCCAAAGGGTGTGCTGATGGTGTCCGCCCACTGGGAGACGCCGGGCGCCGCCGTGACGGCTCAGCGGCAGCCGGAAACGATCCACGATTTCGGAGGCTTCCCTGACGAACTGCATGCGATGCAGTATCCGGCGCCCGGATCGCCTGAACTGGCCCGGCGGGTGGCCGCACTGACCGGTGCGGCGCCGACCGAACAGTGGGGACTGGATCACGGGACCTGGTCCGTGCTGACCCATGTCTGGCCCGAGGCGGATGTTCCGGTCGTGCAGCTGTCGCTGGATCGCGAGCTGGACGCGCGGGGCCATTTCGAGCTGGCGCGCAAGCTGGCGCCGCTGCGCGACGAGGGCGTGGTCATCGCCGGCTCCGGCGACTTCGTCCACAACCTGCGGACCTGGAAGCGGGCAGGCGGGGAGCCCTATGGCTGGGCGACGCAGTTCAACGAGGCGGTCAAGGCGGCGCTGGTCCGCGGCGACGACGACGCTCTGGTCGACTGGGTCGGACTGGCCGAGGACGCGCAGATGAGCGTCCCCACCGACGAGCATTTCCTGCCGCTGCTTTACGTCGCCGCCCAGCGCCAGCCGGGTGACGACGTCAGCTTCTTCAATGATGTCATCGAGGGCGGATCAATCTCGATGACGGGCGTGCGGATCGGCTAGAGCGAAATCGGCCTGGATTGGACGAAAACGGCCTAGCGGCGCTTCATCAGCGCATCGACCGACCACGGGCCGGCGCCTGCCGCGACGAAATACAGGAAGACGAAGCAGTAGAGGGCGATGGTCTCGCCGCCATTGACGATCGGCAAGGCGCCCTGACCCGCGTGGACCATCCAGTAGCCCACGGCGCAGAAGCCGGAGGCCAGGAAGGCGACAGGGCGGGTGAACAGCCCGATCAGGAACAGCAGGCCGAGAATCAGTTCGAGCGGGCCGGACAGACCGGCGAGACTGAGCCCGGGCGGCGGCAGGCCCTCGATGGCGGGAAAGCCGAGCACCTTGGCCGTGCCGTGGCTGACGAACAGAAGACCGGTGACGATGCGCAGGACGCTGAGCAGCTGCGGCTGGTAAGCGGAGAACCTGTTGAACATGGAACCCTCCCTTGGTGAAGGGCCGATTCTGAAACCGAGTCGGTGCCAGTTACAACACCTGCCCGCAGGCGGAACTAGGCGGCCTTGTCGAGCTCGACCATCTGCTGGATCGCCACATAATCAGTCTTGCCGGTCCCGAGCACAGGCACCTCGCCCACCCGCATGATCTTTTTCGGCACCGCCAGTTCCGGCGCCCCATGGCTGCGGGCCCATTCGGCAAGGCGGGCGACATCAGCGTCCTTGCGGTCGGTGACCAGCACCAGCTTCTCGCCCTTGCGGCTGTCGGGCACGGAGACCACGGCGTGCCGCGCCTCAGGCCAGACGGCGCTGGCGAGCCCCTCTACCGCCGTCAGCGACACCATCTCGCCGCCGATCTTGGCGAACCGCTTCACCCGGCCGAGGATGCAGACATAGCCCTCATCGTCGATCGAGACGATGTCGCCTGTGTCATGCCAGCCGCCTTCGAGCGGCTCGATCACGTCGGGATCGTCGGGCGACAGATACCCCTTCATCACATTGGGGCCGCGCAGATAGAGGCGGCCGCCCTCGTCGATGCCGTCGACCGGATCGAGCCGCCACTCCATGCCGGGCAACATCTGGCCGACGGTGCCGGGGCGGTTCCGGTCCGGGTGGTTGACCGCCACCACGGGCGCGGCCTCGGTGGCTCCGTAACCCTCCAGCAGCTTGAGGCCGTGGAAGCGGGTGTTGAACAGGTGGTGGGTCTCGTCCCGGACCCGTTCGGCCCCGGCCACGACGAACTTCAGCGTCGAGAAATCGTCCGGTCCGGCCACGCGGGCGTACTGATTGAGGAAGGTGTCGGTGGCGAACAGGATCGAGGCCTTCACCTGCGGCAGCAGTTCGACGATCTGCTTGGCGTGCAGGGGGGAGGGGTACTGGAACGCCTTCAGGCCTTGCAGCAGCGGCAGCAGCACCCCGCCGGTCAGGCCGAAGCAGTGGAAGGTCGGCAGCGGGTTGAACATCACCCAGTCCGGGTCCAGCGCGATGTGCTGGGCCACCTGGCGGCAGTTGGCCACGAGATTGGCCTGGCTGAGCACCACGCCCTTGGGGGCGCCAAAACTGCCTGAGGTGAACAGCACAACGCCCGGGGAGGACGGCTCCGTCTGCACCCGGAACCGCTTCGGCATCATTCCGGCCATCAACCCGTACAGCTTGTCTGGCAAGCCGATCGATTTGCGCACATCGTCCAGCCAGACGACCTCGGCCACGCTTTCGATATGGCCGATCAGGTCCTCCAGCTTGGCCTGCTGGATGAAGCGTTGCGCGGTCAGGACCTTGCGCACCCCGGCGGCCTTGATGGCGGCCTTGATGTTGCGCTCGCCGGAGGTGAAATTCAGCATCACAGGCACGCGGCCGTGGGCGTGCAGCCCGTAATAGGTGACCACCACGCCCATGCTGGACGGCAGCAGGATGCCGACCCGTTCCCCGGGTTCGGCCATCGCGGCGATCTTGCGGCCCAGGACGAAGGCGGCGCGGATCAGCCCGGTGTAGGTGAGGGGCTTGCGGTCCTGGTCCTCCAGGATCTCCTTGTCGCCGTAGGTGTCGCGGGCCGCGATCAGGGCGTCAAAGACCGTCTCTTCGACGACCGTGGGGTCCAGGGGTACGCGCAAAGACATCCTCCGTGACGCGTTGGCCGCGTCTTGTCGGGCCGCAAACTAGAGCGCGACGGGGGCGTTGAAAAGATATGTTACCTTGCGTGAGCCTTGTCCCCGCCTTGCCTTCGCCCTGCGGAAAGACGACATAGCGGTTTCGTCCCGCCCGGAGCCCGCGACGCCTTGGTCACGCTGATCGACACCCTGACGAAGACGCCCGCCGAGCTGCGTCACCCGGAAAAGCAGAACCGGCCCGAGACCGCCGTGCTGAAGAAGCCCGACTGGTTGCGGGTCAAGGCGCCCGGCTCCGGTCAATACAACGCCACCCGCGCCATCGTGAAGAAGAAGGGGCTCCACACGGTCTGTGAGGAGGCCGCCTGCCCCAACATCGGCGAATGCTGGAGCCAGAAGCACGCCACCCTGATGATCATGGGCGACACCTGCACCCGGGCCTGCGCCTTCTGCAACGTGAAGACGGGCCTGCCGCAGCCGCTGGACCCCGAGGAGCCGGCCAAGGTCGGCCTGGCCGTCCGCGAGATGGGCCTGAACCACGTCGTCATCACCAGCGTCGACCGGGACGACGTCGCCGACGGCGGCGCCGCCCATTTCGCCGAGGTCGTGCGTCAGATCCGCCTCCAGGCCCCGAACACCACCATCGAGATCCTGACCCCCGACTTCCTGCGCAAGGACGGGGCGGCCGAGGTGATGATCGACGCCACGCCCGACGTCTTCAATCACAACCTCGAGACCGTGCCGCGGCTGTATCTGAAGATCCGGCCCGGGGCGCGCTACTTCCACAGCCTGCGCCTGCTGCAGATGGTCAAGGAGCGCGACCCCAACCAGTTCACCAAGTCCGGCATCATGGTCGGCCTCGGCGAGACCCGCGAAGAGGTCATGCAGGTGATGGACGACATGCGCTCGGCCGGCGTCGACTTCATCACCATCGGCCAGTACCTGCAGCCGACCCGCAAACACGCCGCCATCGACCGGTTCGTGACGCCCGACGAGTTCAAGGCCTATGAGGCCATCGCCCGGGCCAAGGGCTTCCTGATGGTGTCCTCGTCGCCGCTGACCCGCTCCTCGCACCACGCCGGCGAGGATTTCGCGCGACTGAAGGCGGCGCGCCTCGCCCAGACCGGACGCTGAACCGCCCTTGGCCGTCCATCGCGTCACGAAAATCCTGCCCTATCAGCCCGGCCAGCTCGCCGCCCTGGTCGCGGACGTACGCGCCTATCCCGACTTCGTGCCGTGGGTGTCGTCGATGCGGGCGTGGGGCGAACGTGAAGAGGCGCCGGGCGTGACCCTCGTCGACGCCGAGGCCGGAGTAGGATTCTCCTTTCTCAAGGAGCGGTTCTCGACCTGGGTCCGGCACGATCGCAACGCGCCCAAGGTCGAGGTCGGCCTGCTGCGCGGGCCGTTCCACCACCTGAAGAACCGCTGGGAGTTCTTCCCGCACCCTGAAGGGACCCGGGTCGAGTTCTTCATCGACTTCGCCTTCAAGTCGCGAGTGCTCGACATGGTGCTGCAGGCCAATTTCGACCGCGCTGTCGGCAAGCTGATGAGCTGTTTCGAGGCCCGGGCGGCGCATCTTTACGGCCCGAAGGCGTGAGTTTCGATTTCGACGCCGTCGTGGTCGGCGCCGGGGCGGTCGGCCTGGCGTGCGGCCATGCCCTGGCCGGGCGTGGCCTGTCAGTGCTGGTGCTTGAGAAGGAGCCCCACATCGGCCAGGGCGTGTCTTCCCGGAACAGCGAGGTCATCCACGGCGGCCTCTACTATCCGACCGGCTCGCTGAAGGCCCGGTTCTGTGTCGAGGGACGGCGGCGGCTGTACGCCTTCCTCGACAGCCACAAGGTCGACTACCGCAAATGCGGCAAGCTGGTCGTCGCTGCTGACGAAGCCGAGGCCTCCCGTCTCGACGCCATCCTCCAGCAGGCGAACGCCAACGAGGTCGAGGGGATGGAGCATCTGACCGGTGCCCAGGCGCGGGCCCTGGAGCCGGCGCTGGCCGCCCACGCCGCCCTTCTGTCGCCGGAAAGCGGCGTGTTCGACAGCCACGGCTACATGCTGGCCCTGCAAGGCGGGATCGAGGATGCGGGCGGCTCGGTCGTCGTCTCCACTCCGTTCGAGCGGGCCGAGCCGCTGGCCGGAGGCGGCTATGCGGTGACGGCCGGGGGGGAGGGCGGGGCGACCCTGACCACCCGCCTGCTGGTCGCGGCGGCGGGACTGGCGGCGCAGGATGTCGCCGGCCGCATCGACGGCTATCCCGCGGACCGCACCCCGGCAGGGCATTTCGGCAAGGGGGTCTATTTCCGGCTCATGGGCAAGGCGCCGTTCGAGCGGCTGATTTACCCGCCCCCGATTCCGGGAGCGCTGGGCACCCACTACCGCAAGGACCTGGGCGGGCAGGCCGTATTCGGGCCGGACCTCGTCTACGTCGAGCGTGAGGACTATTCGGTCGATCCGGGCAAGGCCGCCGAATTCGAGCGCTATGTTCGCCGCTTCTGGCCGGGCCTTCCGGACGGCGCGCTGACTCCGGACTATGCCGGCATCCGGCCCAAGCTGCACGGGCCGGGCGAACCCCAGCCGGACTTTCAGATTCACGGACGCGACATCCACGGCCACGAGGGCATGATCGCCCTGTTCGGCATCGAGAGCCCGGGCCTGACCAGTTCGCTGGCGATCGGGGAAGCGGTCGCCGCGGCCTTGCTCGATGACTGACATCGCCTTCCGGGACGCCGCGCCCGCCGACATTCCCGTCCTGCATCGGCTGATCGAGAGCGCCTATCGCGGCGAGGGGTCACGCGCGGGCTGGACTACGGAAGCGGACCTGCTGGCGGGCCAGCGCACGGACCCTGACGAGTTGGCGGCGATCCTGGCGGATCCGGATCAGGCGATGCTCACCGCCTGGCGCGACGGCGATCTGGTCGGTAGCGTCCTGATCGCGAACCGGGGCGAGGAGACGGGCTATTTCGGCATGCTGTCCGTCAGCCCGACCCTGCAGGGCGCGGGCCTTGGCCGTCGACTGGTCGAGGCGGCCCATGCCGCCCTCTCCGAACGATTCGGCGCACGTCGCGTGCGTATCTCGGTCTTTCCGCAGCGCGAGACGCTGATCGCCTGGTACCGGCGGCTCGGCTATGCGCCGACCGGCGAGACCCTGCCATTCCCTTATGGCGACACCCGATTCGGCCTGCCGCTGAGGGACGATCTGCATTTCATCGTCATGGAACGCACCCTGGCTTGGGGATTATGCACTTGACGTACCACACACAAAATAGGGATAAGGGCCATGCGTGACAGGCCGGACGAAATCGAGATTACGGAGGAGATGATCGCTGCTGGCGTCAGTCGGCTACTGGATCTTCCTCAAGCCGAAATAGGCTCAGCTTACGTGGTTGAGGAGGTCTTTCGGGCAATGGCCGCTCGTCAGCCTCGCCCCGGCTCCTGATGGACCCCCACAGGAATATTGAATGCCAATAGAGGGTCTCGATATCACGGGCCGTCTTTGAAAGTTCCTCCGCCGTGAGAGCAAAATCCCACGTGGTGGGGGTGACGGCGGTAGGCTCCTTGCGGAAGCTATGGCGACCGTCATTCAGCAAGCCCAGGTACCGGGAATGCGCGATGATGTTTCGGTTTTCGGTGCAGATGTTGAAGCACTTGAGGGCGTACGCCATGGCCTCCACATCGTCGGGAGCGGAGTCCTCGGCCAACCGCCGAAGCAGATCGACGCGGCCCTTATTGTTGAGGGTGTCGAATAGGAGCGAGCGTATGCTGTTCGGGACGTGGAGGTAGTGGTGAAAAAAGACAAACAGGCTACTGGCAAGCTCGTTGTGGAGCATGACGACCTCGCCAATCGCCAAGCGAACCGAAGCGGGCGGGTAATCCACCGTTTCCCATGCGTAAGGATCACCCTGTGAGCGAGACACCCGAACCCCCTAAACCCGACGACGTTCTCCGCCGCATGCTGGCGATGAAGCCGAAGCCGAAAGAGAAGCCTACGCCGCGCGAAGGCGTCAGCACTAGTCAAGGTGACGGGAAAGAAGATCGCACAAGATAGCCCGTTCGGCCTCCGGCAGGACCGGCGTTGCGGCGAGGTGGTCTAATAGGCCCTGAAGAAATATGTCGTTCACGGTGCAGACCACTTTTGCCCGCTTGGAAAAGTCAGTTTTCCGGATGATCCGTCCAGCGGAGATGTAGCTGACGAAATTGGGAACGCCGTGGCAGTCCGCATTGCGGATCGCGAAATCGTGCTCATACCCGTTGGAGCATATGAAGAGGTAAGCGCCCTCTCTGCCGCAGATGCAGAGGTGGTATTTCTTCTTTCGAGGGCCTCGCACGAGATCGCCCGTCATCTCATAAACGACGTCCCCCGGATTGTGCATTTCAGTTGCGGGAGATGTACGCGAGATCGTCCGCGAGCTGATCGCCATCGCGCTCGATCATAAGGTCGAGACGCATGAACTTGCCCTTTTGGCCCGGGGCTTTTGAGGACCACGCTTCCTTGTAGGCGGGATTATCGTGCGTCAGCCGGTGCAGCTCTTCCCGGGGAGTATTCAGGACTTTGTCCAGCCCGAGGTCCAGCGCCTCCAAGTCGGTCTTGGACAGGTATTCCAGACGAGGGAGGCGGTTAGCTGTGAACTCGTTTGCGTCTGGATTGCTGCCCCTCGGAATCGAAGTCCACGGACGATCTGACCCCATGAGTTGAGAGTAGTCTTTCTCAGGCTTTAGAGCGTCGTAAGCGAGGCTCGGCACTGGCCCCTTTTGCATCGCCGTGTAGTTGTCGAATGTCACTGGCCGACCGAAACGGTTCAGGTGCTCCATGTCGGCGAAGTAGAGGGCCTTTCCGATTTGGAATTGCGTCAGCCCTTCCCTCCTTTTCAGGAGATACAAGATCGATTCCTCGATCTTTCGCTTGTCCTCTTTGAGGACCCTGCGCGCGTCGGATGACCCAATGATCATTAGCACCGAACGATACAGTGCGTCGGACCGTTGCGCCAGCAGATCGGCCAGCGCGGATAAAGCGGGTCGATGCATGGAGAACATATAGCGAACTTTTGGCTATATGTCTCGCACTGATCACCAGTCGTCCCGCGTTATCCAGCGCGACTTGTAGCGGCGCTTTCGCGTCTGCTTAGGCGGCGCAGGTAAGGCCGTCAGTCCGCCGATAGGTCAGGCGCTTCCCGGTGATCATCGACAGGACTTTGGCGGCGCGAGCGGTGTCGTCGATGCCGAGGGCCATGCGGTTCGTGTAGCGGAAATCAAACTCCGCCAGATAGCGATGCAGGTGGCGCTTGGCGCAGTGCTGGTACACGCCGCGCATGCCGCGCTTGAAGATCGAGAAGTAGCCCTCAATCGTGTTCGTGTGGATGCTGGTATCGACCGGCGACACGTACTCGTCGCGCTGGTGGTTCACGACGCCATGGGCGTTCCAGCGCCAGAAGATCGACTTGTAGAAAGCGGCGGCGTCGGTCATCACGCGCGCTTCGCGGGCAATGTTGGCGTTCAGGATGGGGAAGAGCGTCGAGATTTGCAGGTTGTCCACGACGTACGACTTGGCGCGCCCGCTCTCGCGGTCCACCAGCGACAAGACCTTCATCTTCATGCCGGTGCGGATGCGCTGGCCCGGCTCCGGGCGATGGTCCGGGTCAAAGCCGATGAAGGCCTCATCGACCTCGACCGGCGTACCTTCGCCGCCCATGGGGAACGGGGTGTCGTCGCGCATGGCTTCGCGGATGCGATGGGCCATGAACCACGCGGTCTTATAGGTCACGCCAAGCGAGCGCATAAGCTGGTGGCTGCTCATGCCCTTCTTGCTGGACGACAGCAGGTGAACCGCCAGAACCCACTTGTTGAGCGGCACGTGCGAGCGCTCAAACAGGGTGCCGACCGTGACGGAGAAAGGCTTGCGGCAATCGCGGCACTTATAGACGCCGGGACGGGTGCTCTTGCCCTTCAACTCGACCGAGTTGTCCACCGTTCCGCAGTGCGGGCAGACCCGACCATCCGCCCACTGGAGGCTTTCCAGATGAGCGCGGGCCGCGTCGGCGTCGGTGAAGATTTTGTCGGTCAGGTTCATAGCCAGACACTACATCGTGGGCGTGGTACGTCAAGTGCATAATCCCCCCTGGCTTGACGGGCCCGGCGTCAGGCCGCACTCCGCCGGACATGGATATCCTCACGCCCCGGTTGACCCTGCGGTCCGCACGCCCGGACGATCTGGAGGCGATGCACGCCGTCCTGTCGGACCCGCGCGCGACCCGCTGGTGGTCGACTCCGCCGCATGAGAGCCTCGACCAGACCGCGACCTGGCTGGAGGGCATGATCGCCAACGGCCCCGATCAGCCGGATTTCGTCATCGAGCGCGACGGCCGCGTGATCGGCAAGGCCGGGTTCTGGCGCCTGCCGGACGTCGGCTACATCCTGCACCCCGACTACTGGGGACAGGGGTTTGCGGCCGAGGCCGTGGGGGCGGCCGTCGACCATGTCTTCGCCACCCGGGATCTCGATGAACTGACCGCCGACGTCGATCCGGAAAACGCGGCGTCGATTCGGCTGCTGGAGCGGCTTGGCTTCGTCCGGACCGGCTACGCGAAGCGGACATGGAACGTGGGCGGGGAATGGAAGGACAGCCTGTACTATGGACTTTCCCGGGCCGGCTGGAGCCCGCGTCTCGACACTTGAACTCCCCGACGGGTTGAGGCATAAGCCCGCGCTCACGTGGCGGCTCTCTCGGGGGCCGCCGCAGTTGTTTTCGCGCTTTCGGTCTCCGGACCCGGGCGCCCGACCTTAAGAAGATTGAGACGGACATGGCCGTTCCGAAGCGCAAAGTATCGCCCTCGCGTCGCAACATGCGCCGCGCCCACGACTCGCTGGGCGCGAACGCCTACGTCGAGGACAAGGACACGGGCGAGCTGAAGCGCCCGCACCACATCGACCTGAAGACCGGCACCTACCGCGGCCGCCAGGTGCTGACGCCCAAGGAAGACTAGGTCCTTCCAGGGTTTCGACTGAACGGATTGACGGCGCGCGGTTCACCGCGCGCCGTTTTCATGCGTTGATGGTCCCGACCCGAACGGAGCCGCGCCATGATCCGCCGCCTGCTGCTGACCTCCGCCATCCTCGCGCTCACCGGCTGCGGCGCGCCTGATCCGGTCGAGCCTGAAACCGCCCCCGAGCCGACGCCGCCGCCCGCGGCCACCTCGACCGTCGCCCACCTGACCCCCGAGGGCTGGGGCCCGCTGCGCATCGGCATGACGCGCGCCGAGGTGGTGGCGGCCGTCGGTGAAGACGCCAATCCCGCGGCGGTCGGCGGGACCGATCCCGACAGCTGCGACGAGTTCCGGGCGACCGGCGCCCCCGAGGCGATGCTGCTGATGATCGAGGCCGGGCGGCTGACACGCATATCCCTGACCGCTCCCTCGGAGGTGACGACCGACCGGGGCTACGGCGTCGGCGATTCGGGCGACGGCATCCAGGCCGCCTACGGCGCGGAGGCGCGGTCCGAGCGCCACAAATACGAACCGGCGCCCGCCGGCTACATCACCGTCTGGAGCCGCGGCGGCGGGGCCGGCTATGTCCAGAACCCGGACGCCCGCGGGCTGGTGTTCGAGGTCGGACAGGACGGAGCCGTCAAGGCCATCCGCGCCGGCGGCCCCTCCATCCAGTATGTCGAGGGCTGCGCGTGACACGAACGGGAGCGCACCGGTTGGCTTATCGGCAGGGGCTGCGGTAAACCCCGCCGATCCTTCTGACAGCAGAGCGCTTCCATGACCGACATCGCCGACATCGTCGCCCGCCAGATTCTCGACAGCCGCGGCAATCCGACGGTCGAGGTCGATGTGATCCTGGATGACGGCAGTTTCGGCCGCGCCGCGGTGCCGTCCGGCGCCTCGACCGGGGCGCATGAGGCGGTCGAATTGCGGGACGGCGACAAGGACCTGTGGGGCGGCAAGGGCGTCGGCAAGGCCGTCGACGCCGTCAACGGCGAGATCTTCGACGCGCTCAGCGGCATGGACGCCGAGGACCAGCGCCGCATCGACGAGGCGCTGATCGGCCTCGACGGCACGCCCAACAAGTCCCGCCTCGGCGCCAACGCCATCCTGGGCGTCAGCCTGGCCTGCGCCAAGGCCAGCGCCATCTCCTCGGGCCTGCCGTTGCACCGCTACCTCGGCGGCGTCTCCGCCCGCATCCTGCCGACGCCGATGATGAACATCATCAACGGCGGGGCCCACGCCGACAATCCGATCGACATCCAGGAGTTCATGATCCTGCCGACGGGCGCCGACAGCTTCTCAGAGGCCCTGCGCATGGGGGCCGAGATCTTCCACGCCCTGCGCCAGCAGCTGAAGGACGCCGGCCACAACACCAATGTCGGCGACGAGGGCGGCTTCGCCCCCAACCTCGCCTCGGCCGAGGAAGCGCTGAGCTTCATCACCAAGGCGGGGCAGGCGGCCGGCTATCTGGCCGGCGAGGACTTCCACCTCGGTCTCGACGTGGCCGCGACCGAATTCTTCAAGGACGGCAAATACGTCATGGCCGGGGAGGGCAAGACCCTCGAGGCCGACGCCATGGTCTCCTACCTCGCCGACCTGTGCGAACGCTTCCCGATCGTCTCGATCGAGGACGGCTGCGCCGAGGATGATTTCGACGGCTGGAAGCTGCTGACGGATCGGCTCGGGGACCGCATCCAGATCGTCGGCGACGACCTGTTCGTCACCAATCCGGCCCGCCTCGCCGCCGGCATCGGCGAGGGCCTGGCCAATTCGATCCTCGTAAAGGTCAACCAGATCGGGACCTTGTCCGAGACTCTGGACGCCGTGGATATGGCGCACCGCGCCGGCTACACCGCTGTGATGAGCCACCGCTCGGGCGAGACCGAGGATTCGACCATCGCCGACCTGGCGGTCGCCACCAACTGCGGGCAGATCAAGACCGGGTCGTTGGCCCGCTCGGACCGGACCGCGAAATACAACCAGCTGCTCCGCATCGAGGAGATGCTGGGCGACCAGGGCGCCTATTACGGCGACGGCATGCTGCTGAAATAGGGTCAACCGCACCGGTCAAGCTACGGTTCGTTAGGCATTTTCGGTCAGGATTCATTGATTGTGAGTCCCCGCTCAGAAGGAGCGTCCGTCAAGTGCCCGAGCGGATGAAGCCGTATTTCCCGTCAGCCATGCTGCTGCTGTTGATCGCCTATCTGGGCGTGCAGGCCCTGACCGGCGAGCGCGGCCTGCTGAGCGGCGGCGAGCGCGACGCCATGCTGGCGCGCCGCGAGGCCCAGCTGGCCAGCATCCTGGAGCAGCGCCGGGATCTGGAAATCCGCGTCCGCTACCTGCGAACCGACAGCCTGTCGCGGGACCTGCTCGAAGAACGGGCCCGGGCCGTGCTCGGCTTCGCCGACCCGCGCGACTACGTCATCCCGGTGTCCACGCCCGCTTCAGAAGTGACGCCCGCACCGAAGGCGTGAACTTTCGTTACAGCGTCACCGGGGCGCTTTGCCTTTCGGGAACGAAGGCTGCTAAAGCCCCTTTCCGTAACGACAAGAGGTCCTGGATGCGGGGCCCAGCCGGGAGATGACGGATGGCGAAAGCCCCCGCCGCCAAAGCTGATTCCAGCAAGGCGACCAAACTGCCCAACACGCCGACGGCGTCGAAAGAAGACCTGCTGCGCTTCTATCGCGAGATGGTGCTGATCCGCCGTTTCGAGGAGCGCGCGGGCCAGCTGTACGGCATGGGCCTGATCGGCGGCTTCTGCCACCTGTACATCGGCCAGGAGGCCGTCGCCGTGGGCGTGCAGGAAAGCGTGCGCCAGGGCCACGACAAGATCATCACCGGCTACCGCGACCACGGACACATGCTGTGCGCCGGCATGGACCCGAAAGAGGTCATGGCCGAGCTGACCGGCCGCATCGGCGGCTCGTCCAAGGGCAAGGGCGGGTCGATGCACATGTTCGACACCGCCACCGGCTTCTACGGCGGCCACGGGATCGTGGGCGCGCAGGTCGCGCTAGGCACGGGCCTGGCTTTCGCCGGGCGTTACCGGGGGGATGACTCGGTGGCGTTTGTGTATTTTGGCGATGGGGCCGCCAACCAGGGCCAAGTCTACGAGAGCTTCAACATGGCCCAGCTGTGGAAGCTGCCGGCCATCTACATCATCGAGAACAACCAGTACGCCATGGGCACGAGCATCGAGCGCTCGTCGTCGACGACCCAGCTGAGCGAGCGCGGGGCCAGCTTCGGCATCCCGGGCGAGCAGGTCGACGGCATGGATGTGCTGGCTGTGCGCGATGCGGTCGCGAGGGCCGTCAAGCGGGCGAGGGAAGGGGGCGGCCCCTTCATCCTCGAGATGAAGACCTATCGTTACCGCGGCCATTCCATGAGCGATCCGGCCAAATACCGGACCAAGGAAGAGGTCGACCAGGTCAAGACGACCCGCGACCCGATCGATCACATCAAGACCCTGCTGGCCGCCGCAAAGGCGACCGAGGACGAGCTCAAGGCCATCGACAACGAGGTCAAGGCCATCGTCGCCGAAGCCGTTCAATTCGCCCAGGAAAGCCCGGAGCCGGATCCCTCCGAGCTCTACACCGACGTCTACGTGGAGGCCTGACCCGTGACCGACATTCTCATGCCGGCGCTGTCGCCCACGATGGAAGAGGGCACGCTGACCAAATGGCACATCAAGGCGGGCGACACGGTGTCGGCCGGCCAGGTGATCGCCGAGATCGAGACCGACAAGGCGACCATGGAGGTCGAGGCTGTCGATGAAGGCGAGGTGCTGGAAATTCTCGTGGCCGAGGGCTCCGAGAACGTGAAGGTCAACACGCCGATCGCCCGTCTGGCGGGTGAAGACGGAGCCGCGGCGCCGGGCCCCAAGGCCGACACCCCGACCGCGGATACGCCGAAGGTCGAGGCGAAGGCCCCGGCCGAGGGCGCGCCTGCCGACGCCCCCGTCAAGCCGAAGACCGAGTTGCGCGATCCGGAGATTCCGGCCGACGCCAAACTGGTCAAGACCACCATCCGCGACGCCCTGCGCGACGCCATGGCCGAAGAGATGCGCCGCGACGAGGGCGTCTTCCTGATCGGCGAGGAGGTCGCCCAGTACCAGGGCGCCTACAAGGTCAGCCGCGAACTGCTTCAGGAGTTCGGCGACAAGCGGGTGGTCGATACCCCGATCACCGAGCATGGCTTCGCCGGCCTGGGCGTCGGCGCGGCCATGGCCGGGCTGAAGCCGATCGTCGAGTTCATGACCTTCAACTTCGCCATGCAGGCGATCGACCACATCATCAATTCGGCGGCCAAGACCCTGTACATGTCGGGCGGCCAGATCCGCGCCAGCATCGTCTTCCGCGGGCCCAACGGCGCCGCCAGCCGCGTCGGCGCCCAGCACAGCCAGGACTACTCGGCCTGGTACGCCCAGGTCCCCGGCCTGAAGGTCATCGCGCCGTATGACGCGGCCGACGCCAAGGGGCTGATGAAGTCGGCCATTCGCGACCCCAACCCCGTCGTCTTCCTCGAGCATGAGATGATGTACGGGCTGGAGTTCGACGTGCCCGAGGTCGAGGACTGGCTGGTTCCGATCGGCAAGGCCAAGGTCCGCCGCGAGGGGACCGACGTCACCATCACCGCCCATAGCCGTATGGTCGGCTTCGCCCTGCAGGCCGCCGAGAAGCTGGCGGAAGAGGGGATCTCCTGCGAGGTCGTCGACCTGCGCACCCTGCGCCCGCTGGATCACGAGACCATCGTGGAGAGCGTCAAGAAGACCAGCCGTCTGGTCAGCGCCGAAGAGGGCTGGGGACCGATGGGCGTCGGCGCCGAGGTCGTGGCCCGGGTCATCGAGCACGCCTTCGACTACCTGGATGCGCCGCCGCTGCGGGTTTGCCAGGAGGACGTGCCTCTGCCCTACGCCGCCAATCTCGAAGCCCTGTCGCTGCCGGGCGTGGACAAGATCATCGCCGCTGTGAAGCAGGTGATGGCATGAGCGAGTCCGACGACTATCAGCTGAAGACCCCCGATAGCGTCGCCGCCGACGCCGGGGCCGTCGAAATCCTGCGCATGTGGTGGTCGCAGGGCGAGCCGGTCATGTCGGTGAAGCCCGCCTTCAACGACCCCGTCCAGTTCGGCCACATGTTGGCCTACGCCGCCAAACACATGGCCCATGGCTATGCGGTTCGGCACGGCCATGACGAGCGTCAGGCCTATCACCGCATCCTGCAGGGCCTCTCTGACGTGATGAAGGCTGACAACGTGCAGACGGTGACCGAGCCCGACACCAAGCCCGGGAGCGTGCAATGACTGACATCCTGATGCCCGCCCTGTCGCCCACGATGGAAGAGGGCGTGCTGGCCAAATGGCACGTCAAGGTCGGCGATGTGGTCAAGGCCGGCGACGTTATAGCCGAGATCGAGACCGACAAGGCGACCATGGAGGTCGAGGCCGTCGATGAGGGCGAGGTCACCGACATCCTCGTGGCTGAAGGCTCCGAAGGCGTGAAGGTCAACACCCCGATCGCGCGTCTGAAGGACGAGGGCGGCGCGACCGTCCCCGCCCCGAAGGCCGCTGCTACCCCCGCTACGGCCGTCCACGCCGAGCCGGCGAAGCCTGAGGCCGCACCGGCGCCCGCCGTCGCGCAGAAGTCCGCCTCCGCTCCCGCGAAAGCCGATGGCGAACGTGTCTTCGCCTCGCCCCTGGCGCGGCGCATCGCGGCCCAGAATGGCGTCGATCTGAAATCCATCAAGGGCACCGGCCCGCATGGCCGCATCGTCAAACGCGATGTGGAGGGTGCAAAGGGCGGAGCCCAGCCGACGGCCGCATCGACCGCCCCGGCTCTGGCCGGCGAGGCCCGCAAGGTCCAGTCGCTGGCCCAGATGGGCATCCCCGACGGCAGCTACGACCTCGTTCCGCTCGACGGCATGCGCAAGGCTATCGCCCGGCGACTGACCGACAGCTTCCGCGACGTGCCGCACTTCCCGCTGACCATTGACTGCGAGATCGACGGCCTGCTGGCCGCGCGGGCGCGGGTCAACGCCATGCTGGAGAAGGACGGGATCAAGGTTTCGGTCAACGACTTCATCATCAAGGCCAGCGCCATGGCCCTGAAGGCCGTGCCGGAGGCCAACGCCAGCTATTCGCCCGAGGGCATCGCCCTGCACCACAACGCCGACGTGGCGATGGCGGTGGCGATCGACGGCGGCCTGATCACCCCGATCATCCGCAAGGCCGAGACCAGGACCCTGTCGCAGATCGCGACCGAGTCGAAGGACCTCGCCAAGCGCGCCCGTGACCGCAAGCTGAAGCCCGAGGAGTTCCAGGGCGGCACCTTCTCGGTCTCGAACCTCGGCATGTTCGGCATCAAGGCCTTCGCCTCGATCATCAACGAGCCCCAGGGCGCGATCATGAGCGTGGGGGCAGGGGAGCAGCGCCCGGTCGTTAAGAACGGCGCCCTGGCCGTCGCCACCGTGATGACTGTCACCCTGACCTGCGATCACCGCGTGGTCGACGGCGCCATCGGGGCGAAATTCCTGCAGGTCTTCAAGGCGATGATCGAAGAACCTGTGACTATGCTGGCGTAGGAACGACACCGTGGCTGAATTCGACCTCATCGTCATCGGCTCAGGCCCGGGCGGCTATGTCGCGGCGATCCGCGCCAGCCAGCTGGGCCTGAAGACGGCCATCGTGGAGCGCGAGGCGCTGGGCGGCATCTGCCTGAACTGGGGCTGCATCCCGACCAAGGCGCTGCTGAAGTCGGGCGAGAAGTACGAGAGCCTGTCGCACCTGAAGGACTACGGTCTGTCGGCCGAGAAGGTCGGGTTCGATTTCGACGCCATCATCCAGCGCTCGCGCGGGGTGGCCGCCCAGATGAACAAGGGCGTCGCCTTCCTGATGAAGAAGCACAAGATCGAGGTGATCGAGGGCTCGGCGAAGCTGGAGAAGGGCAGGGACGCACCGAAGGTGGTCATCGCCCTCAAGGCGGGCGGTTCGCGCACAGTCGAGGCTAAGACGGTCATGCTGGCGGTCGGGGCCCGGGCCAAGGCCATCCCGCAGATCGGCCTCGAGGCTGACGGCGATCGCATCTGGGCCTATCGCGAGGCCATGGCCCCCAAGAAGATGCCGGCCTCTATCGTGGTCATCGGCTCCGGCGCGATCGGTGTGGAATTCGGCAGCTTCTACAGGGCCTTGGGCGTGGACGTTACGATCGTGGAAGCGGTCGACCGGATCATGCCGGTCGAGGACGAGGAAATCTCGAAGGCGGCGCAGAAGGCCTTCGAGAAGCGCGGGATGAAGTTCCGCACCGGCTGCAAGGTCACCAAGGTCTCCAAGGGCGGGAAGGGGGTCCAGGTCGCCATCGAGGCCGACGGCAAGGCCGAGACCCTGGAGGCCGAGGTCTGCATCTCGGCGGTCGGCATCACCGCCAACACCGACGGCATCGGCCTGGAGGCGCTGGGCGTCAACATGGACCGCGGCCACATCACCATCGACGGCCACTGCCAGACGAACGTCAAGGGCCTGTACGCCATCGGCGACTGCGCCGGTGCGCCGTGGCTGGCGCACAAGGCCTCTCATGAGGGCATCCACGCGGCGGAGCACATCGCCGGCTTCAAGACACCGAACATCCATTCGCCGATCGCCGGCTGCACCTACGCCCAGCCGCAGGTCGCTTCGGTCGGGATCACGGAGCAGGGGGCCCGCGAGGCCAAACGCGAGGTCAAGGTCGGCCGCTTCCCGTTCCGGGTGAACGGCAAGGCCGTGGCGGCCGGCGAGATCGAGGGCTTCGTCAAGACCATCTTCGACGCGAAGACCGGCGCACTCATCGGGGCCCACATGATCGGCGCCGAGGTCACCGAGATGATCCAGGGCTATGTCACCGCCATCGCCATGGAGGCGACGGAGGAGGAGATGCACGGCATCGTCTATCCGCACCCGACCATGTCCGAAGCCATGCACGAGGCGTCCCTGGACGCCTATCAACGGGTGCTGCACCTGTAGGGCGTCACGTCAGGGCTTGCGCCGGCGTCGAACGTCGCGCTCACTGCCCGCATGAGAAGCCATCGCGAAACCCATCTGATCTCCCGCGTCGGCTGGATGCGGGCCGCCGTGCTGGGGGCCAATGACGGGATCGTCTCGACCGCCAGTCTGATCGTCGGCGTCGCAGCCGCCGGTTCGTCCAAGTCGGCCATCCTGGTGGCGGGCGTCGCCGGACTGGTCGCCGGGGCGCTGTCGATGGCGGCCGGGGAATATGTCTCGGTCAGCTCCCAGTCGGACACCGAGAACGCCGACCTGGCCCGGGAGCGGGCCGAACTGGCCTCGGCGCCGGAAGCCGAACACCGGGAACTGGCCGACATTTACGTGGGACGCGGCCTGACTCCGGATCTGGCGGACCAGGTCGCCACCCAGCTGATGGCGGCCGACGCCTTGGGGGCCCATGCGCGGGACGAGCTGAATATCTCCGAGATCACCACGGCCCGGCCGCTGCAGGCCGCCTGGACCTCGGCCCTGACCTTCGCCATCGGCGCCGCGGCGCCGCTGGCGGCCGTGGCGCTGTCGCCGACGGCCTGGATCGTGCCGGCGGTCAGCGTTCTGTCGCTGTTCTTCCTGGCGGTCCTGGGGGCGCTCGGCGCCGGCGCCGGCGGCGCGGCGATGCTGCGGCCGGTGATGCGGGTGGTGTTCTGGGGCGCCGTCGCCTTGGCGGTCACCGCCGGCATCGGGCGCGTGTTCGGCGTGGTGGCCTAGCGCTTCTTGCCCAGTTCGGCGGCGATGTCCTTGACCATCCGGCCGGCCTTGCGGTGGGCGGCGGTGATCTGGTCGCGAGTGACGCCCCAGCGCTTCATCCAGTATTCGACGGCCTGACGCTCCGACAGATCGAGACGGTCCTTGTCGATGAAGCCGCGCTTGTCCTTGAGGCCCGCCATGATCGCTCCTTGTCCGCGGGAATCCGTAGCGCGAGGAGAGCCGGATGGCGAGGCCCCGACGGCGCATCAGAAATGCGCCTAAGATATATTATGTGAAATCCGAATCAGAGATCGGACACCTCGGCGGATCTCCGCTTGCCCAGCTCAATGATCGCCTGCGCGAAGGCGAGCACTATCACAGGCGCTGCATCTTCAGCGAAAACAGGTGACCGCTTCATCGGCTTCGTGTTTCCCGCGCCGCCATGCCGGCCGTCGATGCTGGTGAGCGCCGGATTGTTGATGGTGCCCCTGAAGCGCTCCGTAAACCCGCCCGAAGGAGCTTGCCCTTCACGATCGACGGCGTCAGGCCCCCAGCCAAGCTGCGCCTTCATAAACTCGCAGAGCTTGTAGAGTTCCGCGCCGGTCGGACCGTGTCGACCGAGCGACTGCAACCGATGCTGCAAAGCTTCGTCGTTCCGGGCCAGAAATATCGCGGAGTCCACAAGCGACCCGGACAGCATGTCCGCCTGCGATTTACGAAGCGGCGAACGCAGGACCGCGCCATCGAAAGGACTGACGCGCCAGTCTCCACTGAAATGCGCAGTCCGCCCCCCGCTGCCGGAAAGCGCACCGGGACTCACCGAGGGAAAATCGGGTCCGTACCCGGCGATCATTGCTCCGTGCCACAGGGCCAAAAGCGCACTGGCCCGATCCTCGACGTGCCGGACAACCTCCAGCGATTCCAGATGCGGGGAGGCCCAATGGTAACTGGAAGGGCCGTCTTCGACCTGCTCCCAAACACTGATGTCGATACCTGCGCAGTGCCGCATGTAGCCGTTCACGGCCGCATTGGGGACAGCGATCTCGGCTTGCCACTTGAAATGCCGCATTGTCAGCCCTTCGGTCGGGGCCGCTGAAGCCGCGCCGCAAGACTGGAGGTGTCCCAGCGCGATCCGCCCATGGACTGCACTTCGGAATAGAACTGGTCGACCAAGGCCGTGAGCGCCAGGTGGGCGCCGTTGGCGCGGGCCTCGTCGAGCACCAGCCCCAGATCCTTGCGCATCCAGTCGACGGCGAAGCCGAAGTCGAACTGGCCAGCCGCCGCAGTCTTCCAGCGGTTGTCCATCTGCCAGGACTGGGCCGCCCCCTTCGAGATCGCCTCATAGACCGCATCGGTGTCCAGACCGGCGGTCTGGGCGAAATGAACGGCTTCGGCGAGGCCCTGGACCACGCCGGCGATGGCGATCTGGTTGACCATCTTGGTCAACTGGCCGGCGCCGGACGGGCCCATCAGCTTCACGGCCTTCGCGTAACACATGAGGATCGGCTCGACCCGCGCCAGCGCCGCCGCGTCGCCCCCGGCCATGACGCTGAGCTGGCCGTTCTCGGCCCCCGCCTGGCCTCCGGAGACCGGCGCATCGATGAAACAGGCCCCCTGCCCCGCGGCCAGCTCCGCCATCTCGCGGGCCACACGGGCCGAAGTGGTGGTGTGATCGACGATGACGGCGCCGGGGCCCAGCGCCGGCAGGGCCGCGGCGACGACCGCCCGCACGTCGTCGTCATTGCCGACGCACAGGACGAAGAGCTCCGCGCCCGCGGCCGCGTCCCCGACCGTCGCGGCGAACCGACCGCCCGTGGCCTGCGCCCAGGCCTGCGCCTTGCCGGGCGAGCGGTTGTAGCCGGAGACCTCGTGGCCGCCCTCGACCAGATGGCGCGCCATGGGCCCGCCCATCACGCCCAGCCCCGCGAATCCGATTTTCATGTTGCGCCTCAGCTCGTCGGTTCGATCGCGGCGCCGTAGCGGCCGCGGTAGTAGGTCAGGGCGTCGCCGGGCCGGGTCTCGAACCCCTTGACCTCGCCGACGATGGTCAGATGGTCGCCCATGATGATCCGGTCGCGGGCGACGCAGTCCAGCCGCGTCAGGGCGTTCTTCAGCCGCGGAGGCTCAGGACTGGAGCTGTCGAACTCGTCGGAGGACAGCTGGCAGACGCCCCAGGCGAAGCGGTCGGACAGCTCGCGATCCTCGACCGGGAGGACATGGACGGCGAACCGTTCGGCGGTGGCGAAGGCGTCGTGGCGCCAGGAGGCCCGGTCGAGGCACCACAGGATCAACGGCGGGCGCAGCGAGACTGAGGTGAAGGAGTTGACGGTGATGCCGAACGGCCCTTCGTCAGTCTGGGCCGTGACCACGCAGACGCCGGTGGCGAAGCCGCCCAAGGCCTGCCGGTAGGCGGCGACATCGAACGCGTCAGGGGTCGCTGAAGGGATCACCCGGAACGACTAGGCGAGGCCCCGCGCGGCGGCAAGTTCAGATTCTTGACGGCCGGCCGAACGTGGCGAACGCGTATCGCAAACGGGTTCTTAACGCCGACTGCCGACTCTGGGAGCAACCAGCTGTTTCGCGAGTCCCGCCCATGTCCATGAGCGATCGTCCGATCCTCATCAAGAAGGTCAAGAAGGTCGCCGGTCACGGCCACCACGGCGGCGCCTGGAAGGTGGCCTATGCGGACTTCGTGACCGCGATGATGGCCTTCTTCCTGCTGATGTGGCTGATCAACACGACCGATCCGGAGCAGAAGCGCGGCATCGCCGAATATTTCGCTCCGGCCAGCGTGTCCGCGACCAGTTCCGGGTCCGGCGGCATCCTCGGCGGCACCTCGCTGGGCGACGACGGCGCCAAGGGGTCCGGGTCCCAGTCGATCATCAGCCAGCTGGCTCCGGAAGCCCCGCCGGACGCGCCGCAGGAGGCCGGCCAGAGCCAGAGCCTCGCCGCCGCCAGCGAGGCGGCCCTGCGCGACGAGATCGCCCGCCGCGAGGCGGCCGAGTTCTCGTCGGCGGCCGAATCCCTGCGCCAGGCCATGCAGTCGATGCCGGAGCTGGCGGAACTGTCCAAGCAACTGATCATCGACCAGACCCCGGAGGGACTGCGCATCCAGCTGGTCGACCAGGAAGGCCGCTCGATGTTCGAGACCAATTCGGCCCGCCCGAACCCACGGGCGCAGCTGCTGCTGCGGGCCATCTCGAAGGTCATCAACCAGCTGCCCAACCGCATCTCGGTGACCGGCCACACCTCGGCCGCGCCCGGATCGAGCCGCGCCAGCGGTCCGAACGACTGGACCCTGTCGTCCGCGCGAGCCAACGCGTCACGGCAGATCCTCCAGGCCGCCGGAGTCGATCCCGACCGGGTCTACCAGGTGTCCGGCAAGGCCGGATCGGATCCGCTTTATCCCGACGATCCGACCCTGGCCGGCAACCGCCGCATCGCCATCGTGCTGCTGCGCGAGGCTCCGGTGCTGCCGACGGACACCAGCCTGTGATCGCGCTCGGGTCACACGGGCGCCGAAGGGACTTGCCTGACGGCGCGGCCGGGAGTCAGATCGGCTGATGTCCAGACGGGCGCCAAACTGTTGTCGGAATTGGGTGGGGAGCTGCCGCCCGTGACCCAGTTCGTACCGACGCGCCAGCTTCGCTTCTACATGACCTCGGTGGCTCCGTGCCCCTATCTGCCGGGCCAGACCGAACGGAAGGTGTTCGCCAACCTGCCGTTCAGCGAAGGAGCGCACGTCAATGACGAACTGACCCAGGCGGGTTTCCGGCGCAGCCAGAACATCGCCTATCGCCCGGCCTGCGAGGGCTGCGACGCCTGCGTCTCGGTCCGGTTGCCCGTGGCCGAATTCAGCTTCTCCAGGTCCGAACGCAGGACGTTGAGGCGCAACGAGGATCTGACCCGAGACCTGGTCGAGGCCGAGGCGACCGTGGAGCAGTTCGACCTGCTGCGGCGCTATCTGAACGGCCGCCATCCAGGCGGCGGCATGAGCACCATGGGCTGGATCGACTACGTGGCCATGGTCGAGGACACGGCGGTCCGGACGCATCTGATCGAGTATCGACTGCCCTCGCCCGACGGCGGACCGGGCGATCTGGTCGGCGTGTGCCTGACCGACCTGCTCTCGGACGGGCTGTCGATGGTCTACAGCTTCTACGATCCGGCGCTGGAGGCGCGCAGCCTTGGGCGGTTCGCCATCCTGGATCATGTGCGGCAGGCCGCGGCCGTCGGCCTGCCATTCGTCTACCTGGGCTACTGGGTCCAGGGCTCGCAGAAGATGGACTACAAGGCCGGATTCCGGCCGCTGGAGCAGCTCACCCGGATGGGCTGGGAGCGCTTGCCCTAGCCGGTCATCGGCACGGAGGCGTCGGAACGCGAGACCCCCTCCCCGCCCGACCAGGGCCCCGGATCGCGGCCGCCGCCGAACTTCACCAGGGCGTCGATGCGCTTGCCGATCGGCGGATGGCTGGCGAACAGCCCCTCGAGGCCGACGCCGTCGGGCTGGTTGTCGAGAAACAGCTGCTGCACCTCGTCCGGCCCCTTGAGCGAGGAACGGCCTTCGATCTTGCGCAGGGCCGAGATCATGGCGTCCGGGTTCTTGGTCAGCTCGACGGCGCCGGCGTCGGCGACAAACTCGCGGGTGCGCGACAGCATCATGCGGATGACGAAGGCCAGGACGAAGCCGATCACCGCGAAGGCGATCCCGATCAGGATGAGCGGGCCAGCGTTCTTGTTGTCGCGCCGGCCGCCGCGACCGGAATAGACGAGGCCCCGGAACACCAGTTCAGCAATGACGCTGATGATGCCGGCGAAAATCGAGGCGATCACCATGGTCCGCACGTCCTTGTTGATGACGTGGGTCAGCTCGTGGGCGAGCACCGCCTCGATCTCGTCGCGGCTAAGGGTGTTCACCAGGCCGCGGGTCACGGTGACGCTGTAGCGGCCTTCGTGCAGACCGGTGGCGAAGGCGTTGAGGCTGTCGCTCTCGATGATGCGCAGGGTCGGGGTGCGAAGGCCGCGCGAGATGGCGAGGTTTTCCAGCAGGTTATAGAGTTGGGGTTCGGTCCGCCGCTCGACCTTGCGGGCCCCGGTCATGACGTCGATCATCGCCTGATTGCCGAAATAGGCGATGGCGAACCAGATCGCGGCGATGACGAACGCCGTCGGCACGGTCCAGCCCAGCCAGGAGGCCGCCAGGGCCATGTCGTCGCCCAGACCCCGGCCCGTGCCGGGCAGGAAGCCCAGCCCCATCAGGATCAGCTGCACCCCGTACAGGATGAAGACCATCAGCACGGGGAAGCCGGCCAGCAGCAGGATCGAGCGGGTGTTGTTCGCCCAGATGTGGGTCTGGAGCCCGACGGCGCCCATGGATCAGGCCTGGAAATTCACCGTCGGCGGGGCGGCGGTCATCGTGGCGCGATCAGCCTCGCCCACATCGAAGAACGGCTTGTCCGAGCCGAAGCCCACCATGGCCGCGAACAGCACCGTCGGGAACTGCCGGCGCACGGCGTTGAACTCGCTGACAGCATTGTTGAAGAAGCGGCGCGCGGCGGCCAGCTTGTTCTCGATGTCCGACAGCTCGGCCGAGAGCTGCTGGAAATTGGTGTTGGCCTTGAGGTCCGGATAGGCCTCCGACAGGGCGAACAGCCGCCCCAGGGCGCCGGTCAGCATGTTCTCGGCCTGGACCTTGTCATTGACCGAGGTCGCGCCGGCGGCGGCGGCGCGCGCCTGGATGACCGAGTCGAGCGTGGCCCGCTCATGGGTGGCGTAGCCCTTCACCGTCTCGACCAGATTGGGGATCAGGTCCTGGCGCTGCTTCAGCTGGACGTCGATATCGGCGAACGACTGGTCGGCGCGCTGATCGAGGGCGACCAGCCGGTTGTAGGCTCCGACGACGAGGAAAAGGACGACGGCGACGATGACGCCGATGACGATCAGGGTCGTGAGCATGACGATCTCCAATCCCGGCCGGGCTCCGGCCACAGGGGAATATGGGGCCGGCGTCGGGCGACGGATAGTGAAATCGGCGTTAGCCCCTTCACCGGAACTTTCTCAGCCCCCGCGGGCCCTGCCGCCCGGCCCCGGCGCGCTTGCCGAGCCAGTCCTTCCAGTCGGGCCAGTTGCGGCGACGGCCGCCGCCGTCGACCCAGTCCGGGCCCGTTTCGGCGTTGAACACGGTCACGTCGGCCAGGCCGCCCTGTTTGTAGGACTGCAGCTTCACGCCCTTGCCCCGGCCCATCTCGGGCAGGTCCGCGAGCGGGAAGATCAGCGTCTTGATGTTGTCGCCAATCGTGGCGACGTGATCCCCGGACACCCGCAGGGCCGCCAGCATCTCGCCGTTCAGCACCTGCTTGCCGCCGCGCTTCTGGGCCAGCAGCTCGTCCTCCGGAGCGATGAAGCCATAGCCGGCCTTCGAGGCGATCAGCAGCTTGCCGCCCGGCTGGTGGGCCAGCAGGTTGACGATGTCGGCCTTCTCGTCGAGGTCGATCATCAGCCGCAACGGCTCGCCGTGGCCGCGGCCCGAGGCCAGCTTGTCGGCCCCGACGGTGAAGATGCGCCCGTCCGAGGCGGCGACCAGCAGCTTGTCGGTCGTATAGCCGGGCACGAGGAAGGCCAGGCTGTCGCCCTCCTTGAACTTGAGTTCCGACGGATCGTCGACCTTGCCCCTGGCGGCGCGGATCCAGCCGCGTTCCGAGAGGATGACAGTGATCGCCTCGCGCGGGATGAAGGCCTCGATCGAGGCGATGGCGGCGCTGTCGACGGCCTCGGCGATGGTGGTCCGGCGGGGCGAGATCAGGGCCTTGCGGACCGCCTCGAGATCCTTGCCGATCTGCTTCCACTGCTTCGCCGGCGAGGACGACAGTGATTGCAGGGCCGCAAGTTCGTCGGACAACGCTTTGTATTCATTTTCAATCGCCATCTCCTCGATCCGCGCCAGCTGGCGCAGGCGAGTGTCGAGGATGTAGTCGGCCTGGGCCTCGGTGAGGCCGAAGCGGGCGATCAGGACGGCCTTGGGCTGTTCCTCCTCGCGGACGATGCGGATCACCTCGTCGAGATTGAGGAAGACGATCCTCAGGCCCTCCAGCAGGTGCAGCCGCTTCTCGACCCGCTCGATGCGCCACTGGGCGCGGCGGACCAGAACCTCGCGCCGGTGATCCAGGAAAGCCTGCAGACAGGCCTTCAGCCCCATGACCCGCGGCGTACCGGTGGCGTCCAGCACGTTCATGTTGATCGGGAAGCGGACCTCGAGGTCGGAGAGCCTGAACAGGCTCTCCATCAGCACCTCCGGCTCGATGGTGCGGGACTTCGGCTCCAGCACCAGCCGGATGTCCTCGGCCGACTCGTCGCGGACGTCACCCAGCAGGGGCGCCTTCTTGTGCTCGATCAGGTCGGCGAGGTCGGCGATCAGCTTCGACTTCTGCACCTGGTAGGGCATTTCGGTGACGACGATGCGCCAGACGCCCCGGCCGAGGTCCTCGGTCTCCCAGCGCGCGCGCAGGCGCACGCCGCCGCGGCCGGTCTCATAGGCGTCGAGGATGGAGGCGTGGCCCTCGACGGCGACGCCGCCGGTCGGGAAGTCGGGCCCCGGTACGATCTGGGCCAGTTCCTCCGTCGTCGCCTCGGGACGCTCCAGCAGCAGGTGACAGGCATCGATCAGCTCGCCCGCATTGTGCGGCGGGATCGAGGTGGCCATGCCGACGGCGATGCCCGACGAGCCGTTGGCCAGCAGGTTGGGGAAGCCGGCGGGCAGGACGACCGGCTCCTCGTCCTGGTCGTCGTAGGTGGCGCGGAAGTCGACCGCGTGCTGGTCGATGCCGTCCATCAGCAGGACAGCGGCGTGCGTCAGCTTGCACTCGGTGTAGCGCATGGCCGCGGCGCTATCGCCGTCGATGTTGCCGAAATTGCCCTGGCCGTCGACCAGCGGATAGCGTTGTGAGAAGTCCTGGGCCAGGCGAACGAGCGCATCGTAGATCGAGGCGTCGCCGTGCGGATGGTAGCCGCCCATGACCTCCCCGACGACCTTGGCGCATTTGCGCGCCGCCGCCTGCGGGTTCAGCCGCATCTGGTGCATGGCGTACATGATGCGCCGGTGCACAGGCTTGAAGCCGTCGCGCACGTCCGGAAGGGCCCGGTTGGTGATGGTCGACAGCGCATAGGCGAGATAGCGGCGCGACAGCGCCTCGCTCATCGGCTCGTCTATGATGCGTCCGCCCTCGGGCGGCGGGGTGTGAACGGTCATGGGGTCCGAATCGGAAATCTGAGCCCCGGAGTCTAGCGGGCAACCGTCCCGCTCGGGCTAAATTTCGGGGGACGCTTCATCCCTTCGGCGCCCGACTCATCCCGCCCGGCGCGCGGAAGACGCCCTGGCCGGTGGCCAGGGCGTCCGTCAGACTGGTCTCCAACCGAATAGATCAGCACCTGTTCGCGATTCTCATCCAGTCGGTATAGCTCTCCAGCCAGTAACGATTTCCGGTCGATCTGTAGCGGGCCAATGCCGCCCGGGCCTGCGACAAGGCGAACCCGCAGACATCCATGGGCATGTTCGTCGTGGCGTCGTCGTCCAGCGGCATGAAGTCCCCGGAAGGCGGAGCCGTCGGGTCAATGGCCCCGGGCGCCGCCTCTTGGGCGGCGGCGGGCACGGAGCCCAGCAGCGAGGCCGCAACCAGGGCGGCGGCGGTCAGGGCGGTGAGTTTCCTGTGTACGATCATGGTCGAGAGGCTCTCCAAAGGGAGGAGCGATTTTGCTCCCGGCTCCCGAGCCAATAGCGCCGCGCAAGACCGGTCAACCGCGCAACATAGTATATAGCATACCTATTGTAGTTTAAAATGCTTAACCACTGCAATATATCGGCAATACATCGCTCGCCGTTATACCATCGAGAAAGATCATATCTTCCGCGTTACAGTTCACTCACATTTCCGTGGAACTATTCACCCGGCACGAACCGCCGCGCACCTCCCGGCCGGGGCGCCGATCTAGAGCCGACCCGCCTCGCCCAGCTTGTCGATCATCCAGACCCGCGCCGGCGGGATCGGCCGGTTCTGTGGGTGGAAGACGAATTGTTCGAGGAAGTGGCCGGTCAGGGCCAGGCCGGCGCCGACGTCCCCCTGCCCCAGTCCGGCCTGGGCGCCGAGCATGAAGGGCGGCAGGGTCAGCAACTTGTCGGCATAGGGCTCTCCGGCCTCGCGGCCGACCGCGCGGCCGGTGCGGGGGCTGACCCAGACGAGGTCGTCCATGGTGCCGGTGACGGCGCAGCGGGACAGATCGAGGCCGAAGCCCAGATCCTCGAGCAGGCCCGCCTCGAAGCGCACGAAGATGGCGGGCCAGACCTCCGGCAGGGCGAAGGCGCCCATCAGGGCCTCGAAGGCGAGGAAGGCGCCGGGGTGCGGCTCGCGTTCGGGCAGCGCGCCCTGGGCCACCGAAGCGGCGGCGGCGAGGCCCGTCAGGGCCAGCGGGTCGTCGAAAAGGGCGCTGGGCCCCTCCCCCACCGGCTCCAGTCGAGCCGAGCCGAGATGGTCCGAGGTGCGGGCCCGATAGTCGGCCGTCACACGGGCTCCGGCCTGCAGGAAGGGTTTCATCCGCCGCGACGCCCCGCCCGCGACATAGGCCGCGCGGCGGCCGTGCTCCCCGGTCAGAAGCTCGACGACCACGCCGGTGTCGCCGTGGGCGCGGGCGGAAAGGACGAAGGCGTCGTCGGTGAAGTCCATCGTCTCCGTTAGCCCGGCGCGTGGAAGTTGGCCATACGTTCCGCTATTCCGTCGGCTTGATCGCCTCCACCACGGCGCGCGCGCGGTCGTTCGGCACGGCGAAGCTGAGGACGTACTGCTCGATCTTCCAGCCCGTACGCGTCTTGCGCAGCACGCCCGAGCCGCGGGTGACGCCATAGGACTCGCTGTCGAGGACCTCGTCGAACCAGGCGATGCACAGGCAGGCGATGGGGGCCAGGGTCACCGTCCGTTCGACCGGGGTGTAGGTCCAGCCCTGGCCGCGGGCGAAATACGGTTCGGCGTAGGCGCGAAACTCCGACAGCGTCCAGCGCTCCGCGGCGTCGGTGCCGATGAAACGGGCGTCGGGCGTGAACAGGGCGAAATAGGCTGGCCCGTCCGCTCGCGACGCCGCCGCGTGCAGGGCGTCGATGGTGGCGGCGACCTCCGCCTCGGGGGTTTCGACCGGGGCCAGGGCGAGGGCGAGGGCGGCGACGAGTTCCAGCATGACGGGCTCTCCGATGGATCGACCAGAGCTAACCCAGTGGCGCCCCGCGCGGAAGCCCGCGCTATTCCGCGCTCTCGGGAACCGGGTAGGTGTCCGGCCGGAGCACCTTCGCCAGGGCGAGCAGATTGCGAGCGGCGTTGCGACCAACCCGGTCGGAATAGTCATGACCCTTGTCGGTCTCGACATAATCGGGGCCCGGGCCGGGACCCAGATGCCAGTAGGTCCAGCTCTGACCCGGAATGGTGAAGCCCATGTCGATCAATCCCTGACAGACGGTGGCGACGATGTTGTGGGCGCCGTCCTCGTTGCCGGTCACGACCACCCCGGCGACCTTGCCGAACGCCACGGGCCGGCCGCTGTCGTCAGTCTCGGAGAAGAGTGCGTCGAGGCGCTCAAGCGCGCGCAGGCAGACGCTGGACATCTGTCCCAACCAGGTCGGCGTGGCCATGATCAGGATGTCGGAGGCCATCAGTTTCGCGTGCACGGCAGGCCAGTCATCGCCCTCGCCTTCGTCGGTCCGCACGCCCGGCTTGAGGTTCAGGTCGACCAGACGAACCAGTTCGACGGCGACCCCGCCGCTCTCCAGCTCGGCCATCACGACCCGGGCCAGGGCTTCCGTGCTTGAAGTCTCCGGGGAGGCTTTCAGGGTGCAGTTGAGGATCAGGGCCTTCATCGCGTCTCTCCGTTCCGGGAGGCAACACCGCCCGTGCCCGGCTGTTCCGATGGTTACTTAACCGGTCGGTTGACAAGGGGGCCCATGCGGTGCATTTAACCTAACAGTTAGATAAGAAGCGGAGCCATGCAGACCGATCCCCTCAGCGCCAAGTTCGCCGCCCTGGCCGACCCGACCCGTCGGGCCATCCTGGCGCGGTTGTGCGAAGGCGAGGCCAGCGTCAACGACCTGGCCGAGCCGTTCGACATGAGCCTGCCGGCCGTATCGAAACATCTGAAGGTGCTGGAGAAGGCCGGCCTGATCAGTCGCGGCCGCGAGGCGCAATGGCGCCCCGCCCGCCTCGAACCGATGGGGCTGAAAGGCGTGGCCGAATGGCTGGAGCACTACCGCCGCTACTGGGACGCCAGCTTCGACCGCCTCGACGCCTACCTAAAGAAAATCCAGAAAGGAGACCCCGATGGCCAAGGACACTGAAGACAACCTCTGCCACACCGATGGCGTGGCGCACGAGCATGTACTGACCCTGCGCCGCGTCCTCGACGCCACGCCGGAACGGATCTGGAAGGCCTGGATGACGCCCGAGCTGCTCCAGCAGTGGTTCGCGCCCAGGCCGTGGACGATCTCGGATGTGCAGCTCGATCCACGCCCCGGCGGCGTGTTCAACTTCGTCATGCACGGGCCGGACGGCGAACGCTTTCCCAACAGCGGCATTTTTCTGGAGGCGATCCCGAACCGCCGCTGGATCACGACCGACGCCCTTACCCCCGACTGGCGGCCCGCCGGCCAGCCCTTCATGGTCGGCACGGTCGAGCTGACCCCGCGCGAGGACGGCAAGACCGACTATGTCGCCACGGCGCGCCACTGGAACGCCGAGACGATGAAACAGCACGAGGCCATGGGCTTCCATGAAGGTTGGGGCACGTGCGCCGACCAGCTGGCCGAACTGCTGAAGACCCACTGAGCCTCCCCGGCCGCGACCGGACCCGTTGAAGAGCCTGCCCATGACCCTGGTAGAAAACGTCGCCAGTCGGCCCACCCTGCGGATGCAGCGCCATTTCGATGCGCCGCGAAGCCTGGTGTGGCGGGCCTGGACCAATCCGGAGATCATGGTGCTGTGGCTGGGTCCGGTCGAATGGCCGGCGGTCAGCGCCACACAGGACCTGAGGGTCGGAGGGGAATGGCGGGCCTGCCTGCGCTCACCGGCCACCGGCCAGGACCTGTGGCAGGGCGGCGTCTACCGCGAGATCGTCCCCGAGGAGCGGCTGGTCTTCACCTTCAAATGGGATGAGTCGCACGAGGACGGGCCGCCGGTGGACACGCTGGTGACCGTGGTGCTGAGCGACGCGCCGGACGGCGGCGCCCTGATGGACTTCACCCACGAGGGGCTGAAGTCGGAACAGAGCCTGACCGGCCACAAGCACGGCTGGACCAGCACCTTCGAACGGCTGGAGGCCTTCCTGGCGCAAGGCGGGGCGGACTGAGACCGCTCCGGACACAGATCAGTAGAGACGCCCCGGCGTCACGCGTTTGGTTCAACCGGCTCGAGGAGCAAGACCATGAAGATCGTGACCAGCCTGAGCTTCCGCGGACAGTGCCGCGAAGCCTTCGAATTCTACGCGAAAGTCCTGGGCGGCGAGATCACCGCCGCCATGCCCTATGGCGACGCCCCGCCCGACATGCCGATCAGCGATCCCAGGTACAAGGACTGGCTGATGCACTGCTGGCTGCAGGTCGGCGACCAGGCGATCATGGGGGCCGACATGGACGTCGACTGGGCCCCCGGGATCGACAAGCCCAGGAACGGCTTCGACGTGACCCTGCACACCGAAGACGCGGCCGAGGCGAAGCGCTGGTTCGACGCCCTGTCCGAGGGCGGCAAGGCCGTGATGCCCTTCGCGGAGACCTTCTGGTCGCCAGGCTTCGGGGCGCTGGTCGACAAGTTCGGCGTGCCGTGGATGGTCAACACCATCCCCGCGACCGACGGAAATCCGGGCCAATGAGACTGTTCCTGCTGACCGCCGCCGCCGCACTGGCGTTGGCCCTGCCCGTCTCGGCGCAGACGGGCGGGGCGGCGACTGTCGTCGCGAGCGCCCAGGCCTCGCCGCGCATGGACTCGGCCCCGGTCGACGGCGGCGAGATCCGATATTTTGTCCACGGCGACCTGGCGTCGGGCAAGACGCCTCTGCTGGTGCTGCACGGCGCCTTCATGAGCTCTGACGCAATGAAGCCGCTGACCGACCTGATCACCGACCGCCCCCTGATCGTGGTCGATCAGCGCGGCCACGGCCGCACTGGCGATCTTCCGGGTCCGATCACCTATGAGGCGCTCGCGGACGACGCCGCCGCCGTGCTGGCCGACGCCGGCGTGCCGAAGGCCGACGTGATGGGCTATTCGATGGGCGCGGCCGCGGCCCTGCAACTGGCCCTGCGGCACCCGGAGCGGGTCGATCACCTGGTGCTGGCCTCGACCAGCTTTAACGAGGCCGGCAACCTGCCCGGCTTCGTCCAGATGATGGATAGCGTCACGCCCGAGGTGTTCGCCGGCACGCCGATGGAGGCCGAATTCAAACGGCTGGCCCCGAACCCCGACGCCTTCGCCTCGGTGGTTGGGAAGATCAAGGTCATGGACCACGGCCAGGACTGGCCGACGGAGCAGATCCGCGCCCTGACCTCGCCCACCTTCATCATCGTCGGCGACCACGACATCGTCCGGCCCGAACACGCCGTCGAGCTGTACCGGCTGCGCGGCGGCGGCGACACGGCCCGCGCCTCCCGGCCCTTCCTGACCGAGGCCCCGCCGGCGAGGCTGGCCATCCTCCCCGCCAGTTCGCACGTCGAGGTGTTCGGCGATCCGGTTCTGCTGGCGGCGATGATCCTGCCGTTCCTCGATGACCAGACCCGCCCCCCGCCTCCGGGCTTCTTCTGAACACCCGACGCGGAGCCTCGACCATGCGCAAGATCAGAACCGCCACCTTTGTCAGCCTGGACGGCGTCATGCAGGCGCCCGGCGGCCCCACCGAGGACCCGACCGGCGGCTTCGCCTTCGGCGGCTGGGTGTGGCCCTATTTCGACGAGAAGGCCGGCGGGCTGATGGGGGAGGCCATGGGTGAGGACTATGACCTGCTGCTGGGCCGCCGGACCTATGAGATCTTCGCCGCCTACTGGCCGTACCGGGACGACGAGATGGCCCGCACCTTCAACGCCATCGACAAATACGTCGCGGCGGGGCCGGAGACGCCGCTGACCTGGGCTCGCAGCCACAGGCTGGAAGGCGATCTGGCCGAGGCGGTGCGAGCCCTGAAGGCGACCGAAGGCCGCGACCTGCTGATCCAGGGCTCCAGCGAGGTAATCCACACCCTGCTGGCCCACGACCTGATCGATCAGCTGACCCTGCTGACCTTCCCGGTGATCCTGGGCTCGGGCAAGCGGCTGTTCGATGCCGGTTCGCGACCCCACGCCTGGACGCTGACGAAGACCCGGCAGTCCGGGTCGGGGGTCGTGGCCCACACCTACGAACGCACCGATCAGCCCCCGCAGACAGGCACGTTCGGCGAGATCGAACCTGGCGAGGCCGAGCTGGCGCGGCGCGAGCGGTGGGCGCTGGAGGATCGGGCCTCTGGCGCGGCCGGAGATGGATCATGACCGATGACGAAGCGGCGATCCGTTCGCTGATCGATCGTTGGGCCAGGGCAGTTCATGCCGGCGACATGGACGCCGTTCTCGCCGACCATGCCGACGATATCGTGATGTTCGACGTGCCGCCGCCGAATGAGGTCCGTGGCAAGGCCGCCTATCGCGACACCTGGCCGCCCTTCTTCGAGTATCAGAGGCAAGGCGCCGTGTTCGATATAGACTCGCTGCACATCACGGCCGGAAGCGATGTCGCCTTCGCTCACGCCCTGCTCCGTTGTGGAACAGAAGAGGGGTTCCGCCACGACCCGGACAACCGGCTCCGGCTCACCATCGGATTGCGGAAGCTGAACGACCGCTGGACGGTCACACACGAACATCATTCCTTCCCGCTCAGTGATCCCGGCTGACGTCCGGCGCCGTCACGGCGCTCGCGGGCCCTGTTGGCGAGGGCCGGGCCTAGCGGTTCATCGCGGTCGGAAACGACCGGCCGAGAGCCTCGGCCATGCCCTGCTGCGACAGCAGGAAGACGGCCTCGCGCTGATGGAAATTGTTCGACAGCACGATCACCGTGACGTCCGCGTCCGGCTGGTGGGTGATCAGGTTGCGGAACCCCGACCAGCTGCCGGTGTGGTAGATCTGGCGGTCGAGGAAGTCGGGTCGCACCTGCCGGCCAAGGCTGTTGGTGAACAGGCCGTAGCCCCAGTCGCGGCGGGGCCGTCCCCGCTCGTCGGGCGTGTCTGCCGGGGCATGATCGGCGATCATCTGCGCATAGCTTTCCGGGCTCAGCAGCCGGCCGCCGTGCAGGGCGCGGTTCCATACCAGCAGGTCGTCCAGGGTCGAATACAGGGCGCCGGCCGCGAAGATGATGCTGACGTTGTGGTCCGGCTGCGGGGTCGGGCCTCCGCCGCCCAGGTTGGCGTAGCCCATGACCACGTCCGACGCGTCGTCCTCGACACCCGTATCGGCCATGCCAAGCGGCGCGAAGAAGGCGTCACGCAGATAGTCCCCGAGCGGAAGACCGCTGGCCTTCTGGACCACATGCCCCAGCAGATTATAGGCCGCGTTGTTGTAGCGAATCTTCGTGCCCGGCGGAAACTGCAGGCCGTACTGCATGGATTCAGCTGTCAATTCGTCCGGCGTAGCAGCGGTGACGCGGCGCAGACCCCAGCCGGGGCGCGCCATCAGATCGGGGATGCCGGAGGTGTGCGACAGCAGGTGGTGCAGCCGGATGGGCGCCCAGGCTTCCGGACAGGCTTCCACCCATCGGCACAGCGGATCGTCGACCGACAGCACCCCCTCGTCCTGCAGCCGCAGGATGGCGGCGGCCGTGAACTGCTTGCTGACCGAGGCGAGGCGGAAGCGGGAATCCAGCGCCAGCGGCTTGCCCAGGCTGCGGTCGGCATAGCCATAGACCTGGCGGAACAGGACCTGGTCGCCCTTCGCCACCAGCACCCCGCCGGTGAAGGCCCCGGATCCGCCCCAGCGCTCCAGCTGTTCGGTCAGCTGCGGCAGGTCCTGCACCACGACCAGCGGCGGCCGCGGCGGCGGAGCCTCCGCCGCCGGGGTCTCGGGCGGCGGCCGGACCGTCGTCCAGCCGATCAGGCCGGCGACGAGGATCAGCAACAGGGCGAGGAAGGCGATCGCCAGGCGGGGGTGACCGCCCGAGTGTCTGGGAACGTGGAACAAGAGCCTAGACGTCGTAGTCCAGCCCGAACTGGGCGTAGAGGGCGCGGCTGTCCTGCCACTTGGGGTCGACCTTGACCGTCAGGAACAGGTGCACGGGGCGGTCCAGCAGCTCGGCCAGTTCCTCGCGCGCTTTCTGGCCGATCCATTTCAGCGTCTGGCCGCCCTTGCCGAGGACGATGGGCCGCTGGCTCTCGCGCTCGACGTAGATGGTCTGTTCGATCCGGGCCGAGCCGTCCGGCCGGTCCTCGAAAGCGGTGGTCTCGACCGCCGCCGAATAGGGCAATTCCTCGTGGACCCGCAGATAGACCTTCTCGCGGGTGATCTCGGCGGCCAGCACCCGCATCGGCACGTCGGCGGACTGGTCTTCCGGATACAGCCACGGTCCCGGCGGCATGGCGCGGGCGAGACGTTGCTTCAGGTCGTCGACGCCGTCGCCGCTCAGGGCGGAGATCATATAGACCTCGGAGTAGACGCCGGTCTCGAACAGCCGCTGGGACAGGGCCAGCAGGGTGTCGCGGCGCATGCCGTCGATCTTGTTGAGGGCCAGGATGACCTGTTTCCCGGCGGCCTTGAGGGCGGCGATGATGGTCTCTGTGTCCTCGGCCGAGCGCCGGTCGGCGGCCTGGCCTTCCTTGCCCTCGGCGGCGATGTGCGAGGCCGCGTCGATCAGGTGCACGACCACGTCGGCGTCGTCGGCGCCGCCCCAGGCCGAGGCGACCATGGCCCGATCCAGACGCCGGCGCGGCGTGAAGATGCCGGGGGTGTCGACCAGCACGATCTGGGCGTCGCCTTCCATGGCGATGCCGCGCACGGGGAAGCGGGTGGTCTGGACCTTCTGGGTGACGATCGAGACCTTGGTTCCGGTCAGGCGATTGACCAGCGTGGACTTGCCGGCGTTGGGCGCGCCGATGATGGCGGCGAAGCCGGCACGCTGGTTTTGGGGTTCGGTCAAATCACGCCTTCACGCTGCAGCAGGCCGACGGCGGCCGCCTTCTCCGCGTCCTGACGCGAACGGCCCTGCGCGGTCAAGGGCGGATATCCGGCCACGCTGGCTTCGACGGTGAATGTCGGGGCGTGATCCGAGCCGGTCCGCTCGACGATCCGGTAGGTCGGCAGGGGTTTTCCCTGCCCCAGCGCCCATTCCTGCAGGGCCGATTTCGGATTGGTCAGCGACCGGCGCGGCGGCGCGGCCAGTTCGGCGGCCCAGGCGCGCTCGAACACAGCGCCGGCGGCCTCGATGCCGCCGTCCAACCAGGCCGCGGCCAGGATCGCCTCCATGGCGTCGCCAAGCATGCCCTCACGGCGGCGGCCGCCCTGTTTGGCCTCGCCGGGCGACAACCGCATGGCGTCGCCGACGCCCAGGGATTCAGCCGCGCGGGCGCAGGTCGCCTTGTCGACAAGGGCGTGCAGCAGCGAAGACATCTCGCCCTCGTCGGCGGCGGGGTAGTCGCGCATCAGCCGGTCGGCGACCAGCAGACCGAGAACCCGGTCGCCCAGGAACTCCATCCGCTGGTTGTCGAGAAACGGCCGGCCGCGGGCGTCGCGCTCGGCCCCCTCCCCCACGCTGGCGTGGGTCAGGGCCTGATCCAGCAGCGATGGATCGCGGAATTCGTGGCCGAGTTTGCGCGCCAGCGCCGCGACAGCCTGCGCCCGCCGGTCAGCCGCCATCAGTTCAGGATGGTGAAGAACCGGCTCGGACGGACCTTCGACCAGCTGAGAGGGTTCCACAGCGAGGCGCCGGGCTTCCACGAGAACAGGATGATCTCGGCCTTGCCGATCAGGTTTTCGGCCGGCACCAGGCCGACGCCGTTGGCGTTCTGGTCAAACCGGCTGTCGACAGAGTTGTCGCGGTTGTCGCCCATCATGAAGTAGTGGCCCTCCGGCACCTCGAACACGTCCGTGTCGTCCGCGACATTGCCCGGACCGAAGTCCTGAATGGTGAAGGTCTTGCCTTCCGGCAGGGTCTCGCGCGCCGTAATCACGGGCATGCCGAACATGGTCGATGCGTCGTCGCCGCTGATGACCAGGTCGCGCACGGGCTGGCCGTTGATGTGCAGCACATTGTTGATCATCTGCACGCGGTCGCCCGGAAGGCCGATCAGGCGCTTGATGTAGTCGGTTTGGTTGTCACGCGGCAGTTTGAACACGACGATGTCGCCGCGCTCGGGCTCCCGGGCGAAGACGCGGCCGTCGAACACCGGCGGGCTGAACGGGATGGCGTGCTTCGAATAGCCGTAGCTCCACTTCGACACGACGATGTAGTCGCCCTCGTAGAGGTTGGGCTCCATCGAGGCCGACGGGATGGTGAAGGGCTGGAACAGCAGCACCCGCAGCACGAAGGCGATCAGCAGGGCGAAGAAGACGGTCTTGATGATCTCGAAGGTCTCGTTGCCGCCGCTCGACTTGCCCTTCTTGCGGTCCTTCTTGCCGCGCGCATAGACGGGCGTGGCGTCGACGTCCTCGAACGGGGCGTCGCCGGAGTCGCTCCACACCGGCGATTTCGAAGCGGCGGCGGCCGCCCCGGCGGCGACGGTCGCCTCGGCCGGGGTCACATGGGCGTCGTGATGGTCATGAGCATCATGGGCGTCCGCCGCATGACCGTGATCCGCGTGATCGTCGGCCGCAGGCTCGTCGTGACGGGCGTGCACGTCGTGGGCGTCGTGCCCGTGATCGGCGTGGTGGCCGTGGTCGTCATGACCGTGCGCGTCTGCGGCAGGCCCGGAATGCGCCTCGTGGCCGTGGACATCGCCGACCGGCGGCGCGTGGTCGTCGTGACCGTGCCCGGCGTCGTGGCCGTGGTCGTCGTGCGGCTTGTGCTCGTCGCTCATCTTGACCCTGTTCCCCCAGCCGCTGTTCGCGGTCTTTCAGCGGCAAAACCGGTATAACGTGATTAAGCCATCGGCAAGGCTTCGATCACCACGAAGGCGAGTGCATAGGGGTGTTCGTCGCTGAGGGTCAGGTGTATCCGCGCTTCGTGACCAGCTGGCGTCAGCCGCGCGAGGTGCTCCGCGGCGTGGCCGGTCAGGGCCATGGTCGGCTGGCCGGACGGCAGGTTCACCACCCCCATGTCGCGCCAGTAAACGTCCCTGCGCATGCCGGTGCCCAGCGCCTTGGCGCAGGCCTCCTTGGCCGAAAACCGCTTGGCGTAGCTCCAGGCCGGGTCCGGCTTGCGGTCCGAGCGGGTCCGCTCCAGCTCGGTGAAGCAACGCAGCCTGAAGCGGTCGCCATAACGGTCCAGCGACGCCTGGATGCGGCGAATGTCGGTCAGGTCGGCGCCGACGCCGACGATCACGCGGCGGCGTCCATGGCGGCGCGCATCCGGTGGATGGCCGCGGTCAGACCGACAAAAACGGCCTCGCCGATCAGGAAGTGGCCGATATTGAGCTCGCGCACCTCGGGGATGGCCAGCATGTCCGCCGCGGTGTCGTAGTCCAGCCCGTGGCCGGCGTGCACCTCCAGACCCAGGTCCACGGCCCGACTGGCCGCGGCTTGCAGCCGCGCGAACTCGACCGCCCGCTCGTCTCCCGACAGATGGCAGTAACGCCCGGTGTGAAACTCGACGACATGGGCGCCGACGGCGCGGGCGGCATCGACCTGCTCCAACGCCGGCTCGATGAACAGGGAGACGCGGACGCCGGCTTCCGCCAGGGCCTTCGCCACCGGCGCGATCCGCGCCTCGTGCCCCGCCACGGCGAGACCGCCCTCGGTCGTCACCTCCTCGCGCCGCTCGGGCACCAGACAGGCGGCGTGCGGACGATGGCGCAAGGCGATGGTCAGCATCTCGTCGGTGACCGCCATCTCGAGATTGAGGGGGCGGCCGGCGACGGCGCAGAGCTCGCTCAGGGCCTCGATGTCGGCGTCGGTGATGTGGCGCCGGTCCTCGCGCAGGTGGGCGGTGATGCCGTCGGCCCCGGCGGCCAGCGCCTCGCGCGCCGCGCGCGCCGGATCCGGATGGGTTCCTCCGCGGGCGTTCCGGACCGTGGCGACATGGTCGATATTGACCCCAAGACGCACCGGCGAGACCATGGCCTTCTCCTACTTCGCCAGCCGGCGGCTGCCCGGATCCTCGACCGGCAGGGCCGCCAGTTCGGGCGGCAGGGCGTCCGCCGGATACGCGGGCACGTCCAGCGTCGCCAGCGCCACCAGCGGCACGCCGACATCGGCCCGCCCGCCGGAGCGGTCGACGATGCAGGCCGCGGCCACGACGTCGCCGCCCGCGGCGCGGATCGCCGCGATGCATTCGCGCGAGCTCAGGCCTGTGGTGACGATGTCCTCGACCATGACCACCTTCTGGCCCGGTTCGACGTGGAAGCCGCGGCGCAGTTTGAACTCGCCGCCCTCGCGCTCGACGTACATCGAGGGGACGCCGAGCCAGCGGGCGGTCTCGTATCCGGGGATAATGCCGCCGACGGCGGGCGAAATGGCCACGTCGACCGGCCCGACGGCGGCGGTGATCTTCTCCGCCAGCGCCTTGCACAACCGCGCGCAGCGCGCCGCGTCCATGAACACGAGGTTCTTCTGCAGGAAGACGGGGCTGTGCAGGCCGGAGGACAGCACGAAATGGCCTTCGCGCAGGGCGCCGGCGGCGCGGAATTCGTCGAGAACGTCGTCTGAGGTCATGCCGGGCTGTCTAGCGCAGCCGTAACCGGGAAAGAAGACGCCGCCCGTGTCATTCGATGCTCTCGTGTGGTTTCAGCCCGCCCGCTAGCAGCGCGGCCCACACCCCTTCGGCGTCCTCGGCGAAGTGGAACAGCTCCAGATCCTCGGCCCGGATCATTCCGTGTCCCACCAGCACGTCGAAATTGATCACCGAACGCCAGTAGGTCTCGTCGAACAGGACGATGGGGATGCGCGGCGACTTGTCGGTCTGGCGCAGGGTCAGGATTTCGAACAGTTCATCGAAGGTGCCGAAGCCGCCGGGAAACACCACCAGCGCATTGGCCCGCATAGCCAGGTGCATCTTGCGCATGGCGAAATAGTGGAAGCGGAAAGTCAGCTCCGGCGTCGACCACGGGTTCGGCGCCTGCTCGTGCGGCAGGGTGATGTTGAAGCCGATCGACGGCGCACCGACGTCCGCTGCGCCCCGGTTGGCGGCGCCCATGATCCCGGGCCCGCCGCCGGTGGCGATGACATTGTCCCGGGGCTGGCCATTCGGGCTCAGCATCGCCCCGCCGCGCTCCGACGCAAGCCGCCCGAAGGCGCGGGCCTCCGCGTACCAGCGTCTGTGCTCGCCGTCGCCGTTCTCGCCGATCCGGGCGCTGCCGAAGACCACGATGGTCGAGCGCACGCCCCAGGCGCGCAGGGCCTGCTCGGCCTTGTCGTACTCCATCATGAAGCGCACGCCGCGCATGGAGTCGCTGAGGATGTATTCGCTGTCCAGGGCGGCGAGACGATAGGACGGCGAGGCCAACTGGGCCGCGTTGGAGCCCTCGTCCCCGACGTCGTTCACCCGCGCGCCCGTTCGACGGTGTCGACCGAGGGATTGGTGCGCAGGGCGGCCATGATGGCGGTGGCGTGTTTGGCGTCCTCGACCTCCATGTCGATGTCGACGTCGAAGAAGTCCTGCTGCCGGTGGCTCATCACCAGGTTCAGGATGTTGCCGCCCGCCTCGCCGATGATGGTCGCCACCTGGCCCAGCACGCCGGGCGCGTTCTTGATCGTGGCGCGGATGCGGGCCGAGGCGACAGCCCCCTGCTCCGCCTGCGGCGTCCACTGCAGGTCCTGCCAGACCGAGTCGTCGTCGGCGAACTCCTCCAGCCGCTGGCAGTCGATGGTGTGCACGGTCAGGCCGGCCTCGGGCTCGAGGATGCCGACGATGCGGTCGCCGGGCACCGGCGAGCAGCAGTGGCCGAAATGGACGCTGACGCCGGGCGTCAGGCCGCCGCCGCGCACGAACAGCCGTCCCTGCTCGTCGCCGATGCGCTTGCGGTCGGGCCCGGCCTTGAGCCGGCCCTTCAGGGCGGGGAACAGTATCTCGCCGATCTTCGCCGCCGACACCCGCCCGCGACCGATGCCCTCATACAGGTCTTCGTCGTTGGCGAAGCCCAGCTGCTCCAGCGCCGGCCGCAGGGTCAGTTCGGCGTCGGCCTTGCCCGCCCGCGTCAGGGTCTGTTCCAGCGTCGCCCGGCCCAGCTTCTGGAACTCCCCGCGCTCAGAGGTGCGGATATGGCGGCGGATAGCCGAGCGGGCCCGGCCGGTCACCGTCAGCGAACGCCAGTCGACCGGGATCTCCCGCTTGGCGCCGCGGATAATCTCGACCACGTCGCCGTTCTGGAGCTGGGTCCGCATCGGCTTCAGCTCGCCGTTGATCTTGGCCCCGACGGCCGTGTCGCCGACCTCGGTGTGGACGGCGTAGGCGAAGTCCAGCGGCATGCCGCCGCGCGGCAGGGTGATCAGCGCGCCCTTGGGCGTGAACACGAACACCTGGTCGAGATACATCTCCAGCTTGGCGTGCTCGACCCAGTCCTCGCCGCCCTCGCCATGCTCGATGACCTGCACCAGATGCCGCAGGTTCTGCAGCGGATCGCGCCCGCCGTCCTTCTCCATGGCTTCCTTGTCGAAGCCGTAGGCGTGGTTCTTGTAGGCCCAGTGCGCCGCCACCCCGTCCTCGGCCACCCGGTCCATGGCGTCGGTCCGGATCTGCATCTCGATGCGCAGCCCCGACGGTCCAACCACGGTGGTGTGCAGCGAGCGGTAGTTGTTCGACTTGGGCGTCGAGATGAAGTCCTTGAACCGCTCCGGCACCATCGGCCAGGCGCGGTGGATCACCCCGAGGGCGCGGTAGCAGTCGTCCTCGGCCTCGACGATGACGCGGAAGCCATAGATGTCCGACAGGGACGAGAAGCCCACCGACTTGCGCTGCAGCTTGCGCCAGATCGAGTACGGCGTCTTCTGCCGACCGAACACCCGGGCGTGGACCCCCGCCTCCTCCAGCACCCGCTCGACCTCGCGGGCGACGCCGTCGATGGCCCGGCCGTGCTCGAGCTTCAGCGCCTCCAGTCGCCGCTCGATCGCGGTGCGGGCGGTCGGGTTGAGGTGCTCGAAGGCCAGCTCTTCCAGCTCGGAAGCGATCGAATGAATGCCGATCGACCGGCCCAGCGGGGCATAGACCTCGAGCGTCTCGCGGCTGATCCGCTCGCGCTTCTCGGGCTTCACATGTTTCAGCGTCCGCATGTTGTGCAGACGGTCGGCCAGCTTCACCAGCAGGACGCGGACGTCCTTCGAGATGGCGAGGATGAATTTGCGCAGGTTCTCGGCCTGGCGCGTGTGCTCGGCCTGCAGCTCCAGCCGCGACAGCTTGGTCACCCCCTCGACGAGGGAGGCGATCTCCTCGCCGAACATGCCCGCGATGTCGTCGCGGGTAGCCGAGGTGTCCTCGACCACGTCGTGCAGCAGGGCGGTGACGATGGTGGCCGTGTCCAGCCGGTAGTCGGTCAGAATGCCGGCGACCTGGATCGGATGGGCGAAATAGGGATCGCCCGAGGCCCGCAGCTGCGAGCCATGCATCTTCATCGCATAGACATAGGCCCGGTTCAGCAGGGCCTCGTCGGCGGTCGGGTCATAGGCCCTGACCGCCTCGACCAGCTCGAATTGCCGCAGCACCCGGGCCTTCGAGGGCTCGGGTGCGTCGGCCGCAGGACGATCGCCCTCCGGGTCGTTGAGATTGGCAGCTTTCAGAGGCGGCGCGGGCGGCGAGGTCCGCGCCGGCAGGATGGTGATACCGTTGGCGGGTTCGGCCTTCAGTACCGCTCCTCCTGCCCGCCGTCGCGGTCGCTTTGCAGCGCGCGGATCAGCTCGGCTTCCGCCATGTTCATGTGCTGCGGCTCGGCCAGCAGGGCGACGACTTCGGCCTCGTCCTCGGCTTCGGTGCGCTCATCGACGCGCTGCAGGGTGACGATGATGTTTTCCTGCAGCTCGTCCGGGCTGACGGTGTCTTCCGCCAGTTCGCGCAGGGCCACGACCGGGTTCTTGTCGTTGTCGCGGTCGAGCGTCAGGGCGGCGCCGTTGGCGATGGAACGGGCGCGGTGCCCGGCCAGCAGAACCAGACCGAAACGGTTCGGCACCTTCTCGATGCAGTCTTCGACAGTGACGCGGGCCATGAAATTCCTCGAGCGCGGGGGAGAACCGCACAAAATATAGGGTTGGACGTCATTGTGCAACGCCGCATGGGCGGGAATGAGGCGATCAGCGCGTCGGAGCGGCGTCCCGCCCGATCGCGGCCGTCTCCGCCAGTCCCGCGGCATGGCCGCCGGCGGGATGTTCCCATGTCGCCGCGATCTCCGCCAGCGGGCCCATGACGAACTTCCGTTCCGCCGCGCGCGGGTGCGGCAGGATCAGCCCGTCCAGGTCGCCGCTCCGCCGTCCGTAGGCGATCAGGTCGAGGTCCAGGGTCCGGGGCGCATTCCGGGCGCCGCGCCGACGGCCGAAGGCCTCCTCGATCCGGCCCAGCGCCGCCATCAGGGCGTGCGGATCGTGGTCGGTGCGGACAATGACCACGCCATTGAGGAAGGGCGGATCGTCCGGATCGGGCCAGGCGGCCGAGCGCCACCACGACGAGCGCCTCACCACATCGATCCCCTCGGCGCGGAACCGGGCCAGCGCGGCCTCCAGGGCCTCGGTGCAATCCCGCCACGCCCCCTTGTCATTGCAGCCCAGCGCGACGATGACGGCCTCGTCCAGATCGAGGGCGTCGTCCATTTCGACGGCGACCGGGACGTCCATATTTTCGGAATCGATTTCCATGACGCCTTATCCGACCGAGCGCATCGCCCTGTTCATCGACGGGGCCAATCTCTATTCCGCGGCCAGGGCGCTGAACGCCGACCTCGACTTCAGCAAACTGCTGGAAGTGTATCGCGCGAAAGGCGTTCTGGTTCGCGCCTATTATTACACCGCCGTGATTGAGGGCGAGGAATTCTCGCCGATCAAGCCGCTGGTCGACTGGCTGGGCTACAACGGCTTCAGCGTGGTGACCAAGCCGGTCAAGCGTTTCACCGACGCCCAGGGCCATTCACGGACCAAGGGTAATATGGACATCGAGATCGCCGTCGACATGCTGGAGCTGGCCCCGCACCTCGATCACATGGTGTTGTTCAGCGGCGACGGCGACTTCCGGCGACTTGTCCAGGCGGTTCAGGCCCGGGGCGTGCGGGTCACCGTCGTCTCGACCCTGAAGAGCCAGCCGCCGATGATCGCCGACGAGCTGAGACGGCAGGCGGACGTCTTCGTGGAGCTGAACGACTTGTTGCCCGAGATCGCCCGGCCGCGGGCGCCGGCCGCCGCTCCGAACAGCCGGGTGTTCGATCAATGAGCGCCTGGCCTCCGGAGGCGCCGCGCGATTGCCCGCTCTGCCCCCGCCTCGTCGACTACCGGCTGGAGAACGCCCGCCAGAACCCCGGCTGGTTCAACGGCGCCGCCCCGTCGTTCGGCGATCCGGAGGCGCGGCTGCTGGTCGCCGGCCTCGCCCCCGGCCGCACCGGGGCCAATCGCACCGGCCGGCCCTTCACCGGCGATCACGCCGGCTGGCTGCTCTACGAGACCCTGCTGACGACGGGATTCGCCCGGGGGCGCTACGACCCGAACGGCGACGACGACCTCGAACTGGTCGACTGCATGATCACCAACGCGGTCCGCTGCGCCCCGCCGGGCAACAAGCCCCTGCCGGCCGAGGAGGCGACCTGCCGGCCGTTCCTTCAGGCCCGGCTCGCCGCCCTGCCCCGCCTCAGGGTCATCATCACCCTCGGCGACGTCTCGCGGCGCAATGTGCTGAAGACCCTCGGCAAGCCGGCCAGCGCCATGCCGGCGGGCCACGGCTCCGAAGCAGCGGTCGGGCCCTATGTCCTCCTCAACAGCTACCATTGCTCGCGCCTCAACACGAACACCGGACGGCTCACCGCGTCGATGTTCGAGGAGGTGTTCCGGCGCGCTCGGACCCTCGTCGAAAATTGATCGAACGCCGGTCGCCCGCGAGGCGACTGTGCTTCCCGCGCCACGCGAATCACGGGGCTGAGGGTGTAACCTTCTTCCTTAGGAACAGCGTCACCAAACCTGCGTTGAATGGGCGGGATCGGGAGGTTGTTATGCGTGAAACGGAGCGGGGTGCGTTCAGCCACGAGGAACGGAAGGCGGCGGTCTGGGCGCTGCTGATCGCGGCCATGGTCGCGATCCTCGGATTGATGATCCAGCAGATGACCGGACCCTCGCTGGGCCCCTGGGGCGCCGAACAGGCGGCGGCCTCGTTGCCGGACGTGCTCGAAGCCCAACCGGTGGCCTGAAGGCGGGTTACCCCCGCTCCTTCATCAGCCGCGCCTTGTCGCGCTGCCAGTCGCGCTGCGCCGTGGCCTCGCGCTTGTCGTGCAGCTTCTTGCCCTTGGCCAGGGCGATCTCCAGCTTCGCCTTGCCCGCCTCGTTCAGATACAGCCGGACCGGAATGATGGTCTGGCCGTCGCGCTGGACCGCCCCGATCAGCTTGTCGATCTGCTTGCGGTGCAGCAGCAGCTTCCGCGGCCGCCGCGGCTCGTGGTTGAAGCGGTTGGCCTGTTTGTAGGGCGGGATGTCGGCGTTGATCAGCACGATCTCGCGCCCCTCAACCGCCGCATAGCTCTCGGCGATGTTGGCCCGGCCGTCGCGCAGCGCCTTGATCTCGGTGCCCAGCAGCTGGATCCCGGCCTCGATGTAGTCCTCGAGGAAATAGTCGAACTTCGCCCGGCGGTTCTCGGCGATGATCTTGGTCTTGGGTTTCTCGGCGGCCATTCCCGCCCTCCTACACGCTCCGTTCGTCGCCGCGAAGCCGTCGCCGGGCGCTACGTCCGATTCTGACGCAGGGCGATGCTATGCTGCGGCCATGTTCCGCCGGTTTCTGTCACAGTCGAGCTGCCCAGCTTCCGAAGCGAACGGATCGGACGGATCGGACGGTTCGGACGGTGATTTCTGTTTTTACCCGGGTTTAAATCCCCGCCTCGGCCATGGCCCGGTCGATGGCCGGCTTCACGGCGTCGGCGGTCGGGGCCAGAGGCAGACGCACCTCCTCGGTGCACAGGCCGAGGCGGGCCAAGGCGTATTTGGTCGGCGAGGGCGAGTTGTCGAGGAACAGCCCCTTGTGCAGGCCGATCAGCCGGTCCTGCCAGTCGCGGGCCGCCGCGTAGTCGCCAGCCGCCGCCGCCTCGTGCAGCGCCACCATGGCCTCCGGGGCGACGTTCGAGGTCACCGAGATCACCCCGACCCCGCCCTGGGCGTGGTAGCCGAGATAGCTGGGATCGTCGCCCGAGATCAGATCGAACTGCTGGTCGCGAATGTTGGCCCGCATCCAGCTGACCCGGGCCAGATCGCCCGTGGCGTCCTTGATGCCGACGATGTTCGGATGCGCGGCCAGCCGGGCCACAGTCTCGTTGGCGAGGTCGACTCCGGTCCGCCCGGGAACGTTGTAGAGCAGCACGGGCAGCTGGACGGCCTCGGCGATGGCCTCGAAATGGGCCGCCATCCCCGCCTGCGAGGGCCGGTTGTAATAGGGCGTCACCACCAGGGCCCCGTCGGCCCCGACGGTCTTGGCGTGACGGACCAGCTCGATCGACTTGTCGGTGGCGGACGAACCGGCCCCCGCGATGACCCGGACGCGCCCGGCGGCGACCTCGACACACAGCTCGACGACCCGCTTGTGCTCGTCCAGATGCAGGGACGCGCTCTCGCCGGTCGTGCCCATCGGAACGACGCCGTGAACCCCGGCCGCTATCTGGCGTTCCAGCAGCGTCCTGAAGGCGGCTTCGTCCACCTTTCCGTCACGAAGTGGTGTGATCAGGGCGGTGATCACGCCCTTGAACAAAGGGGCGGTCATTGAAACGATGGTCCTGCGTGGGAAAGGGGCGAGTTCGCCCTGAAGCGAAGCGCGGGAGGTTAGGTTGCCGGCGTCGTCGCCGCAACTCTCACGGAATGGGAATTGGACACGGCATGATCGCAACCAGCCTCGCGGCCGCCCTGGCTCTCCTCGCCCCCGCGCCCGAAACGCTGGTTCCGTCACAGACGCCCTATTCAGCCGTCGCTCCCCAAGGGACCCAGGCCCGGCTGCTGAACGATCAGGACACCGCCCTCTTCCGCCAGGGTCTGGCCCAGGCCCGCGCCCGCGATGTCGTCGGCGCGCGCTCGACGGCCTCGCAGATCGGCGATCCCGCCGCCCGCAAGCTGGTCGAATGGGCCCTGCTCGACACCTCGGCCGAACAGATGTCGTGGAGCGACCTGTCGGCCGCCCAGACCGCCTTCGCCGGCTGGCCCCGGGGCGACAGCCGTCGCGAGGCCGCCGAGCGGGCGCTGGACCTCGCCTATGCGGGTCCGGACGCCGCCCTCGCCCTGTTCGCCCAGACGCCGCCGACCACGGCCCAGGGCGCCGTCGCCCTCGCCGACGCTCTCGAGCAGCGCGGTCGCCGCGACGAGGCCCGCGCCCTGATCACCGACTGGTGGCGGACGCGCTCGTTCGACGAGGCGCTGCAGACCCGCATCCTGACCCGCTGGGGCGGCTGGCTGACCCAGGCCGACCACGAGGCGCGGCTGAACATGCTGCTGCTCGGCCCGCACGGACCGGCGACCCGCGCCATGGCCGGGATGGTCTCGCCGGAACGGCGCGCGGTGGCCGAGGCGGCGATGGCGCTGCGCACCGCCTACAGCCCCGACGCCGTCGTGGCCGGCCTGAGCCCGGCACAGGCGATGGACCCGGCTGTCGCCCTGGAACGGGTGCGCATCCTGCGTTCGCAGAGCCGCCAGTCCGAGGGCTTCGCCCTGCTGGCCGCCCTGCCCCCGGCGCCGTCCCACACCGAGGGGCAGAACACCCTGTGGAGCGAGCGCCGCAACTATTTCCTCGACGCCCTCGAGCGCCGCAACTGGCAGGCCGCCTATGACGCCATGGCCGGCCACGGCTTCCCCTCGGGCGAGCGCAAGGTCGACGCCGAATTCTTCGCCGGCTGGGTCGCCCTGACCAAACTCAACGACCCGGCCCGCGCGGCCAGTCACTTCGAGATCCTGCGCCAGTCGTCATCGACGCCCATCACCCAGGGCCGGGCGATGTACTGGCTGGGACGGGCGGCGGAAGCTCGGGGCAATACGCCCGCGGCGGTCGAATTCTATCGCAACGGCGCCCAGCACATCCAGACCTTCTACGGCCAGCTCGCCGCCGAGAAGGCCGGGATCACCACCCTGACCCTGCCCGGCGATCCCGCCCCGTCCGACCGCGAACGCGCCGCCTTCGAGGCCAATGAAGTCGTCCGCGCCCTGCGCGTTCTCGGCGAGACCGGCGAGGCCAGCCTGTTCCGGGTCTTCGCCTACCAGCTCGACGACGACCTGCCTGGGGCCTCCGAACTCGCCCTGCTGATGGACCTCTCGCGCGCCTACGGCGAGGGCTTCACGGCCATGATGGTCGGCCGCGCCGCCAGCCAGCGCGGCTTCCTGATGCCCGAGCGGCAGTATCCGGTCCGGATCCCGCCGCAGGTCGGCGGGGCCGCTCCGCTGGCCTTCACCCTCGCCATCACCCGTCAGGAATCCAGCTTTGACCCGCGCGCCCGCTCGGGCGCCGACGCCCGCGGAATGATGCAGTTCCTGCCCTCCACCGGAGCCATGGTGGCCCGCCAGCTGGGCATGCCCTTCTCGGACGAGCGGCTGTGGGATCCGGACTACAATATGACGTTGGGCAGCTATCACCTCGGCGACCTGACCAACCGTTTCGGCGGCTCGATGCTGCTGACGACAGTCGGCTACAATGCAGGTCCGGCGCGGCCCCCGCAGTGGATCGCCCGCTGCGGCGACCCGCGCGGCGGCCAGGTCGACCCGATCGATTTCATCGAGTGCGCCCCCTTCACCGAGACCCGCAACTACATGATGCGGGTGATGGAGAACATGTCGGTCTACAAGGCCCGGCTGAACGGCGGCTCGGCCCCGCTCACCCTGTCGAATGACCTCCGCGCCGGCGCGCCGGCGGGGCCCCGGCCTTACGAGTGAACCGGCGACGGAGCCCGGCGGCCCGCTGACAACAGGGGCCCGTCGGGGCCCTCCACCCAGCGGGCCGTCAGGCCGAACACGGCAGAAAGGATGTCCGGGGTCAGGGCCTCCAGCGGCGCCCCATCCGCCGCAACCTGCCCATGATCCAGCACGATCACCCGGTCCGCGAACCGGACCGCCAGCGGCAGGTCGTGCAGGCTGGCCAACACCGCCTGTCCCGCATCGGCCCGCGCCCGCAGGCGCTCCAGCACCATCAGCTGGGCCTCCGGATCAAGCCCGGCGATCGGCTCGTCGACCATCAGGGCCGCCGCCTCCGTGGCCAGCGCCCGCGCCAGCAGCACCCGGGCCCGCTCGCCCCCCGACATCTCGGCCACGCCGCGATCGGCCAGATGCGCGGCCTCGACCTCGGCCAGCGCCCGCCGGGCCCGCTCCAGCGCTTCGCCGGCCTGAAGGAAGGGCGCGCCCAGCGCCGCCACCTCGACCGCCGGCAGGTTCCAGGCGATGCGCCGCTCCTGCGGCAGATAGGCCGCCCGTCCGGCCCGCTCGCGCGGGGACAGGGCCGCGACATCCGTACCGCCCAGCAACGCCCGACCGCCGGACAGGGGCAGCAATCCCACCAGGGCCCGGATCACACTCGACTTGCCCGCGCCATTGGGACCCACGAGCGCCACGAACTGCCCCGCTCCCACCGACAGCGACACCCCGTCCAGCACCGTCCGTCCGCCCAGACGGGCCGTGGCGGTCTCAAGCGCCAGCCCGCTCACAGTCGCCACTCCCGCGCCGCTCGCCACGCGATCAGGGCGAACAGCGGCGCTCCGACCAGGGCCGTGAAGACGCCCAGCTTCAGTTCCTGATCCGTCGGCGTCAGCCGGGCCAGCAAATCCGCCAAGACCAGCATAAGGCTCCCCGCCAGCGCCGACGGCAGCAACAGCCGCGCCGGATCGCCCCTTACGGCCGCGCGCACCAGATGCGGCGCGGCCAGGCCGACGAAGCCAATCACCCCCGCCACCGCCACCGCCGCCCCCGTCGCCAGCGCCGCCGCCAGCAGCGCCAGCAGCCTCAGCCGGGCCATGGGCAGTCCCGAGGTTCGGGCCGTTTCCTCGCCGAGGCTGAGCATGCGCAGGCCGGGCGCGGCGAGCGCCGCCAGCGCGGCGGCCGCCAGCACCGCCGGCGTGACCCAGGCGACGTCGATCCAGCTGCGGTTCTGCACCGAGCCGAGCAGCCAGCTCATGACCTCGGCTGTGGCGATGGGCGACGGCGACAGGTTGAAGATCAGCGCCGTGGCGGCCCCGGCGAAACTGGACACCGCCACCCCGAACAGGATCAGGGCTTCGGGCGAGCGAACCCGGGCCGAGAACAGCACCAGCAGAGCGCCGGCCAGTCCGGCCCCGACCAGGGCCGCAATCTCGACCGCGCCCGGGAACGCCGCCCAGCCCAGCACGATCGCGCCCGCCGCACCCAGCGCCGCCAGCGCCGACACGCCCAGCACGCCCGGATCGGCCAGCGGATTGCGCAGCAGCCCCTGCATCACGGCGCCCGACAGGCCCAGAGCCGCTCCGACCATCAGCGCCGTGGCCGCACGCGGGGCCCGCACTGTCCATAACACTTCCGCGGGACCCGACGTGGGCGCGGTCAACGCCTGCCCCAACTGGCCGATGCTGAAGGCCGTCTCGCCCAGCAGCACAGCCGCCACTGTCGCCAGAGCGACCAACCCCGCCAGAACAAGGCACAGCCGCCTGGGACCGACGCTGGTCATCCCCGCCCTTTCAGCATCACCGCCGCATCCGCCGCGAACCAGGCCGGACAGGTCAGGCTGGCGGCCGGCAGTCGGGCCGCGATGCGGCCCTGCGCTGCCCTCATTATAGCTGGGTGCCGACCCGGCCCGCGCCAGTCGCCCCGGGGCTGGTCGAAGAAACCGAGCACGAACCACGCAGGCCGCCACATCACGATGCGCTCGACGCTGACCGGGGCGAACCCGGGAGCCTTGACAACATTGGCCAGGCCGGCGGCGGCCAGGATGGCGTCCACCAGGGCGCCGCGGCCCGCCGTGAATCCCCCGGCGGTCAGATACAGGGCTGACCGCTTCACGGCGTCCGGCGCGGGGGCCGCTTCGCGAAGTCGGGCATCCATCCGGGCGATCAGCATGTCGCCCCACGCCCCGGCGTCAAGTGCACGCGCCGCCGTCCGGATATTCTCCCGGACCCCGTCGAAATCCGTGGCGTCGGCGATCGTGACGATGCGAACACCGTCCGCCTCCAGCCGCGCCAGGAGGCGAGCGTCACCGCCCCAATAGCGGAGAACGACGTCGGGCTGGAATCCGATCGCCGCCTCCAGGGTCGGCCGAATCCGGCGATGGCCCGCAGCCGCCTCGCGCATCCAGGAATCGGGATCGTCGGCGCGCGGGGACAGGGCCAGCTCCGCATCAGGGGCGAGCGCCAGAGCGTACTGGTCGCCGCACTGGTCCAGAGACATCACTCGCAGCGGACGGGTCTCGACTGCGGTCGCCGGCCCGCCGGCGATCGTCAGGGCCAGCGCCAGCACCGTTGTCGCCAGTCTCACGGTTTCATCAGACCCGCGAACAGCCCGTCCAGCAGCGCCGTGACCAGGGCGTCGCGATCGACCCAGTCGAAATAGGGTTTGCTGATCACCAGGGACACGACGCCGTGGCAACCGGCCCACAAGACCTGGGCGGTCGTCCGCGCGTCCCCACGCAGCAAGCCCTGCGCCTCGGCGTCCTCGACGACCTGTTCGAACGACCGGAAGAGGCCCGCCCCAAGCTCCTGCGCCGCCGACTGGGGCCCATCCTGCAGCTCAACCGGACGGGTCATGTAGACCAGACGATAGGCGTTGGGATTGGCGAAGCCGAAGTCGATGTAGGCCAGCATCATCCGGCGCACCCGTTCCAGGGGTGCGGCGGACTCGGCCACGACGGCAGTGTTCAGATCGAGCAGGGCGGCGAAGGCCTGGCGGCAGATCTCCTGCAGGATCTCGCCCTTCTCCGCGAAATGCATGTAGAGCGCCGTGGACGACAGCCCGACCTCGTCCGCGATCTTGCGGATGGTGGCTCCCTCGTAGCCGTGCTCGACAAAGATCCGCTCCGCGGCGGCCAGAATCTCGGCGCGACGGGCGTGGCCCTCGCCCTTCGGCTTGCGCCGGGATCGCGGATTGAGGGCGGCGGGGGCGGTCACGTAGGGCGAGACTCCGAACTGCCGCCCCTGAATAGCGGCATTCTCCGCCATGCGCCAATCGCTTGCCGTCCGCGAATCAGCGCGTTAACCATTCTGAATGGGAAGGGCGGGGATCAGCGATCTTCGTGATCGCGAGCGCGAGGCAGCGCGCCAAGGACCACCACGCGCGAGCAGCGCCGCGTGGCGCGGTCTGTCCGCCTTCCAGTGGTTCGTCCTTGGCGACGTCGTGGCGGCGGCCGGCCTGCTGCTGTGGTTCCGCCCGGACAGCCTTACGCCGCTTGCGGTGGCTGTCGCCGCGGGGATCTTTCTGGCCGTTTCGATGTGGCGGGCGCTGCTGGTGATGGTCAGTGCTCCCGCACGGGGCCCGGAGCCGCTCGTCGGCGCCCTGCCCCGCTATACGATCCTCGTCGCCCTCCATGACGAGGCGGAGGTGATGGAGCAACTGGTCGGTCGTCTGGCGCGGATCGACTATCCGTCTGACCGTCTGCAGGGCCTGTTGATCCTCGAGGCCGGCGACCATCACACGATCGCGGCGGCGCTCGCCGCCCCGCGACCGCACTGGCTGGACGTCTTCGTCGCGCCGCCGGGCCTGCCGCAGACCAAACCCCGGGCCCTCAACTGCGCCCTGCCCCACGTGACCGGGGAACTGCTGACCGTCTATGACGCCGAGGACGAGCCCGATCCGCTCCAGTTGCGCGAGGCCGCCGCGCGCTTCGCCGTCGACGCGAGCGGCCGCCTGGCTTGCCTGCAAGCGCCGTTGCGGATTCGTCCGGGGCGTTCCGGGCACGAGGCCTCCCCCTTCCTGGACCGCCAATTCGCCGCCGAGTATGCAAGCTTGTTCGAGACCGTACTGCCCGGGATGACACGGCTGGGCCTGCCCTTTCCGCTCGGCGGGACGAGCAATCATTTCCGGGTCGACGTGCTGCGCAAAGTCGGAGCTTGGGACGCCTTCAATGTCACCGAGGATGCGGACCTCGGCTTTCGCCTGTGGGCCGGCGGCTGGCGCCTGGGCGTCATGAACCGGCCGACATGGGAGTCCCCGCCGGGTCTGATTTCCGACTGGCTGCCCCAGCGAACACGATGGCTGAAAGGCTATATGCAAACCTGGGGGGTTCATACCCGGCGGCCGTGGCGGCTGGGCGTGCGAGGCGCACTCGCCCTGCTGATGACGGTCGGCGTGGGCGTCGCCTCGGCATCGGTGCACGGGCCCTCGCTCGCCTGGGTCGCGGCGACGGTGCTGGTGGCCGCGATGGCCGGATTGTCGCCGGAGACCCCGGCGCTGGCCCTGAGCGTTCTGGTTCTCGGCGCCGCGTCGGCGTGGCTGTCCTGCGCCATTGGGGCGCGGCGCGCAGGCGTGCCCTACGGCGTGACGGACATGATAACCGCTCCCGCGTACTGGGCGCTACAAAGCCTGGCGGCCCTCCACGCCGGGTGGCGGCTGGTTCGTGAGCCCTTCGCCTGGGACAAGACCCGCCACCGGCGCGACGCACCCGTCACCGAAGCGGCGGCGGCGACCCCGGCCCACGCCGCGCTGGACGAGACGGCGCCGAACCGCCTATCAGCGGGCCATGCCGCCGCGCCTCAACCCGTCGCCTGAGACCCTCGTCACCCGCGCATGGGCCGACTACGCCCTGCTGGACAGCGGCGACGGCCGCAAGCTGGAGCGCTACGGCCCCTACACCGTCGTGCGGCCCGAGCCGCAGTGCTTCTGGTCGCCGCGCGATCCGGCCGCCTTCAATTCCGCCGACGCCGTGTTCGACCCGACCGACGAGGACGAGAGCGGGCGCTGGCGGTTCGCGGGAAAGCCGATAGACACCTTCCCACTGGCCTGGCGGGACGTGCGCTTCACCAGCCGGTTCACGCCGTTCCGGCATCTGGCCTTCTTCCCCGAGCAGGCGGCCAACTGGGACTGGCTGGACGGGCGAATCCGGCGCCTGAAGCAGCCGAAGATCCTGAACCTGTTCGGATACACCGGCGTGGCCAGCCTGGCCTGCGCGGCGGCCGGGGCCGAGGTTACTCACGTGGACGCCTCCAAGAAGTCGGTGGCCTGGGCGCGCGAGAATGCCGAGCTTTCGGGCATGGCTGACCGGCCGATCCGCTGGATCGTCGAGGACGCGCGGAAATATGCGGCGCGCGAGGTTCGGCGGGGATCGAAATACGACGGGATCATCCTCGACCCGCCGAAATACGGGCGGGGGCCGACGGGCGAGGTTTGGCGGTTGTTCGAGGACCTGCCGGGGCTGCTGAAGGACTGCGCGGCCCTGTTGTCAGGGGACGCGTCCTTTCTGCTGCTGAATGCGTATGCGGCGCGGATCTCGGGCTTGTCGCTGGCGCACCTGATGGCCGAGGCCACGTACGACAGGGGCGGCGTCATCGACTGGGGCGAGTTGGCGTTGGCCGAGGACGGACCGGACGGGCGGGCCATCGGGCTGAGCTTTTTCGCGCGGTGGTCGGCGTGAGCGACCGGCTGATCACCTCCCTGACCAATGACACGGTCAAGGCCGTGCGGGCGCTGCACATGCGCAAGGAGCGCGAGGCGACAGGGCGTTTCCTGGCCGAGGGACTGAAGTTCATCGGCGAGGCGCTGGATCAGGACCGGGCGCCGAAGCTGCTGCTGGTCGGGGAGGACGCGCGGCCGCATCCGATCCTCGATCGGGCGCGGGAGGCGACGCGGGCGGCGGGCGGCGAGGTGGTGGCGGTCACCCACGCCATCCTCGAGAAGATTAGCCGACGGGAAAACCCGCAGACGGTGCTGGGGGTTTTTGAGCAGGTCTATACGCCCCTGTCGGCGGTCCGGCCCGAGACGGCGCCGTGCTGGGTGGCGCTGGAGCAGGTGCGCGATCCGGGCAACCTGGGGACCATCATCCGGACGGCGGATGCCGCGGGCTGCGGCGGGGTGATCCTGGTCGGTGACTGCGTCGATCCCTATTCGGTCGAGGCCGTCCGGGCGACCATGGGCTCGGTGTTCGGCGTGGCGATCGCCCGGACCACGCCGGCGGAATTCCTGGCGTGGCGGCAGAGCTGGCCGGGAAGCGTCATCGGGACGCGGCTTGACGCCTCGGTCGGCTATCGCGAGGCCGATATCCAGCGGCCGGCCCTGATCCTGATGGGAAACGAGCAAGCCGGACTGACGGATACCCTGGCCGCCGCCTGCGACGTCAACGTCAAGATTCCGATGCGGGGCCGGGCCGACAGTCTGAACCTGGCGATCGCCACGGGGATCATGGTCTATGCGGTGACCGACGCAGTCTGAGGGTCTGTCGCCGATGACGACGGATTCACTTGCGGCGCGCAGCGTGACGGACGAGCTTTGCCGGACATTAAGACGCTTGGTCCATGCATGCGATCCCTGTCTGTCCTTCTCCTCGCCCTTCTGACGAGTCCGGTCGCCGCGCAGACGGGACCGACCGACCCGGGGCCCGAAGACTTCCGACAGGACGCTCTGTCGATCGAACAACTGGTCAACCGCCAGTACGCCTATCCCGAGCGCTTCCCCGGCCATGCGATGCCGATGAGTCCGATCCTTCGCGCCGAGGCGGAGGCAGTCCACGATCAACCCGCCCTGCTGCGCTACGCCGAGCATGCGATCACGGCCCTGGCCGATCACCACGCGATCACGGGAGCCTCTTTCGCTAACAGCTGGAGCCTTGTTCCGAGCTACAGCGACCTGTGGATTGAACCGGAAGGCGAGGTTTGGCGCATCACGGCGGTGCGGGACGAGTCCCCGGCCGCGCGGGCGGGAGTCCGGCCCGGCGACCAGCTGATCGCCGTCGGCGGTGCGCCGACGGCCGAAGTCGTGGCGGCCTTTTGGGCGGAGATCGGTCTGACGCCCGACGGTGACCGGGCGGGATATGGCGCGCGCGTCGTCGCCGCTGGCCGGCGGGACAGGCCCCGGGACCTGACCGTCCGCGACAGCGCCGGACTTGAGCAGCGGCTGTCGCTGCCGAACCTTTACACGGACGGCGGCGGCGCCAGACCGCCGGTAACGGCGCGCGAGGCGGACGGCGACCTGGTCATCCGCTTCAACGACTCCCTCGGCGACGGGGCGAGCGTCGCGGCGTTTGATGCGGCGATGGCGGACGCACGGCCCGGGCAGCGGATCGTGATTGACCTGACCGACACGGCCAGCGGCGGCAATACGACCGTGGCGCGGGCGGTCATGGGCTGGTTCGTCGACAGGCCGACCGCCTACCAGATCCACAATCTGCCGTCGGAGGAGCGGGAGACGGGCATTCCGCGCCAGTGGATCGAGCAGGTCCTGCCGCGGGCGGGAAAACGTCACCATGGCCCGGTCATGGTCAGGGTCGGACGCTGGACGGGCAGCATGGGCGAGGGTCTCGCGATCGGCCTGGACGCCTTGGGGGCCGAGGTGACCGGCGGGCCGATGGCCGGACTGCTGGGCGCCGTCTATGACCATCGGCTGGAGCATTCCGGCCTGGTCCTGAAACTGCCGACAGAACGGCTGATGAGCGTCGATGGGACCCCGCGCGAGGCCTTCCGGCCGCGCCCGGAGTGACCGTCAGAAGCTGCGGCCGTCGACGCGCCGGGCGGTCCAGCTCCACGGCTCGATGTCCGTCAGAGTGCGGACGTTGACGGCGACCATCTCGGAGCCGTCGGGGGCGACGCCGCGGGCGAAGGTCTGGACCCCGCAGGTCTCGCAGAAGCGGTGCCGTATCTTGTGGTTATTGAACAGGTATTCGGTCTGCGCGCCCTCGGCCTTGAGGCGGAAGGCGTCGGGCTGAACGAAACCGAGGACGAAGCCTTTCCGGTAGCAGTGCGAGCAGTTGCACTCGATCAGACCGTCGAGGCTCATCTCGACCTCAAAGGCCACCGCGCCGCAGTGGCAGGAGCCGGTATGGGTCTTCACATCCGTCATCACGCATCCTCCAGCAGCACCACCCCGGGCGCCGATTTGAGCGCGCCGCGCAGGGCGCCGTCCAACCGGTAGCGGCCCGGCAGTTTCAGTTCGACCTCGCGGCGGCCTTCGAGCGAGGCGACCAGCGAGACCTCCCCGCCCTTGCCTTCGGCCCGGGCCCGGTCGAGGCGGGCCCTGAGGGCGGCGGGATCGGCGGCCTTTGAGGAGACGTGGATACGCAGGCCCATGGCCCCGTCGTCGATCAACGCATCCAGCTTGCTGGCGTCGTCGCCGAAGAAGCGCACCTCGCCGTCGGACGACTTGGCCCGCACGCGCACCATGATCGAGGCCCCGACCTCGAGCACCTCGCGGCATTTGCGCAGCTGTTCCGGCGGGAACAGGCATTCGAACTCGCCGGTCGGGTCAGAAAAGGTGACGAAGGCGAATTTTTCACCGGTCTTCGCGCTGGCACGCTCCTGGCGGCGGCGGACGACGCCGGCCATCAGGAAGGCCTCGTGGCCGCTCTCGGCCAGGGCCGTGGCCTCGGCCACGAAGGTGACGCGCTTGCGCTTCAGCGCCGGGGCCATGTCCTCCAGCGGGTGGCCGGACAGGTAGAAGCCGACCGCGGCCAGCTCCTGGTCCAGCTTCTCCGGACCGACCCATGGCTCGACCGGACGCAGCCTCGGCCGCCCGGCCCCGACCTGGTCGCCGCCGAACAGGGAGACCTGCGACGAGGCGCGTTCGGCGGCCACGCTCTGGCAATAGGCCATCAGGGTGTCGGCCTGCTCGACCAGCTGGCGGCGGTTGGTGTGGAAGCTGTCGAAGGCGCCGGCGCGGGCGAGGTTCTCGAGCGCGCGCTTGTTGACGAATTTCGGATCGACCCGTTCGAGGAAGTCGAAGATGTCGGTGAACCGGCCGCCGGTCTCGCGCACCTCGACGAGGTGTTTCATGGCCTCCAGACCGACGTTGCGGATGGCGCCGAGGGCGTAGAGGACGGAGCCGGTCTTCTCGCCGTCCGCCCCCTCCTCCCAGGCGACATCGAAGTCGGCCGAGGAGCGGTTGACGTCGGGAGCCTTCACCGGCACCTCGAAGCGTCTGCAATCCTGATAGAAAACCGCGAGTTTGTCAGTATTGCTGAGATCGAGACTCATGGACGCGGCCATGAATTCGACCGGATGGGTCGCCTTCAGCCAGCCGGTCTGGAAGGAGATCAGGGCGTAGGCGGCGGCGTGCGATTTGTTGAAGCCGTAGCCGGCGAACTTGGCAACGAGGTCGAAAATGCCGCCCGACTGTTCTTCGGGCACGCCCTTTTCTGAGGCGCCCTTGATGAAGCGCGCCCGCTGGAAATCCATCTCCTCCTTCTTCTTCTTGCCCATGGCCCGGCGGAGAAGGTCGGCCTCGCCGAGGCTGTAGCCGGCCAGGATCTGGGCGATCTTCATCACCTGCTCCTGGTAGATGATGACGCCGTAGGTCTCGGTCAGAACCTCTTTCAGCGAGGGGTGGAGGTAGTCGACTTCCTGGCGGCCGAACTTCCGGTCGATGTAGGTGTCGATCATCTCCATCGGCCCGGGCCGGTAGAGTGAGATCAGGGCGGTGATCTCCTCGATGGAGCCGCAGCGCATCTTGCGCAGGGTGTCGCGCATGCCCTGGGATTCCAGCTGGAACACCCCGACGGTCTGGCCCGAGGCCATCAGCTCATAGGTGCGGGCGTCGTCGAGCGGCAGGCCGTTCCAGTCAGGGGCGGCGCCGCGCCGCTCCAGATACTGGCGGGCGCGGTCGAGCACGGTCAGGGTCTTGAGGCCGAGGAAGTCGAACTTCACCAGACCGGCGGCCTCGACCCATTTCATGTTGAACTGGCTGGCCGGGATGGTCGAGCGCGGGTCCTGGTACAGCGGGGCCAGTTCGATCAGCGGACGGTCGCCGATGACGATGCCGGCGGCGTGGGTCGAGGCGTTGCGGTACAGCCCCTCCAGCTCCAGCGCCGTCTCCAGCAGGGCCGCGACATTGGCGTCGCTGTCGCGCGCCTC
>NZ_JAKFDS010000001.1:0-4500 GCF_036676055.1 Brevundimonas sp. | reverse complement strand
CTCGGCCTCGACCGCGTCGGCGTCCTGACCCTCGACGCCCATTTCGACCTGCGCGACACCGACCAGGGCCTGACCAACGGCAATCCGATCCAGGCCCTGCTCGAGGACGGCCTCGACGGCCGCCGCGTCAGCCAGATCGGCCTCGCGCCCTTCGCCAATACGCGGCGCGCCCACGACAAGGCGAAGGCGGCGGGCATCGCCGTCCGCACCGCTCGAGACTGCCGCGAACGGGGCCTCGTGGCCGTCGTCGCCCAGGAACTCGACCGTCTCGCGGCCCTCGCCGAGGTGATCTACGTCGACTTCGACATCGACGTCATCGATCGCAGCCAGTGGCCGGCCTCGCCCGGCGCCCGCCCGGGCGGGGTGTCGGCGCAGGACTTCTTCGACGCCTCGCGGGTCATCGGCGCCCATTCAAAGGTCAGGGCCGTCGACCTGACCGAGTACGATCCTTCGCTGGAGCTCGGCGACCTCGGCTCGCTGACGGCCGGCCGCTGGTTCTGCGAACTGCTGGCCGGGTTCGAGGCACGATGATCCGCGCCGACTTTCTCATTACGGACTGCCGCCTCGCGACCATGGTCGAGGGCGTGGAGCCCTACGGCGGTATCGACGACGGCGCCCTCCTGATCGCCGACGGCCGCATCGTCTGGGCCGGCACCCGCGCCGACCTGCCTGTGCACAAGTCTGTGGAAACCCACCGCCTCGACGGCCGCTGGGTCACGCCCGGCCTGATCGACTGCCACACCCATCTGGTGTTCGGCGGCGACCGCTCCGGCGAGTTCGAACAGCGGCTCGGCGGCGCCACCTATGAGGAGATCGCCCGCGCCGGCGGCGGCATCGTCTCCACCATGACGGCGACCCGGGCCGCGTCGGAGGACGCCCTCTACGCCTCGGCCCTGACCCGGCTGGCGGGCCTCACGGCCACCGGCGTCACCACCGTCGAGATCAAGTCGGGCTACGGCCTCGACCACGACAGCGAGTTGAAGATGCTGCGCGTCGCCCGGCGCCTCGGCCGCGAGGCGGGCGTCCGTGTCCGCACCAGCTACCTCGGCCTCCACGCCGTCCCGCCCGAGCACCGCGCCGACCGCGCCCGCTATGTGGACAAGGCTGTGGATGAAATCCTGCCGGCGGCCCATGCCGAGGGCCTGGTCGACGCCGTTGACGCCTATTGCGAGCCCATCGCCTTCTCCGCCGACGAGGTCGCCCGCCTGTTCGACAAGGCCCGCGCCCTCGGCCTGCCGGTCAAGCTGCACGCCGATCAGTTGTCCGACGGCGGCGGCGCGGCCTTGGCGGCGCAATACGGGGCCCTGTCCGCCGACCACATCGAGCACACCACGGAGCCCGGCATCCGCGCAATGGCGGCGGCCGGCGTGGTCGCCGTCCTGCTGCCCGGCGCCTATCTGATGCTGCGCGAGACCACGCCGCCGCCCATCGATCTGCTGCGCCGCCACGGCGTGGCCATGGCCGTGGCCACCGACTGCAACCCCGGCACCTCGCCGGTCGCCTCGATGACGGCGGCGCTCAACCTTGCCTGCGTCCAGTTCCGCCTGACCCCCGGGGAGGCGCTGGCGGGGGCCACACGCCATGCGGCGACAGCTCTCGGTCTTGGGAACGAGATCGGGACCCTCGCGCCCGGCAAGGCCGCCGATCTCGCCGTCTGGGACATCGAGCGCCCCGCCGAGCTCTGCTACTGGCTGGGCAAGCCCCTGCTGCACAGGCGCTACGTGGCCGGCGTCGCCGCCCGGTAGTCGCCTGTAAGGACGAATCCCGGCATCCTGCGCTCATGCGCTTCGCCCGCGACCGCACCGAAGGCTTCCTGCTCGCCGCCCTGATCGCGGTGACCCTCGGGCTGGCTGTCGCCACCGTCCTGTCGATCGCGGCGGTGCTGGCTCAGCTCCGGTAGTCGGTCTTCGCCGCCAGATCCGGCCGCGGACGCTCCAGCGGCGCCTCGGCCAGCGTGCCGATATGGATGAAGCCGGCCACCTGCTCTCCCGCCCGAACGCCAAGCAATTCCATCGCTTGTGGGTCATAGCTGTACCAGTCTGTGATCCAGCTGGCCGAATAGCCCAGCGCATCGGCCGCGTGCTCAAGGTTCATGCACACCGCTCCGGCCGACAGCTGCTGCTCCCACACCGGCACCTTGTGGCCCTCGACCGGCGTCGAGACCACGAGGATCGTCAGCGGCGGGGCCGTCAGCTTCGAAAGCACATGGCGGGCCTTGGCCGGATCGGGTTGGCGTTCCGCGTGCGGAAGCAGCGCCTCGGCCAGCGCGGCGCGGCTCTGCGGCCCCATCACCACGAACCGCCACGGGAACAGCTTGCCGTGATCCGGCGTCCGCGCGCCCAGCTCCAGGATGCGTTCGACCTCCGCGGGCGAGGGCCCGGGCCCGGTAAGCGACTGGGCCGGCGCCGACCGCCGCACGGCCAGTCGCGCCTGCAGCTCCGCGGACGGCGTCGGGAGGGGGAGGGCCTTGCCCAGATCGGCGTCGGTCATGCGGCCTAGCTAGTCGTCCGCGCGGCTCTGCGCCATATGCGGGCGATGACAGATTCCCGCGACGCCTTCGACGCCGACCGTCCCACGCCCGCCTGGGACGACCCCGCCGACCGGCCGCCGCCTTGGCGCAGCGCCGGCGAGAGCGTCCTGTTCGAGAGCCCGTGGATGCGGCTGACCCGGCACCCGGCGACCGCGCCGACCGGACTGGAAGCCGACTATGTGGTGATGCGGCCGCAGAACCTCTCGGTCGGGGTGTTGCCGGTCCACGACGACGGGACCGTCACCCTGGTCGGCCAGCAGCGCTTCGCCCTGATGAACTGGTCGTGGGAGATGCCGGAGGGCGGCGCGCCCTTCGACGAGGACCCGATCGAGGGGGCCCGCCGCGAACTGGCCGAGGAGGCCGGCCTCTCCGCCGCCATCTGGCGCGAGGCGCTGAAGGCCGAGATGAGCAATTCCGTCACCGACGAGCGGGCCATGGCCTGGATCGCGTGGGACCTGTCGCCGGCCCCGCTGGCCCCGGACCCGACCGAGGTCATCCGCATCGCCCGCGTCCCCTTCGGCGACCTGCTGCGCGAGATCGGCCGCGGCGCGGTGCGGGACATGTTCACAGTGGCGACGACCCTGCGGGCCTACCATATGGCGCGGGAGGGCGAGCTGCCGCCCGAACTGGCGGAGGCCATGCTGGCCAGCGTATGATGGCGTCGAAGGAGCCCCGGATGCCCAAGCTCGAAGTCGTCGCCGTCCAGACCGACACCTGGGACCAGCTGCGCGCCGCCGCCCAGGACACCGCCCGCGCCGAGCCGCTGCTGGCGTCCCAGATCAATGCGGTGGTGCTGTCGCATGGCGACCTCGCCGCGGCCCTCAGCTATCAGATCGCCCGCAAGCTGGCCGACGCCGAACTCCCGGCCATGTCGGTGCGCGAAGTCTGCCTCGAGGCCTATACCGCCGACCCGGCGATGGTCGCCGCCGCCGAGGCCGATCTGCGCGCCGTGGCCGAGCGCGATCCGGCCATCAAGACGCTGCTGCAGCCCTTCCTCTACTTCAAGGGCTTCCAGGCGCTGCAGGGCCACCGCGTGGCCCACTGGCTGTGGACCCGGGGGCGCGAGGCCCTGGCCTTCCATTTCCAGAGCCGTATGTCCGAACTGTTCCAGGTCGACATCCACCCCGCGGCGCAGCTGGGGTCCGGCCTGTTCCTCGACCACGGCACCGGCATCGTCATCGGCGAGACGGCGGTGATCGGCGACGAGGTGTCGATGCTGCACAACGTCACCCTTGGCGGCACCGGGGCCGAGCGCGGCGACCGTCACCCCAAGATCGGCAAGGGCGTGCTGCTGGGCGCCGGCGCCAAGGTGCTGGGCAACATCACGGTCGGCGACTACGCCAAGGTGGCCTCGGGCTCGGTGGTGCTGAAACCGGTGCCGGCGGGCTGCACCGTCGCCGGCGTGCCGGCCCGGCTGGTCAACTGCCCGACCGGGGCGGCCCCGGCGCGGACCATGGATCATACGCTGGCGGACATCGTCTACGACTTCGTCATCTGAGGGTTTCCCTCACCCGCCCGTTTCTCTAGGGTCCGCCGCTTCAAGACAGACCTGAGGCCGACCATGAACACCGCCGACATGAAGCGCGTCGAGACGCACCTGAAGCGCACTTTCAACACGGGCGGCATCATCCTGAAGCCGCGCGGCAAGCCCAGCGACTCCGCCGAAGTCTATGTCGGCGACGAGTTCATCGGCGTGGTCTTCGAGGACGAGGACGAAGCCGGCAGCTTCATGTTCGAGATGGCCATCCTGGCGGAAGACCTGCCCGAGGCCTGATCCGCCAGCCCGCGGGCACGAAAAAGCGCCGGAGGAGCAATCCTCCGGCGCTTCGTCGTTTTCAGGACCGGATCAGCGCTTGCCGAAGATCATGTCCAGCAGGCCGCCCAGGAAGCCCTTGCTCTCGGCCGGCTTGGCCGCGGGAGCGGTCGGAGCGGCGGCCGGAGCCGCGGCCGGCGCCGCAGCGGCGGGCCGG